>CAXHCD010000006.1:0-82142 GCA_964015265.1 uncultured Oligoflexia bacterium
ATATTGAAATCTTCAAAGGATAATAATAACCTTTGAAGTATTCTAGCTAAAAAGCCTTTTATAAATATTATTTATTATACATGGATGACTTTTTTAAAAAATACTATAAATTAAGGGATTTAAATTGAACTTTATGGTTAAAAAAATAAATATTTCTAATATTATCTATGGACTAATTTTAGTTTTTTATTATTTTTATATCTCATATTACGCTTCTAATCCGTTTGATGATGCATTTATACACATGAGGATCTCACGTAACTTTGCTGAACTTGGTCTACCTTATTTTAATATTAATGACCCTGTTATGGGATCAAGTTCTCATACATGGATATTGTTATTAAGTACTTTATTTTCAATTTTTGGTGCAAAGATCAAAATTGTTTTACTCTTGCAATTTGTTGTCTTTTCAACTCTATTTTATTTTTTACGTAAATTACTTAGTCATAAGTTTTCTAAGCTAGCATCAACTCTTTTATCTGTGTTGTTAATCCATGTCACTTTAAATCAGAGTGTCTTAGGTCTTATGGAATCATCTCTTTTATGTCTTTTTTTTACTTTATATCTTACGTATAGGATTAAAGAAAATGTTTTGGTTTCAAGCGTATTTTTATCACTATGTGTTTTCACAAGAAATGAGTTTTCAATTTTATGGGTAATAAACTTAATATTTATGTATAAAAATAAAGAATTTTGGAAAGGGAGCATATTAGTTTTCTTTTCATTTTTCATTTATTTATTTTATTTCTATGGAACTATTATACCTTCTCCTTATTTGGCAAAAAAGTTTTTGTATGATGGTTATGGAGTTGGAATTAAATCTTTAAGTTTCTTAGTTAATAATCACACTCCTTACTATATTTGTAATGAAGTATTAAAGGAGTCGACATGTTTTTATGATAGATTTGGTAATTTAACTCTTTTAATTTTAGTTACATTCTGTGTCGGATTATTCTCTCTTTTTTATCTTAAATTGGGCAAAAATAAGCAAATTTATAGGGAAGTACTAATCTTTTGCCTAATTCTTTTTTTATTATATTTATTCTCTGAAGTTTATTTAAGTTTTTGGTATTGGCCTAATATCTTATTCCCTTTAGGATTAATACTTCTGTTAAATTTAGCATTAAGTAGAAGTCACATTATTGGTTTAATATTCATACCGAAGATAATTTTATCGTTAATGCCTATTTATGGATTTATAGTACGAGATAAAACAAACTACTTCCTTCATTATTTTAATAGCCGCATTCAAGTTTATGAAAAAATTGCTAATTTCATAAATTCGGAAAAAGGTGATTTTATTAAATCTCCCGTTTTATTAACGCAGGAATTAGGTGTATTAGGGTGGAAGTATAGAGGTGAAGTGAAATGTGCTTTCGGGTTGGTTTCATCAGATACATTTAAAATAATTAAAGCAAACTCTGATCAGTTTGATTCTAGTTTTAAAGCAATCTTTGAAATTATTGAACAAGTTCAACCAGACTACTATATATATTTCATCGGTGGACCTAAGGATGAAGAATTAAATTTAAAAATGGCCAAGCTTAATTACGATGCAGTAAGAAAGTTTAAATTAACACACGACATTTTAGATCGAAGTGAAATTATTCTATATCAAAAAAACAAGTAGATTTAATATTACTTTAATGAGTCTCTACATTTACTTGATAGCTTATCTAGGTTTGAATAAATACATCTTCCAATAAGGTTTAAATCTTTTTTCTCAACATTATTACAAAATTTTTGAACATCTTCTTTACATCTATCAGCTTGGTATTGACACTGGGATGAAAATTTCTCTAAGTTTGTAGCACCACATCTAATAATGTCTCTTGAATTTAAAACATCATAATTATCACATTTGTTGATGTAGTCGTCAGCGCATCCTTTATGAATCATTTTAAACTTTGACTCCACTTCAGATAATGTAGATTTACATGCACTAGAAAGTTTTTCTTTATTTTTTGCTAAACAACCAAAAACATTTTTAATTCCACTACAACTTTTTCGAATTTCATCCTTGCATTTATTATTTAGATTACGGGAATCATCAGAGTAAACGTTTAAAGAAAAAATTATTGAAAGGAAAACAATTGTAATGATTTTCATATTAAGTATCCTATATTTAGAAAAATAAGTTGTTTCCTGTAATTGTAACATTTAAGAGAAATGTTTCAAATAGAAAATATTTGAGTGTTAACTCTTAAGTGTTTGATTTTATTGTTATTTGTGAGCCTTTTTCCATTTTTTAGCGATTGGAAGAGTTTCTTGGCAAAATAATTTCGTGTCATTATACATGTCTTTTTTAAGACAAATTGATAGTGCGATATCCACAATTGTGTTTCGTTGGTATTTATTAGTGAGCCCACATTTAAACTGTAAAGAAATAGTATTTTTATCCTTGTCATAATTACTTTGTAATAAGTTATGAACTTTTCCTTCTCTTTTCATACAATTATTAAACTGAAATAATTCGGCAACTTCAGTTACACCTAATGCACTACTTTTTTTAGGTTCAATTTTTAAAGTGTAAATTCCATTATGGCCTTGATCTAATTGATAATTATATTCCATATTTTTATGGAATGTTAAACTAGAGCATGCACTAATAAATAGGGGGATTAAAACTATAAAAAAATTCATAGTCTGGGATTATATCATATTTTTGAATAGAGATATAGTTGCCTATAGATTTCAGATACTTGCTTTTATCTAACTAACTTTCCAAGTTTAGAAACAAGATCAAGCAAAACTTCATTTTTAGGAATGGATTTATTATTTAAAATCCTTGTGTAAATTCGAGGAACTTTTTTAATTATAGTTTGGTTAGGAGCAGAAATGAAATGCATCATTGAAAGATCCATATGCTCAGTAAGAATTTTTCTATTTTTAACTCCAAAGTCATCAAGGCCTTTTTCTGAAAATTCCCATTCTCTACCTGCAAATTCTTTATTCATTTTCACGTACTTTTCAAACATATGATCAGAAACGGATTTTGGTGGGCCAAAGCTTAATTTTACTCCAGAATATTTAGAGTATAGAGCTGCAACATCTTTCATTTTGCATAAAGATCTATCTTTATTAATTAAATGAATTATTTCAAATTTCTTTTGATCGTGTTTATGAACTTTAAGTGACCATTCAATTGTTTGATCAATTGTTATTAATTGAGCTTCATTTTCAGGGTCTATATTGAGCATAACTTCTTTTACACCTTGTTTATATAGGTTTTCCATGGCCTTTAAAAACATGAAGAAGCCAAATGCTTTGCCACTTGACCAGCCTGTTTTACTATGACCAATGATCACACCTGGCCTAAGTATTGTAAGAGGCTGCCCTAATTCTTTTGCTCTATAATTTAACATCGTTTCGGCCATCCACTTGCTGGCCTGATAGGCATTTTCAGGCGCATTTTGGAGATGTATCTCTTCTTCAATTGGTCCTGTTTTATTAGAAGTAAAAGCAGTTGAGAAATAATAAAACCTCTTTATTCCTAAAGAGTGAGATAGTTGCAAAAAGTTAAGAGTATTAGATACATTAAACTCGATACTTTTTTTCATTTTCTTGTAGTTGTAAGTCATTTCAGCAGCACAATGCCAAAAACTTACTTGAGATCTATCAGGAACGAAATTAATGGCCTCAATAATTCCATCTTCACCAAATGGAAGAACTCCAATATTCTTAGAGTTAATTCTAATTCCCATTCCTTTGGCAGCAACCTGAATACATTTTCTAGTTCGTTGACCATTCTTGTCATCACGAGAGAGGGCATACACCATTTTACCCTCAGATAGGGCATACGCCGCTAGGGCACTTCCGACAAAGCCTGTAGCACCAGTGATAATGAATGATTCGCTCAAATTCGCTCCAAATAAGTATTTGGAAGGGTTATAGCATAACTACATTTAAGGGGCCATTAAGCAATATATCTTAAATAAATTTTGTTAGAGGTCCTATAAAAAGTATAGTGCCTTTGAATTAGATGTTGCGGCGAGTCTATTTTGTGGTATGTTCTGGGAAACAATAGTTGAGGATTTTATGAAAGCGTATTTATTAATTGGGATGTTGATGTCATCCAATATCGTTTCTGCTCATTCAGCATCTAAGGTCGAAGTAATAAATGTTTTAGATGGAAGCATTGGAAGATGTTCGCAAAAGGCAGATGCATATAAGCCTTCTTTTGGAGCGTATTTAATTCATTCTCCTAAAGTTCAGTTATATGGGGAGATAATGAATTTAACAGTTAAATACAATAAGTTCGTTTGTCGTGATCAAGGTAACTCTGCAAAGTTCAAAGTAATTCAACCTCTTCGTCCATATACTGTAACTCGAATACTTGGATTTGATGATAGTGGAGATTTAGAAAGAGTTAGAATTCAATATCTAATGAAAAATATGAGACTTAGAGCTATAGATAGTGAGAGCTATGAGATTATTTCAGAGTCAACTTACTTAAGAAAAGGTGATTCTAGACTTAACTTGAGATTAAATCTTAAAGATTTAATGAGCGAACAAGAATATTTGGACTTAATGAAAGGTAAATCCATCACAGTGAATTTTGATTTAGGGCCAGAGTCTAATTATGAAATTACTAGTGCTGCAGGCGAAGTTTTTAAAGATTATGTAGCTGGTGCTTATTTTAGAGTTTTTGTTAAATTAACAAATAATCGTGGGCAAATTGTTGGAGAAATGGTTAGACTTTAAAGCATGAGTGCTTTTGTTTGCGGTTTATTAATTGGCTTTATAATGTGTATTCCCGTTGGCCCAATTAATGTTTGGGTTGTGAATACATTTATCCGAAAAGGAGCTGGTCAGGCTTTGGCAATTGCTGCCGGTGGTTCTTTGATGGATTTGATTTACTTTTTAGTGATAATGACTGGATTATCATTTTTTAATTTTAATGATGAATATACTTTATATATGAAATCGGTTGGTATTCTTATTATTTTACTCCTTGGAATTAAGGAAATTTTTACTAAAAATATTGATTTGATAGAAGTTAAAAAGAGCAGTAGCAAAAGGGATTTGGTGGGGGCCTTTGTTATTGGAGTTGTGCTTTATACTTCAAACCCAACTCTGATCATTACGATGACTGGAGTTGGAGCATTTATTAAAAGTTTAACATTATTTCCTTTGAGCACTATTAATAATGTTTTAGTTTCATTTGGTCTTTCAATAGGTACCTTTTTGTGGTTTCTATTTTTAACTAAAGTAGTTGGTAGATATGAAGGATATTTAACAGGACAAAAGCTAACTATTTTTTCTAAGATTTCGGGTTATCTAATGGTCGGAATTGCTATCTTTATGGGCTCTAAATTAATGCTTTAAATGGTAAATTTTTTCAATTTTATAGATAAGAATTCATCTCCATGATAGTTTCCGTAAATATTTAGATAATAGGGGATTTTTATGTTTTTGGCCTTATTGGCAATTCTATTTTTAGGGGCGTCTTGTGGACCAAGAACTGTAAATGTAAGTAAGGCCCTTACAATCCAAGAAACTGACAAAAATCAAGTTGGAAGTAGTTGGGACAAGCATTTTTACTCAGAAGCACTTAAAGCTAACTCTTTATCAAACTCAGTTTTAAATAAATTTAAGGGTATCGGAAAAGTTACGAATGTGGCGGGCTATGGAACAGGCTTTTATTTGGGAAAAATTAAAGGAAAGCATATCGTTGCTACAAATAATCATGTACTAGCAAACAATATAGTATTCAATAAAAGAATGTCATACTGCTTTGATGATTTAGAATTAATAAAAAAGAAAATAAAAGTTCCTAGGCTAGATGCCATTAGATTTCCTCATATAAAGTATACCCATGAAAGTAGTAAAATTGAGTTAACTGGAAAAGGTTTTAGATGTAAGAGTTTTATTGGAACTTGGGAAGAAATCGATTTGGCCTTATTTGAAATTGATGTTAGTCCAAAGCTTGAAAAATCATTAGCTCCTTATGCTCTAAGCTTCGACTTTTCTGAAGACCTTCCTAAAGGAGAGCCTTTGATGACTGCAGGTTTTGGGAAGTATAGGAATAAATCTGCATCAGTTTTGAAATATGAAATCGGTGGCAATTGTAAAACTTATGCTGATAACAATAGATTGCTGAATTATAACTTAAAATCTAAAAATGAAAAAAGAGTAACTTGGACAATGTTAATAGGCTGTGATGCTTCTAGTGGCGACTCTGGTTCGCCTATTTTCTCAAAAGATAGTGAGAAGATTGTTGGTGTTTTATGGGGCGGAACAGATCAGTTATTAAATGATGATAGCTTGTTAAATGATTTCTTTAAAAATGATGATGAGAGGCTGTGGGAAATTGTTAACTTTGCTGTCCCAGCTAGCGAAATAAAAAAGTTTTTAATTGAGAAATTAGCAAAAGATGAAATTCCTAAAGAATCTATAGAAGTAATAAAAGGGTTAGTGTTGTAATGGAAAGATTTATATCATTTATTGGGTTGGCCTTATTTGTGTTTATTGCATTTGCACTAAGTACAAATAGAAAGAAGATTAATTGGCGAACGACTTTATCAGGCGTTTTACTTCAAATTGTTTTAGGTTTAATAATTTTAAAAACCTCTTTTGGTCATCAAATATTTGATGGAGCGAGAACTTTTTTTACTAGTATTTTAGATTTTACTAATGAAGGTAGTCAGTTTTTATTTGGCAATTTAGTTGATCCTAAAAAAAGTGGTTGGATTTTTGCTTTTATGGTTCTGCCAACGATTATCTTTATGAGCTCTTTAATGAGTGTTTTATATTATTTAGGAATAATGCAAAAGGTAATTAAATTTTTTGCTAAAATAATGATGGTTATTATGGGGACAAGTGGAGCTGAGTCACTTGCTGCCGCTGCAAATATATTTGCAGGACAAACGGAAGCACCTTTAGTTGTAAAACCATACGTAGAGAAAATGACATATTCAGAATTAATGGCCTTAATGACAGGTGGAATGGCAACTGTCGCTGGTGGTGTACTAGCTGCTTATGTTGGCCTAGGTATTGATGCAGGTCATTTATTGGCAGCTTCTGTTATGTCAGCTCCGGCTGCTTTAGTTTGTGCAAAATTATTAGTTCCAGAAACAGAAAGTTCTCTTACTTCTGGTGAAGTAAAAGAAGAAATTGAGAACCAATCTGTTAACTTTATAGATGCAGCAGCACATGGAGCTGGAGAAGGATTAAAGCTTGCTTTAAATGTAGGGGCCATGTTGCTAGCATTTATTGCATTAATTGCAATGTTAAATGGAATACTAGGATATTTTGGAAGTTTATTTGGTATTCCAACTTTGAGTTTAGAACTAATAACTGGATACTTATTTGCACCAGTCGCTTATATTATGGGTGTGCCTTCAAGTGATATTACAATGGTTGGAACTTTATTAGGTAAAAAACTAATTTTAAATGAATTTGTTGCTTATCTAGACTTACAGGCCAATATTGAAAATATGTCTCCTCGTGCAGTTGCTATATCTACTTATGCACTTTGTGGATTTGCCAATTTTAGCTCAATTGCAATTCAATTGGGAGGAATTGGAACGATTGCTCCCAATAGACGAACAGACCTAGCGCGCTTAGGTGTTAAATCATTAATCGGAGGAACTCTTGCTTGTCTAATGACAGCTTCTGTAGCAGGAATGTTTCTTTAAGATTTTATTATTAGAAATGTAATCGTTTTTAAAGCATCTAATAATGATTTTAAAGTGAATGATGACCCAGTAAAATTATAGTCAATCGGAATTTGGACTATCTTATTTTTGTATGCATTTGCTCTATATAAAGACTCCATATGAAACCCAAATGATTTGGATACAATTTTATTTTCTAATATATTTGAAACAGATTTTTTTGAGTAGATCCTTAAACCAGATGTTGAATCAAAAATAAATGTGAATTGACTTCCTTTTTTTAAATACAAGAAATTAAAGATAATATTTCCTATTTTACTAATTAAATCTCTAAAAATGGGGATGTTTTTTTTTGAAACTCTTCTTGATAAAATTAAGTCATAATTATGATTTTTAAATAAGTTTTCTAAATCTGATGGAGAATGACTATTACCTGCATCCATTGTTGCTATAAGATCATATTCTTGTTTTATTGCGTATTTAAAACCTTTTTGAATACTCTTACTAATATGCAAATTGCAATCATTTTCTATTATGTGAATGAAATTAAATTGTTTTAAAATTTCAAGGGTATTGTCTGTACTGTAATCATTTATAATACAAATATCGCATATCTTTTCTAAACTTAGAATTAGTTCACTTATATTTTCTGATTCATTATAAACAGGGATGATGACAATTTTTTTTAATTTGTGCATAAGTATTTATTGGCCTCATTATAATCATCTTCTGTATTAATATTAAAATATTTCTCACAAATTTCATGGCCTTGTACTTTTAAACCTAGTTCCGTTGCATAGTTTAATATATCTACAAGCTCCTCAAATCCTTTATTTTCAATTCCTAATTTTTTGAGGGCAGTGTTTTTAAAGAAGATATTTCCAGTACCTCGAAATTGATTCACTGGAAAGTCGGGCTTTTCAATGAATTTACTAAGATTTCCAGTTTTCAAATCTATATTAAATCCATAAGTTTTTTGAACATCTGAGATATTTCTTACTCTTTCAATACCAATTAAAATATCTATGTCTGAATTTAAAAATGTATTGGAAAGATTTTCATGAATTGATTTTATAAATATTTCGTCACTAAGAGAGAGTAGAATATTCTCGTTATTATAAATATATTTAGAAAATGAACTAACAAGTCCACTAGGATTATTATCAATAATATAGTTTATTGGAATTGAGCTATAACTATCTCCGTAATGACCTTGGATGTCTGTATTATTTGATCTGACGATAATATTTATTTTTTTAGCATTTATTTTGACGGCATTATTTAAGCTATACTCTATTAACTTTTGATCACCCACTGAAACTAGCGGTTTGAATGTTTTTTCTAAAAAATTTAGTTTGAGCCTCGTATTTCTACCAGCTGCAAGTATAACGACTTCCATATATTTAGTTTATTATTAGATAGGTAATAAGACAAAACTAAAAAGTGAAAATGTCGTACGTTTATTATTTAAGCTCTAGTTGATAGATTTTTAAAATAATAAAAAAGATGAGGATGAACTTCATTGGTGAACAAATACTTAAGTAACTCAAAAAAACTTTTCTCTGAAGTTTGAATATAAATAAACTCATCTATCCATAAGTTTTCGAAGTTACGAAAGTTTATGAGCAAGATTGAAAAAAATATAATAAATAGAATTTGAATTATTTGATAATAATTTAAAGATCTATTGTGGGGCACTTATGAACTCTTAATTAATTTTTTAGATTTTCTTCCAATAACAAAGTTCTTAAAAATACCATCTAAAAGCATCGCTAACATCGTAGAAGGTTTTTTAGTAAGAAGTTCATAGAGTAAAATAACAAATCGATGGGGTCTAAATAAAAAGCTCCAAAAAAAGAACCATCCCATTCCACCTACAACTAAAAATGGCATCATTGAATCGGAGATGTAGTTTGACCAAGATTTCCAATCAGCAACCCTGCTGTAAATATTTTTTGAAAGGAAATTCTCATATTGATCATCTCGTTTTATTTGATTTTCTTCCATTAACTGGTCAAATAAATCTGAGCCAGGATAAGGAACAAATGAAAAACATGCGACGTCATTACCTCCATAAAAAGCAATTTTAAATATATAAATAAAAGATTCAACACATTCAAAAAGAGTTTGGCCTGGTAGACCAAAAATGAAATTAGTTTTAGTAATGAGTCCAAGCTTATTACATTTTTTTACTGTGTCGAGCATGTGAGAAAGATTGAGCCTCTTTTTTATTCTTTTAAGTGTTTTCACTGAACCACTCTCAGGAGAAAGACTCATTTTAATACAACCACTTCTTTTAAGAAGAGATATTACTTCAGAATTTAATGCTTCTGTTCTTGTTCCTGTAGGAAGTGAGTAAGTTATATTTAAACTCTCTTCAATCATTTTCTCACAAAAACTTTTTATCCATTTTCTGTTGATTACCAAAGTCATATCAAAAAATTCTATATGATTGGCCCGATATGTTTTCACATAAAACTTTATTTCATTTATTACATCGTTTACATCTCTTGGAATCCAACGAGTCGTCCACATATATGGACTCGTACAAAAAGTACATTGATAGGGACAACCTCTAGAAGCTAGGATTGGAACACTTCTTTTATTTTGTGTATCATTTCCTAGGCCTTTATCTAAATAGTTGCCAAGAGGAATTCCAGACCAGTCAGGCCAAGCGATACTATTAATATCTTTTATTCTATGACGTGGAGGATTTTTGATAATATTGCCTTCATTATTTAAATAGGCGAGTCCATTGACCTTAGAAATATCTATTTCTTTATTTAATGAGTCGAGAAGATCAATAAGAGTCTCTTCACCTTCACCTAAAACAGCAATATCTATTTCTTTAATTGTTTTGAGTGAATATTCATATTCTGCATTTATATGCTCTCCACCCATAATGATAAGTTTTTCAGGAAATTTTTTCTTTATCTCTGGAATTAATTTTTTTACATATACCCATTCGTTTGAATACATACATGAAATTCCAATAATATCGGTATTAAAACTAATTCTATCAAGTATCTCATCTATAATAAGACCGTTAGTCATTAATCCTTCTACTTCAAATGTTCTAAAATTAAGTAAATCTTCACCAGTTGAATCTATACAACTAACTAAATAACCATTTTCTTTTAGAGCAGCACTTAAGTAGGCCATTCCTAAAGGAGGAACTCCTTGTTGAGCCTGATGGGAGCTAAC
The DNA here is from genome assembly GCA_964015265.1 of uncultured Oligoflexia bacterium. Classification (GTDB taxonomy): domain Bacteria; phylum Bdellovibrionota; class Bacteriovoracia; order Bacteriovoracales; family Bacteriovoracaceae; genus CAXHCD01. Next base: position 10,824 of record CAXHCD010000006.1, read on the forward strand.
TGGTAAGACTAATGGCGGTCTTATAAGAGTTACGTGTTTTATTTTCTTAGAAGAAAGTTTCATAATAGTTTACTTGGAGATTCCAATAATTTTCATTTTGCTAATTCTATGAACTATTAATAAGTATGTCTATAACACACCTTCATATATTACACATATTCATTTAGTAAATAAATAAGAGAAAGACGTGTTTCTTTGGCAAGGCTTAGTGTAAAATTAGGGTTGGTAGAACGGCCATATATCTAGTTGATTTCTGTTTAGGCTTTGCAATATTTTAATCTGTAGCATTCCTAATCAAAAAATGATTAGAGGAAATTTTCAATGGCAAAACAATTATTAATTAATCAGACACTAAATGAGTGCCGAGCTGCGCTTATGGAAAATCAAGAAATTCTCGATTTACTTATGGAGAGGGCCGAGACTTCTACAAATAACGATCATCCTCATGTAGGAAATATCTATAAGGGAAAAGTCATAAGAGTATTACCTGGTATGCAATCAGCATTTGTTGATATCGGGTGGACAAAGGCCGCGTTTTTATATGTGGACGATGCTTATATTCCAACTTTAGCTGAACAGCGAGAAATGGCCGAAAAAACAAGAAAGGCAGAAGAAGAAAGAATAGGTAAGGTCATTCCAGATGAGATGAGCACTTTATCTGAGCAAGTCGATATGAAGTTTCGTCCAGATGTTAGTATTGAAAGCTTTTTAAAAGAAGGTGAAGAGGTCTTAGTACAAGTTGCTAAAGAGCCAATCTCTACAAAAGGTCCTAGAGTAACTAGGCATATCACTCTTGCTGGCAGACACATTGTTTATATGCCATTCATTGAGCATACAGGCGTATCTAGAAGAATTGAAAATGAAGAAGAACGAGATCGATTGAAGGATATTCTAGATACAATTAGACCAGAAGGCAAAGGTGTAATTGCAAGAACTGTGGCCGAAGGACAATCGTATAAAACTTTAAAAACAGATTACGATATGTTGGTTAAAATTTGGAAAGAAGTGGCCAAAAAAGAAAAAAATACAAAAGTTTCGAGTCTTGTTCATAGAGATTTAAATTTTATTCAAAGAATATTGAGAGATATTACAGATGAAGATGTTTCAAAAATATTAGTTGATAATAAGGAGAATCAAAAAGAAGTTGAAAAGTTCACATCAAAATACCTTCCTTCATTAAAAGGTAAAAGTGAACTATATATGGGTGAAGCACCATTGTTTGAGCATTATGGTGTCGACGTAGAGGTTGAAAGGGCCATTTCTAATAAAGTTTATATGAGATCTGGAGGGTCATTAAATATTGATCAGACAGAAGCATTAGTATCAATTGATGTTAACACTGGAAAATTTGTAGGTCGTAAAACTTTAGAAGAGACAATACTTAAAACTAACTTAGAAGCAGTTAAAGAAATAGCGTATCAATTAAGACTTAGAAATTGTGGTGGTATTATCATCATTGATTTTATTGATATGGAAAAAGAAGAGCATCGTAATACTGTTTATCAATCTCTTCTTGAAGCTTTGAAAAAAGATAGAGCAAAAACTAATGTTCTACCAATTTCAGGACTGGGTTTAGTTGAAATGACTCGTAAGAGAACTAGAGATACATTGATTCGTGCAATGTGTGAGTCATGCCCTTACTGTGAAGGTACAGGAAATGTAAAATCTGTAATGACTGTTTGTTACGAGCTAATTAGAGAGCTGATAAAAACTTTACAATCTTCTAGTGGGAGAAAGATCTTTATTTATGCCCATCCGGAAGTGACTGCACAATTATGTAGCGAAGATTTAGATTTAATTGAAAGCTTGGAAGAAAAGTATGAAAGACAATTATTAATTCGGTCTGAAAACAATTATCATATTGAGCAATATGAAATTTTTCCTCAATAATATTTTCTAGCAGATTATGTTAATTTAGATTTTATTTTGAAAGTCTTATATAGGTAATTTCCTTCTATGAGGATAATACCTATTCTTAAAAGATGTATTGGGATTAATATTATAATAAATTCAATCATAGGTATTACTACAATAGATTGAAGTAGTGCTGTTGTTGATCTAGGTATACCGATCATCATTGGTTGGTGTTTATCTCTATAGTAAAAATGAAAAGATAGAGAAATGATAAAAGTTAATAATGTGCCTGAAAATAAAAAAGTTCCATCATTATCAAAAACTTTCATAATATAAATATTAAGCAGAAATGAGCTAAAGCAATAAACTATAAATCTTACTTTGTTTTTTAAATCTCTTGTCAATCTTAAATAATAAATTCCTGCAATCAAGCTTAATATTGGCCAACAAACATAATTCAACTTAAATAAAAATGTATCTGGTAAAACATTAAATTGAGTTAATGAAGCTACTTCCCAGCCTAGAGCGAAAGAGTTTGCTAAAGGAGGGAAGTAAATTTTATTATGTTTTATCGTTAAAACTACAATTGAAATCCAAGACAATGTCCAGATTGAGTTTGTTATTGTTTTAAAAGTAAGCAGTGATAAAAAAGGGGCTTCCATATTTTTCTTCGTCAAAAGTTTGTTTTGTATACTTTATCAAAGAACTTTAGAAGAAAAAAGGTAGATCAGAATGATCTGATCTACCAAAAGTATTTAGAAACTTTTTATATATATAACTGATTCACTTGGTTCACCTTTTTCAGGTACACTTTCTCCAGATAATTTTCTGATAACCCACTTCTTTTCTATTGGCTGCGGAATTTTCGCGTCTTTAGAAATAATTATTTTTGAACCTTTGTAATTATCTTTCCCCTGTCTTAAAAGGTTGTTTAATTCATCGGCCGTTACGCTTTGGGCCTTTGAGCCTACTGAGAAATCTAAAGCAAAAGCGCTATTTATACTACAAATTAAAATTAAAAATAAACCTATATATTTCATGACAAGCTCCTACTTATAATGACCAAATATATGAGAATGATCCTCTCAATTCAGCATAATTTAGTGTTTGTCCCTCAATTTTTTGAGAGTGATTTGATGCATCTAATTTAATAGCAACTTGTAAGTCTGGTTGATACACAACACCAAGAGTTTGCTTTTTAAACTTTCCATCATCAGCTACACCTGCTTCGTTATCACCACCATTACTTTTAGTTGCAACAGTTTCAGGATTGTCATAAAAATCCCACTGTACATATGGAGTAAAGTCTCCCATAGATGTATTAAAAGTGTGACCTGCTCTTATATACCAAGTTTTAACTTTATAATTTACTCCACTGTCTGAACAAGTCGACATATTCCCATTACATAGTCTTTGAATTTGTCTATTATTTAAAGCTGCTGTACTTAAAGATTGAAGCTTTGATCCACTTCTTTTAGCATCATGATCGGCCACAAAGTAAGCAAACTGTAATTTTGTTCCACCCTTAATAAGCTCTGTAAAAGCTCCTAATACTTTATATCTATCAGAATTCATCCAGTTTAAAACACCACCGTTTGGTGATCCACTTCCAACAGCTACAGATGGCTTTGCTTTATCAGAAAAATAAAATGAAGATCCAACAGTTAACTCATAAGAGTTTCCATACTTTGTATACCTAACGTCTCCACCAATTGGAACTTCTTTATTAAATCTCTCATCGTTACCAGTTGTTAGAGAGTATCTTAGAGTATCTCCTCCGATACTTGTTTCACCATGTAGCATGAAGTTTGTTGTTCTTGTTAATAATAGGTGATCACCATCAAATAGTTCAGGTGGCTCAATTCCCATATATGTTGGAACAGCATCTAGTATTTCGTTATATAGACCAAATCTTCTATAGATTTTTCCAATTCTAAACCTAAGTAAGTCATTGTGAAGAGAGGCATCAAACCAACCATTTTTCATAGAAACACTTGATCCTGAAGCATCAAGGTTTAAAAAAGAGCTATATTTAGATCCTTTTGAACTTTTCACCATAAAATTAATGTGAGGTGTATCAAACTCATGCGGGTTTTCTGTTCTAGAGTGTGTACCTTCTGTTGTTGATGTTCCACCTGTTCTCGTTGGTGACTTTTCAACTTTTTCTAAATAACCTTCAACATATCCATAAATTTGAGATTTTAAAGGCGCTGCCTGCACATTCATTGTCAAAAGCAGTGCTAGTATTGAAATTAGCTTCATTCTCTACTCCCTGAGATAATTTTTCTATCTTATAATTATGGTTTCTTTCTTGAGTAAAATAAAGTAATTATAGCAACCTTAAGAAAATTTAACTGTAGCAATAATGTTTTACGTATTTTTTAGAGGATTATCATGAAAGCATTATATTTCATAACCCTTATTACCTTGTTTAATTCTCATGTACATTCAAGTGAGTTTCAGTCGGGTGATGTGATTGTCATTTCATTAAAGTGTTATATTTGTCCAGTTATTGAGGATGAGGGAAATGGTCCATTTTCTCACTCAGGTATAATTTTAAAAAGAAAAAACAAAATAATGGTTGCTCAAGCTTTAGGTCCTGTACACGTAGTACCTCTTAAAACCTTTCTAAAACAGAAAAGAAAAGAAGGTAAGGTTGCTGTATATCGAAGTTATGATTTAGAAAATAGTAATGTACCTGAAAACAGATTTATCTCAGTTTATAAAAAATTTAAGAATATAAAATTTGATAATGATTTCTCTTGGGACGATGAAAAACTTTATTGCTCAGAATTTGTTGTAAAATTTTTAAATAGGATCTTAGGATTTGAATCTATTAGAGTTAAAAAAATGAGCTTTAAAAAAAATTATTCAATATGGAAAAAGTATTTTAAGAATAAAGTTCCAGAAGGTGAGAAAGGCTATTCTCCTAATGATTTTATTTTTGATAAAAACTTTTACCGAATAAAATAAAGGGCCAATAAATTGGCCCTTAATACCTTGTGCAAACTCCCCCCACACATAGATAAAGAATCTTTCATTCGAAAGAAAACATATATAAAAATTTAAATGTTTGATTATTGATTTTAAAGTTAAAAAAAATGAATTGTAAAAAATGTGGGCCATGTGGTTTGTTAATTTGGGAATGTTTGCTCATGTGGCGCACTTTGTTTGATCATAATTAGTTTAAACTTTTAAATCATTTTTTTTAGTTATATTGTTTTTTTATTGCTGGTTTAGAGGAAAACTCTAATCACCAAAGTGAGTGTTAGAATTACTACGGGGAGAGTTTATTAGGTAATTTTAACTGAATATCTAGTGGGAGAGGGGGCAGATTGTCCCCACTTTTTTATAAGTATTTAATAATTCATCAAAAGAAGCTTTCAATTAATAACATTTGAGCAATTTTGTTTAATATAGATAGGGTTTTAGTACTTAGATCGTCAGTATTTGATAGTCTGTTTTTTATCACAGTCGCTCAAGGAAGGAATTGATGAACTCATGTGAACAATTAAAAGAAATTGTGGATGAATACTTTGATAAATTTCCCCACCTAAGTGTTAATAGTTTGGCACTTAAAAGTGGTGTGGGTGCAACAACTTTAAGACGTATTAGAAATGGATCTATTAAGGGGGATCCAGCTCCTCATACTATTTTGAACATCTTAAGTGCTGTTACAAATGAAAAAAGATTAGAAGAAATTGTAAACCAATCTGAAGGTGAACTTGAAAAAATATTAAAAAGTTCTTTTGGTACATATATAGAAAGTGGTTCTCAGCATGAAATCCAAGCGGATTTAAACATAGAACTTACAGATTCAATTAAATATTTCATCTATAAGTCCTCAGCTAATAGAGTCGGTAGTACTTCGACATGGGTATCAGATAATTTTGGAAAACTTGGCCTTGAAAAGTTAGAAGAGCTTAAAGATGTAGGTCTAATTGAACAAGAAGGGAAATTTATACATGCTAAAAATAAAAATTTTTCTCTAGATCTATTTGTTGCGACTAAACACTTGCCGGAGTTAGTTAAGTTCTACCAACCAGAAAAACTTTCTGATGGAAAAAACTTATTTTACTCTTTATCGGAGTCTATCAATTTTGAAGCAATAAAAAAAATCAAAGAAATAGAAAAAGAAGCTGTGAAAAAAATATTTGAGGTATTGAATGATGAAAAATCAAATGGTTCAATTCCTTATTTTTCTCTCATAATGTCAGATACATTAAACTTTGAGGGAAAGGAGAATGAGTCATGAAACTTAGAGAATTTTTCTTATTAATTTTTGTTAATATTATTTTATACTCAGCGAGTGCTGTTAGTGGTGAGTTCACAGGTGCTGAGTCAGTGAAAACAACATTAGAAAAGCATAAAATGACTCAGACAAAATTGGAAAATTTAGGCTTAAAAGTTGTTATTAGTGGAGAGTTTAGTGGTGCTAGTTTAGTTGATGTGGAGTATTTAATTACTAAGAATGCATTAATTCATATGGATCACATTGATCAAGTTTTTTTCAAATCGAATACAATTGATAAAAATATGGGAAATGTGATTGGAGTTTTAGCCTTTGATAAGGCCATAAGTATAAGAGAAGTTGAGGCAATTATCGTAGTAGATTGATATTTTATTAACTAATTTTGCTCATTTCATAATTAAATTTAAAATCACTAAAGGTTTTTATTTAGAAACCGAGTAATTTGCTAGAAAGGTATTTTTTAATTATCGGATACATTAGCATATGAGCAGCGAAGATCAATCAATCTGGGAAAAACTCTGGCATGGAGTTATATTCTGGGCCGTAATTCTAACGGCCTTAGATATTCCTATTGGTCTATTAAATAATGATTATATTAATATGAACATTCAATTAATCGCAGATGGATTAATTTCGAGTCTATTTGTAATTGACCTCTTCTACAATTATAGACAGAGAAAAAAACAACATAAGCACGATAGAAGAAAAAAAACTCATCAAAAGGATAGAAACTTATTAATACTGGATATATTCGCTTCAATACCTTTCCTCCTTATTGGGCATATATTTGGATTAAATAGCATGAGAGTTTTTTCAATTATAAGAATTGTTAGGCTAATTAGGATTACAAAGTTATTTGCATTATTTGGTGATATTGCAGTTTTACCTTTATGGTTAAAAATGCAATTAATACTAATTAGTTCAGGAGTTGTTATACATTGGATTGCTTGTGGATGGATGGCCTTACATCCTGTTTTACCAGGGCAAGATTTTTTAACTCAGTATAATATTTCATTTTATTGGGCGGTTACAACTCTTACAACAATAGGTTATGGAGATATAACTCCAACATCAAATCTAGCTAGATCTTTTACAATGGTGATTATGGTACTAGGTGTAGGTGTTTATGGTATTGTCATTGGTAATGTTTCTAGAATCATGGCCGAAAGAAATCGGCATAAAGAAAAAACAAGAGAAAAATTTAATGACCTTTCAATGTTCATGAAACATTATAAAATACCATTTCGGTTACAAAGAGATGTTTATAATTTTTATAATCATTTAACATCTAAAAGATTGAGCGATAATGATCAACAAATTATTGGTGAGCTTCCTCATGCATTACAAGCTGAGCTTCAAACATATATGAATATGAGATTAATTGGGAACTTACCTGTATTTAAAGACTGTTCATTAAATTGTTTAAAGGCCGTTTCTAAAGCACTTGAACAACATTTTTATTCGCCAGGGCAAAAAATTATAAACAAGGGTGAGATTGGAAATGAAATGTTTATTATTGTTCATGGTGCAGTTGATGTACAAATTGAAAAAGAAATAGTTGCATCTCTTCACGAAGGACAGTTCTTTGGAGAGGCTGCATTAATTCATGAAACAGAAAGAAATGCTGACATTATGGCCCAAACATATTGTGATTTATATATGCTCTCCAAAGAAAGTTTTCAGGAAATTATTGTAAAATACCCAGAGTTGCTTAAGAATATAGAAAAGGTAACAAAAAAACGTGGTAGACGGAAAGATGATTCAAAAAAAGCCGCATAAAAAGTGGAGAGAGAATGAAGCCTGTCTTAATAGTTGATGATGAACATGATATTTTAAGTTTTTTAAAGTGGGAATTAAAACAAAGTAAAATTCAAAGTGACCAAGTTGATAATCCTGAGGATGCAATTAAATTGTTAAAAGAAAATGAGTATCTATGTGTATTAACTGACATTGTTCTTAAAAATATCTCATCTGAAAAAATCGTTAATTTTATAAAAAGTGAAGAAAACTTAATTAACAAAGAACTTCCTATTATAGTAATGAGTGGAAAAATTAATGATGAGTTTATTGAACGAAATAAGTCTAAGTTTTACAAAATAGTTGAAAAACCTTTTTCTCAAGGTGAAATAATAAAAATTTTGAATGAGTTAATTTAAAAAGCTGTCGCCACTGATACGGCCCAGATATTAACAGGGTCTGTACCCGGATTAGTTTGAAATTCACCTTTTCCATTTCCAGCAGGGTTAACTCTTTGCCAATCAGATTTAAAGACTAAGTTTGGAGAGTGGTAATAATTTAACCCAAATTGAATTGATTCTTGAGTCCCTGCAAAGGCTGCGACATTATTTTCTGCCTTATAAGTTTTGGTAAATGTTGTATGGGCCAAAAAATTTTTGCTATTAAAGTAAGTTCCTAAAGTATAATATCCAGCATGATTTGAAGTTAATTGAGTTGAGTTGGATGATTTAATTACTACAAATTCAGAGGCAAAATATAATCTTGGGCCATCATACTTTAGTCCTGCTATATATGTTTGTATTCTTCCTAAGTTAACAGGTGTTCTAATTTGTGTCTGAACATTTCCGGCAGAAGTTGAAACTCCTGAGTCTACAGTTGTATATACATTTACAATTGCATTACTTCTCACATGAGAAAGATTAAATTGAAAATCATTATAATTAGTTCGTACCGTTAGTCCATATATAGAGTCAATATCAGCTGTAGTTTGGCTACCAAAGAAAAGTCTATTTGTTGTAGATGTTCCATAAAATAAGTCAGAATTTATAGACCAATTATTAACTTCAAATCTTTTTGTATATGAAAGACCAGTAAAGGTTCTTAGAGGTTGACTATTGTATACAACCTCAGGAGGCCTTACCCAAGGGTATAGGGCAGAGATTAGAAGAAACTCAGAAAATAACCATGTCGGCATTCTTATCTTTCCAAATCTTATATTATTTTTTGAATTGAGTGTCCACCTAACTTGGACAGTATCTACTTCAGCTTCCATTTTTTCATTTATTTGAGCGTCTGCTGTTATTCCAAGATAAAAATCTATTTCGTTTGAAAATTGGTTTGAAATACTTACACCTGCTTTAGTGCCAGTTACAAAATTGTTTTTGTTTTTAATTCCTTCACCGTAAACTATGCTTGAATCACTTCTCGAAAAACCTGTAGATGCAAAGCCATTTATAAGAACATCATTTAAAACAGATGTACTGGCCGAAATTGGGAATAAAAGAATAAATAGAAATATTCTCACTAAAAGATTATATCCCCATACTTTATTAAGTCTCAAATAAATAAAAATTTACTTTAGAAGCTTAACTTATAGGAAAGTCTGCAATGATCGCTTACAAATTTTCTATAGTATGATGCAGATTTGAACCTCTTCGCATCATTAGTATAGTTTTTGCAAACTTCACTTATAGCAAACCCTTTTACTTCGATATTATCTGTATACATTAAGTGATCTAGTTGACTCTTAACTTTTCCAGAGACATAAGTTCGATATTTTTGCCTTACATACTTCATTGGAGTTTTGTTTACTTTGAAAAACTTTTCAAAATAAGTCATGTCATTATGAGGATTACCTGTTTGTCTTGCTGTAAAAGCATTATAATCTCCTACCATTACTGTAGGAATTGAGATTTTTGAACTTTTAAGATAGTTTCCAATAGCTTCAATTTGTTTCATTCTAGTTCTTGAATGATCTGGCCTTGCTTTAAGATGTAGACCTAGCAAATGGATTAATTTTTTCCCTCTTAAATCAGTTATAACTCCGTGAAGAGCTGGCCTTGATCTTTGCTTATCAATTGCTGACTCTTCTATTTCAAAATTTTTCTCCCTAGGAGCTCTTACTATTTTATAACTTTTTGAAACACAAAACATAACATGCTGATGTTTGGCCAAAGTTCTATGATAAGTTAGACAGTTATAATTTCTTCTAACCATTAACTCACTAAGCCTGTCTGTATCTACTATTTCTTGAAAAACGAAAACGTCTGTTTTTGGAGTATGTTCAAATAAATATTCGTCCAAATATTTATCTCTGTATTCATCACCAATATGACCGTTAAATTCTCCGCCTAAACCATACCAACGGATATTAAGTGTCGTAATGGTTAATTCCTTGGCCGAAAGTTTAGCGGATAAAACTAGCGCCATAATAATAAGATACTTCATGTAATCTCCTGATAATAATAGGCTAAAGGGTTGGAAATGCTTTGTAAAAAAAAAGTTCGTCAAGATCTTGTTTGCTTGAGCTTTAGTGTCGGATATTTTACCCTTCGCTTATATAAAGTTCTTCTTGATAGTGTAACTATTTGAAAATATAGACATTTTTGCATAAAGTCTTTTTTGAAAACACTTTACATAACACACTCTAAGAGATACATTACCGCCACATTTATCAAATCAGTTAACTCGCTCTATAGAATTAACTATAGGGCCTAAATATTAGTCCGGGAGGTAATATGATTTACGAACTAGCGCTTGTCTGTAAAGCAGACTGTGACGAAGGTACGTTATCAAAAATCACAGAGATCGTTAAAACAGCGATTTCAAATGACAAAGGTGAAACATTAGTTACTGATGACTGGGGAACAAAAACTTTTGCCCAGCCAGCTGCCAAAGGTGTAAAGAAAGGCCACTACCTTTATTTCATTTACAAAACTGATGAAAACACAAACACTGAATTAGACAGACTTTTCAAAATTAATGAAAACGTTATTAAGTCAATGATCATTAAACTTGGTGAAAATGAAGAGCAAGAAACGATTGTAAAAAAGTACAAAACTCCATTTTCTAAAGCTAGTAAAGGTTCTGTTACTGATGACATTGAAGAAAACTCTGATTTTGAAAAAGAGAGAAAGAGATTTGCTAGAAGAAAAAGCTGTTGGTTTACTGCAAGAAATATTAAAGCAGATTGGAAAGATCCAGCAACTTACTCTTGGTTAGTAAATGAGTTTGGTAAAATTTCTCCAGCAAGAGTATCAGGTGTTAGTAGAAAGCATCAAAGATTTGCTGAAGCTGCAATTAAAAGAGCAAGACAAATTGGTGTTGCTAGTTATTTAACAAACCACATAGCTGAGTAATTTTAATTGAATCAGGGAAATGGTCCAAATATTGATTTCAAAAGTATAGAGGATTTAAAGATAAAGCCTAATTTATCAATTGGTAAACTCTTGTTTTTGGCGGCATTAGCGGCAGCACTAACAACGTTACCAATTATAAATCTATTTGCTGCGATACCTTTAATGATGGCCATATTGCTATATGGAAGAAAAAAAGGTTACGCCGTAAGTTTACTCTATATCGCACTATTACTTGGATTAGTGGGAGTATTAGAAGCAAGTATCGGTGTCTTTAATATTTTTGTGTCAGTTTTAATTACTGAAATAATTCTAAGATCAGTCCATCCAATGAGAGGCGTGATTAGGGTTAGCTTAGTATTAAGTGTGATCTTTGTGTCAATGTTTGCTGGACTTTGCTTAGTTGAAAAGAAAGGACCGGTAGAATATGTCAATTCTATGGTCACAGTATCTTTAACAAAGTTAAAGGAACAAAACCCTGAACAACTTAAACAAAAAATCACTTCAGATATGACTTATGGTGAGTTTTTAAAAGATAAAGAATCAGAGATTAAAGAAACTTTTATTAGGCCAATAAAAATGCCGAGTACAATTTTTGCAGGTTTAATTCTTTATATTTGGTTTTCAATCTTTTTGATTTTAAGAAATTCAATGGTGTGGAGACTAATCGTTCAATATCCATATGCCAGTAGAGATTTATTACAATTTAGAATGCCAGATTTTTATATTTACTTTGTAATTATAGGGCTTGCATTAACAGTTGCTGGTGAATATTTACTTGGTTCAGTTGGCGAACTGATTGGGTTAAATATTGTAATTACTTTGGGAGTTTTTTATTTCTTTCAAGGTTTAGGAATTTTCTTAGAGTTTCTCAATAAGTTAAGAGTCTTTGGTTTTTTGAGGCTAGTTATTGTTAGTATGACAGTGTTTACTGCACATTTTCTAATAGCTGCCATTGGTGTATTTGATTACTGGCTTAATTTTAGAAGTCGAATGAAACAAAATAATAATTAGGAGAAATAAAATGAAAGTTATTCTAACTGAAAAGGTTCCTCACCTAGGTAACGTAGGTGAAATTTGTAAGGTCTCTCCAGGTTATGGAAGAAACTACTTATTAAAAAATAGCTTAGCTGTAATAGCTGATGATAGAAATTCTAAAGAATTAGAAGATCAAAAAAGAAGACTAGCGAAAAAAGTTTCTGAAGAAAAATCAGCAGCTGAAGCGATTGCTAAAAAGTTAAATGGATTAAACTTAGAAATAGTTAAAAAAGTTGGTGCAAACGGAAGACTTTTTGGAACTGTTACTAATGCTGAATTATCAAAAATTTTAGCAGACAAAGAAATTGAAGTTGAAAGAAGATTAATTGTTATTGAAAATCCAATTAAATCAACTGGAGAATTCGAAATCAAAGCTAAACTTTTTAGTGACGTTGAGGCTAACTTTAAGGTTTCTGTAATAATGGATCCAAAGCAAGCTCAAGAAATGAAAGAAAAAGCAGCAGCAGCAGCAGCGGCTAAGAAGAAGAAAAAAGTTGCTGAAGAAGAAAAAACAGACGAAGCAACTGAAGAATCAACAGAAGAAACTGTAGAAGCTTAATTTTTATAAACAGAAGGGAGAGACTTTTGTCTCTCTCTTTTTTGGAATTTTGAATGGAAAAAAGAGTTAGAGAACTTCCTCATGATTTACTTTCAGAAAAGTCACTAATTGGTTGTCTGATTTTAGATGCGACAGCTTTTGATGAAATTTCTGACTTAGCAATAACTCGTGAAGATTTTTTTCATCCTCAATACGGTCAAGTTTTTGAAGCACTTAAAGACCTCATCATGGCAGATCAGCCAGTAGATTTTGTAACTCTTTGTTCAAAACTGAACCAAACTGGTCATCTTGAAAGCATGGGGGGAGAGTCTTTTATTACTGAGTTAATTGAAGAACAAGCTTCATCGGCCAATATCTATTCATATGCAAAAATTGTTAAAGATAAGTCTTCATTAAGAGAAATTATAAAAACAGCCATGCGTGTTACTGAGATGGGCATGGATTACGCTGGAAAAACAGAAGATTTTTTTGCTGAAGTTGAATCCAAGTTCTTTTCATTAACTAATGAAGCTAAAAGTGGAAAAATGGCGAAACTTAATGCTTGTTTAAAAGACAATTTAAAAGCATTAGAAGATGACTCTAGAAAACCAGGTGAAATTTCTGGTCTGACAACTGGTTATGGAAAATTAGATGAATTACTATTAGGGTTACAGCCTGGACAATTAGTCGTTCTTGCAGCGAGACCTGCAATGGGAAAAACGGCCTTCGTTCTAAATCTTGCATTAAACTCTTGTGAGCAATCAGGTTTACCAGTAGCAGTTTTTTCATTAGAGATGGTTGCAAGTGAATTAAGTATGAGAATGCTTACAAATAGGGCCCGTGTGGATTCAAAAAGAATTAGGAAGAAAGAATTCTTAGATTCTGATTTAAGAAATATTGGTTCGGCAGTACAAAAATTATCTACGCTTCCAGTTTTTATCAATGACTCAGGCTCAACTTCTATTCTTGATGTTCAAAGTCAATGCCGAAAAATTAAAGCAGAGCAAGGCCTTGGTTTAATAATCATTGATTATTTACAACTAATGCAACCAACAAATAAAAACTTACCAAGAGAACAACAAATTTCAGAAATGTCTCGTGGATTAAAGAATATGGCCAAAGAGCTAGGTTGTCCTGTACTTGCACTCTCTCAGTTAAATAGAGGTGTTGAAACTAGACCTGATAAGAGGCCAAAAATGGGTGACTTGAGGGAATCTGGAGCAATTGAGCAAGATGCGGATATTGTTATGTTCATTTATAGAGATGAGGTTTATGATCCAAACACGAAAGAGCCAGGTGTTGCTGAGATTATTGTGGGAAAAAACAGATCTGGTACTATTGGCACTGCAAAACTGGCATTCGTTGGTGCTTATGCGAGCTTTGAGAACTTGTCGTACGATCCTCCTTCATAAAAAAACTAGCATTAGTTAGGTTTATGTTAAATTATCGAAATTATTAATTTTTCTTAAAAAAATGTTCACAAACTAATAAGTTCTTACATTGCAGAGATTTCTAATACTTTGAATTGACAGTGGAATTTTACAATCGATATGATTTTTAAAACGCCATTGGATGAGGCTGCTAGATAAGGATATCTAGCTCAAAAGAAGGAGCTTTTGTATGAGAGCATTGGATTTATCCTCTCAGTCAGGAAGACAGGATACACAACACGAGGACACGGATTTAGTTACTCTAAGTTCCTTGGCCGGCTTGACAGGATTTCCGGTTGAGTACATTAAAAAGGAACTGCTATTGGAAGGCGATTTTATTTCTATGAAGGACTTAAGATCGACGATGCTTACTTATCTTAATAAAACTATGGAAGGGGTATTAAGTTAATTGGGTATTAAAAGATAACTTTAATTCGTAAAAAAGGCCTTCATCATGAAGGCCTTTTTTATTTTAAAAACACAAACTTTTTCCATTGACGCGAATACAAACAAAAGTAGAATAGAGTCACTGTTTTAAATTTTTTAAAAGGAGTTTTTAAATGAAAAAAATTTTCAGTGTAATTCTATTATCTTCATTTTTTAGTGTTTCTTATGCAGCTCATGGTCCAGCTGGATGTGGGCTTGGAGCTATGGTTCTAGGTGATAAGAAAGGACTAGTTTTTAACGTTCTTGCAGCGACTACAAACGGAACTTCAGGAAACCAAACTTTTGGTATGTCAACAGGTACTTTAGGTTGTGAAGATGCTTCTACTGCAATGGTTGCAGCTGTTTATTTTATTCAAAATAACAGAGTTTCTCTTTCAAATGATATTGCAAATGGAAACGGAAAAACTTTAGATGCTTACCTTGTTTTAATTAACAAGAAAAATGCTAACAAGTCTCTTTTAAAAGAAAACTTTGCTAAGATTTTCTCTACTGAGTCTGCTGATTCAATTCACAAAAATATTATTGGATTAATTTAATTTCCAAGGGCCCTCTTATTAAAGAGGGCCTAAATTTATGATCCCTAAGCTTTTATTGTTCATAGCACTATTTTCAAATATTACACTTGCTCAAGATAGTAAGGCGGATTTTTATAAAAGTTCAAAATGGTTATCTTTAAATAGATATGTGAAAAATATTTTTGGAGTTCTTCGAAGTGAAATTGACTCCAAAAATTTTTTTATTGATTCAGATGGAAAGTATTCTCCTGAAAAAGAATTAATCGCTACATTAAATAAATTTAGAAGTGATAAGGATATTATTTGTAAATACCCAGCAAGGTATATGCTTTTAAAAAAGGAGAACTTAGTTAAAGGTAGTTTTGATTTAAACAAGTGTAAAAAACTTAAAGAGTTAAAAGAAAAGTTAAATTTAAAAAGTATATCTCTTATTTTTTCATCATATTTTATCGAAAGACCTGCTAGTGCTTTTGGACATACTTTTTTTAGATTAAAAACCAAAAGTAATAATAGTGAAAATGAATTATTAGATTACGGATTGGATTTTGCAGCAACAGTAGATACTAAAAATCCTCTCATGTATGGAATTAAAGGAATACTCGGTGGATTCAAGGGACAATTTAATTTAGTTCCATATTATAAAAAGTTAAGAGAGTATAACGACTTTGAATCTCGAGATATTTGGGATTATGAAATAAATTTGACGGAATATGAACTAGATTACTTTATTGCAAATTTAATTGAAATGAATAGAGCATATTTTGATTATTTTTATTTTGATGAAAATTGTTCATACCATGTATTGGGACTATTAAATTCGATCAAGCCCGAATGGAAATTAATGGAAAGCCTCTCTCTGTCGGTGCCTCCCGTTGACACTTTGTATGCAATTGAAATGAATAGTAATGTTGTTAAGAGGAAGACATTCTTTCCGTCTAAGTTTAAAATTTTCAAAGAAAGAGTGCGACAGATGAGTGACAATGAGCTCAAAGAGTTAAAAGAACTTATTAATGGTAGTAAATTCCAAGGGAAAAACTCTGAAAGCATTCAAGCATATTCAGATTTTATCGACTATAAATATATAGAAGATCTAACTTCAAAAAAAGCAAACTCAATTCAGGAAAGAAAATTTGATTTAAATTTGTATAGAAGTAAAAATAAAGTAAATTCTAGAAATCTAAACTTTGAAAAAGAACATCTAACTTCTCCTGAAAAAGGACATCGAACGAGAAGAATCAGACTTGGTAGTATTTATAATAATGATGAAAATGAATTGAATGGATTGATTGAATATAGATTTACTTTACACGATTATATTGACCCTAGTATTGGTTTTATTCCATTTTCTTCAACAGAGATGGGAAAATTAAAATTAAGATCATACAAAGAAAAGCTTAGAATGAGCGAGTTTCAAATTGTAAATGTTGAAGCAAATAGGCCAATAAATTATTTTCAAAAAAATATGAGTTGGAAGTTTTCATTTGGAATTGAGGATAATTTAAGCTTTCATTCTCAGCAGTATATACCAAATCTAAAATTTGACCTAGGTGGGGGCTTCAGATTTCAGAATTTATTATTGTCTATGTTTCTGTCAACTGACTCAAAGTATTTTTCTAAATCTAATAATAATTTTAACTTTGAAATAGGACCAAGATTTTTAGTTGGTATGATTTCTAATTTATATAATTTAAAATTTTTCTATACGAGAAAAAAAGTTTTTAATCGTAGTGAAAACTATCTTGAAGTAATAAATATTAATTCTCAATTCAATTTTTCAAAAACAATTGGAATGTTTTTAAATTCAACTATTAATAAAAACAAAAATAATCAATTTGAACTAGGTCTTTCTCATTATTTTTAATTATCTTGGAAGCTTAGTTGGTTTTTTACATTGTATTGGCCCCGTTATAATTTTTACTATTTTTTCACCTTCACTACTTAAGGGACGATTTTCTTGGCCTATTTCTAAATAATTTGATTCATTTTGAGCATTTCGAAAGTAAGTCCCAGCTAAGTCCGGTAGTGTATTTGTTATAATTGTAGTTTTTGTTTGTGGGTTTGTAACACCAGCATAAACCCATGTTTGAGATGAATTTGTAAAATTACTTTCACTCCAATTCAATCCATCAAAGCTTTCAATTCTTCTATTGTTAATAAAAACTAAGAATTTTTCACCGTCAAAGTGTGCATGATAAGATCTGCCATATTTCCATGGGCGAGTATAAAAAGACTTGCCCCCATCATTAGAAATACAGTAATCTGTAGCGTACCTTCCTCCTACAATTAAAACTTTTCCTTTTCCGTATATAATCTGACCATTTTGAGTGGCGCAAATTGATTTTCGTTCTATATCATTTGTTAAGACTCCATCTAAATAAGATGCTTTTTGCTCTCTAAAACTAGAACCTCCATCATCACTCAGTTTTGATAGTTTAAAGGTTTTCCCTAAGTCCTCACTATAGGAGATAGCAATGTTTGATCTTGTAAAACCGTTTGCATCTGTATATCTGAAACTATCTCCATGAGCTATAATCATAGGGATTCCATTGTGGTAGAAACTACTCATTTTAGTATGATTCATTTGAACTTTTACAATACGATTCTGACTGTCTAAATATTCTACATTAGAGCTAGTCCAGTTTTCACCTTTATCCTTAGAGTAGTAAAATCTCACTCCTGTTCCTGCTACAAACGTATTATCAATTCCAACAATATCGCCAAAAGCTCCTGGAATATTTATTTTTTCCCAGTCAGCTGCATTTTTACTTCTAAAAAATAATTTTTCAGGTCTATTTCCCCACCCTGTCGCATAAATATAGGTATTGTCTGTATATGCAATTCCTAAGGTTTGATACGTGTCATCACTTCTACTCGTTTTCTCTGCTACATTATAATTATTCATTGTGTTCCAAGATTGACCATCATCACAAGATAAATTCACTCGATCACCATTTCCAATTGCAATAAGGCCAATCTTAAACTCTTCAGTTTTAGGAATGCAAATATCTTGGATCTTACAACCATGAATGTCGTAACCGAGATCAAATACATTTTCGTCCGAATTACAACTAGGGGGTGTTATTGTTTGACAGTTATTAACACCGTTAGACCCTCCACTGTTTGGAGTTTCTGGGGTACTTGGTACTTCCTCAGAAGGAGCTTCAGAGTTATTTGGTTGTTCTGATATTTCCGTTTCTTCCTTATAGTCACTTGAAACAATTCCTTTAGAGTTTGCTAAGTTTCTAGCTACAATAGATGAAGAATCTATAAAAGAACTAATCATGGATTTGATTCCATTTTCTTTAAGTTTAGAGTAAGCATTTTGAAGAGAGCAAGCATCTTCAGTTTCATTTTCTTTTTGTCTTTTCACAAAACGATAAAAGTTTTTAACAAAGCATTTATTAAGTTTTTCTGATTTTGAGAGAATATTGGAAAGATCATTAACATTGTTAACAGATTGTGCTGAGTTGCTTGAAAAATCCATAAAAATTTCAGAGATTGAATTTGCAGGTTTATCAATAATATGAACACCATTTGAAGTACTTATTATTGATTCAAAGTCTCTAATTCTTCCCAGTCCATCAATGTTTTCAGTGGCAAAACCAAAAGGGTTAATTCTACTGTGACAACTTGCACATGCGGTATTTGGATGCTGAGTGATTGCAGTAATTTTTTCTCTGGCGGAGAAGGTTGGTTCAATAATTACACCATCCGGTGGGTTATTATCATCAGGAGGTAATAGGTGTTCGCAGAGTAGTTTATCCATAATTTTTACCCCTTTTAGTACTGGTCTTGTACCTAGGGAGTCATACATGTGAAATATTGCTCTTGATAGTAATCCACTTCGTTCGTTTAAAGGTAGAATTTGTGGATTGTTATAATTTCCATCCCAAGTATTTACTCCATATACTTTTGATAGATGAGGGTCTTTTGTGAAAGCTAAGTTACTATTTAATAAATTAGAAAGATCTCCATTTTTTTCGTATGTATAATAACTAATTAGATTATTAACTTCTTGGATTGCATTATTGTAATATTCGTTTAGGTTAAGATCAGTGGGGAGAGAAGCATCCCTAATATTATATTTTGTATTAAGAACGGTTTTTGAATAGTTTGAATTAGTTTCAGAGTATTGCTCTGACCCAAAATCCATCCAGTCATTTAAGAATACACCTATTGGACTAAGATTACTCCCATACATTTGTTTAGATTTTGCTCTATCAAAAACACTTTGAATAACTTGGTTTGGGTTCCTTGCTAATTCGCCACTTTTAACTGAATTTAATAATTCTTCATCAGGTAAGCTTTGAAGCAAAAGATATGAAATTCTATTGGCATATTCATGAGATGTTAATTTTACTAGATCTCCAATTTTTGTACCTCTAAACTCTGTATGGTTTAAAAAATCTGGTTCGAGAAATAAGCTTGCAATAATTGTATGATAACTATCATCTTTGAATGTAGTTTTATAATTTTCTAAATCTTGATCAGTTAAATTATGCCTTAGTAAAACTGGTGCAAAGTTTTCGATAAAATTATTTTTACATATGACATCAGAAGAGTTTAATGCGCAAGAGTTGCCTACAAAGTCTTGGAGTATTTGATCATTTTGAGTGATTTGATTTGCAACTTCTTCAGCTATAGCTAGATAAACTTCCATTCGATTAAGTGAGAGTGAATTATCAAGCACAAGATGACCATCCTTTTCGATTTCTTTTGGGAGAAAACTAAATTGCTCATTAATTTTTGGCATTACTACATTAAAATTTGTTGAAGATAAAAAACGTTTTAAAATATCTTGAATAGTATTTTTATACTGTAAATTTGTTAGTCTTTTTAAAAATTCAAAGTTGTTTCCAGCTGGATTAGCAGAATCGCAATTAAATACAATTGAATCATTAGAAGAAGTTTTTTCAAAAGATGATATATAGTCAAATATAACTTGATAATCACTTTGAGTGAAGTTTGCATAAGAACTAGAATATGTCGGAGGCATTTTTGATACTAAATTATTATCGTGATGAGGCCCAAAATATAATCTTTGAACAATAAGAGATTTTAATGGCTCGCCTGGTGTAAATAAATGCGTGTTAACTTTTACAAGCTCATCAAGTTGATCTTTGGAATTTATATTTTCAAAATAATTCATTGATCCTGAAGAGTGACAAGAATAACAATTTTTTTGGAAAACAGAAAGAGCCTTAGCTGGTAATGAGTCATCAACTGGATTGTTCGAAGCATCTTCAAGAGCAATTCGATAATCGTTCCATTGATTGATATGGTTTAAAATTTCTTGTGAATTTTCTTCACAATTACTCCAGCATCTATGGCCCCCTCGAACTTTATTTACAATAGTTGATGCAGATGGATTTTCAAAGTTTACTTTATTTCCATTGATTAGATCGTCATGAGCAATTTTTGGATCACTATGAGCGTGTTTTGGAAAAGTCGTTTGATGACAAGAAATACATCTAGTACTTGTGGTTTTGTAAAGTGTTTCTTTAAATGCTTCGACTGAATTTATTATATTTGCAGGAAGAGTTGGAGCTGGAGCTGGCGCAGGCATTGGAGCTGGCGCTGGCGCAGGCATTGGAGCTGGTGCAGGCATTGGAGCTGGTGCTTTTATATTTAAAATCCAAGTTTTAATTGATTCAAGTTCATGAGCTGATAACTTACTTCCAATTGGCATTGTTTCTAAATTAGAGTTTATTCCCGCACCTTTAAGTTTATAAAATAAAGGAGACGAGTTTGGAAATCCTGGTACGATTAATGAGTTTTGAATGAAATCGTTTTCACTATTTAAGTCTAAGTTTGAAAGATTATTACTTATTTTACTTGAGTGACATGAAAGACATTTTGTATTCAGAATATATTTTTGAATATCTTCAAAATTACTACCTAGTTGTGATACATCAGAAGTATCTTCATTTGTTTTAAATAATAATTCTTTTGTATTCTTTTTTGGAATAGGAGTTGGAATACAGGCTGTATGTATAAGCAATATTAATATTAATAATGACTGAGACACCTTGAAACTCCTTAACCTGTTATTAAAAACATATTCGGAGCAATTCATTTTTTTATCAGTGTATACTTATTATGTATACGATTTAAAACATAATATCCTGAAATTATTTAAAAATATTGATTAACAAAAATTAAAAAATTAATTTTTGTATGCCTTTTTATATTGGCATATGATTTTTTTTTAAACATAGAGTGATTTTTATACTCATATTAATTATTAAAGACTTATAAAGTATTTTGTATGCAATTTAAGTATACACTGAAATAAATTAAGTACTATTTGAAAATAGTCCAAATAGATAAATATAAATGAATGTTTTTTTTAAATGGAAAATATTATGAAAAATAAATTAGATAAAACTTTAATATTAAACTCAAGACGACTATTTATAAAAGGCGCTGGAGGAGCACTTTTAGCGCTTCCGTTACTACCTTCAATAATGGGCGATATGGCCTATGCTCAAGCACAAAGTAATAATAAGTTTTTTATTAGTATGTTTAATGAGCATGGCGGTCTTGCAGATGAAAATTGGAGACCACAAAATGTTAATAATAATATAATAAAAGAAGCTGCAATTGGGGGAAAGTGTAATTGGAATTTAAATTACTTTTCACTCACTGATTATATAAATGGAGGAATGTCTTCATCTCTTAGTAATGCAATTGGAACAGAGCTAAATCCATATCTCGACAAAGTTAATATGATTGAAGGTGTTCATATGACTTGGCATTATCATAATTCAGGTCTACTAGGTAATTATCATATAAAAGCTGGAGGCCATGCTTTTCCAACTAATAATAATCATAAATATAATACAATTGATCATTTGTTGGCCCATCATCCTAAGTTTTATGGGACTTATACGCCTCAAGAAAAGATTATGATTATAAATCATGGTAGGGGAAAATGGTCGCATTACTTTGATGATAGTGGAAATGAAGTATATTACAATTCAAGTGGGAGTAGAATAAAGTATTTATTTAATAAAATGTTTCCAAATAATATGGCCGCCTCCTCTAATATATCTAATAATGAAATACCAGATTCAGTTTTAAAGCGAAAATCTATAGTTGACCGAGTATTAGCTTCCTACAATAGAGTTGTAAGTGGAAGCTATGGTGTAGGTAAAATTATTAGTTATGAAGATAAACAAATTTTTGAAGAACATATTAATCACTTAAGAGAAATTGAAAAGAAAATAGATCGAACTATAAGCAGTGTTGGAAATGTTGCATGTGGATCTTTTAATACTGGAATTGATAATGATAGTTCTGTAAATGTTGGAAGTGAAAATACCTATACAGAAGAAGTTGATAAGATTGTCTCAGATTTAATAACAGATATTATTGTTGCTTCTGTTAAATGTGGTCAGTCACGTTTAGCAACAATTGCATTAAATTATTGTAATACATATCGTGTTGGTTCATTTCATCCTGATATTGCTCATCAACATTCAGATCCAATAATTCAAGCAGAAATATTAAAAAATAATCAAAGAATGTGTAAGCATATGTTTGCTTCTTTAGTCGCTAAATTAGACGCTGTAAAATTAACAGAAGGAAGCCTTCTTGATAATGGATTAGTTTTTTGGTCTCAAGAATTTGGGCCTAATACTCATTTAGGACATAATATGAGAATTTTAACAGCAGGGGGAAGTGGAGGTTTTTTTAATACTGGAAATTATATTAATCTACATAATGAAAATGCTATTGTCATGAAAAAGAAAGATGTGTCTAATTATCGAGAAGAGTCTGATTGGACTTCATATATGGGAATTAGCTACAACAGGTGGTTAGCTCATATATTAATGAGTATGGGCCTAGATCCTGTTGATTTTGAAAGATATGGAAATAAGGGATATGGTCATCCTTATATAAGTGATTCACATGGTGTTTATAATGGACCTAGTTTTGAAGAAATTTCAGTTGATAATAGCAAAACAATTCCAATTCTAGTAAAAACTTAGAAAAGTGATTTAAAGCAACTGTTTTGAACATTGGATAACTTTTTACAAAAATAATTTCCTTTATAAAAACCAAGTTCAGTGCAAGATACTATTGTACTAAATTCAGGAGGATTTAGTTTGATGACCATATCTTGTAACTCTTCGTAAAGTGTTAAAGGATTTTTTCCTTTGTTCATGAAAGTTTTTAGTTTTATCTTGTTGTTATTTTCAATAATATAATTTGTTTCATCTTCAATTAAATATAGATCAAGTGAACAGGTCCAAGAGTTACTATCTAATATTGATTTGAAGTTTTCAAAGGCAGTAAACATTTCATCTTGCGTCTTATTGGCCTTTAGTAATACTCTAATTAATTCTCTTATAGGAGAAGAGTCTGTTGCTGTATATCCAGATTGTCTTAACATTTCATAAAGCACTTCATGCAGTCTAAGTAATTGTTTTTGACCTTTAGATAATTGATTTATGATTGAGAAGTCACCGTACTGAGAAGAACCTTTTCTTATTGCTGCTTGTAATAGCTTACAGTTTTTAGGCAAAGGATAAACTAGTCCATGATCATTTAAGAAGTTTAACGGCGTATTAATCCATTTTTCAACTAATGGAATTAATTTTAAACTTTTCTTAAATTGTTTAAACAAACTTATACTATCGACATTTTCGTTAGGTACAAAGGCAAGTGATTGAACTAAAAATTCTGAAATTACATTATTAACTTCAATATCTAATAATTTTCTTTCACTATCATTTCCTGAAGGTAATTTTGCATGAAAATAGTCTAATACAACCATTTCAGAACCTTCACATAGGACTGTATTTCCTCCATTTCCTTTCTCATGAGCATATAAATTTATTGATATTAAGAATAAAATTATTAATGTTTTCAATTTAAGGCCTTTGTATTTATTTCATTAATTTTAGTGAGAGGGAAAAGTTGAATAGACATTTGGAAAACTTCTTTCTTTTTATCAGTTGTAAAAAGTGAACCAAATTTTTTTCTAAAGTCACGAATTAATTCTTTTGCATTTGATAGACTCTTTGGGTCTAAAGATACAGTCATAGATGAGAAATCTCTATATTCAACGTCAATATCTTCAAGCTTTTCCGCGGCCATTTCTAAGGTTTCTTTGTGGGATTCTCTAAGCGCAAGTGAAGAAATATCTTCAGTGGTACTTATTAATGGACCTTTAGATAATTTATAAATTGCAATTTCATCTTTTTCAATTAGTTCAGCTTTTTCTAACGTTTCTACAACTTCTTGTAACCTTTTAGAGGTCATATTTAATTTGCTTAAAATATAATCAGAGCTAAATACAAAGTCATCTAATTCCATTAAAGTTAATAAGGCATAATGCTCCCACTGAGCTATGACGTCATAATAAGATTCATCTATTACAAATCTATTATCAAAATTGGGGTCAATTTTAACTTTATCAATTAGCTTTATAGAGTTAGTTATACTTTCTTTAAATAATTTGATTTCTTCATTGTCTAATTTTAATAACTCAATTGTGCTATCTATAAATTTTTTAGGGAAAGGTCTTTTTCCATTTAGTATTAATGCAAGCGTTGAAGCTGGGATTTTTAAAAATCGAGCATAGCGTCTGAGCGAATAGCCTGGGTATTTTTTTTTAAGACTATTAAGGGCCTCATTTAGCTTTAATATGTAGAATCTGTTTTCCATGAGCTTTGTATACTGATTTTAGCTTTTGACTGCAATACTATTGTATTATTTGCGTTTACTTACTTTGTATACATTGATTGTAATGTGAAATAATTTCATATTACCTGATTGAACAACTCGATTTATGAAAGTATTTGCCTAGTTATACAAATATATATAGCTGAAATTTAAAGACTCTCACTGAATTTCCGATAGTTAGTTCATAATAGACTTTTTTTTAGAAGGTAAGTCATGGATATAGCTACGCTGATAGGGCTTTTATTAATCGTTGGTGCAATTCTTGGTTCAATTATGGCCGGTGGATCATTAGTCATATTTATCGATGTTCCCTCGCTATTAGTTGTTGGGCTAGGGGTTATTGGAGCAACGTTTTTGAAATGGCCTATTGAAACTGTTAAAAATCTTTCAAAGTATGTAATGAAAGCAATCTTTTTCACACCTGCTGACCCAAAGGAAGCAATAAATGAGATTGGTAATTTAGCTGAAACGGCCAGAAGAGAGTCAGTATTTGCTCTAGAAAAAGTTCCAATTGAAGATCCATTTCTTAAAAAAGCAATGACGTTAGCAGCAGATAATAGACCACCTGAAGTAATTCAAGCGATTCTTCAATTAGAGATAGATGCGATGGAGGAAAGACACAAAACTGGTGTTTCAGTTTTAGATGGTATTGGTGCTGATGGACCAGCATTCGGGATGATTGGTACACTTATTGGTCTAGTTCAAATGCTTCAGAACTTATCAGATCCTTCGGCAATTGGGCCAGCCATGGCCGTTGCTCTTTTAACTACATTTTATGGAGCAGTTTTGGCCAACGCCTTTGCATTACCTATGAAAAATAAAATAGGCGTTAGATCTGGAATGGAAGTGACTAAAATGAATATTATAGTAGCAGGTACTTTAGGTATTGTTGCTGGTGAAAACCCAAGATTGATTAAAGAAAAATTGAATAGTTTCTTGCCTCCAGCTGAGCGTGACTCTGATGATGATGCTGGTGGCGGAGAATAGGAATTATAGATGGCAGATGAAGAAAATAATGATGTAGCAGCAGAAAGTGGTGGAGAGGCCGCTGAAGCCGCTGTAAAATGTCCAGAGTGTGAGCCAGGTCTTCCTGCCTGGATGGCGACATTTTCAGATCTTGTTACGTTGTTATTAACATTTTTCGTTTTGCTTCTGTCATTTGCTAAAACTGAAACTGCAAAATATGAAGCGGCCCTTGGATCCATTAGAGATGCATTTGGTGGAAATGTGCTAAAGCATGGAGAAGTAATTCAAAGAGGTAAGTCTCCAGATGATTCTCCAACTATGATTGAAAGCCAAGACCCTATAAAACCGTTTCCGATAGATTTTTTAACTATGGAAGGAATTCTTGATAAACATGAAATAAATAGGGAATCAAATGAGGATCTCAGGTCAATGAGAAGAGATCTAAGAGAGTTTGATTTAAGTGAAGACGTGGATATATATGAAATGCCCGAGGGGATTAAAGCTAGAATTAAACAAAAAATTTATTTCAAAGAAGGACAATTAGTTACTCAGGAAGTAAATATTGAGATTTATAAGAAGTTAATAAAATTATTGTCTTCAAGAAATTGGACCGTTTATGTTGAAGGACATGCTTCTAGAGGAGAGGTTTCAATAGATCGAAGTAGTGATGCATTTATTTTATCTTCTCAAAGAGCTGCGACAGTTACACGATCTTTAATTAAAAGAGGTGTACGACCTGACAAAATTACAACACTTTTTTATGGCGATTCACGGCCAGATACTTCATATGGAAAAAACAGCGATGTTCCTCAAAATTTAAATCGAAGAGTAGAGTTTACTTTAAGGAAGGCAGATTTAAGAGATATGGGGCATAAAGTTGAAAGTCGTTAATCAAGTATGTTCGCTCAAAAACTATTCTAAAAAAAGTGACTTTATAAATGATTTAGGTTCTTCTAGATCATTTGCAAAAAAATATATGAAAAATTTAAGTGACCCAATAAATGAAAAAGAGGTACTTTCTATTCCAATTGATGTTTTGAATCGTGGATTGATAAATCCTTTATATAATGGAGAAAAGATTGAAATAATTCACGAATGTGAAAAATTTTTGGCCCTTAATAAGCCTACAAAAGTTCATATGCACCCTCATTCATATTCTGAGTCTGATAATATTTTAAGCTTTTTGAGGTCACAAAATTTAAATCATGTATTAGAAGTCAATTCTTCAAATTACGATAGAGGTTTATTGTATCGCTTAGATTATGAAACTTCTGGAATTGTTGTATTGAGCAAAAGTAATGAACTCTATGAACTTATAAGAAATAACTTCAATGAAATATCAAAACGAAAAATTTATTTAACAATAGTTGAAGGAAAATTAGAAGGAAAAGAATACTTAGAGTCAAAAATAATAGAGTCTGGGGTGAAAGGTAAAAAAATGAAACTTGATGAGAATGGTAAAAGTTGCTCTCTCTCATATGAGGTAATTAGGTCTAATGAAAAATTCTCTTTATTAAAAGTAGAGTTAGAAACTGGGCTTAGACATCAAATTAGGTGTCAGTTGGCCAGTATCGGGCACTCAATTATCGGTGATAATCTTTATGGGAATATTGCTAGTGATAGACTTTATCTTCATGCTTACGAATATGAATTTGAAGTTAATAATCAAATATATAATTTTAAAAGTAAAAAATTAGAACTATTTAGCAAGTTCTTTAACGTTGATAGTATTCTTTAGATGGTCTCTAATAAATTCTTGAGTAGAGAGTGTCGCAAGTTTTGCAACATGTTTACCTTCTCCAAACGCTTCAAGATCAAGCTTTGAGCTTTTTAGTCTTAGATTTATAAAGGATATTCTTTCAAAGCTTTCAAATACCAATTCATGCCTTTTTCCATCTTTATCTGTACCAATTATGAGAGCACTCTTTGCTAAAAGTACTAAATTATTAGCAAGCTTTCGATACATATATTTTTTTAAACTCATTTCGTTTGAAATAACATCTTTAGGTGGCTCATGTTCAATTTCAACTCTAAGGTTATTGATTTTACACTGTAGGCTCCAATTATCTGGAACTTTTTTCTTTAAAATAACTAGGGCCGATTTACATGATTTCGCTTGCATTTTGTCGTATCTTTGAAAAATCAGACCCTTATTCTTAAGATCAAAAAATAAGGCAATCACCATAAGAATTCCTATGATAAGTATTGGATTTTTCATGATATTTTTAGCAACCATAGTATTATTATGCCCTTAAATGCCATAAAAATCACTAAAGTTTAGGTTTTTAATAGCCGATCATATTAGTCAGAGAATATAATTATTTGGAGTAAGGATGATTGAAGACTCAGTGATCTATGATGATCAATTTTGGAAGATCTTAACATTTTTTGAGCAAAACTATGGCTCATATCCTTTAGAAGGTATAGAAGCCGAGATGGATGCCTCAAAAGATAAAATTTTTGAAGTAATTTCATTTCTTAATATTTTAGGGATAAATATTGAGCTTGAAGAAAAAAGTGGAAAACTTTTCGCAAATATTCCTAGAAATAAACCCAGTCTTCAAATTGATCTAACTCTTTCTGAATGGTTGTCATTTCAAGCACATTTTCCATTATTAGAAAAACATGAAAATAAAGAGTTCAATAATACATTTATAGATAAGCTAAAAGAAATTACGGCCGCTAATCAAGATTTAGATTTATTTTATGCATTAACATTACATATGTCTAAGGATGATATTGATCCAGAGTTTAAATTTATAATTAATACAATTGAAAACGCTTTAGTTTCTAAGGTTGTATTAAGAATTGATTTACAATCCGGTAAATCAATAGATACTTATTTACATAGAATTGTTTATATTGAAAATGAGCTTTGTTTAATAGGTGAAGAATGTACTGATAGATGTCTTGTATATTTTCCAGTTGGTTCGATTGATAAAGTAAACTTTATGAGAGATAAAGTTTATGATCCAAATTTTTCAGATAATGAAGTTCTTGAGTTCTTAAACAAAATTAGAGATGTGAATGAAAATGAACATCGTTTAGTCTTAAAAGTATTCAATAAAGAAAGAATTGAAAATACACCCAAGTATCAATTTTTTGGAAATACATTTGTAACGACAAATATGGATGGTGATATGATTTGGGCTGCTTCCGTTGAAAACAACCCTGAGCTATATGAATGGCTAGTAAGTCTCGAAAATGATGTTGAAGTGTTAGATCCACCTGATATTAAATCAGAGCTAGAAGAAATAAAGGCAAGCAAAAAACAAGCAGCATAATATGTCTAAAAATTTTGCTCTTTTATCCTTTGTTCCGGCGATTGCTTATTGGTATTTAGAGGCCAATTATTCTTTAAAAATTGCTGTAATTGGGGGAATGAGTCTTGCCTTACTTGAAGTTGTTATTGAAAAAATTTTCTTAAAACATGTTCATGAAATATCTAAGTTAAACTTCTTTTTGTTATTTATTTTGGGACCTATTTCACTGATTAACGAAGATGGGATTTGGTTCAAGCTTCAGCCTTTTTTCACAGGTGTAGCCATGTTTTTATTTCTTGCTTTAAAAATGAAACGAGGAAAAAGTTTATTTAAAGAAATGATGGAAGAAATGGGAAAGCAAATTCATAATGAGCAATTTTTAGTTATGATAGAAAAGCATCTTGCATACTTTTTTCTTATCTATGGTTGCTTTATGGGTAGTTTGGCAGTTTGGAGTACTACTAGTATTTGGGCCTTCTTCAAAACGATCGGATTATATATTGCTTTTGCACTCTTCATGGTTGGAGAAGTAGTTTATATAAAATTAAGAGTTAAGAAAATTCAGTAAGTTACAATATGGAATTTAATTAAGAATTGATAACTTATTTATCAAAAAGAATTTTCCGATGAGACATTTGTATGAAAAAGAAACAAGAATTAGATTTTTTAGTAGTTGATGATGAAAAAATAGTTTTAAAAGTCATCTCAAAGATTTTAGATCAATATGACGTAACATATGAGTGTTATCAATCTCCAGATGTGGTTTTTGATATTATAGAAGAAAAGAGGCCAAAGGTTGTTCTCTTAGATTATTACATCTCTGATAAGACAGCTGATCAAATAATGGTGAAAGTTAGTGAGAAAGCTCTTTTTAAAGGTATTGAATATTACTTAATGACAGGTCGAGATATGAACCATGATCAAAAAGTTGAAATTAGAACTCTGGGAATCATTCATATAATTTCTAAGCCAATAACAGAGCAACACATTGAGTTTATTATTAAAGAAGCCTTAGGTCGTGATGTAAAAAAAGTTGCTTAATCAGGCGGTTTTTTGATTAACTTTACTTTCAAATGATAAAACAAATTTAGTAATTTCAGAGTCATCTAAATATAATTCAATATCATTCTTTTTACATAAACCAATTGAAATTGAAAGCCCCATTCCCGTTCCAACACCTATTGGTTTTGTTGTAAAGAAGGGCTCCATGATTTTTTCTCTGATTTCATTTGGAATTGAAGGACCATTATTTTCAATAATTAATTTAAAAGAGGTCTGAGTTTTCATTTCCGTGTAAATTTTTATATATCTAGAGTTATTACTCTTATCAATGTAAAGTGCATCATATGCATTAGAAATTAAATTAATTAACACCTGAGTAATTTCTGATCCATTGCAATCCCAAATAGCCTGAACGTTAAGTTCTAAAATTAAATCTATTCCTTCGTAAGAAATTTTTTCTTTTAAAAAAGATAATGACTCTTTGACAATATCATCAATTCTATAAACTTCTTTTAATGTCATTTTTTTAGAACTTGCAAAACTTCTGATAGATGTAACAATATTAGAAATTCTATTGATTGTTTCATTTTGCTTTGTTAGTTTTTGTAGTATTTGCTCTTTATTTATCTTTCCTGCATTTATTTTTTTTATGATATTTCGATTATTCATTTTTAAAATTGATAACGGATTATTAATCTCATGGGCAATTCCTCCTGATATTTCACCTAGGGAAGCGAGTTTACTAGATTGTATAATTTGCATTGAATTTTCATTCATTTTCTCTAAAGCTTCAGATGTTCTTCCATCTATAAAAATTAAAAGAGTTTTCTTTACCTCTTGATCAGTAATTTTTATTTTTTTTACTTTAAAAGGTATTTCAATTTGCGATATTGATTTACAATTTATCTTATGTTCATTTAAATCTTGGGATTCTATAAGGTTTAATAGATTAATATAATCATCATTTGTAGATAAGATTAGGTCAATATTTTTCCCTACGAGATTTTGTTTTTGAAATCCTAATAGTTGATAAACTCTTTCGTTAACATTACTGATTGTTAATTGGTTATTTATTTCAAAAACAACTTCTTGTAAGTTACTTAAGATTAAATTATTTTTCATTTTAAGATCTTTAATTTTTGTTTGAAGTTTTTTAATGGTTAAAATACCAATAAAGAGTAGAGTCGCTACGAAGAGTATAAAGGGTAAAATTATAAAACTATTCATCTCCATACTTATCGAATGGTAGAATTTAACAAATTAGGTAAATACTTGTAGGTTATATATTAAATATTATTAACCAAGGCTATACTTTTTTAGCCTTGGTTAAGATTAATTAAGTTCTGAGTTAGAAAAATCATCGGTTGCTGGGGCTGCTCCATTCGTAGATGGATTAATATCATGGGTTGGAGGTATTAAATCTTTAAGAGGATTTTTTAAGTCGTGTGTAGGAGGATGTGCTCCTTTAAGTACAGGGAAACTATTTCCAATTGATCCAGTATAATATTTTTTAATTGCACGGTGCACTTCTTGATCGAAGAAATCTCGATAATAAGAAACAGCATGTTTTATTGCATTATGTTTCATATCACCATTCATTCTAGACATTTCAATTTCTCTAATATTATAAGCTAGCTCATTTACAGTTAATGCATATTCTTCAAAATTGTCTTCAACTATATAGATATCAGATTTTGTAAGCCCAGCCTTGATCATATCTTGAACTGTAGGTACTTTTAATTCTGGAGCTGCACTTCCATCTAAAACTATGTACCCAAGCCCATTCATTATATTAAACCAAAGCCCTGACTTTTTCTTTGCTTGTTTACTTTTAGTATCTTTTTTTACTTCTCCTGTAACCATTCCTGTAAATGCAGTCATAAAAGGTTTTGACCATGAAGAGGCCAAACTTTTAATTTTAGCGTAAGCATTAAATGAAGTTAATAAACAAGATGTTGTAAAACAGATTAAAATTAGCATTCTCATATCTCTACTCCTTAGACATTAACAAATGTTCCCTCCTACACTTGCTGCAGCTAATTTAACAAAAATAGTAAAAGACTCAAGTTTCTTGAAAAAGCTCTATGGAGACAATTTGACACTTTTTGAAGTAATTTCCACCATTTAGAGATTAGGTAGAAATCAATTAGTAAGAGTGTTTTAGAATTGAGTATTAATGTGATGTCATTTGGCAACCAGGAGTATTTGAAGAATAAACTTCTCTTGATCTAAATGAGCTTACATCAGAACTTAATGATTTATCCCTTAATATAACTTCTGCCTTATACATTGAATCATCAATTAACTCGTTTAATTCTTTTTGCGGATGAAATGCATGCCAATGTGTACACCAAATGATATCAGTTTCTCTAAGCGCAACGTTTATAGATGATTCAGGATTTTCTAGGCCAAATATATTATCAATGTCCTCAGCACTTGCTCCAAGCATTGTTACGACACCTTTAACAAATTCTGAAATTCCACCTTCTCTTGTTACATAATGAACTTGTTCACAGCCTAAATTTTTCAGAGCTTGAGTACCTTGGTTATCTATCCAACCACCTGTAGATAACATTGATTCGGTATAGCTCATTAAATTCGTTAAACCTGGTTCTCCTGCAGATCTTTTGATTGCCTCTTTCCAAGTTGTTGCACCTAAAGATAAAAACCTTTTAGTTTTCAGATCTTGATATTCATTTTTATTTTTTGAAATAGTATAAAGATCAATTGGATCTCCCCAGTATCCAACCATCATATTATCAAAGTTTGTAGAAAAATCATTTTCTTCTTTTGTGATATATCTTCTTTTAGCTTCCTCTAACTTTTTGGATATATTTTCACCATGAAAAACTGAGCTAGTAACTAGTACTCTCATATGTGCACCAGTTTTATCTAACTCTCTTGAATTTACGATTGGGTTTTTCTTAGCATCTTTTTTATGAAGATCAATCATACTCGAAAACAAAGATTCACAGGTATAAGACCTTGCTGATCTATTAGTTTGCATCTTTCCAATTTTTTTATCTCTAATATTTTTCCAAAGAAGACCTTCCTTAGTTGGAGTACATTTGTTTAGAAAGAACTGCCAATGCTTGTTAAGGTTTTTTCCTCTCATTGCATAAAAATTGGCAACTTTCCCTGAAAGATGTGCTATCTGTTCAAAGTTTATTAACCCAATTCTATATAAAATATCTTTATTTTTAACGGCCCATAAGTTTTCAGCTATATTTCCATCATACATGGCACTAATTTTTGCTATATTTTCTTTAATTTTATGAGGTTTATTAATTTGTAGAATTTCTCTAACTTGCGGGTCAAGTAAGGCCCACTCATCTTTTAATTTAAATAGATTTTTTATATTCCAAGCTAATTTTGGAACTTCAAATGGACCCATTCCTAAGATTCCCTTGTTCTTCCATCTAGAGATTAAGTCTTGTAAATAAAATACGGCCTTTATTTGGGGCTCATCTTTATGGTTAAGTAAATATCCAAAAATACTTTTTAAAGTAAATGCGATTCTCATCCTAGATTCTTTTTCTGTACAAGCTCTTCGTCCACATTTCCACATATTTGGGTTTAACATAACCGATTCATATAAAAATGCCGTGATACTACCTGAGCTTGAACCTAAAATTGCATCATGGTGGCCATAGTACTCAACTAAAGATGCAAGGGAGTGAATGGTAGCAAAAATTCTGTCTCCATTTCCTCTTAAACTCACACATTTGTTTAGCTCTTTTGGTCGGGTATAGTTAAACTTACTATCAACTGGAAGCTGATTAGCATGAGAGTTAATTCCTAATAAAAGTAGTACAGCAAATAATAATAGTTTCATATTGGTAGTTTACGTTGAAATTCTTAAAAATGTAGAAAAATAGTCAGGTTTACAGAGCTGAATTATTTTTAAACATTTAACTTTAAAAAAAAATTTAAACTTACCGATAAGTAATTGAAATGATTAAATATATTTTCTTTTTATTTTTGTGTATTTCTTTTAATTCCCATGCGGATATGAGCTCATTTTTAAGAATGGCCATGAGAAAAGATACCTTAAAAGGAAATGTATTTAAGCTAAAAAAAGAATTCAAACTAATAAATTCATTTAATTCTGAAGTTACATTAAAGCCTGGGCAGCGAATTGTTATTGCGAATTCAAAAGACGATACTTTCTTTGTTCAAATTGTTGATGAAAAAGGAATTAAGTCTAATCCTCTTATGCATTATGTGAAGGATCTAGATTCTTTTGTTGAAAATGATGTAGTGGAATATGATCAAAAAGCAACAGAATTTAGAAATGAACAACTTTATTCTAAGAAAGTTGGTTACGCATTTAAAGTTAATAGATTATTTGCTTATGGTGGAAATATTTATAATGCGGGTTCAGCTTTAATTGTTGAGGCCAATGAAGATTATGACTTTAATAATAAAACACCCAATGATGAGAACTTTTCTGAAACGGGAGAATATTTCTTAGTAAATGAAATAGATCCAAGTAGCGGGGTAGTTTTAGGAGATAAAAAGCAGACAACTATTTCATTAGAAGATTTTAATAGGCTAATAGGAAGTGGTGTTCTTAAAAAGGATTATAATATAACAACGAGAGTATTTGATACTCGAGCCACTCCTGAAACTGAACTTGCTAAACAGCTTTATGAATCCCCCGCTCAAAGACGAGATTTTAAAACCAAAGATGGAGAACCCTTAACGCTGCTAAATTTGGATGAAGTTGATATTGATACTTTTGATAATCTTGGTTGGAGTGATTTTTTTAAATACCTAGAAGAAGAGGGTGTTGCTGTTAAAACAGTTAAGGATGTGAAGTGTACTCCTTACTTTACTCAGAAAATATTTGATTATAAAGATTGTAGGGGAAAATGGACTAGCTATTTTCAAAAAGAACTAGAAAAAAAAACTTTGGGGAATGAGTCAGAGTTTTGGGATAGTGATGACATGGCCGCATGTATTTGGGAAAGTATGGAGCGGTATAAAAATGGAAGTTATAAAAATAATAATAGAAAGTATGGAGTTTGTGAAAAAGGTGTTTTTAAAAAGGCCAATCAACCTTGTCACTCTAGAGAACTGCATTCACATATCTACCACAGTTATATGAAATCAATGAAATGTTTAGGAATAACTCCTGAAGAATATTTTCGAGTTATTAATCATGAATCACAATTTCACATTAACGTGGGAAATAATAGTGGGGTTTATGGAGCAGCACAACTTGATTCTAAAGCAATGACAGAAGTAAGAAGAAGAATTGCCTATGAATCAAATCAAGGACGTAAATTTAGAGAAAATGGCCCAAATGCAATCAGTGTTAAAGATTATATTAATGAAAATTTTGATGATCCAACTTGTAAAGAAGTTATTGATCATGTTGATTTTAATTTAACAAAAGGCAAAGGTGATAAATCTACAAGCTATTATTCTAATGCCTGTGATCGGATGAGCTTTCCTGAAAATCCTACTAGATCATTTATCTACGGCGCTCTTTACTATCGTTTTTTTAAGAAAGATACTTCTGAATGGCTTGATGGACTAAATTTAAAACTAAGTTCAGAAGCGAGAGCTAAGCTCGAAAGAGATTTACCCATATATTTTTATAATGGTGGTTATGAAATAAAGAACACTTTTAAGGGATTTAAAAATACTAAAGCATATAAAGACTTTAGTTCTGGTAAAAAAGATATCGATTACACTGAATTTATGACTGCTTTTAAAGATTATATAGAAAATCATTATAATGGAACATCAAGGTCTGTAGTTGGTAAATGGACAGGCAAAGATGATGTACATTATTTAGGCCCATATGGTGAACAGCTTTATAATGCTAAATTGATCACTCGAAAAGAGTGGCAAACAATGAAATATGAAAATTTGAGACAAAACCCTAATTATTATAGAAGAGCGTTAACTTTAAGTGCAAAGTTAAAAAAGATTTGTAATTCAAAGTCAAGTATTAAGGATAAGGCCTGTAACGCTCGAAAGATTCTTGATAATTTCAGACGTAGACTAGAAGTCTCTAAATATTTAGAAAAAATTAAAAATGAAGTTATTGAAGTTGAAGATCGAACGGAGAACGCTGGAAAAAGAAGAACATGTGGTTCTCATTAAACTAATTAATTAATATGTCCGATAAATAGCTATGGCGAAATTAACAACATATGAATATAAATTTACATATCCCGATGGTACTGTCTTTGAACATAAAGTTGAAATTGATTATGATAAAAAACGTGTTGTTAATAATCCATCAATACCAGCAGAGTTTGAAGAAATCACGGCCCTAGATTATTCAAAATGTTCAAATTGCCCATTAAACTCAACTGAATCGCCTAAGTGTCCTGTTGCTGTTCAAATGATAGCTTTAGTTGAAGGGTTTAGAGATCATGTCTCTCATGAAGAAGTAACTGTTGAAGTAAAAGGTGATAACAGAACTGTTATAAAAACGGCACCTGTGCAATATGGTTTTCAGTCAGTCATGGGTGTAGTGATGGCCACTAGTGGTTGCCCTCATTTGGAATTTCTAGCTCCAATGGCCTTACATCATTTACCATTTTCAAATGATGAAGAAACGATGACGAGAGTATTAGGTTTTTATTTTGTTGAACAGTTCTTAAAAGATCCCAATGGAATGTTAGAAGTAGATACATTGAAGAAAAAATATCAAGAAGTTGAAACTGTAAATATGCATTTTATAAAAAGAATTAAAGAATTAGAGCAAAAAGATGCTGGAAGAAATGCAATTGTAATTCTTGATACATTTATTAAGATGTTCTCTATGGAATTCTCCATGAATATGATGACTTTAAAGACCCTATTTTTCAAAGAAAGTGAATAGTTTAAGCACCTACAATATGTGATCCACCATTAATATATATTGTTTCACCAGTTATGAATTTACTATAATTACTCGCCATAAATGAAGTCAGCTCTCCAATTAATTTAGGTGAATTTCTTTGCATAGGTTCACTATACGTTTTGGTAAATGAAAATATAAGTAAAAAATATATGTCAGAATGTCAGACTTATTTTGTGCACTCTGAACCGGGTTTAAACTAAATTCCCTTCACAAACCTAATGAGGAGGATTTATGAAAGGTTTATTATTTATTTGGTTACTATTATTTGCTTTAGGATCTCAAGCAAATGATGAAATTGGTTGTGAAGGTTATGTATTTGATGCAGTAAGAGCAGAAATGATTGCAGCTAATGCCGTAAATTTTGCAAATAAAAGATGTGAATCAGAAAAAGATATGGAACTAGTAATGTTTATCTTTGAAAATTTACGTGGTTCAGTGTCATCAATTTTTGCAATCTCTTTTGCGACTGAAAAATCTTCAATTGGTCACGGTTATAATCTAGTTGTTTTAGATTACTTATTTAAACAACTAGTAAAAGATAACAAACCAGTGATTGCAATGAGCTATGCCTTAAGGCTTGAAAATGAGTTAAAGGCGGAGATGATTTCTTGTGTTGATGATTCACATCGAGAGTTGTCTATGGAGTATCCATCTTTCTTTTCTTTAAAACAATCAATACAGCAATGTAGTCTATAACAAAGGGCCTCAATCGAGGCCTTCTTTTTTAATTAAATTACATGAGTTTTGCAAATTGCTATATTTCAAGACAAAGAGTTTATTAATAAATTTTGTCATTTGGTTTTTGTGTATTTAATATAATTAACTTATAATCTTGCAGATGAGAGAAAAAGTATTCCTTGAGATAATGAAAAAAATAAATAGCCTAACGTTACCACATCCTATAAGGATTGGAGTTGATGGTATAACAGCGTCTGGAAAAACAACTTTTACAAAAGCTTTATCTGACTTTTTTATTAAAAATAATCATGATGTTATTTATACAACTCTTGATGGGTTTCATAACCCTGGGGAAGTTAGGCATGCAAAAGGAAAAAAGTCACCAGAGGGTTATTATTGGGACGCTTATAATTACCACTCTATAATAAATGAATTACTGCTCCCTTTGGGACCAAATGGATCATTAGAGTTTCGAACTGAAGTATTTGACTTAAGCAATAATTCTAAATTAGATGAGCCATTTAAAAAAGCCAGAAAAAATAGCTTGTTACTTGTTGATGGTAGCTTTTCTTTAAGAGAAAAGTTA
The DNA here is from genome assembly GCA_964015265.1 of uncultured Oligoflexia bacterium. Classification (GTDB taxonomy): domain Bacteria; phylum Bdellovibrionota; class Bacteriovoracia; order Bacteriovoracales; family Bacteriovoracaceae; genus CAXHCD01. The sequence goes on from CAXHCD010000006.1 coordinate 49,044, forward strand.
CGTGATTTTTGGGATTTTAAAATTTATCTAAAAGTAGATTTTGAGGTTGCTCTACATGCAAATATTGTAATTAACAACAATGACCCAGATAGGCCGATGCTCGAAAAACTTTAGATAAATGAGTAAGTATGTCTGCTGCTTTAAACAAGAGTAAAGGATGTTCCTTGGTTGGACCTAAATAGTCTACAGTCTAGAGTAAACGGTATACTGTAAAACAGATTGCAAGATAGCAGATAGCGGAGTTCAGACTCCACCGGGATTTTGAGCTAATTTCCAAATATGAGCTGCTAATTTGTTTGATAAATCTTCAAGATGATTAATACCACTTAACTCTAATAACGTTCTCGTTTCATTAAGACTTGCATAGGCAATATAATAAAACCTTCTTTTGTCTTTTCTTGTGGGTTTTCCAGATCCTTCTGATAAATTTAATACAATACTTAAACTAGCTCGCTCAAATTGATTTTTTAATGGTGCTTTTAATTTTATTTTTTGATACTCAAAATAATACTGTTTTGCTAATTCATAAGTTCTAAAATTGTTCACAATCTTCTCCTTGTTTATTGATAAGCACTAATCCCTTTTCAAACAAAAAAAGTCCAAGGGGACGCTAAAGCGTCCACTGTGTGCTATGCCCTTGACTTTTTTTGTTTGAAAAGGGAGTTAGCTCTATCAATAACAAAGGAGAAAATATGAATAAAAGATTTAGAACATTAGACTTAGCAATTAAACAGTATCAAGAGATTAAAAATCTAAAATTAAAAGGTGAAATTAGAAGTCAAATAGAGCGGGCATCATTAAGTGTGTGTTTAAATTTATCTGAAGGTAATGCAAAACTAAGTAAAAAGGATAAAAGAAGATTTTTTAATATAAGCTATGCTAGCAATAGAGAAGTTCAAACATTATTACTTATTCAGAATCAGTTACAGCTTCATAAACAGTCTGATCTTCTTGGAGCTTATCTTTACAAACTACAGTACAGCCTACTGTAAACAGTACACAGTAAACAAATTGTAAGATATTGGATAGCTGATATCAAAATTTAATCATTATCAGTAAGTTCAATTAGTTTATCAGTAATTGGTAACTCATCAAGTGCATGACCAGCATTTTGAATTATAAATAATTCAGCTGATGGAAGTGCTTGTTTTAATTCCCATGCATTTTCAACTGGACAAACAACATCATATCTACCATGAACAATATAACATTTATGATTTTTGATTTTATCAATATTTTCTATTAAGTAATTATCTGTATTAAAGAATCCTTTGTTCATAAAGTAGTGGCATTCAATTCTAGCGAAGGCCAAAGCAAAATCGTCTTCACCATATCCATCAGCTTTTTCTTGATCGACAATTAACTTACTTGTACTTCCTTCCCAAGTAGACCAAATTTTTGCGAATTTAATTCTTTCGCTTGGATCATCTGAAGTTAGCCTTTTGTAATAGGCACTTAAAAAATCATGTCTTTCGTTTTCCGGAATGGCATCTCTATAAGGTTGCCAAAAGTCTGGATAAATTTTTGAACATCCCTCTTGGTAAAACCATTTTATTTCTTTATCTCTTAAGAGAAATATTCCCCTTAGGAAAAAAGTCTCGCAAGATTCAGGATAAGTTACTCCATATGCAAGTGCTAGAGTTGAGCCCCAGCTGCCTCCAAATACAGACCATGATTTTATATTTAAATGTTTTCGAAGTTTTTCTATATCTTCAACTAGATCCCAAGTTGTATTTTCTTTAATCTCAGCAAATGGTGTACTTTTCCCACATCCTCTTTGATCAAATAAAACGATTCTCCATTTTTTAGGATCAAAATACCTATGATATCTCGTACTAACTCCACCTCCTGGTCCACCGTGTAAAAAAACAACAGGTTTTCCGTTTGGATTTCCATATTCATAAAATTTAATGGTATGTAAGCTTGAAACTTTTAAGTCGTCTTCATTATATGGTGTTGACTCGGCGTATAATTCTCTCATCTATCATCCTTTTAAGTGTTCTTCTAGAATTAAGCTTGCTATAAGCTGATTATAATCAGTTTTTATTGGACTTTAAATCACTTTCATTTAATAAGCTTCATTATAAAACTAATGTGTAACAACACAAGGGAGTTGAGATGAACAAATTATTTTTAATGGCAACATTGATGTTGGCCGGATTCGCAAATGCAGCTAAACCAATTAGAACTTTAGTACCAGTAGATGCGGTATATGCACCTATTGGATTTGATAATAACGATAACTCTGAAGTAATCGTTTCTGGCTTTTTACCAAACCTTTGTTATAAATCACCATTTACAAAAGTTAGAGCTAGAGGAAATACTGTTGAAATTGTTGCTGGAGCTTTAAAAGAAACAGATGCTAATAGTTTTTGTCCTGAAGTTTTGGTTCCATTTGTAGAAACAGTTAGACTTGGAGTAGTTGCTAAGGGTGTTTACAAGATAAGTGTAAATAAAGGAACTAGTTTTTCTGCAAATACTAAGCTTAGAGTTTCTCAATCGGCAACAAATGCAATTGATGACTACCTTTATGCTAATGTAGAGTCTTTAGAAAAAGATTATGATAAAGGGATACTTAAGTTAAAAGGATACAATCCTTCTGATTGTGTCGTTCTTGATGAAGTGAAGATTATTTCTAATAAAAAGGATACTTACTCTATTCTTCCAAAAATGAAAGTTATCTCAAATGATTGTCCAATGAAAATGATGCCATTTGAATACAAGGTGAGGGTTCCTAAGTCTTTAAAAGTAGATAAAGTATTACTCCACGTAAGAGTAATGAATGGGAAATCTTTAAATACTGTTTACGATTATAATTTTTAACAAATCTTGTGGTCAGTGACTATGTCGCTGGCCACAATAATTACTCATATGATATTTAAATCCTATGAGTTCAAATTCAAAAAAAGCTTTTATTCTAACATCTCATTATTTTGACCAAGGGCAACATCGTTTAAAGTATTTCTGTGTTGATGACCATGGCCCTTTTACATTCACAATTAATAATCAAAAGCCTGTTTTTTTTGTGGAAAGAGAAAAGGATGTTTCTTTTTTAAAAGGTATTTTTCAAGAAAAAGAAGTGGGATTAAAATCATTTGCCGGAAAAGAAATGAAGGCAATTTATTTTCAAACTCAGCAAGATCTTTTCAACGCCAAAGATGATTGTTCTCAAAAAGGCATTAGAACTTTTGAAGCAGATATTAGACCCCAAGAAAGATTTCTTATGGAACGATTTATTAATGGGCCGATTGAAATTCTTGATGAAGGTGGAGAGATGATTAATCCACAAATAAGACCTTGTGATTATGCTCCAAAATTATCAACACTATCTTTTGATATTGAGACTAGTTTAAAAAATGATCTATATTCAATTGGCTATCACTACAAAGATAAAAATGGCAAAGAAGAAAAGTTTGTTCATATGGTTGGTGATTCTCAGTCAAGCTTAGACTATCTAACTTTATATAAAACGGAACGGGAGTTATTGTTTCATTTTATTGAATCAGTTAAAAACCTCGATCCTGATTTAATTTTAGGCTGGCATGTAATTGGGTTTGATTTAAATTTTTTAGAAAAAAAATGTCATGAATATGGAATGAAGTTGGCCCTTGGAAGGGATGGAAGTGAAGTTCGCATCAATGAAAGAAAAGGAGCCGGTTGGTTTGCTGATATTAGAGGTCGAGTAGTTTTAGATGGCCCTCCAACATTAAGAGGTGCTTTTTATCAATTTGATGATTTTAAACTCGATACTGTTGCAAATGAAGTCTTAGGAGAAGGAAAAGATATTTCTGAAACGGGCTCAAATAAAGTAGAAGAAATAGAATATAGATTTCATAATGATAAAGAAGCACTTGCTAAATATAATTTACAAGATTGTGTTCTCGTTACTGATATTTATGAGAAACTAAATATAATTGAACTTTGTATTACTAGGTCGATAACATCAGGGATGAGATTATCAAGAATTGGTTCTTCAACATCCTCTTTTGATCACTTTTATTTACCTCGTTTACATAGAAAAGGTCGAATCGCGCCTAATATTTTAGATATTCAAAGAGAGTCCCATGCAGCGGGAGGTCTTGTTTTTGAACCTGTATCTGGTCTACATGAACACGTAGTCGTTTTAGATTTTAAAAGTTTATACCCATCAATCATTAGGACTTTTAAAATCGATCCATACTCACGACTTATGAGCGAAAGTGATTTTTGTGAAACTCCAACTGGTCAGAGATTTAGTTTGTCTGAAAATATTCTTCCCAAGTTTTTAGAAGAACTCATGGGAAAAAGAGAGATTGCAAAAAAACAAAATGATGAAAGTTTATCAATGGCCATTAAGATTTTAATGAATAGTTTTTACGGCGTTATGGGATCTCCTGGTTGTCGTTTTTATCATGCAGACTTACCTAGTGCCATTACAGGAACAGGGCAATGGGTACTTACAGAAAGTAAAAAAGTATTAGAGTCTAAAGGTTATGAAGTTGTATATGGTGATACTGACTCTGTTTTTGTGAAATTAAAATTTGAAGATAGAGGAAATATTGAAAAGAAAGCAAATTTATTAGCTTTAGAATTAAGCCTTCATTTTGAAAAGATTTTAAAATCTAAATTTGGTGTAAAGTCTTATCTAGAAATGGAATATGAAAAGCATTTTAGCAAACTCTTCTTACCTTATGGGCGAGGCATGAATGAAGGTGCTAAAAAAAGATATGCAGGCTTAATTAAAGATAAAGTTTATTTTTCAGGCATGGAAGCAGTTAGGTCAGACTGGACAAAAGTTGCCAAAAATTTTCAAACTCAATTATTTGATCGATTCTTTAAAGAAGGTGAGATTGATGATTGGATTAAACAATATATTGAAAGACTTAAAGAAGGTGAATTTGATCATCAATTAATTTATAAAAAAAGACTTTCAAAAGCCCCCGAAGAATATACCAAAACTCGACCTCCTCATGTTAAAGCTGCTCTAATGTTGGAAAGGCCAATGTTTGGCCGCCTGAAAGAAGTCAGTTATGTTGTAACGAGAAGAGGTCCTATTCCAATCTCACTTGATCATAAAGATATCGACTATGATCACTATATCGATAAACAAATCGCACCACTTGCTGATGATGTCTTAAGAATTTTTGATAAAAATTTAAATGATATTTTATTAGGTGATCAATTGAGTTTATTTTAGGGGTAAAGATGAAAGAAAATATACCTCACGGAAATGAGATTCATGAGCAAATATCAGATATTAGGAATACTTTTTCTCTAAAGAGTACTTGGTTATATTTTTTTATTTTTCCTTTCTTAATAGTTGGATTCTTTTACTCAGATATTTTTCAATCTTATAAAGAGAACAAGTTGTATGAGGAGTGTGTGCTTGAGAAAAATTATGAAAGCTGCAGGCTATATGAGTTTAGATTTAAGAAACAAGAAAAATTTTACATAAGAATTGATAAAGTTTTGGAATCAATAAAGTTAATTAATGATCAAAAGTATTTAAAAAAGTAATAATTTCCTAACAAAGTTCTAAACATAGTCTAATGGTACAATTTAGATATTGAATAATATCATGGGACTATATGTTGAAATGGATTTCGATTTTTAGTCTATTTATTTGTTTAAATAGCTTTTCAAAAAATTTAGGGCATAGAGCTGGTGGGGGAAAAGGTGAATTTCACTCCGATCTTCCAGAAAACTCTTTACTTGCTCTAAAAGCTTCTCTTTTAGGAAGAAATGGTAATAAGCCAATTCAATTTGATGAAGAATTTCATTATTTAGAATTTGATATTCAAGAAACCGCCGACGGTGAAGTCGTTATATTCCATGACAAACATTTAACAAGAATGCTTCCTGAGTCGAGAAATTACTTTCAATATAAAAAGATTTTAAGTGATAAAAAAGTTCTAAATAGAATGGGAAAAAAGAAGGCCAAGCTTTCAGACTTGAGAATTAAATATTTAACCTTATATCAATTAAAAAAACTTAGTTTAAACTTTACCTTATTTTCAGAATCTTCAAAAGTTCCAACTTTAGAAGAATTTTTAAATTCGGCCATGAGATGGAATTTAAAAAAGCCAATTGCAATAGATATTAAATATATAAATACAAAAAAAGGTCGATATAAAGTTTTAGAGACAATCAAAAAGTTTAAAATTGATTATATGAAACAGATTGATCCTATATTTACAAAGAAATATGACATGAGTAGAAGTGGAATTTCATTTATTTCATTTCCTTGGAACTTCAAAAGTTCATTTGGTAAAAAATGGTGTTCAGTTTTTAAAAAGTATGGGCATAATAGGATCTATCGTGCTCAAAAGCATTCGATTAATCTGTGTAAATAGATTTACGGAAGTTCTAATTCATCGTAAAATATAATAATGCAAGATTTAGCAAAAGTATTTGGCAAGGCCATTAGTTTTTTCGTTAGAAAAAAAGGAACGACGTTGGCTGCAGCGTCTTCATTTTATTGTATTTTAACAATTGTTCCTTTAACACTCTTTTTTATTAAAATTATTGGGTTAGTATTAGGTGATTTAAAAATGAGTGAAACTCAATTTTTTGAATTAACTCAAATATTTTTTCCTGAAGTCGCTCCAACTATATTTCAAAAATTAAAAGACATTATTCAAGCTCCTTTGTTTGCTCCTGGAAGTGTAACAATTGTAAATTTTTTAGTTTTGATTTGGACCTCTTTGGCCTTATTTAACTCAATTTGGAATGGACTTTTTTTAATGACTGGAGATAAGTCTCACACATCTTTTTTAAAACACTTAAAAGGGCTAATTTTTTTAGGTCTTTCATCTGTAATTATACTTATAACTTTGGGTGTGCCTATATTAATTAATTTTGTATCAAAATTAATTAATACCTCTGAAGCTTATAAAACAGTAATATTGAAATTTCCACATGTTCATTCTTATCTACAAGATCTCTTTTCTAATGCGCTCGTAACTGGCCTTAGTCCTTTAAGAATTATTTTCTTTACTCTGTATTTTATGTTTGTTTTTAGATGGTTTTTCTCATTTAAAATTTCTAGACTTCAATCATTTATAGCATCAAGTTCTTTTGTAGCTGGTCTTTATATTGCGAAGCTATTTTTTGCTTTTTATTTAAACTACGTGAGAGTAAATATGTTAGCTCAATATGGAAATACATATATTGTTGTCCTGGCGATTTTATGGATTTTCTTCGTCATGAATATATTTTTCTTTTGCGCTTCTGTTTGTCATACTTTGCATTCGGAGTCTCTTTTTTCTAAAAAGTTGATCAAAAAAGTCGGGTAGGTCTTCTCAAAAAATGTCGATCGTGTTATCTTAATAGTATGATTAGAGCTCTTATAAATTTATATATTCTCATACTAATTGCTGATGTGATTTTGTCATATCTTCCTCAATACAGAAGTACTGTTTGGGGACAAAAAATTAAAAAGATGGCGGATTTTACTCTTTCGCCGATAAGAAGATATTTACCTCCGGATCTACCATTTGATATTTCGCCTTTGATTGTATTTTTAGGTCTAAGAATGATCATGTTTCTTTGGTAGGGCCAATAATTTTACGATTTTCAACATCAATACCATTATAGTTGTCATTAAGAAAAAAGTTAGAGAGAATATATCAAGTAACTTTTAAAAGAAATTCTACGGATGGAAGAGCTTATTTTTGATTTCGATTTTTTGGCCCAAGAAACGTTGCTTCTTAGTGAGCAAATGAGTGGGGGCAATCCTTTTTCGGATGACGAAGAAGGTGACGTTTTTGAAGACTTGCCACAGACTAGTGGTTTAGTTTTTAGAATTCAAAGGTCAGAAGGAACTTTCTGTATAAGAGGTCTTCCTACAGACAATATTCAAAGTACTTTTAATCAATTAAATGAAGGTGATGAAAGAGTTGTAAGAAAGCTCAAGCTAAGTAGTGTTGAGGACTGTGAGAGCATTGAATTCTTTGAAACACCAACATATGAGCAAGCAAGGCTGATAAACTCTGAAGTATTTAATCGTCGCTATCCTTATTATGAAGATCAATTGTGCAATATAAGTGATCCAGGCTTTAGTTGGTGGATGAATTTATTAGATGATGGGTTTAGAATTCAATTTAAGTCGCATGGGCTTGATAATCATCATTCATTAATTCAATTAGGTCCATTGGGTGAAGCAAAAGTAGCCTCGAAGTTTTTACGTGAAACATATAGTTTTTTTAATAAAAGAATTCCTTTTAAGGAATTTTCAGTTACAGATAAAACTTTTGAAGTACGTGTAGAGGATATGAATCATCCTCAATTTCAAAAATTCTTAAATATTTTCTTAGAAGGTGAATTGATCTTTAATCCAGTTGACTATAGCGAGTTGGCCAATGGGGAAGTAGTATTCGAGTTTTTTCAGAGATTATGCGCCCTAAGATCATTTTGGATTTTTATCAACGACTCACTGTGTCTGGAAGAAAGGTATCCACTAAATTAGAACTTGCACTCAAGGATTCTCCAAAGTAGACTATTAATACAGGATGTTAAATCTGTAATAACAGGAAGTTAGACTTGTCATTAGGTTCAAACACTTCCACTGTTGGAAGTGATAAACTAAGAAAAGCGATTGAAAGAAACCGCGCAAAGCAGGCAAAGCGTGATCGTGGTGCTGCTCGCGCTGCCTCTGGTGCAGGTGCTAAGAGGGATGTTCCTTCAGGCTGGACGTTACCAGGTAGTAGAAAAAAATCAGTTCTATCTGCTTCAAAAACTCAATCAGCAAACCAAGTTGTTCCTTCGACAAGCTCTACTAGAAAATCCGTTGCTAGAGCAAGCGATACTCAATTTGTTAGTGAAATTAGAAGCTCTAGAAGAAAAGCTCCAGCACCCGTTTCATATACAATAAAAAAATCTAAAAAGAGCACTAGAAAGAAAAAATCTAAAATTAATGAATGGCTAATTAAAGCAGGTTGGTTCTTTTGTTTTTTTCTATTGTTGAGACTTGTATTTTCAGAAAGGGGGATAATTGATTATTATTCATCAAAAGAAATTTTAAATGATAATTCAAAAACAATAGCAATGTTAAAGAATGAGACAAAGTCTCTAGGAAAAGAAATTCAGATGATCAAATACGATCAACTTTACCAGAAAAAATTAGTTCGAGATATGTTGGGTCTTATTGCAAAGGATGAGTACTTGATTTTATTTTCGAGAGCTCGTCGTTAGATTTCCAAATAAGCTTATCACCAATTTTAATTGATTTTGAAAGCTCTGAATCAGCTCTCATTTCTAAAACGTGTCTAGAATAAACTATCTTAGTTGTTGGGATTGTATGTGGGTTTTGTCGACCTATATGATGTTTTACATTTCTTTGAATATCAATGACTTTTAAATTTGAATCTAAAAAAAAGATATCTAAATTGAAATATGTATCAGGCATCCAAAACTTACGGGCCCCTACTTCAGGAAAATAAAATAACATTGCTTCATTTTTTTGAAACTGATTATTCTTAACTCCTGAAAGTCCTTTAGAGCGAGCTTGATCGTTATTGGCAATATATGTCTTGATTATTTTGCCATTATTTAATTTCAACTCATAATGAGCGTAGTTCTTTGCAAGACAAGAAACAAAGAAAAGGGCCAAAAATGAGAAATTTTTAATGAATTTAAACAGGGCCTGATATATATTGAAATTCATGTTTTAAGGTTAAGGCAAAGATAGGGAGAGTGCAATGCCAGAATCAATTAAAGGACTTTTAAAAACACATAGCTGCGGCGAGTTAACTTCTGCAAATATTGGTGAATCTGTTACACTTTGTGGTTGGGTAAATAAATATAGAGATCTTGGAGCACTTCATTTTATTGATATTAGAGATAAGTTTGGAGTTACTCAATTAGGTTTTGAAAAATTTAGTGGAGATATTTCCATTTTAAAAAATGCATCACTAGAATCAGCTATTTTAGCAAAAGGTAAAGTTCAAGCTCGACCAGATTCTGCAAAAAATAAAGACATGCTTACTGGTGAAATTGAAGTTCAAGTTGAAGAATTTCAAGTTTTATCACAATCAGATAAAGACAATATCCCTTTTCTTCCTCATGGGCTTATTGATGCAAAAGAAGATCTTAGATTAAAATATCGATATCTTGATTTAAGAACGGAAAAATTACAAAAAATGTTAACTTTAAGATCAGATGCTTCTAGAAAAGTTAGAAACTATTTAGCAGATAATGGCTTTACTGAAGTTGAAACTCCAGTCTTATACAAGTCTACTCCAGAAGGAGCTAGGGACTATATCGTACCTTCACGTGTTCATCCTGGTGAAGTTTATGCTCTTCCACAGTCACCACAAACTTTAAAGCAATTATTAATGATTGGAAATACTGATAAGTATTATCAAATTGTAAAATGTTTTAGAGATGAAGATTTAAGGGCCGATAGACAACCTGAGTTTACTCAAATTGATATTGAAGTTTCTTTTGCTACTCAAGAGTATATTAAAAATCTTGCAACAGGTTTAGTACAAGAACTTTTTGGATACGATTCTGCATTTGAAGTTCCAGTAATGAGCTATGATGAAGCTATGGAAACTTATGGATCTGATAAACCTGATTTAAGATTTGGATTAAAGCATATAAATGCGACATCTGTGTTTGCAGATAGTGGATTTAGTATTTTTGTTAATACTGCTAAAGAGAATGGTCTTATTAAAGCAATATTTGTTCCTGAAAGTATTGGAACTTTCGCTAGAAAACAAATTGACGCCTTAACTGAAGTGGTAAAACCTTATGGCGGTAAAGGTGTTGCTTGGTTTAAGAATACAAGTGAAGGTTTAAGTGGCGGAATTTCAAAATTCATCACTGATGAAATTTTATCTAAGCTTGAATCGTTATCAGATGAAAAAGGACATGGGACATGGTTCTTTTGTGCTGATGTAAATCATGATACTGCTCATTCTTGTGCTGATGCAGTAAGAAGACATTTCGGAAAAGAATTAAGCTTAATTGATAAAGAAAAATATGCTTTTGTATGGATTAAAGATTTTCCTCTTTTAGAGTGGGATGATGATGGTAAAAGATATGTAGCAAGACATCACCCGTTTACTATGCCGAAGATAGATGAATTAGAAGCTTTTATGAACTCTGATCCTACTGACGCTAATGGACCACTACGAAATATGAAAGCTGAAGCCTATGATCTCGTTTGTAATGGATATGAAATGGGTGGTGGTTCAGTTAGAATTTATCAGCAAAATGTTCAAGAAAAAATGTTTCAAGTTCTAGGTATGACTGAAGAAGAGGCTCTTTATCAGTTTGGCTTTTTTATCGAGGCCTTAAAATATGGAACACCTCCACATGCTGGAATCGCTTTTGGATTTGATCGTACAATCATGTTGTTAGCAAAAAATGATAATATTAGAGATGTAATTGCATTTCCTAAGACTAACTCAGCAACAGATTTAATGGCCGGATCACCAAGTCGGCCAGCGGATGCTCAAACAAAAGAGTTGCATTTTAATTGGATTAAAAAATAGTTTAATCTGATTTATACTTCCATTTGCTGATCTTATTTTATTTAGTTAAAAAATGGATGGCAATGCTCATGTACTTAGTCATTAGTTAGTGGAAATAAGGATGATGAAAATGCATAAACTTCATTTGGCCGTCCATTTTTGGTCGCTTTGGAACAAAACTCAATTTGCAAGTCAGCAAGTCTTTTCTTGAGTTCTTTTATTGAGCTTTTATCAACTGCAAAAATCATTGATCCATGATATCTGTAATCTTTTTCAACATCATCTAAAGCATTAATTGATAAGTGAGATATTTCTTTTTGTAAGTCAGAAGTTAAATCAAAATTTGAATCTATATTTATCATTTTATTATTAGACGAAGTTTTGTTTTCTAAATTGATTAATCCATTTGCTGCCAATACTTTCTTTACTTCTTCAAGCTCATCGATTGTAATATCCAATTTTTGGGCTATTTCACTAGTTGTCGAAGTTTTATCATATTTAATAAGTTCAAGATATGCCCAATACTTCCATTTTGGAATTATAGAGAAAACTTTCTCAGAAACATCCTTATATTCTCCAAAAAGTACTTCATTTTCATTTAAAATATCATTTATAAGACTGGGGTCAGCTTTTAAGTTATTCAAACATCTAAGAATAATTTTTGTCGAAAACTGCTTATTTCCTTGCATGGCCTTAGAAAGAGCTGATTGATCTACACCTAAAAAGCGAGCAAAAGATCTTATTGAAAATGAAGGATTTTGTTTTTTTTTATCTTCGTAAATTTCTTTTAAATAATCATTAAAAGTAAATCTGCTAATTTTTTTCATCCAAAATACTCGCATTTTTATTTGATAATTTACAGAATGAGGATACCACTTTAAACCTCATATAAAAAATATATTTTTTGTTATATGAAGTTTTATTATTTCGATGGCAACATCATTTAAGTTATGCGGTGAGGTCCGGCGAAAAACCTCAGATCTAATTATAAAGATTAATTATATTGTATAGGATACAGTAAAAATAAATAATGCTATAATTAATAAGCTCGTAAATAGGTTTAGCATCTTTAATTCCTGAAAAATTTAAACTGTTTAAGTCATTATATATTAAATGGAAATAGAATTAATTTTAAAAAGTAATCCTATGGTGTTTTTTGAGGATTTTAATATTGCCTCGAGATAGTTCCTGGTATAATTTTTTATCTAGCTAAAGATTCTTTTCACCATTCCAATAAGGCATTGATATATCAGATAAATATTCACCATATTCGGGATCATAGATTATGTTGCGTTGATTAGGTTCTGGTGTGTAAGATCTTAGCATAAAAGATTTTCCGATATCTAATTCTTGTGATTCACCTAGTTTTTCTAAGTCAATAAGTGGTCTTATTTTAATCTTCCTTCCACTTATTGATATAATATTGGCAAATTCAATTGGTCTTTTTATATCTTCAATTTTAATAATTTTAATAATCCCTTTTTCATCTTTGATACCTAAATCATTTTTTGATATTTTGTAATGTTTTATGAAGCGTTTAAAATTTCCAATAGCAAGTTCTAGTGTAGATATTTGATTATTATTAAACAAGAACCGTGTTTTGTTTGAGAATTGATAGTTTCTTTTTGCCCATACATATCTTCCAATCCAGTCCGCTTCCAATTCTTCATTTGAGGCTTTTAAAGACTTAGCTAATATAAGTGATATAGATTTTACTCTGTCAGCTATACCCTTAACGCTTGAGTTATTACTTTCAAACTTAATAAATTCTAATTTTACCGTTCGTTTTTCATTTTTAGTGAAGAATTTACTAATTGAATAGCCAATAAGTTTATTACTTGGATCATAAATTCCGATTATATTATATAATTCATTGTTTTTTACACTTAAAGCATATTTGAAAATTAGTTTTGAGTGAGGGATTGACTGTTTGATTGAATAGTAGGCGAAATTTAAATTTTTATTCCAATTTGTTTTTAAATAATTTTCTCCAACTTCTTCTAGACCGATTATTAATTTTTCCGTGTATTTTTCATTCAATGAACTATTTAAAATATCATTTTTGATTTCTTGAAGAGAAGAAGTAAAATAGACAGACGTGTCTAAGAATAGAAGCTTGTGAAGCTTATCAATGCAGTGAAATTGGTTTGCACTGGCAATATTTGAAATATAGAAAGATATGAAGGTAAATAAAATTATTTTTTTTAGCAACATTTTAATTCCAATTATCTATTGTCTAATTATCTTTTTTAAGAACTTTTTTTGTAAACTCTTTAGCTATAAAATAAATAGATTGCATAGGATGCGATCCAACTGACCCTGGAAAAATACTAGAATCAACAACATATAAATTATTAGTTCCCCAAACTTTAAAGTCGTGATTAACGACTGAGTTTTTAGGTGATTTTCCCATTCTTAATGTTCCTTGGTGGTGAAAACCAGCAAGAAATGAATGGTTCTGTCTATACTTTAATAAACTCTTTTTTAGTTTATGAAAATTATGAGGAGTTATTGTAGAGACATGCTTGTTTTTATCGTTTTCATCCTCTATATAGCTATCTTGGGTATGTAGGTAAACTTTTTGAGCACCTGCTTGGAGCAGTATTTTTATAGAATCGATTGTTGCTTGAACTAATCTTTCAGATTCTTCTGTACCTAGTTTATAAATTATTCCATTTTTTGTAATCATATTGCTGTCATTTTGCTTATCAATAACTCCCAAGAGCAAGGTAAGTGAGTCTCGATAATTTTGTGCCCACTCAAATACTTGATTTGGTGATCCTGTAAAAGTTGGGGCAACTCCTTCTGGCTTGAACTGCCCAGTTAATATAAGATAATTTTGTTTGTTTTTATTTTCAGGAACGTTTGGGTTACTCCAGGCTTCGACATGTACATGGCTTTGACTTCCATCGGCAATATTCATGTCAATATTGGTACCTTTTGGAAAAATACCCGTAACATAAGTTACAGGGTGGATCACTAAACCTTTTCCAATTAAAGGGTTTTTAAGTGGTGATTCATTTTTCATTTTTTCAGCAGATTTTTGTAATATTACTGGAGAGCCTAAGGCTCCAGCTGAAAGTATTACATTTTTAGCATTTATAGTAACTTCAGTGCCAACAGGAATTTTAAAATTATTATAGTCTTCTATGATTCCAACATCTTGCTTATTAAACTTCCAAGGCTTATTAATTTTTACTGTGACTCCTTTAGCTTTATTTCCTTCCATTTCAATTCTTGTAACTTCAGCATCAGATAAAATCGTTAATGGAATTGTATTTTTGTTGGCAGGGAATAACGCCTCTTCTAAAAATAGTTCATACATTGTTTTCTTCGTAGAGATGGCAAAGGGTCTATTTTTTGATTGAGTCACAAAGTCATTTCTATAATATAAATGTGGCTCCATTCCAAGCTCTAAAGCTCCCTTATAGAGAAGGTAGTTATTAGTATTTCTATGTGAAAATTCTTCAAGTTTAACTTGTCTGGTCTCAAAGAGATCATCAATAAGTTTGGAACTTTTTTCAATAGTATCAAGGTTCCAAGGAGTTTTACCTTGCTCATACCAATTTAAAAAATATGGTAGAATCATTTCATGTGAAGGAGAGACAGCTACATCTCCATTTACTGATGATCCTCCTCCTAAAGTTTTTCCAGTTAAAATCGAAATGGATTGATCTAGAGTTGAGAATGAGCCACCACCTTCTCTAAATGCACCAATCATTCTACTTTCATAAGCACCTGGTTTCCAAAAAGGGCCTTTCTCTATTAATATAACTGTATAACCTTTACTTTGTAAGTCCGAAGCAATTATTGATCCTGATGAGCCTGAACCAACAATTATATAATCTATATCTTCGTTTTTATTTTTTACAATAATTTTCGGTTTTTTTTCAATTGAATATTTTAATGGTGTTCTGCTCTTTTCAATAATTTTTGGGAGAGTAGATGGCCTGTTGTTTAAAGTTATATTACTTAATGTAGAATAATGGATTGGTTGTTTTTTTGCGCCAGAAAGTTGATATGTGAACTCTTCTGAGTAAATACTTTTTAAATATATCTTTTGAATTGCGTTTGCAATACTTAGCATTTTAAGTTCGATCGGCTTCTTAGTATCGGGAGTTTTCTTTAATAAATGTTGAAGCGCTGTTTGAATTTCATTAGAGCTTATATCTTCAAAATTTTTATTATATATACTTTCAACTACTTTTGAAAAACCGATGATAACTTGTTGTATAGTTGGTGATTTTAAATATGGGCCACTTAACATTAAGTTGTATTGCTTATGGAATCCATTTTTTATAGGCTTTTCAAGCTCATCAAAATTGCTAGGTTTAAATGAATCGAAAATTTTCTTATGTGCACGAACTAAGTCATTTGCATTTGCCAGATTTATCATTGTACTAAAAATTAGTATTTTTACCAAGAAGTTCATATAGTCTCCAAAATATATGATTCATAAATAAAAATATATTAGCTTATTACAAAAAAATGAATGCTATTTTTGAATTTTTTACAAGGACACTTTTAAGATTTAATTTAAATTAATGAGGTTTAATATCAAACCAAACTCTAAAAGATAATTAGATTTAATGTGTAAATATCAAGGAATAATTTTAATTAGAACACCCATAGAGTTTAACTCAGAACGTAGTTGCTCTGATATTTCTTTATGAAATACCATCTCTAGTTTAATCGTATCCTCGTAGCCACCAAGTTGTAGGATTTGAATGAGCTCTAGTCTTTCTTTGGCTGCTTTAATTGCCAAATCATAATTATTATAAGTTTTATCATCAAATTTATTTGTAATATTTCTATATGCATTAGGATCTGTATTGCTATACTTTTTTACCTCGCCAATTATTAAACCACCATCTTCATTAAGGCGAAGGTAATCGTGTTCCATATCTTTTATACGCTTAAAGAAACTTCTAATATTTTCTGAATTTATGTCTCTCGCTTCTATTAAACCAGTGCCGTTGAAATCTTTTTTAGATCTATGTATCATTCGTTCTAAGTTATGAAACTGTGTAGGAAAATCTTCTTTAATTATCATTGGGTATTTTTCATATCTATTGGCCAAAACTTCAAAAGCTTTATCAAGTTTGTCTGAGAGATTATCGACAAGATTTTGAACCTGAGTTAGTTCAAAGCCTTTTCTTGTAAAATGTGAAGAGTTCGAAAAGGTAAGTCCTGTTGCGAATACATCATCAAGGTTTAAAGCAGCGTTGGCCTCATACAGCCTAGAAATTGTTTGCAACCACATTTTATCTTTTTCAGTTTCTAAGTTTATTGTCTTTTGAGGAGTTTTATTTCGAATTTTCCCTCGGGAGTATAAACGGTTTGATTTTCTATGACCTGATGAGGATTTAAATTTTTTTAAATTTTCGTCTAAAAAAATAATAGTAGAGCCTAGTTGTTGTCTTAGAGAGGGCTTTAGTATTGCAGCATTTTCAAGCTCAGATAGTATTGTTGATATATTCTGTTGTAGATCAAATAGATTAAAATCTTCTTTTCTTACTGCTTGTAGAGTTGTAATCATATCTTTAATTTTTTCGCTTGTTTCAATATTTAATGAATTTATCTTTTCGAGTCTTAGTCCTTGAGAATTTACAATATTAATTAATTCATCTTTGGAGCATGAGTAAGATTCGCTTAAAATTAATAAATTTAAAAAAATGATGATTAGTATAAAAAACTTAGGCTGCATCATCTTCAAGGTATTCACCTTCATAAAGACTTGTGAGATTTTCCTCTAAGTAAATTACGTTATTACTAGACGGAGAAACAGATTCTTCTTTATGTAAAACTACTTGAGTTCCACTGGCCAGATCATGCAAGGTCCTTCTATCTTTTCTAAAAAGAGCTGGAATACATGGTATAAATTGAAAAAAATAAGAAAGCATTAGTAAATTTGCTCTGTTAAATAAGGCCATCTCACTTGGTGCTTGGTTATTTTTATCGACAATTTTTAAGTCAAAAATTAATCCACCCAGAGTTTTTCCATTAAGTAAAATTGGAGCAGCAGTGAAATAACTCCAAAGAAATAGAATTAATGTAACGCTACTAGCATAGTGCATATTAGTTTTTAAATACGACATATGTCCCATCGGAAGAAATTTAAAAGTAATTTGAATAAAATAAGAAAAGCTTAGATAAACTAATTTATTAAATAAAGTAACAATAAATGTGTCGAAGAAAAAAGCATAAAACCTTTTTTTTAGAAGCTCATTCATAGAATATTTATCGGACTAATTTGGAAGTAATTAAGGGGAAAGAAATAGAGCTATTTTATCAGGAAAATAGCTCTATAATTTTAAATTATAAACCGTATTTTTTCATCAAGTACTCATTATATTCATTAGTGTTTTTACTCGTTGGATAGTCAAAATTTTCTTTTAACCAATTTAAATGACGTGATAAATTTACATATTGAGATCTATTACAATCACCAACTTTAAACTTTCCTAAATTCAAATCAGCTCTTGTTACAGTAGTGGCAACTCCAATTTGAACATTTTTTCCTTTAACTGTAGTGAAAGCAGGACCTCCACTATCTCCAAAATATGATCCTTCAACCATATTAATAACTTCACTCGAATCGAACTTTGGACACACTAAAAGATCTTTTTTATATGTAATTGTCTTGTATTTTTTTGTTCCAGATGTTCCTCTTACTCCAGTTTTTCCGAAACCAACGATTGTGAACTTTGTCTTTTTGTTTTTAAATTTAACTTTTCTTGATTGTGCAGTCGTAATTAAAGGTACAATATCAGAAGTATTTATTGGATATGGTTTTTCTAGTACTAAAACAGCAATATCATTTTTTGCATTTTCAGCGTCATTATTTCCTTCTTTGTATAGTTCATGATCTTTAAAGGCCTTTACTTTAATAGAAACTCCAGCTTGTCCAACTCTTATTACTGATCTATTTAGTGTACAATGTGCAGCTGTTAAAACAATTCTAGGGTGGATTATTGTTCCTGTACAAAGAGCAGTTCCTTTCCAAGTTTTGGCCAAAATTGCAACAACGTTTTTAAATTGATTTTTATTGGCAAATGATCCACCGATAACTTTATCTTTTGCAACGGTATTAAATGAAATAAATAAACTGAATAAAATAATTTTCATGAGAACTCCCTAAATAATTAGGAAGTTTTATTTTGCCTTTTACTCTTTGGCCACAGATCATGAAATTCTTACAGAGAACAAAAGCTTAATGTAAAGTTAAGTCCTTCAAATCATTAAGTTTATTCATCGCTTGCAAAGGAGTCATATTATTTAAATCCATTTTTAATATGGCAGTTTCAAGCTTTTTTAAATGTTCAGGAATTTCTTTTACTGAATGCTCTGGAAAAAATGAAAGTTGCTCATTTGAAAAAACACTTTGAGAGTTTTGAGATTTTATAACTTCAGTATTAACTTGAGAACTGTCAGACTCTTCAAGGGAGTCTAAAAGTGTTTGGGCCCTTTTTAAAACAGTGTTTGGTATTCCTGCTAATTTAGCTACATAAATACCAAAGCTTTGACTGGCACCACTTTCAATTAGCTTATATAAAAATTTTACATCACCATTTTTGTTAATAGTTTCTACTGTTAGATTCTTTGCAGCAGGTAATTGATCCGCTAATTCAATTAGTTCATGATAGTGAGTCGCGAACAAACATAGGGCTTTTGTATTTTTAATAAAATATTCTACAAGTGACCAAGCAATACTTAGGCCATCGTATGTTGAAGTTCCACGTCCAACTTCATCTAATATTATTAATGATCTGCTAGTTGAGTGTCTGATTATTTCAGCAGTTTCACTCATCTCTACCATAAATGTAGATTGACCTTTTAAAATATCATCACTTGCACCTAGTCTACTAAATAGATAGTCACATAATCCTAGCTCAACTTTTTGAGCTGGTACAAAACTTCCAATTTGAGTTAGAAATTGAATGATCGCAACTTCTCTCATTACAGTTGTTTTTCCGGCCATATTTGGACCTGTTATGAGTCCAAAAAAAGTTTTTTCATTTAAGTATAAGTCATGTGGAACAAATTGTTCTCTGAGAGAAGACTTAATTAATGGATGCCATCCTTGAGATATATTTAATACTTTTTGATCTTCTTTAATTACTGGTCTAGTAAAAGATTCTTGCCTCGTTATCCATGCAAAAGATTGGAAAATATCACAAAGAGATAAGTAGTCTGATAATAAGTGGAAGTTATCACACTGATCTGAAATTTGAGAAATAATATCCTTAAAGATTTCTCTTTCTAACTTTTCCAGTTTTTCCTTTGCCATCATCATTTCTTTTTCAAACTCAGACAATTCTTCTGTTGTATATCTTTCAGAGTTTACTAATGTCTGTCTTCTCGTAAATGATTTTGGAACTTTATTGGTATGTAGTTTTGAGACCTCAATAAAATGGCCCGCTACATTATTAGATTTTATTTTTAATTTTTGAATTCCTGTTTCTTCTCTATACCTAGCTTCAAGTTTAATTAGCTCATCGATTGCGCCTTCTGATAATTTAGCTAATTTATCTCTTCTTTTATTAGCACCTTTTTTAATTAGATTTCCCTTATCTAATGATGCACCAATTTCATCATTTAGTGTTTCACTTATTATTGTTGAAACTTCACTTAAGGATTTTATTTTTGAAGAAACAATTTTTGGTAAAGCTTCATTAGGAGCTTTTTTAAGCTTTTTTGATATTTCTAAATAAGCATTAAAACTATTTGATAAATTAATAACATCACTTGCTGTAATTTTATTATTTGGAATTTTCGCTAGAATTCTTTCTATATCCCTAACGTCATTTAATTGTTCCCTGACTTCCTCTAAGATTGATTCATTTTTAAGAAAGTATTCTAAGAATTCAAGTCTTTGCTCAATTTGATTTTTATCATCTAAAGGAGACAAGAAAACTTGTTTTAATCTTCTTGTACCCATTGTTGTTTTAGTCTTATCAAAAAATCCCAGAAGAGACTCTTTATAGCTATCTTTAGACTTGGGTAATATTTCAAGACCTTGTAAAGTTGGAGAAGTTACTTTCATATGACCTGTGGTACTCAAAAGTCTAAATGGTCTTATGTGAACGCAATCACTTGTACTTTGTGTTGAAGAGATATAAAAGCCAAGGGCCCCCATTGGATCAAGAATTTCCTTAACACTTTTTATTGTTTTATCAGTTTTATAATTTGAGATTAGTGTCTTCAAATATACTTCTGTATTTTTAGTGTTGAAATAATCTTTAGCTAAGCATGTTTTAAGAATCCCTAAGGTATCAATTAAAGAATCTACTTCCGGAAAATCTTCCCATTGATCCATATAAGTGATTATTTCTTTTGGAGAAATAAGTCTTATTCTTTCAAAGAACTCTTCTTTATCGTTGATTATATGCCCTTCAAAATTTCCCGTTGTATAGTCGATTGCTACTAAATAAAATTTTCCATTTTTGTATTCAGCAGAAATCATATATTTATTTTCATTTGCGGAAGTTTTATCGATATCAAATGGCATTCCAGGGCTTACGACTTGAGTAACTGCTCTTTTTACCACTCCTTTAGCTTCTTTTGGATCTTCGATTTGTTCACAGATTGCAGCCTTTAACCCTTGGGCCGTAATTCTATCTATATATGTAGGAGCAGCGTGATGGGGGATCCCTGACATTGGAATTGGAAACTCACCCAGTTTCCCTCTATGTGTTAATGTAATATTTAAAATTCGGGCGGCTTCACTTGCATCTTCAAAAAAGAGTTCGTAAAAATCTCCCATTCGGAAAAGAACTAATGTGTCTGGGTAATTTTTTTTAATTTCAAAATACTGCTCCATCATTGGAGTAAGTTTCGTTCCTGATTTAATAATTTTTTCTAAGCTCGCTATAGACATATACATCCTTATATATTTTTAACGCTAAAGTTGATTGAGACGATCAAGAATAGCAGTGCCAGAATTAATCGCCAAGAAAGTTCTAAAGTTATTACGTATTTACAGATACTTACTGATGTTAGAGAATGATTGAGGGGTCATTTTATAAAAGCTGGTATACTTTTTGATATTGGAATCAATGTTGCACAGCAAAAGGAAGACCAATTGATAGCCTTGAAACAGACAATTATTTTAATTTTGTTTTTTATTGCGGCCTTAAGTTCGTTTGTTCTTACATTTATATACAACGATACTAAAATTGATTTTCTCAGCTCACTAGATCCAGCTGATAAAAGTGAAAGAGAGAGCTATTTTTTTGATGTAGAATATTTTCGAAACAATAAAGCTAATCCTTACTTATACCTTAAATCTAAAAACCTAACATTCAATGGTACTGGTGACATTTTCTTTGTTTTACCACAAGGAGATTTATATACCGATAGTGGAGAAAAGGTAAATTATAAGGCCATGACAGGTAGGTTTGGAAAAGACATAAATTTATTAAACTTGAAAGAATCAGTTTCAATGAAGTTCAACACTCATGATATTACTTCAAATTATATTAGTTATAGTTTTGAAGAAGGTAAGGTTACAGCGATTGGCGATGTTTTCACAAAAAGTTATTCTGAAAGTACTAAGGACTCTATTGAAATTAAATCTGAAAAAATGATTTCTTGGCCTAAAAAGAATCTGGCCGAATACAGACAAAAAGTTAAAGGTGATTTAATTAGAAGAAAGGCCTATGAGGAAGGAATAAAATTTGAAGCAGATAGGATTGTCTTAAGTTTAGACGATTCTGTTGTAAAACTTTTTGACGATGTAAAAATTGATCGCCAAAACCTCAATGCTACAAGTCGTTCAGGTGAAATCTTTATGGAAAACTATAATAAAAAGCTCAAGTATTTCGCGCTTTATGACGATGTGAAAGTAAAAGAGAAAGTGGTACTTGATGGAGGTCGATTTATTAGAGAGGCCTTCGCTGAAAAGCTAGAAGGTATTGCTGGTGAGGATAAAATTATACTTACTGGATACCCTAAGGTTTTTCAAAAAAAGGACATCATTAAAGGAAATGTGATTGTTCTAAGAGAGAATAATGAAGTTGTAGAAGTTGATGATGCTAGTACAAATTTTATTTTAAGGAAGAATTAAATGAGTGAAGAAGTTCGCCTGGAGGCGAGTAATTTAAAGAAGACTTATGGTGGCAGAACTGTAGTTAATGACGTCAGTTTAAATGTTCACCAAGGAGAAGTTGTTGGTTTGTTAGGCCCTAACGGTGCTGGAAAGACGACTTCTTTTTATATGATGGTTGGTTTAGTACGAGCAGATGAAGGCAAAATCGTATTAAACTCAGAAGATGTGACAACATATCCTATCCACTCAAGAGCATTGAAAGGAGTGGGGTATCTGCCACAAGAAGCTTCAGTATTTAGAGATTTATCTGTTGAAGCAAATATTTATTCAGTGATTGAGAATAGAAATTTGCCGACAGCTAAAAGAAGAACTCTACTGAATGCTTTAATTAGGGACTTTGGATTGGATCATATAAGAAAATCCAAAGGAAGCTCTCTTTCAGGTGGAGAGAGAAGAAGAGTTGAGATAGCAAGGACTCTCGCTCTTGAACCTAAGTTTGTTTTATTGGATGAACCGTTTGCGGGTGTTGACCCAATTGCGGTTGGAGATATACAAAAAATTATCAATGGATTGAAAGAAAGAAATATTGGCGTTTTGATTACAGATCATAATGTAAGAGAAACCTTAGGTATTGTCGATCGAGCTTATATCATGAATAGTGGAGAGCTTTTGGTTAGTGGCACACCTGATGAAATCGTCAACAATGAAAGAGCAAGGAAGTTCTATCTCGGAGAAGAGTTTAAAATGTAAATTCTCTTCAACGAAAGGGTAGAAAAAATGGCAATTAAACTTTCACAAAGTTTGAAGCAGACACAAAGTTTAATGATGACGCCTCAGTTACAGCAGGCTATCAAACTTTTAACGCTAACTCATTTAGAAATGACAGATGTTATTGCTAAGGAGATGGTTGAAAATCCACTTCTTGAAGAAAGAGGGCATGACTCTGAAGAGAAAAAGTCTGATGAAGATTACAAAATAGAAAAACTTGAAATGCAGACAGCTGAAGCAAGCGCTGAAAGCTTTGAAGGTAAAACAGAAGTTCAAAGAGATGACTTTGATTGGAATAATTATATAGAATCTTTTGAAAATACAAGTTCAACACCGCCATCAATGGCCAAACAGGACTTTGATGAACTTCCAAATTATGAAAATATTATTTCTAGAGGAGATAGCTTAGCTGATCACTTAGAGTGGCAGTTAAGAATGGAAAATTTAACAAGTGAAGAGTGGAGTTTAGCAGAAGAAATCATTCACAATATAAACGATGATGGTTATTTAGGAACAAACTTTGATGATATTCTTGCTAACTCTGAATTAGATAGAGAAGATGCTTTTGAGATATTAAAAATGATTCAAAACTTAGACCCTGTAGGGTGTGGGGCACAATCTTTAGAAGAGTGTCTAATTGCTCAAGCAAGATCTTTAGATGAACCAGTTCCTTTAGTTGAGAGAATTATTACTCACCATCTTCATGACTTAGAGTCTAAAGACTATGCAAAAATTGCTAATGAAATAGGAACACCAGTAGAAATAATTAAAGAAGCTGAGCTTATTTTAAAAACTTTTCATCCAAAGCCAGGGAGATTAGTTTCTTCAGGTGATACACATTATGTTGTTCCAGACATTTATGTTGTAAATGTTGGAGGAGAGTTTGTTGTTCAAGTTAATGATGAAGGGGTTCCAAGACTTCGAATTTCTCAACTGTATCAACGAATGTTAAAAGACTCAACATCTAATGATGAAGCAAAAGAGTATGTACAGGATAAACTTCGTTCTGCAATGTGGTTGATTAAGTCTATTCAAAATAGACAGAGAACGATTGTTAAAGTTAGTAAAGCAATTGTTAGACAGCAACAAGAGTTCTTTAAAAAAGGACCACAATTTTTAAAGCCAATGATTTTAAAAGATGTCGCTAATGAAATTGGAATGCATGAGTCAACAGTTTCAAGAGTTACAACTAATAAATATATGCATACACCAATTGGATTATTTGAGCTTAAGTATTTTTTTAATACAGGTATTGGCGGTAAAAATGGTGGTGTTGATATCGCCAGTGAAGTTTTAAAATTAAAAATTCAAAAACTTATTGATAATGAAAACCCTAAAAAACCGTTATCAGATCAAAAAATTGCAGATCTTTTAAGTAGAGAAGATGTTGCAGTTGCTCGAAGAACTGTTGCTAAGTATAGAGAGATTCTAGGAGTAGCATCATCTTCTAAGAGAAAGGTAAAAGGTTAAACACAAATTTATAAAGCAAAAATATGAGGCACTTTATCGTAAAATTGCCCTCTTAAGTAATAGTATAACTATATGAAAATACGAAACTACTTGAAAGAGGATATAATCCGTTAATGGCCGGAAAGGCCCAAGAATAGAGAAATCGGGAGATTTATGAAAGTAACTATTTCTTTTAAACATTTGGATCACACTCCAGCTCTAGATGAGAGAATTCATCAAAAATCACAAAAACTGGCCAAGTATTTCAATGGGAATACAAAAATTGAATGGACTTGTTTTGTTAAAGAGGGAAATCATCATGCAGAGGTTTCCTTAAAAGGGCCACATTTTAGGTATCATGCTAGTGCACATACTGACTCTATGTACAAAAGTTTTGATCAAGTTGTAGGAAAAATTGAAAAGCAACTTTCAAAGAAAAAAGGTAAGTGGAAGAATCAAATTCATAAATCACAAGGAGCAGAAATTGTGATTATGGACCCTGAGGAAGCTTGGGCTTCAAGGGATACTGATAAAGACTATGAAGATGTAGCTTAAAAAACTAAGTTAGTTAATCATTGTCCGAGTCTTTCATCACTTCAAGTGGTTTTAGACTTGTTTTCTACCATAAAGTGGCCCTCGTTTGAGGGCCACTTTTTTTGGGGAGCTTAGGAAAGAAGACGAGACCAAATTCCATCTTTTTTATTATTACTGATCTCTACCTTTTTCGGTTGAACTTCCTCCTGCTTTGCTAAGGCTACACTTAAGACACCATTATCGTAATGGGCCTCTACTTCATCTCCTCTTATTCCTTTAGGAAGAGATAAAACCCTTTCAAACTTACCGTAAACTTTTTCTGAATAATCAGATTCATTCTTTTCATACTTTCTTTCTCCACTTAGTTTTAAAAAACTATCTTTAACTTCAATGTGAAGATCTTCTTTATTAACTCCTGGTACATCGAAACTATATAAGTAATGTGATCCTTTATCACTTACCTCAACTTTCGGTGAAAACTCAGAAGACTTAATTGAAAATCCTCTTTCAAACTCATCTAATAAAGAGAAAGGGTCATTAAAATTTCTTAGTGCTACTAAATTTCTCATATATACCTCCATTGTGGTTTTTATATATCTCTTTCTAAATCTAAAATGATATCAATCGAAAAAACGTCAATGGAAAAAATTAAAAAAAAATATGATTTCAAAAATTTAGAGTTTCAATATTGACAATAAAATAAATGATACCACCTTATAAGTATGGCCGGGAGGTGGTTATGTACGAATTTGATAAAGTAGTTAGAGGTTCTATAGATATTGCGAGTTCAAAAGCAATGGATATGAAGAACACACAAATTGAGCCGATACATTTTTTATATGGTTTGTTAGAGAACCCTCTTTCTTTTTCATATAAGGGGCTAAGGGCCTATGAAGATAAAATTTTAAAGAAGTTGTCTGAGTTACCCACCTCTACAAGCATTAATGAAAAGGACTTGCGGCCAAGTTCAAAGTTTTCTTCTTGGATAACTAAAGCAAGTGCCTATTCAACAAAAAACTCTATGAAAGAAATAGGAGAGAAATCTTTTTTGAGATTTCTACCTGACTTTTTCTCTGATTTAAATATAGACTTTGAAAAGTTTAATGAAGAAGATTCTGATACCGAAGTTCCAAAGTTTCTTATTAACCTTAATGAAAAAGCTTTGAATGGAAAGCTTGATCCAGTGATTGGACGTAGCAAAGAAATTAGATCTGTTATGGAAATTCTTGGTAGAAGATCTAAAAATAATCCTGTTTTAGTTGGACCTCCTGGTGTTGGGAAAACTGCGATTGTTGAAGGTCTTGCAGAGGCCATTGTTAAAGGAAAAGTTCCAGATGTATTAAAGAGTAAAACGATCTTTACGATGGATTTAGGTTCTTTAATGGCCGGTACAAAATTTAGAGGAGAGTTTGAAGAGAGAATTCAAGAGCTATTAAATTTTGCAAAAAAAGGTGCTGGCGAATACATCGTATTTATAGATGAGGTTCATCAATTAATAGGTGCTGGTAAAACTGAAGGGGCAATGGACGCTGCAAACCTATTAAAGCCAGCTCTTTCTAGAGGAGAACTTCACTGTGTTGGTGCAACAACTGATGACGAATTTCAAAAATACATTTTAAATGATCCGGCCTTAGAAAGAAGGTTTAGAAAAGTTCCAGTTTGGGCACCTACTAAAGAAGATAGTATTGAAATCTTAATGGGACTTAAAGATAAATTTGAAGCTCACCACGGAGTTAAGATTACAGATGAAGCAATTTCAAGTGCAGTTTATCTATCTGATCAATATATAACAGATAAAAATTTGCCAGATAAAGCAATTGATTTAATTGATGAATCCGGTTCTGCTTTAAAGCTATCAGCTGAAGCAATGCCTGCCAATTTAGAAGAATTAGCTTCTCAAATTAGAAATAAGAAAATTCTTGCACAAGTTGAAAAAAACGAGGAATTAGAAACAGAAGTTAAAGAACTTCAAAAAGACTTTGATGAAAAAATTGAAAAATGGGAAGCTGAAGTAGCTTCTCTTAAAAAAGCTTCTATACTTACAGCTAAATTAGAGAAAATGAAGTTTGATTTAGAAAAGGCAGAACGAGAACAAAATTATGAAGAAGCCTCAAAGTTAAAATATTCAATTATTCCTGAACTTGAAAAAGAACTTGAGCAAAGTCCACATGAGTGGAAATTAGAGAAAAAACATGTGGCGAATGTAATCTCTAGGCAAACGGGAATACCTTTAGAAAAAATCTTAAAATCCAGACAAGAAGGGCTTTTAGAATTAGAAGCAAAATTAAAAGGACGAGTTTTTGGACAAGACCAGGCCCTGCATGAAATTAGCGAAACATTACTCGCTAGTTACGCTGGTCTTACAGATGAAACAAGACCACTTGGATCATTCTTATTAAAAGGACCAACAGGTGTTGGGAAAACAGAGACTGCCAAAGCATTAGCTGAGTTTTTGTTTGATAGCTCTGAAAATATTATTAGATTAGATATGAGTGAATACTCTGAAAAACACTCAATTTCTAAATTGATCGGAGCTCCAGCTGGGTATATAGGCCATGAAGATGGAGGACAGTTAACTGAAGCAGTTAGAAGGAGACCTTATAGTGTTATACTTTTTGACGAAATAGAAAAAGCTCACTTTGATTTTTCAGATATACTTCTTCAAATTCTTGATGATGGAAGGTTGACAGATAATAAAGGTCGAACTGTAAGTTTTAAAAATACAGTGATTCTTTTAACTTCAAATACTAAGGATCTCGCAAATGATTTTAGACCTGAAGTTATAGGTAGAATCGATTCAGTCTTAGAATATAACTCTTTAGGTGAATCTATAATGGAAGATCTTGTTAATAAACAAATTAAAATTTTAAAAGATAGAGTAAACGCTAAAAAGTTAAATTTAGAATTTGATAAAGAGGTGATTTCGCATTTAGCAAAAGTAGGGCATGACCCTGTGTACGGAGCCAGGCCGTTAAACTCAACTTTTAATAGGCTAGTGATAAGACCTTTATCGAAGCACATTTTGAAAGAAAATATTGAAAATAAAACTATTCAATTTAAGCTTAAAGGGGATGAGATTGCCCTTAGTATTACTTAAAAAGATCTCAAATATTTATCTAGCTTTTTAATCTCTAAGAGCGTCTGATTTTTTCTAGTCAGACGTTCTTCACTAAAAAATGTTGAGTCTTTATTCGCAATATTAAGATTATTACAAAATGAATTTACTAATTCGATTATCTTAAATTCCGAACTCTTACCTTCTAATTCTATTTCATAAGTTTTGAATTTTAGGTTATCTATAATATCCACAACTTCTCTAATCGAAAGTTCAACTATCTTTTCAGATAGTTTTAATTTTAGTTTTTTAATCTTTTTAACACTAATTTGTACAGGCACAAAAATATAGTCGTGAGTATATAACTTATCAATTACAGCTTGAGATCCATTTAATTTATATAAAATTGAATCGAGTTTATCGGTAAAATTATTTAAGTAATGAATAACTCTATAGTCTGTGTTTTTAAGCAATTTAAAAATTGGGGAGAACTGTTTTTTTATATTATTTGAGATTTTTTTATTTAATATACTTGTTTGAGCAACGGCCTTAGTTGCTTCAATTATTTGTTCTCCACATTTATAACTTCTTCTATAATTTCTTTTTGTGATTTGTAACTCTTCACTTGAATTCTGTTTGTAGGGCTTGTGCTTTATACGCATTTTAACGGGTTTATAACCTGATTCTAGTAAAAATGCTTTATCTTCATAAGCTTCAATATAATAATCTACTCGTGTTTTAGATTCATTTTTAAACATCTTAGAATAGTAATTAAATCCTCTTTTACTTAACCCAATTCGAACTTCGATTCTATCTTTTGCAATTGCTGAAAAATTTATGAATAAGAAAAAGAAAATTAAAGATTTCATAATTTTGCCTCAAACAAGTAACTTCTTTGATCATCTTCATCATCTAAGTCAAAATCATTATCAATAATTAAAAGTAGTGAACTATTATATACATCCATACCTTCTATTTTTTCTTGTTCTGTTAATTCTGAATATCTAGTTAAATCTATTAATAAATCTTTTTTAATAAGATTATATTCACTTTTTAAGTCTTTATGAGTTTTCAATAGATTTTCAATATTAAATCCAAGAAAATTGGTAGCGTCTTTTAAATCCAGTGAGAAGACAGTTTTAAATGTATCAGCATTTTGCTCTAACATAAGGATTTTGTTCTTATAAGTTGCTAGTGCTCCTATTTTCCTTCCTTTTTTATCAAAACTAAAAAGATAATGCCCTGTAGTTTCTTCTGTTTTAGGATCAAACTCGATCAGGTGTCCAATTCTTTGATCTTTCCAATTTTTAAATGGAATCGGACTTTGTAAAACTAGATAAAGCTTATTACTTAATAATGTGATTCCTTCAAAACCTCTATTTAATTTTCTATATGCTAATACTTCGGGTAACTTTTTTAATCCAAATCTTCTAGATTTGTTTAGATCTGGCACATATCTATTAACAATATTTCCCTCAAGATCTACTTTCAAAAGAGAAGGCCCATATTCTTCAACAATCCAATAGAAGTTTTCAACTTTAACAATACCTTCTGGATCAATTCCTTTTTGATCAAACTTCAGTCTTTTTTCTTTTGAATTAAATGGCATTTCATCAAAACCTCTTTGATTTGGTAAGCCTGATGCTTTTTTATTTTCATATCTGAGAGCAATCGATTTTTTAAACTTAATTTCGTTTTTAGACTTTTCAAGAATAATAATTTGAGGATTGTATTTTGGTTGAATGAAACCTCTATCTCTTATTCCATCTTTATTAAAATCTTTGGCCTTAGTATTTGGCCCTCTATCAGTTATAGAAATTAACTCAGTTTTGTCCGCTTTATTGACATTTAGACCAGATAATCCACCAATCTTAATAAAAGAATGTGATTTTATTTTTGGAGTGCCTTTAATTTCAAATTTGTTTAAGGATAATTTTGAACATGAGACAAATAAAAAAATGATTAAGTAGTTAATTTTCATGGGAGAAATAATACTTTTGGATTTTGTAATTGGAAATAATAAAAGGGATTCCTAACAAGATCCTAAAGAGGGGGAGTCCCCCTCTAAGTCTTTGAAATTATTTAATTTCTAGGTAAATATCTCTTTCTTCTGATTTATAACTTAAGCTAACTTTAGTTGAGTAGCTAATATGAGGCTTATTTGAATTGATATTTGCTTGAGTAAATAGATTTTGCGCTTCTTCAAAACATTTTAAGGCCGTTGTGTTTTTTAAGACTAGTTCAGACTTTAGATCTACAACTCTTTTTAAACACCCATAGGCTCCCATAGAGTGACCGTTAAAGCACTTAAACCTTTTAGTTGTAATTTTACATTCGTTTGCAAATGTAGTTGATGATAATAGTAATGTTATCAAGATGAATCTTTTCATATATTTCTCCGTATTTTATTTGGGCCTTAGATCTCATCTTTTAAATAAATCTACAAGTTTTTATTTTTCTACTATTGACGTTTTTATTAGTGATATTATCTTTATAATATGAAAAGAATTAGAAACTTGTTCTATATTCTGTGTCCATTAGTCTTAATTTCCCTTTCAGGTCAAGGTGTTAAGTCTTCTGATGGTAAATTAGATTTTAAAAAGTCTAAATTCAAACTTACATTTGAGTGTTCAAAGAAGAAAAAAGAGTGTCAAGATGACACTAATGATGTTTTTCTAAATCCTGTTGAGTGTTCTGAATTAGTTTCTACTTTTGATTTTTTATTAACTAATACATTTGTTCAATGTACAAAGCAAACTTTACTAAAATCAAATCTAAAAAATAGAGGACCTCCTTACTTCTTAAATGTTTAAAAAGTTTAATCAATTAAGGAGATTTATATATGAAGTCACGTCAAATATTTTTGTCACTATTATTGGGTGTAAGTGTATCAGCTGGCCCGAAATTACAAAGAGTCATGGCCAAAGATTTAAATAAAAAATTTAGTGTTGAGGATAATACTCTCGAATTAGTACCAGTAAAATTACTAAGTGGAGATAAGGCCGATGGGTTAGAATTTGAAAACAAGGTATACGCGCCTTTAGTAAAAGGAAAGAAAATTCGCATAAGTTCTTTCAGGTTTAAAAAGGCCATTGAAGGAAACTTTGGTCTAAAAATTGAAATAAATGAAAGGGCCCAAAAAGAAATAAGTCGGTTAGCTAAGAAATATCAAAACGAAAAAATGGCCATAATTTTTAATGGAAAAGTTGTACTTGTACCAGATTTAAAAAAGGTCGTTAAAAAAGATAAATTTGAATTTATCGCAAAGAGAGCTGATCAAATTAATAATATTTTTAATGAATTTAAAGGAGCATAGGAGAAGTGCGCTGACTAATTAGTCAGCGCATTTTTTATTAATCGTTACATGCTTTATTAGTCTTAGAAGCTTTCTTTATACAACCGTATACATTACAGCTTCCTCCTGTACTCCAACATCCGTAAACATTACATCCTCCACCAGGATAGTAACACCCATAAACATTACATCCTCCACCGTTTGCGTATTTTCCGTAAACATTTACATGAGCACACTGAAGCCTATTTCTTCTATTTCTATCATTGTCATTTCTTGATAATCTTCTTTGTAAATTATCAATTCTATCTAAAAGTCTTGATTTTTCACTATTCCAATCACTTTCAGCTTGATTAAACTCTCTTTCTAAGTCAGAAAGTTCCTGCTGGCATTGTTTATTTCCTCTAGATCTTCCTCTATCGTCTCTATTTCCTCTATATCTACCTCTTGGGCCACAATCATCTAAGTCTGTTCCAAGGCCACAAACTGCATACCTTGATCCTGGCCCTCCGTCATCACAAGAGTTGTCTCTTGAATACTTACAAGAGTTATTGTTTGCAAAAGTTAATGTTGTAAAAAGTGTAAAAGATAAGATCATTAAAGATTTCATAATTTCTCCCTTCGTTTTTTATTATTTATTTTGTTCCACGCACTCTGACTACACAAATCCACTTTCTATAGTTTCCACAAATTCCAAGACCTCCTTTCCCATAATTTGTACTTTTTTGAATTGTGGTACAGTAGTTAAATCCAGAGGAGTAGCACTTATCTTTGGCCATGTCTTCTAGTTCGTCTACAAAACACCCACCTCTGCTAAATGGGCAATCATATTGAGTCCTTGTAGATGTTTTTTTTACCGAAAATACTTTGGCAAAACTTATGTTTGAAATTGTTAAAAATAAAATAAAGATTGATAATGTTTTCATATATTTCTCCATCGCTTTATAGTTGTGATCTTTATAGAGCATTTTTTTATAAGGTGAGAATTTAGTTAACGAAAGTGAGTTTAAAGTGTTTATAGATTTTTAAACATATATTAAATACACAAATGTCCTTGAGTATAAATATAATTTCATTATTTCAATAGATTAACTATTGAATTTATTACATTATGACTGTGTGCGAAATAGATTTTATGCTATTGTCCTAGCTCAAATAGGACTATATATGCAAGAAGAATTGAATAACTTTTTAGTAAATGAGCTTTCTCAAAGAAAGACTAAAAATAGTAATTATTCTTTAAGAGCTTTCGCAAGAGATTTAGAAATAAGTCCTGCTTATTTGTCACTTTTATTAAATAAGAAAGTTGAATTGAGTGAAGCTAAATTTAAGCATATTGTAAAAAAAGTATTTAATAATGAACATGAAGCAAATATTTGGATTGAGCAATTTTCAGATTCTTCAAATCGTTTTTTCTATAAAGGGAAAATTCCTGAATACAAAAAATTACATGCGGAGATAAAAATGACTTGGGCCCATTATGCAATTTTAGAGG
>CAXHCD010000007.1:0-81848 GCA_964015265.1 uncultured Oligoflexia bacterium
ATTGGCACTAGTCTCGTGGGCTCGGAGATGTGTATAAGAGACAGAAATAAAACCAGTATTATATATTTTATCTTCTTTTAAGGCGGTAGGAAGAATTATCATTTTATTATTTATTTTTGACCAATTTTGCAACTCTTCCAAATAACTACTAATTGATTCAAGAGTGCATTCTCCAATTTTGGCCGAAAAACCAGATAAAGAACATTCTGGAAATAAAATAAGATCTGCTTCAGTCTCTTTAAATATATTTAAACATTTTTTTATATTTTCAAAGTTTTCTTTCAGATCAATAGAGTTTTTGATCTGAGCTACTCCTATTTTAATCATAATTTTATAACCTTTTAAATTTAGTATTTTTCAATTTGAACAATGTCATCTGTAATTTCAAACCAAGAGCACTTATCTTTAACAAAGATATGCTTTGCTGGTCTAATTTCAGGATCAGAGTCAAAAAGTCCTGCGCTTACAAAATAGCTATCATTCATTTCATGGTATAAATACATTAAGGAGGAACCACATTTTGAACAAAATGTTCTGCTGGCCCAATCACTAGACTTAAATTCAGTGACAAGCTCTTCGCCTTCGCTAAATTTAAAATCAGCTTTTTTTAATCCAATGAAAGATCCAAAAGCTCCGCCTCCAAACTTTTGGCACATGGTACAGTGACATAAACTAAAACTAAATGGTGTTCCAGTATACTCAAACTTCACACCACCACACATGCAAGACCCTTTTTTAAGATCACTCATTTCTAATCCTTATTTTAATTTGATGCTTTTATATTAGGTCAAAATAGAGATTAGAAAAAGGGGAGATTTAAAGTCATCTCCCCAATGTGCTATTTATTTACATGTACTACTACAATAAAAATCATATCCGTATGTTGTATATTTACGATTTACAGTTAAAGGTAAACATGACTGCTGAGCATAATAATATGTTCTTCCATAAGCTTCGGTATTAACATTATGAGTTGAAACAGATCCGATTTTCTTTCCAGCTTTACTCGTATCACAAGAACTAGTTGGTTGTTGTAGAGTAGTTGTTGTACTACTTCCGCCACTTGTACTTGAACTAGTTCCCCCATCACTACTTGAACAACTTTGAGAAGTCGATTGCTCACAATAAAAATCATATCCTCTAGATGTATATTTTCGATCCACTTTTAAAGGTGAACAAGTTTCCTGAGCATAATAATAAGTTCTTCCATAGGCTTCAGTATTTGTTGAGTGAGTATAAACACTTGCAACTTTTTTTCCAGACTTACTAGACTCACATGAATCATTTGTACTACCAGTACTTCCACTGTTACTATCGTCACTACCACTAGATGAATCACTTTCTTCATTTTCAATACATGTTTCATCTCTAACAATCGAATAAGCATATGCATTATTACTAAGACCATAAATTCCTAAGTTAGAATAGTTCCCCGCCTTAAAGACTCTACTTTTAGGATTAAACGGATCATAGTGTAATTCGACTTCATAACAACTAGGAACTTTTAATGATGAGCCTTTATTAGTAAATCCTCCTCCTCTAACAAGAGAAGATCCAACTCTAATTCTTTTTGAATCGTGGGCCGAAGATAACATAACTATATCTGAAGAGCTTTCAGAAGAAATTGATTCATTAAGCCAATCACTAATTGAATGTCCAACCTTTCCCCACATAACAGTTAGAGGCATATAAGCTCCAGTAAAACTTGTTCCATCATATAAAACCGGAACATTAGATGTTAAATTACATCCATTACCAGATTTTTTAGGCCTGAATGTTACGATTGAGTTTATACGGTTATCAAGAGTTCCAAGGGCAACATTATTATAATTTCCTGGAGATAAAGTTCTTTTTGTCCCCGTTAAATGATCTCCATCTGCAACGATAGCACAAAAACCCTCTTTAACAGTAATACTTGAAATTTTATTTGTTCCAGCATTTGCTAGGAGGTCAACACTTCCTCCAGAGCTATACTCAAATTTTTCTAAGATTCTCACCTCTCCTTTAATATCTTTAGAGTTTCCTGAAAAATTATAATCATATAACTTAACTGAGAGTTGCTCTATTCCTGCGGCATAACTTGAAAATGTTAAAAAACTTAACATTGAAAAAACGAATAACTTCATCATTAATCTCCTTTATTTTTATTAATGCTCTGTGTACGAATAAATCGGAGTATGGCCCTAATTGCTATAGAAGATTAAGAGTTTAAATCTTTTAAACTGTATCATTTTTGGGCCAAGATTTTATTTTTTCTTTTTATAAAGCTTTGAAGTGACTATAGAAAAAGGATCACCATCTTTTTTGATTTGCCAAATATCATCACCATTTTGAGCAAAACCTTTATACTTAGCTTGAGCAATAAATTCATTTGAATCAGCCTGTTCTATAGAGTAAAAATAGGCAGATCCAGAGTAAGAATTTCCACTTGCCAGTCCAGGATAAGAATCAGGATTTTTTTTCAAATTCCTTGAAGCATTATCAAATGTGCTTACCAATAAAGAAATTGAATCAGCATAGGTTTTATTTTTCTCATAATATTTTTTTTGAAGTTTTTGAATCTCTTTTAAAATGTCATGAGCATCAAATCTTAAACGTGCATGATAATGAGCTCTATTTGTCCAATTACGATAAACTTTAGCACCATAAAAAATAAATGCTCCAAGTACTAAAAGAGATATTAAAAACTTATTAAACTTCTTTTTCATGATATTAATTTAGGCAGCCTCTTTTTCAGTGACATTAGTACTCTTCTCTGGAACTTCAAGTTCAATAACTTCGGCCATATTAGTAGTATTCGTAGAAAATAGTGAAATAAATTTAGTTAATATAGGAGCAACAAAAATACTTAATGTAATTGAGCTCACTAAATAATTTGTTTCAACTTGAGTAATTAATGAATGCTTTGATAACAAAGTTGCGACTAATAAACCGAACTCTCCACCTTGGCATAAAATCAAACCTAGCTTTGTAGCACTTCTCCATTCATCGTGCAGTAATTTCCCAATTCCAAATAATATTGAAAACTTTATGGCCATAAAACCAAAGGTTAATAATGTGACAATTACAAAATTTTTCATGAAAAAGCTCACATCAAAAACTAATCCAAATCCCATAAAAAACACACCCATCATCATTGCTTTTAAGGGGATTGAAAAACTTTGAATATCACTTCTTAATCCGGAGTTTGATAATAATACTCCTGCTATAAATGCTCCAAGGGCCTTAGACAGGCCAACTTGATCCATTAAAAGAGCTGCTCCTGTTACCACCATCAGACAACTTCCAATGAAAATTTCTTTAGTCTGTG
This sequence comes from uncultured Oligoflexia bacterium, assembly GCA_964015265.1. Classification (GTDB taxonomy): domain Bacteria; phylum Bdellovibrionota; class Bacteriovoracia; order Bacteriovoracales; family Bacteriovoracaceae; genus CAXHCD01. The sequence goes on from CAXHCD010000007.1 coordinate 3,311, forward strand.
TCTCATAAATTTTTTGCATTAATGGCCTTAATGTAAATTTAGCTAATACCAAGGCAACTGATATATAGGCTAAATTTCTCAATGCAGTACTAATATTAATGGCCTCACTGTGATCTCCTGCAGTAAAAAAAGGAATAATAGCTAGAATAGGAATGATCACAATATCTTGAAAAAGTAATATGCCAAAAGAAGATTGCCCATAACTTTTAGTTAATTGATCGCTTTCACGCATATATGTCAAAGCAAAGGCCGTTGAAGATAAAGCTAAACCAGTTGCTACAAATAAGCTTGCTGGTGGTTTTAGTCCAAGAAAATATAATCCTAGTGAAATTGCCAAAGTAGTAACAATAAATTGAGTGAGCCCGGCCTTTAAAATAATATTTTTTAGGTGAGCGATTCTATTTGGAGTAAGTTCAAGTCCAATAACAAATAGAAGCATGATAATGCCAATTTGACTGATCTCTTGAATATTTTCCGCATGATTTAGAAGTCCTAGGCTGTAAGGTCCTAAAATTATTCCAGCAACAAGATAGCCAAGAACACTTCCAAGACCACAGGCCTTGAAAAATGGCACACATACAACTGTCGCCATAAAATAATAGAAAATATCTAATAAAAAACTGCCTTGCATTTAGCCACTATCTCCGACTTATTTAATCGGATAAGTGGCCAAATTTCTTTAGTAATATTTTGTATTTATTTGCTGAGCTTTCTGACCCATAAGAATGAGTTTCCAAATAAGTGAATTCGAATTCTTTTCTTTTAAGATGAATACTGTCACATCTCTACCAGAGATCGTTTTAGACTTAATATGATAAAGAGCTGGATTAAAACCTACTTTTGCAAAAAAGGCCTGCATATGAGCTTCACCCAAGTGCTTATCTAAGTCCTCTTTATTTCTCCAAACTTCAGAAAAAAGAACTTCATTTTTTCCCGTTCTATAAAGTTCGTATTGAAGATTACCTTGTTCAAGCTTTGTTTGTCTTAAAACATCAGCTTGATCAACTGCCTGAATATATTTGCTAAAACTATTAGGCTTAAGTTCTACTTTTGCAGTATTTAAATAAACATTTGCAAAAGTTTGAGTAGTTAAAGTTAATAAAATTAAAATTAATAAATTTCTCATGTCTGGCCTCCAGAATTTTTTGTTAAGGCTGATATATCTAAAATTCGCTCACTCATAAAATTATGATTAGAAATGAAAACAATAATTTTTTGTAATGGATAATAAGTTATTGAAAGTATGGACTATTTCATCTCTCGAAAATACTCAATAATCTTTTTTACACGGTTAGATAGAAATGTATTTTCTAAAGTTACAATATAAATATCTGAAAAAGACTCTAATTCTTTTCTAGGTGATAAATTAACTAGATTTCCATTATCTAAATGAGCTTGTACGCAATGAGAAGGAAGAATTGAGTATCCAACTCCCGCTAAAAGCATTTCAATTGCTCCATGTAAATTATTAATTGATCCAGTAACTTTAATGTCATGGAAGTTCAATAGTCTTGATTCTGGAAATAAAGTTTCAGCCCATAAGTAAAATAGCGCTTCCATACCAGGATAATCAACAAATGGAAGGTTTAAAATACACTTGGGATCTGCTTCGATTTTTATTTTTTGCGCTAATAATGGGCTTCCCACCATTATATATTCTTCTCTAGCAAATTTTTCATATGAAATAGAAGTAAGTTTTGACATTTTGGTTACAAAACCAAAATCAATTTCTTTATTAAGCAGTAGTCGAAAAACTTCTTCGTTTGGACAAAGTTTAACGTCTAAATGAATATTTTCATTTTGCTTATTTTTATCGAGTAGTAATGGAAAGTGAGGAGTAAATAGGCAACTGTGTGGCATAGCATATCGAACGTGGCCAGATTCGTGGAACTTATCTCCATAAATTTCTTCTTTTAAAGCAACTAGTCCTTCAGATTGTTCTTCAACATATTTTAAGAGACTCTCACCAGCAGCAGTTAGAAAAACTTGTTTATTAACCCTTTCAAAAAGAGAAACTTCTAGTTGTTCTTCCAATCGATTAATATGCTGGCTAATTCCAGATTGCGTCATTCCGGCCTTTTTAGCTGCACTAGTAAAATTAAGCTCTTTTGACGCCCAGTAAAAAGCTTTAAATAAATTACTATCCAAAAAATTCATAACCCTTAATACGCTCTCTTACACATTAAGGCCAATCATTGAGCCTGATTGTAATCATTTCAAATTATGATATAACCTTTTCTATGTTAACCTTTTATATTCTTTTATCAGTGGCGGTATCTTTTTTGTGCTCAATTTTGGAAGCAGCAATATTAAGTGCGACTCCAACCTATATCAAAACACTTAAAAAAAAGGACCCCTCTCTTTATAAAAAAATTGCATATATTAGTGATGATATTGAAAGACCTCTGGCATCTATTCTCACATTGAATACTGTAGCACATACTATTGGTGCAGCCGGGGCCGGAGCTGAGGCCCAAAAAGCTTGGGGAAATGAATATCTCTCACTTTTTTCAGCGATACTTACATTTATAATTCTTTTTTTCAGTGAAATCATTCCTAAATCAATTGGAGCGAGAACTTGGAAAATGATACTTCCTATTAGTCATATATTTTTAAAGCCTATGATATTTATCTCGTTTCCAATTGTATGGATATCTATAAAAATCTCTAAACTTATAAAAGGTAATGAACAAGTTGATATCTCAAGAGATGAAATTCCAGCTATGGCAGAATTAGGACTTCACTCAGGAGTAATTCATAAGTCTGAATTTGAGCACCTTAGATCACTTATTGACTTTGCCAATGTTCGATTAATAGATGTTCTTTGTCCAAGTGAAGATGTGGCCGGTCTAAAACATAATCTAAGTATAAATAATGCTTTAGATGAAATTCGAAATAATACTTTTTCTAGATTATTGGTTTTTGGAGTAACTAAAGATGATATTAAAGGTTATGTTATGCGAAAAGATATTCTTCAATCATATATTGATAAAGAAGACATAACTGTAAACAACATTACTAAAAAAATCCTAATACTTGAAAAGGAAACTAGTGCTAAAGATACTTTCAATCGTCTTTTAAAAATGAAGGCCCATATCGCAGCAATTATAAATGAAAATGGAGAATTTTTAGGCATTGTTACATTAGAAGATCTCATAGAAAATCTAACCGGAACTCAAATTTATGATGAATTTGATAATCAAAGCTAAATTATTTTACTAATGCACGTCCTCAATGAATCTCACATTCTTTTGTTTTTGTTACAGTTCTCGGTATTATTAGCATGTGCTCGTACCCTTGGTGTTATAAGTGAAGAACTAGGCATTCCAGCACTGGCAGGAGAAATTATTGCTGGAATTTTATTAGGGCCAACCGTTTTTGGTCGGTTCGCTCCAGAAGCTCAAAGTTGGTTATTTCCTCATGAAAGTATACAGAATACTATGCTTGAGACTGTTTCATGGCTTGGAGTATTTTTTTTACTTCTTGCTTCAGGCTTTCATGTCAATTTTCGAAAAGCACTCCAAAGCGGCCATGCTGCCCTTTCGATAGGTATTATTGGAGTACTTGTTCCCATTGCATTTGGAGTTCTTGCCTTCTGGAGGGTTCATGAAAGTTATTTTGGACCAGCTGCTAATAGAGTTTCATTTTCACTTTTTCTTGCAGTTGCAGCGTCAATCACTGCTATTTCGGTTGTTGCTAGAGTTTTAGATGACTTGAACCTGACTCAGACAGATGATAGTAACCTCGCTTTATCGGCGTGTGCCGTCAACGATCTCTTTGGTTGGCTTCTTTTCACAGTAGTTCTTTCTCTAGCGAGTGGAAATTCAGTTAATAATACTCAACTTGCGACGAATTTCGTTATCACATTATGCTTTGTTGCGACTTGTATTATTATCGGTGCTCCAATTATTAACTATGCTGCCCGTTTTATTCAACGCACGAATCTTGAAAATGCAAAGGCCTTGCAAACCTTAATAATTAGTGTCGGTCTTCTATGTGGCGCAATTACTCAATGGTTGGGAATTCATGCTATTTTAGGTTTTTTTCTCGCTGGAACAATGGTGGGTAGTGCAAAGGAAGTTGGAAAGAAGATGACAAAAAGTTTTGCAGATACATCTCATGCAATATTTGTCCCTATTTTTTTTGCAACCATTGGACTGAATTTAGACTTTATTAGTGGTATGGAGCTAGGAATTACAACCCTATTTATGACCGTCGCTATTGGAGGTAAGTTTATTGGCGCATGGATTGGAGCTCGTCTAGGAAAAAGGAACAACTCAAAATCAATTCTCATGGGTTTAATATTTACACCTGGTGGCGCTATGGAAATTGTTGTAGGTGCTTTAGCACTCGAAATAAAACTAATTGACCAACGAACCTTCGTTGCAATCGTCTTTGCTGCTCTCGTTTCAAGTATTATAGCAGGTCCGGCAGTAGGCACATGGATAAAAAAAATAGAACGTCAACAAAATTAAGACTCCCCTAAAATGATATAGATCATATTTATTGGCAATGGGTTGTCATAAGTTGTATTTTATATTTATAGATTGATCAAGAGAAGAAAAGAGTGAAAGATTTTCAAATTATTTTAGCTGCCGTTTCAAGCATTATTCTTTTTGTTTTTGGCCTTGAAAATTTTTCGAAAGAAGTCCAAAGAATTGCAGGAGAAAAATTTAGAAAATTTCTAGCAAAAGCAACGAAGTTTTCAGGAGTAGGATTACTGATTGGAGCAATTGTAACCGCTTTTATTCAGTCAAGTTCTGCTACTTCTGTTATTGCAATTAGTTTAGTAAATGCAGGTGTTCTTTCTTTTAAAAATAGTATTGGTATAATATTTGGTGCTAATATTGGGACAACAATTACAGCGCAACTAGTTGCATTTAAACTTACAGCATTTGCACCAGTTTTTATTATACTAGGTTTTATCTTATCATTTATTCGTTTTAAGTACTCGGTTTTTGCGAAGTCTTTATTTTATTTTGGTTTTGTTTTCTTTAGTTTGAACCTTATTTCAAGTACTCTGTCTCCTCTACAAAATGATCCTAAATTAATTGCATTTTTAACTCAACCTCAAAATGTACTATTTAGTGTCCTTATAGGTTGCTTGATTACCACAGTCGTTCAGTCGAGTTCAGTTACAACTGGTTTAGCAATAATATTTACTCAACAAGGATTAATGAGTTTAGAAAATGCTATCCCTATACTAATGGGTGCTAATATTGGAACAACTATAACTTCATTAATACCTATTATTAATATGGATGTTGCTGCAAAAAAAACGGCATTGGCACATTTTCTTTTCAATCTAGGTGGGGTACTAATTTTTTTACCTCTGGTAATTTACTTAGGAAATGATTTACCACTTTTTTCTAAAGATCCCGCGATTGCGTTAGCAAATTTTCACCTTGCATTTAACTTAATTTCTAGTTTTACTTTTTTAGGGATTCTTAAACCATTTACCTCTTTTATAGATAAAATAATGGGTGAAGGAAAGATGGACTTTGAACGAATAGATCTAAGTTTATTGAGTATGGAAAAAGATTACACAGAAGTTGAAAATCAACTTAATAACTATTTGAATAAGTCTTACTCATTCATACAAGAAACATATAATTTAGTTACGCTAAGTATTGAATCTAATTATAAAGGGGTTTATGAAGCGGCAAAAAAAAGAGTCGAATATTTTGAGTTTTTTAAAGCAGAACTTCTTAGTTTCTTTTCAGAGTTTATTGGTCAATGTAATAACGAAAAAGAAGTTTCAGGTTTAGTCAAAATAATGTCAAAGTATGAGTATTTATTTCAAATTCATGATTCTGTAAGAGATATTACAACGATTAAAGAAACACTAGATGAAAATTATATAGAGCTTAAAAGTGATTTACTATTGATAATTCGAGAAATATCAAGTGAGACTCTTTCGATATTTGAAGAAATATCAAAAAACAAATTACTCGCAAAAGAAAAAAAAGAGCTTAAAAAGAAAATTTTAGACTTTCAAAGCGATTTGGTGAAACATAATAATAATGTACTGAAAATAATGTCTTTACCTGATCGTCAGGATGCTGGAGCGATTCTCCACCTAATAACTTATAGTCAACGTTTAAAAGATAAACTAGTTCATTATCATTCCTTACTTGAAAATACGAAAGCTAAGGATAAAGAAAAAAGGAGTTCTATATGAAAATTTCATTTCTAGGAGGAGCAGGAGGAGTTACTGGATCGAAAACTCTTTTAGAAATTGGAAAAGAAAAATATATTGTAGATTATGGACTCTATCAGGGATCTTCTGAAAGAAGAGAGCGCAATTGGAAACAATTCTACTTTGCTAAAAAACTTTCAGGTGTTTTTCTAACTCATGCACATATCGACCATTCAGGACTTTTACCAAGGTTATGGAATGACGGATTCAGAGGAAAAGTTTACTGTACACGAGAAACTTTTAAATTATGTCAAATATTGTTGGCCGATTCAGCAAAGATTCATGAAGAAGATGCTAAATATGCTAATAAAAAACAATATTCAAGACACAAACCTGCATTACCTCTATATACTTCTGAAGAAGTTGAAGAAATTTTAAAGCATTTTCAAATTATAAATTTTGAAGAAGAATATGAAATATCTAAGAACATATCAATTACATTTTTTTGGGCCGGACATATCATAGGTTCAAGTTTTATTCGAATAAAATATAAAAATACTACAGGAGAAGAAAAAAAGATCGTTTTTTCAGGAGATATTGGACACAAGAGAAATATCTTATTAAATCCTCCCACACCTTTATGCGAAACTGACTACTTGGTTCTTGAATCTACATATGGAAATAAGCTTCATGCTAGAATTCCTGCAAAAGAGGTACTTGGAATGTATCTTAATACTATTTTAAAAAGGTCTGGAGTCGCAGTTATTCCTTCATTTTCTGTTGGTAGAACACAGGACGTCTTATTTTTAGTAAAAGAATTAATGGAAGAGAAATCTATTCCAAAAGTACCTGTGATTTTAGATAGTCCATTATCAAAAAAGGCCAATAAAATATTTAATGACTGCTTCAAAAAAGGATGTGTAAAAAATGAAATCTTGATGAAAGGAGATATTTACCCTTCAACAATTTCAGAAGTAGAAAGTGTTGAAGAGTCTAAGGATATAACAAATGCGGACGGTCCCATGATTATCATCAGTGCTTCTGGAATGATTGATGGAGGACGTGTCGTTCATCATGTAAAAAAACGTATTGTCGATGAAAAAAATGGGATTATCCTCGTAGGTTATCAACCAATTGGAACAAAAGGACGTTATCTATTGGACGGAGAAAAAATGTTACGCTTACATAAGCAAGAACTTCCTGTTAATGCTTCTATTTTTTATGTAAACTCTTTATCTGCCCATGGTGATTATTTAGATTTAATCGAATGGATTAAGGAATCCAAAGTTTCTCCTAAATTGATTATTCTAAATCATGGTGAAGAGGATGGATCTAAACATTTTAAAACGTTAATAGAGTCGCAACTTGAAATTAATACAACTGTCGCTGAATTTGAAGAAATATTTGATTTAGAAAATATCTATATCAAACCAAAATATTGAGGAATGTATGGCCAGGCTGAAAAAAGAAACACAATTTAATTTAACGTATTTTTTTATTGCAATCATTGCCATTCTATTAATTCAAGACTTTTGGGCACATAAAAAAAATGTAGCCTATATTCCTTATTCCGAGTTTAGGTCAAACCTTAAAAGTGGGAATATAAGTGAAATATCAATTCTTGATAAACAAATTCGTGGAGCTTTTAAAGAGCAAATAAATAATAAAAAAAACTTTTTAACTACAAGAGTTGAAAGTGACTTAGTAAAAGAGCTTGAAGCATCTGGAGTCAAATATAATCGCGTTATAGAAAATACATTTTTCAAAGACATATTATCCTGGATTTTACCTACATTTTTATTTTTTGCTATTTGGATTTATCTAATGAAAAAAATGGCGGAAAAGGGAGGTGGTGTTTCTGGTGGTTTTATGTCTGTAGGAAAGAGTAAAGCAAAAGTTTATGTAGAAACAGACACCAAAGTATCTTTTAATGACGTCGCTGGAGTAGATGAAGCAAAAGCTGAGTTAACAGAAGTCGTAAACTTTTTAAAAAGCCCAGATGAATACGGAATACTTGGAGCAAGGCTCCCAAAAGGGATACTTTTAGTTGGTCCTCCAGGAACAGGAAAAACACTATTAGCAAAGGCCATTGCGGGAGAAGCTGGAGTTCCATTTTTTTCTATTAGTGGTTCGGAATTTGTTGAAATGTTTGTCGGTGTAGGAGCTGCTAGAGTAAGAGATCTTTTTGAGCAAGCAAGAAAAAAAGCTCCATGTATTGTTTTTATTGATGAACTCGATGCTTTAGGAAAAGTCCGTTCATCCGGAATACATGGTGGGCACGATGAAAAAGAACAAACATTAAATCAATTACTAGTAGAACTTGATGGCTTTGATTCAAAATCAGGAATTGTACTTCTAGGAGCGACGAATAGACCTGAAATATTAGACCCTGCACTTTTAAGGGCCGGAAGATTTGATCGACAAGTTTTAGTCGACCGCCCTGATAAAATAGGACGAATACAAATTTTAAATGTTCACATAAAAAAAATAAAAATTGTAGATGACCTTGATTTAGAACAAGTTGCAGCTCTTACACCTGGTTTTACAGGGGCAGACCTAGAAAACCTAGTAAATGAAGCTGCTCTCGTTGCCACGAGAAGAAAATCTTCAGATGTATCACTAGATGACTTTAATGTGGCGATAGAAAGGATAATTGCCGGATTAGAAAAAAGAAATAGACTACTTAATCCATTTGAAAGAAAAGTTGTTGCCTATCATGAAATGGGTCACGCAATTGTCGCCTCCAGTCTTCCTGGTTCTGATCCTATTCATAAGATATCTATAATACCAAGAGGAATTGGAGCTCTGGGATACACGATTCAACGACCTATTGAAGATCGTTTTCTTATGAAAAAAGAGGAATTAGAAAATAAAATGAGTGTTCTTCTTGGGGGAAGAGCTGCAGAGAAAATAGTTTTTAATCATCTTTCGACTGGAGCTTCTGATGACATCATGAAGGCAACGGAAATTGCAAGAAGTATGGTTACTAAATATGGAATGGTGGAAGATCTCGGCCATGTTAATTATGATGATAAACAAACTAGTTTTTTAGGGACTCAAAGCTTTTCAAACATGAGTAGATATGGAGAAAAAACTACTCAAGCTATTGACGACTCTGTTAAAGAACTTATTGAAAAAGCATATAAGAAAGCGATAGAAATTTTAAAAGAGAAACAAAGTATTTTAGAAGAAAGTTCAAATGAGCTACTTGAGAAAGAAACTCTTAGCGAAACAGAACTTAAGAAATACTTTATCTAAAGACTAAATTAGTTTAATCTGACTCACAATCTTTAAGATTGAGATTTATTACTGCTCTTTTTTCAGCTTTCAAATAAGATGCCTTAAAAAAAGTTGATAGGAAAAGCGCTTTAGACCTTCCATAAGCTGTAACAGATTTCAAACTCTTTAGATTTGTAATAACTGCTTTTGATTCTATCTCATGACAACTATATTTGTAATTAGGATATTTTACTAATTGTTTACATTCTGAATAAATATTTAGTAATAATGAAGCTTCTTCTTTATCATTTGAAATAGAATATCCTTTCTTTTTCAAGAATCCGATTATTTCATCAGAAATAAATGGAGCTCTTTTCAAGTATTTTACATCTTTTAAATATTCAAGGTATTCTTTGAAACCTTTAGAAAAAATGGGATCTTCTCCATCTTCGATTTTAAATAAACCAGCACTTTTTGATAAAGGTTCAGCATAAAATGTACAATCTGTGCTTGCCATTGAATTTGAGTATGAAATTAAAAGTAAAAATCCCAAAATATATTTATTCATAAATCCTCCTATATAAATTAAATTTAACTTTTATAATTAAACCTAATCCTTTATTTAGAAAGAATATAAAAATGAAAAAAATCTGTTCACTTTAGTGAACGGCCCTTTATAAGTTATCCAAATCTAACACATCTCATAGAGATTGAAGCATTTTGATATCCTTCAAAATCAAAGTTAAGTTGATCTTTCTGATTACTTGCTCCGAGTACATAAAGCAGAGGTAAATAGTGGTCTAGAGTGGGAACACTTAATTTTCCCGCCTGAAACTTAAGAGGATCATTCATAAGGGATTTGAAATCTCTTTTAACTAATTTAGTTTTTACCCATTCATCAAATTCGATTGCCCAGTCATAAACATTAGCATTACTATCCCATTTAATTTGTCTTAAATTATGCACAATATTTCCACTTCCCATAATCATAACTCCTTGCTCTCTAAGATAGTTTAGTTTTTTTCCCAAATCGAAGTGAAACTCCATAGGCTTTGTCATATCAAGACTTAATTGAAAAACCGGAATATGGGCCTTTGGATATAAATGATTTAATACTGACCAAGTTCCATGATCAAGTCCCCACTCCTCTAAATCTAAATGAAGTTTTGGATCTTTTATGGACTTGATAATTTCATTTGCTTTTTGTGGAGATCCAGGAGCAGGGTATTGAATTGTGTATAAATGTTGGGGGAAGCCATAAAAGTCATGAATAGTTTTTGGTTTATCAACACCAGATATTAGAGTCTTTTTTGTCATCCAGTGGGCCGAAATCATAAGTATTGCTTTTGGCGTAGGTAAGCTTTTACCTAAATTTGAAATAGTTTTAGTAAATTCATTTTGTTCAATGGCATTCATGGGTGATCCATGTCCAATAAAAAGAGTTGGCATTTTCATATTTCACTTCCTAGGCCACATTGATTTATGGCATTTATGGCAATTTCTTCATCAATATGAGAGCTGGCCCCTGAAATGCCTATTGCTCCGAGTACTTTTTTTGATTTGTCTATTATTAAGCAACCACCGGGAACTGGTATAAAATCACCTGAGGCCGCTCCATTAATTGATTGAGCAAATGAATCACTAAGAATTCCTCGCTTTATATAATTTGAAAACTCTCCTGAGTTAAATCCCATCCCAAGAGAGGCATTAGCTTTTCCAAATGCAATTTTATATCTAAGAGTTCCACTACCATCTTCACTGTAGGCAACTTTTAAAACTCCACCGCTATCTAATACAACTACTGTCATTGGAGGTAAGATCATTTCACTAATTATGCTCTTACAAGCTTTAATTATATTTTCAGATTGTTCTAATGTAAGACCACGCATACTTACCTCCTTTGCTTTTTGAATTAACTATTTTGTAACAATTTTAAACTTCAAAGTTACTGTGTCAGCAATAACCTTATCCCCTAAGTTTTTAAAGAAGTTTCCTGATCCATAGATCATGTCATACTTCGTTCGATCAAAACCTAACTCACCTGTATAAGTTTTATCTTTTTTAACAAAAGGAATCGTTACATCATGAGTTTTATTTTTAATCGTAAGCTTTCCGTATAAATAACCGTTGTCAATTTTTTCAACTTGTAATTTTGCTGTTGGATATTTTTTTACATCGAAAAAATCACCACTTTTAATATGACCTAAAAACTTTGTTTTCCACTCACCTTTTAAAGTAGTCTCTCCAATAGAATTCATGTCGGCGACAAACTCACCTTTTCCATTTTTAAGAGAGGCCTTTTTAATTTTAATTGGACCTGAGTGAAAATCTCCTGTAATTTTAGATCCTTTCCAGATAAGAGAGCTTTTAGAGAGATCGATATTCTCACCCATAGCTGATAGTGATGTTAAAAATAGTGCTGCTAAAATAATTGTCTTTTTCATATTTTCTCCTTGGTTAATTTCTTAACTCATTGTCGCCCATATTTAAGTGTTGCAATAGATCATATTATTGCAATATAATGTTCCATATAAGGAACACTATATATGGATCTTAACCTATTGAAAATATTCATTAAAGTAGCTGATTGTGGAAGCTTAACGAAGGCTTCTAAGTTACTAAATCAACCAAAATCTAAGATCAGTCGGGATTTAGTTAAATTAGAAAACGAATTACAACAAAGCTTACTGATACGAAGTCCTCGGGGGATCATATTAACGGAGCAAGGTTTTAACCTAGTACAATCTACTAGAGAGCAGTTGGAAAAATTGGAATCCTCAATTGAACAAAGTAAAAATGATAATAATCAATTAAAAGGTAGTATTAAAATTACCGCCCCGGAAGATATGTCACAATTCTTCTTGGCCAATTTAATTGATGACTTCACTGATATGTATCCAGACATTTCAATAGAGCTTTATTCAACCAGTGAATTTCTTGATTTTCAAAAATTTAATATTGATCTGGCCCTACGTGTGGGAAAACTAAGTGATTCAAATTTAATTCAAAGAAAATTAGCTGATATCGATGTAATTTATGTAGCCTCAAAGTTTTTTACAAAGGCAAATGCCCAAGTGACAAGTTTAGACGACTTAAAAAAAGCACCTATTGCTTTAATTAAAAATATTCATGGAGTGCCACTCAATCCAAAGATGCTCAAAAGCATTCACCCAGTATTTGCTTCAAACTCGATGTCTACTCTAAAAGATTTTGTAAAACGAAATAGAGGTATTGCTACACTTCCAAAAATAATCTGCCAAAAAGAAATTAATGATAAAGAATTTGAACATATTCTTCCTGATGAAGTTTATTTAAGAAGAAGTATGTATTTACTTTCTCCTCCAACAAGCTATACACCAAAACATGTAAAAATTTTCAAAGATTTTATTTTTGAATCGACAGTGAAACTTCGAAACTAAAAATTAATAATTATAAATTTAATAATAATTTTGCTTTTTCATATATAGAACTAGAATCATCACTAATTCTAACTTCAATTGTTTTCATATTATATTTTATTGCTTGTTCACTTATAAAGTTATTATGCAGTTGTGATCTTAATATAAAGTTTTCTCTCATTTTCTTATTATTAAAAAAACTATTTTCATTTCTTGCTTCAAAACGTTTTGCAAACACTTCTGGTTCACAAATAAGCCAAAATGCCTTTAGTTTGTCTTCCTTTAGCCCATTAACTTGTTCAGGGTACAGAGAGTAACCTTCAACAATTGCTGGTCCACTCCAATTTGCATGAGCTTTTATAACATTATGAACTCCAGGCCAAAGTTTCATATGGAAATTATAGATATCATCAAAAAGTACTTCAGGTTCAGTTTGCGAATAATAAGTTTCAAAGCTTTCATCGTCCGATTTATAAAAAAATTCAGGATGTGTCTCTTTGGTGACCATGGCCTGCGCCATTGTACCCAAATCATCTGTTGGAATACATGGAAAGCTTAACAAGCTTGCTAAACTACTTGCAAGAGTAGATTTCCCAGACATGGGAGATCCACCTATTAAAATCACATTATACTTTTCATCACTCATCAGTTTAATGTATCAATGAAATTTCCAACTGTCGACTCGACAAGTCGTGATATAAGCTCTTACAATGTATAAAAGAGAGCATATGAGCGAAAAAAATAAAGATTTAACCTATGAAAATGAAGACGGACAAACTGTCTTTACTTCGGCATATTTAAAAAAGCGTGGAACCTGTTGTAAAACAAATTGTCTTCACTGCCCTTTTGGTCACACTCTTAAAAACTTTAACATAGAAGTTGTTGAGCTTGAGTTTAAGCACATTAAACTTGCCAATGAAATCGTCAGAGATTCTATGCCTGTTCAACACTCACAACTTACAAGCTCTCTACTTTCTGAAGCTTTTGGGGCGAAAGAACAAATAAGAATTCATCACATTAGCAAAACAAATTTTACAAATTTTTCATTTGGAAGATTTAAAGACACAATTTGCGCTGTCATTGAATACTCAACAAAGCTATCTGAGTCGTCATCAGGTCGATCAATCAATAAGATCTTTTTAAAAAAAGAATTTCAAGATCAGGGGCTTGGGGTTGAGCATATTAAGGAGTCTAAATGAAAATTTGGATAGATGCGGACGCCTGCCCAAAAATTATAAAAGAGCATATTTTTAAAATAGCAGCTTCAAAAAAGCTTCATGTAACTTTAGTGGCCAATAGCCAAATGTGGATTCCACATTCACCTTTATTTAATTTAATTCAGGTGGATCAAGGAGCTGATGTTGCGGACAATTATATTGTTGAAAATTGTTCCTCAGAAGATTTAATAATTACAGCAGACATTCCCTTAGCTGATCATATAGTTAAAAAAGGGGCGATTGCTATTAATCCTCGTGGCGAAGTTTATACGGAAGAAAATATAAGTGAAAGACTTTCAATTAGAGATTTTATGCAAGATCTAAGAGATAGTGGCCTTCAAACTGGAGGGCCACCACCATTTGGAACTAAAGATAAAGCTGAATTTGCAAATTCTTTAAATAAAATTTTAAGTAAAATAAAATTATAAACTATCTACTTTGCAGAATCTAAACCCGTAAATTGAGTAAAGCCATTGCTAAACATTCCCTTTGGGTCCATTTGCCTAGAAATTTCACTAAATTTCTCAAGGTTATCACCATAAACTTTTTGAATATCAGATTTAGCAAATAGCTCTTTATTAGACTTACCCCAGTGAAGCCTTATATTATGTTTATTAATAAGCATATCGAGTAATAGATTTCTTTCTTTATTAATTTGATCTAAGAAAGACTTTTCTAAATTATAAAACTTATATTCAAAGAACTCGGCCATTATATAGACTTGCCCTTTTTTTGAATTAGGTTCTATTTGAGATAGAAATGCTCCTTCATTATTACCTTCCGCTCTTGTAAATCTCATATAAAATCCAATGAATGGAAAACTATAATCATATTTTTCAGAAAATTCTTTTACATCACTTAACACATCTTTAGCTGAACTAAGTGGAAATGAGAATGAAAAGTCTGATGCAGAAAAACTCTGAAAAATTCCTTTCGTTAGCCTATTATGAAGCATTTTATTTGCTGGCCCGACAATATTATTTGCTTCAACTTCTTCTTGATTAATTTTATTCTTTTTCAGTGAAATTTTTTGATATGAATATCCTGTTTTTTCTTCGGCTTTCTTATAAGATGCTTTTATCAAATAATTAGCAACAAATGGGTGTTGTCTAGCAAGAGATAAAGCTTTCTTAACTATCCACTTTTCTCTTGGAAACATATAATTATTCTCATCTTTACCAAAAGCGACACTTTCAGCACCAAAGTAGGACTTTTCATTTGTTTTTGTTCCACATATCTTTACTGCATTATTTATACTTGGATACCATTTTAAAATTTCAAAATCACAAGGCCCGCCCCACTTTACTTGTTTGTACTTTGTTACAAAGTTTTCTACTTTTTTAACATTCATTTTAATATTAAATAATGGAGTAATTTTAATCTTTATATTATAAACAAATCCTAGCATTCCAAGATTTACTTTTGCTGCTCTAAATAATTCAGGGTTATTTTCCTTAGTGATAATATGTTTTTCACCAGTCCCATCAATTATAGATATTTCTCTAATATTTTGTGATGAAACTGCCGTATGCTTCCTTGATGAACCATGAGATCCCGTAGCAAGTAGACCTGCAATAGTTACTCCTCTATACATTGGATAAGCAAAACCTAGAGAATATCCATTTTTAGCAAGATGATCACCAAGTGTTCCAAGCTTTATCCCACCTGGAGTTGAAACTAGAGTTTCTCCATTTTCTTCAATAATTTTTACATCAGATAATTTAGAAATATTCTTTGATGAAATAGTATATCCATCAGAACAAATAAGTGTATTAGTAGTATGTAGTGCTCCTACAAATCGTACCTTAGAATCTGAAGACTCATATATACTTTTTAAAAGCTTTGAAACTTCATCTATTGATTGTGGTTCATGAATATATTTTGTTTTATCACATAATGCTTGATGATTATAAGATCTAATTTTAGCTCCTTTGCAATCCAAAGGACATGTTTGAGAAGTCTCTCCAATTTGAGGAACACATTTTCCATCACCACAATTATAAGATACAGCAAAAGAAGTGCTCTTAGGAAATACTCCATTTAATAATTTTTTAACTGCGGCAAAATTGTAAACACTGTTAAGTCCAGCATAAGCTGAGTTCGATAAATATGCGCTAAATAGGCACAGAAAAATTAGTTTTTTCATAATAATAGTCTCCAAAGTTTTCTCTAAATTCTTTATACATCAATATAAAAAAGCAGGAGTATCATTTGATACTTTCAACTAAAAAATGCTATTTTTTACATGCCTTACAATTTTTCTCTATAGACGATTTTAGATTTTACTAGTTATATAGATCGCCATGGAATCAGACTTACTTAAAAAAACATTTTTAGATAATCTATTTTTAGATTTTTCAAAAAATATTGATATTTCACCAGAAGATTGGGCGTATTTTTCTAGTCTTTTTACTTTAAAAGAATTCGCCAAGGGTGAAAAACTTTTGGCCCCTGGGGATCGCTCAGACTTAGTCTATTATATTGGCAGTGGAGCAGTAAAAAGAGAAATTCTCTCGCAAACGGGAAAAGCTCAAGTTATCTCTTTTGATGGCCCCGGTAGAATTGTAAGTGATTTTGTATCCTTGATCGAAGGGCATAGTTGTAGAATTTACATTGAAGCACTCACTCCGACCTATGCATTGGAAGGAGAACCAAATTTCCTACAAAAATTAAGAGAAAAAAGTAGTATTTGGGATAAGAATGGGCGAATTGTTGCTGAAAAACGTTACGCTGAAAAATGTAGTAGAGAATTTAATCTTCTCTACTACGAGGCCAAAGAAAGAGTTAAAATGTTTCTTGCTGAATTTGAAGATATACTTCCATTCATTGCAAAAAAAGATATGGCAAATTATATTGGAATAACTCCAGAGTCACTCCATCGAATCATAAGAACCGAAAAAACAAATTTTTAACACATAGGTAAAAAATATATGATATATACTGAATCGTCACATAATGAGTCATAATATTAATAATAAACGGAGACAATTAAACTTTGGAGCACATATGAAAAAAATAATACTATTCATCCTTCTATTTCTTAGTACAAATTCATTTGCAAATGAATTTGGATGTTTTAATGCTAAAACGAACTTAAAAAATATTAATTCAGATGTTGATGTGACTGAGCATTTAAAAAATTATTGCGAAATAAACAGAAATTTCAGCGTTGCAGCTGGTATTAATGATTCAAAATATAGAACTGATAAAAAGATTCTTATTTGTTGTCATTTAAAACCTGGTGTTGATTTAGAAGCATTACAAGAAGATCTCTAAGATAAGAAAGGAAAAGGTACGACATTACCTTTTCCTTGTATTCACATATTATTTCCAATTCTTTTGTTTCGCATTTACTTCTTTAGCTATTCCAATTAATTCAAAAAGCTCTTGTCTATAACCAAATCTATCTTCAGCTAAGCTTTCATTAATTAATTCTTGCGCCTTAGAAATATTCATATTTCCAATTTCTTCATCATCACGCAAGATCATAGCAAAACTAGCAGCTCCAACAGCAAGCTTTGTATTTAAACTCGCCTGCTCAAACTTCTTATCACTATCACTAACCGGAACGTTTAAAAGTATCGATTTAGATTCTTCAGCTCTTTTATAACGAAGCTTTACTGTCATAAGTTCGTTGCTATCAATTTTTTTAGCTTCAGCAACTTTTTGATATTTTAACTTATCAATTTTAGCTCCATGAAACTTAACTCCCTTAGGAACAATTTCATAAATAGCTGTTACACTATGACCAGCTCCAATTTCACCGGCGTCTTTTTTATCATCATTAAAATCTCTAGCAGCTAATTTTCTATTTTCATAACCAATTAAACGATAGTGCTCAACTAGCCCTGGATTAAATTCAACTTGAATCTTTACATCTTTAGCAATTGTCATAAGTGTTCCATTTATGTCATTTACTAAAACTTTCTTGGCCTCATTTAATGTATCTAGATAATAAAAGTTTCCATTTCCTTTATTAGCAATTGTTTCCATTCGATGATCTTTATAATTCCCTCTTCCCATTCCAAGAATTGACAAAAATATTTTAGAACTAGATTTTTCTTTTATAAGATCAACTAGAGCATCTTGATTAGTAACCCCTAAATTAAAATCACCATCAGTAACTAATAAGACCTTATTAACTCCACCCTTTATAAAACCTTTTTGAGCAACTTCATAAGCTAGCTTAATTCCACTTTGACCATTAGTTCCGCCACCAGCTCTTAAGTCTGAAAGTGCTCTTAAAATTGTCGCCTTCTCACTACCTTTAACAGAATCTAAAACTAATCCACTTGATCCTGCGTAAGTTACAATTGAAACTCGATCCGTATCATTAAGCTTAGTCACAAGTAATTTAAGCGCATCTTTTAAAAGAGGTAATTTATTAGAATCATGCATACTACCTGAAGTATCTAATAAAAATACTAAATTAGATTTAGGTCTTTGATCATTAGCAACTTCTTTTCCTTTTAAACCAATGCGTACAATCTTATAATCACTATGCCATGGAGAAGAACTTACTTCCGTATGAACAGCAAATGGATGATCTGAATTCATAGCAGGTGCTTCATATAAATAAGAAAAATAATTTATAAACTCTTCAATTCTAACACTAGCTTTTACTGGCAATCTTCCATCCATAATAAATCTTCTAGTATTTGAATAACTTGCAGTATCTACATCAACTGAAAAAGTAGATAGGGGCTGAGTAATCACATCTATCCAACTATTTTGATTTTCTTTGTGATAAGACTCAGTATTAAATTCTTCCTCTTGTCTTGGAATAAACATCATACTTTCGGCCATCTTAACTTTCATCATTTTTTTAGGAACGAATGAACTACTTCTCATAGAAACTTGTGGGGCAGATGGTTCATTGGCAAACTTTTCAGCGTTACCAAACACTTTATCTGTTATTGAAGTTAGCTTGTCGTTTCTCCAATTAGATTTAAAGAAATATACTGTTGTCATTGTTAACATTAACATCATTGTTAAAGGTGCTAAAACTTTTATACTCCAAAATCCTTTAGACTTCCTATTTGCTAAAAACTTTTTTCGATCCTTTTGATCTAAACGAGACGTCTCTTCCTGCTTAAATTGAGTTTCTAATTCTAATCCTACTTCTTTAATTTGCTCTACTTGTTCTTGTAGTTTAGGGTCTTTTTGAACTTCCATAGCGATCTCCTTCATTTGATCTTCCGGAAGCTCTCCAAGGGCAAAGGATGTCAAAGTCACATCATCAATTTTCTTATTCATTTTGACCTCCCATTTTTACTCTTAAAGTTTTAATACCTTCATGAATAAGAAGACCTACATGGGATTCAGAAACATTCATGACTGCACTGATTTCCCTGTAGCTCATCCCTTCCTGAAATTTTAAAACTAAGGCCTCTTGATGCCTTGCCGAGAGCTTCACAATTTCACGAAAGATTTCCATTTTTTCAAGGGTGGATTCCTGTCCTCCATCCACTTTAAAAATGTCTTCGTTTTCGTTAACCATTTTTTTCTGTTTCCTTAAATGATCAATCGCCTGGTTTCGACAAACAATATAAAGCCAAGGTGGTATTCGATTTTTCACCTGCTCCATTTTTTGCTGCCACAATTTAGTAAAACACTCTTGCACAATGTCCTTAGACACTTGCTCATCCCATACCAATTTTTTGGTATAACGAATAAGGGTCCCTTCATACTGAATAAAGACCTGCTTAAACCATTGCACCTGTTTCACTATTCCTCCAGTGCGATCTCACTATTCATAGGGTTAACGAACAGAAAGGGATTTTCTTAGAAAAAAGTTTCATTATTGAATAATTTTAAGTAGTTACTAGGTTTTCTCTTATCTTTCTTGCAACCTCTTGAGCCTCTTCATTAGATAAAGCATACTTGGAAAGATCTATCTCTCCTTTTACATAATCAGTCATCGGTAATGTTCTATGGTACTTGTCACTTTCATAACGAGGTAGGATATGCCAGTGAACATGTTGATCCTGATTTCCAAGACATTGATGGTTTAGCTTCCAAGGTTTGAATGTTTCATAAACTGCTTTACTAGCAATATGCAATTCCTTAGATAGGCCAAGATGCTCTTCCATTGAAAGCTCATGAATCTCTCTTACATGTCTTTTAAAAAGTAAGAGACTATATCCCTT
Organism: uncultured Oligoflexia bacterium; assembly: GCA_964015265.1. GTDB lineage: Bacteria > Bdellovibrionota > Bacteriovoracia > Bacteriovoracales > Bacteriovoracaceae > CAXHCD01. The sequence continues at coordinate 23,433 of CAXHCD010000007.1, forward strand.
ATAAAATTGATGATCTCCCACAACAAAAAATGAATTTTCAAACTCATGAATTAAATATGGATTTTCACCCTTTTGACATAAATCAACTCTCTCACATATTAAATCTTCAAACATTTTTTGCTCCTAATAGTTTATTTCTTACCTGCAAATTAAAAGTATCACGTACCTTATACCTTATAAAGAAAACTTTAAGATACCACAAGTACACTATACAACAGTACAAATAATGTATTAAAATAAGATGCAACTATATTCTATCTAACTCTGTAAAAATAATGAATCAAATTACTTTTACTTTAATGAGGATATACATAATGAATAAAGCAAAAAAAATTGTACAAAACTATAGAAGTTTAGACGATGTTTCATCTGAACTTATAAGAGTTATTCAAAAGCTTTCACTCGCACATTCACTAGATGATATTACAACAACCGTACGAACATCGGCAAGGAACCTTGTTCATGCAGATGGAGCAACCTTTGTCCTTAGAGATGAAGAGCAATGTCATTATGTTGACGAGGATGCTATCAGTTCACTCTGGAAAGGCATGAAGTTTCCGTTAAAAGCGTGTATTAGTGGATGGTCTATGTTACACAATGAACAAGTTACGATAGAAGACATATATCAAGATGAAAGAATTCCACATGATGCTTATAAACCCACTTTTGTTAAAAGCTTAACAATAACTCCTATTAGAAAAGAAGAGCCTATAGGGGCGATTGGAACTTATTGGGCCAAAAACTATACACCAACAAAAGAAGAACTAGAGGCCCTGCAGGCTCTGGCCGATACAACTTCGATCGCCATTAAGAATGTTAATACCTTAGAAAAACTTAAGAAACGTACCGAGAATCTTGAAAGAATCAATCAAAGACTTAACAGATTTACATGGATTGTTTCACACGATCTCAAAGAACCTCTAAGGAGTATAAGTTTAAACTTGTCAATGATAGAAGAGGAATTGATTAATAATGAGTCAATCTCTAAAGATTATCCTATATACAAATACATTGAAAAAATTAATAAAGATATTAAGGTCTCAGAACAACTTATTACTGATCTCTTAGATATAGCCAAACTAGAGAACCATGAGCGATCGATTAGTGCTATCAGCTTAGAAAATGTTGTCAAAGAAGTACTATTATTATTTGAGACTACAGTTAAAGGAAAAAAAATAAATGTCGAATACAAAAATTTACCAATAGTAAGAGCTGACCCAGTTCTTATTACAAGAGTATTTCAAAATATTATATCTAATTCAATTAAGTTTCAAAAAAATAATCATGAACCTAAAATAATAATCAATGCCGAGATCCAAGGACCACACTGGGTTGTATCCATTGAAGATAACGGTATTGGAATTCCAAAAGATTATCATGAAAAAGTTTTTGATTTTTTCAGCCATATTCATAATAGAATTGATTTCCCTGGTTCAGGAGTTGGTTTATCTATTTGTAAAATGATTATTAAAGATTTTGGTGGAAAAATTTGGATAGACCCAGAATACCAGACCGGATGTCGAATTTATTTTACCTTACCAAGAGATATTGATGAACGATTTTAAATGTAAATTAATCTATATTGAAGATAACGAAGATGAAGTGCATATCTTTCAGAAAGTTTTAAAAAAACTAGGAATACAAATAGAAACTGAATATTATTATGATGGAAAATCTGCATTTGAATATTTAAACAGTATTTCCGATACAGGCGACGAAAGTGTCAAAGTTTTAGTTGTATTAGACTTAAACTTACCACTTATTACTGGGAACGAAATTCTTAAAAGGTTAAGTAAAGAAAAAAAAATAAAAAAAATACCCATTATTGTGTTTTCTGGATCAGAAAGTCCAAAAGACAGAGAGCTTTGCCTTTCGTTGGGCGTGAAAGATTTTTTTACTAAACCATGGAGTCTAAATGGGTATGAAGACTTTATCAAAGGTCCACTTCTAAGAGAATTCCAACAAATTTGTCCTAGTCAAAGTACGTGATACTATTATAAAAGTATCACGTACTTTAAAACCTTACTTGTATCCCAAAACTAGTCGTAGACTTACCATCTTTATCTATTTTGTGTTTAAGTCCAAAACTAACTCGTTCAGAATACTTATATTCAGCTTCAGATTTAAAGTCCCAATCAAATCGATCTTTATAATCAAACTTCGGCCCTAGTTTTAAAATTAACGGTCTTCCAGCAATCGAAGTTATTGGCACTGACTTGCTTAATTTAATGACAGCTTTTCCATCGTGACGGACATAACCTTCCATTTCAATATTACCCGGTAAATTATAGGCAGCAGTTAGGGCCGCATATATTTTTTGATCTTCTACAACCGCTCCCGCGCCAACTGCTAAGAATCGATCTAAATATCTTTTAAATAAAACTTCCGCTTCAAAATTATCAATATCATATTCATCGACTTCTAATTCCATTTCAACATCATATCTTCCTGCATTTATTCCGATATCAACTTTTGCCATGTTTGAATAAAGACTTGTTTCAACTTTCGCAAAAGCGCTAGTATCTTTAGTCATCATAGATCCCCACTTTTTCTGATCGGCCTTTAATTCTTCATCTTGTTCAAGGCCTTCGTACTTAACTAATCGAGACATCCCCATTTTCATATGATAAAGGTTGTGACAATGTAGAAACCAAATCCCCGGCTCATTAGCGTGAAATTCAATTGTCACAGTTTTCATTGGAGCAACATCCACTGTATGCATAAGAGGAGCATAGTTTCCTTGTCCATTTAAAACTCTAAAAAAGTGACCATGTAAGTGCATCGGATGATGCATCATAGTTTTATTTATATATCTAAATGTGATGACTTCATTTTCTTTGATTGTGATATACTTATCTTCACTAAATGGTTTTCCATTTATATGCCAAGTATATCTTTCCATATCGCCTGAAAGTTCTAAATCTATAACTTGCGCTCTAATAAGAGTGTCATCTAAATTTGTAGGATCAACAGACTTTAACATTTTATATTTAAGCTGTTTTGTTTTTCCCATTGGAGGCATAGGCATATCATGGCCACCACCCATTGATTCCATTTTGTGATTCATATGCCCGTGATCTCCATGATCTCCATGATCATCATCTCCACCACCTGGTTCATCATCATCGTCATGATCTCCATGACCACCCCCGTGATCCATATCACCATGATCCATTTCATAGGTAGATTGAGGAATTTTAACTGGGGCCATCTCCATATCCCCCATACCAAACATTAAACTGGCCGAACCAGTTCTATCTTGTGCCGTAATTTTAGCTTCAAAAGTTTTCATCATATGAGGAACATCAAAAACAACATCATAAGTTTCAGCAATACCAACTAAGAGCTCATTTACTTTTACCGGTTGAACAGGCATTCCATCTTTTGTGATTACTTTGAAATTTCTATTCATTCCTATATTAAAATAAAAATAAGTAGAGGCCGAAGCATTGATAATTCTAAATCGTATTTTTTCTCCATGCCTTACATTCTTAAGCATAGATTTAATTTTTCCGTTTATTAAATAGGCATCGTAGCCAACATCACTATAATCCATCGGCCCCATTCTCGATGATTCAGCTTTAGCATGCTGTTTTAATTGACCATTTTTTATTGAACCCCAAAGTGTTCCTAAGAAATCTTTTTCAAATAAATGAGCATTTTTAATTTGGTCTTCTTTAGAAAGACTTTCTACATAATTTTTTATGACTTCTCTTTTCTTGTCACTTTTCTTTTGCTCATAAAAGTGACCTTCTTTTTTTAAATTTTTGAGTACATCCATTGGATGTTCATTAACCCAATCACTCATAACAAAAACATAATCGTGATCAACTTCAACTATTGGTTGATCTTCTTCAATAACAATTGCTCCATATAGACCACGTTGTTCTTGTAATTGAGTATGAGAGTGATACCAATAAGTACCTGTGTGTCGAATTGGAAATTTAAAAACATGTTTTGTATTTGGTGCAATTATTTTTGTATTTGAAAACTGAGGTCCATCTTGCTTGTAGGGAACGAGTAATCCATGCCAGTGCATAGTGGCCGGTTCATTAGTATCGTTATAAACAGTTATAACCGCTTCATCACCGAGATTAAATCTTAACGTAGGGGCCGGAATCGAAGCCTCAATTTGCTTTGGAAAAGTTTGTTTAATACCCAAGGCATGTTCAACATTAACACCCGTAAAGTTTGCCGTTATATTTTGAACTCTTAATTCGTACTCTCTTACCGCAGCATTTAAGCCAGAAGTTAAAAGAAAGATTATTAGTAGTAGTAAGCTTTTGCTCAGTGGGCGTATCATTTAGTTCTCCAAATTTTAAAATTTAGAAAATAATAACGCATCGCAAAACTGGTAACTATAAGTAATCAAAAATACTATATTTTTTACATGCCTACTCAAAGTAAGTGAACTTCTAACGACCTAAAATTATATGAGTTTTCTAATTCTCAAACTATTGGTAACGACTGAGATACTACTCAAGGTCATTGCAACACTTGCAAGTACAGGAGGCATCATCGGACCTCCAAAAATAACGAGAATTCCTGCAGCAATAGGAATTAATGAGGCATTATATATTATTGATAAAAGTAGGTTTTGCTTAATGATTTTCATGGTCCCTTCTGCCAGTTCGATAAACTCTAAGGCCTTAGAAAGATCACCTTTTACGATCGTTACATCCGAAGCATTTATAGCAACATCTGTCCCAGTTCCCATGGCCATAGATAGATTGGCCTTGGCCAGCGCTGGAGCATCGTTAACACCATCTCCAACCATTGCAACTGTTTTCCCAAGACTTTGAAGTTTTTCTAATTGATTAGATTTTTCAAGTGGAAGGGCCCCTGCAATATAGTGATCGATTCCCAATTCATTAGAGACAGACTTTGCAATAATTTCGTTATCACCAGTTATCATCCAAGTTTCAATCCCTCGTTTTTTAAACTGATCAATTGTTTTTCTTGAAGAATCCTTAATTTTATCCCCAATTATTATGGTACCAATATGAGTAGCATCCTTAGAGATAAAAACAAAACTTCCAATCTTTTTTGTAACTAAACTTTTATCAAGAGCAATATTGTTATCATTTAATAGCTTTTCATTTCCTATTAGATAACTACTTCCACTTATTTGCGCTTTAACACCCTTTCCTTTGATTATCTCAAAGTTTTCTGCTTCACTTAATGAAATATTTTGTTCAACTGAATAATTAACGATCGCTTTAGAAAGAGGGTGTTCTGAGAATTGTTCAATTGAAGCAACATCTTTTAAAATATTTTTATCATTACCTTTAATATTTATTTCAATAACTGATGGTTTGCCTTCTGTTATGGTACCGGTTTTATCAAAGATAATTGTATCTATCCCAATTGCTTTTTCAATTATATCTCCACCTCCAATCAAAAGACCCTTTAAAGAGGCCCTTCCAGTTGCAACCACAACTGCAGTTGGAGTTGCAAGTCCTAAAGCACATGGACAAGCAATAACAAGAACGGCAATGAAATTAGAAACAGCATTTCCCCATACCGGCATTGGACCTAATAAAAACCATGCAAAGAAAGTTATTATTGATACTAAAATTACAATTGGAGTAAAGATTGCGCTAATTTTATCAGCATACTTTTGAATTTCAGGTTTTGAGTTTTGAGCATGTTCTACAAAACTTACGATTTGAGATAAAAATGTATCGTTTCCAACTTTCAAAGCTTGATAGTCTATGACACTATCGCCATTAATAGTACCAGAGAAAACTTGGTCACCTACATGTTTTAAAACGGGAATCGGCTCACCGGAAATCATTGACTCATCTATTGAAGACTCACCTTTAACAATTTTTCCATCAACGGGAAATTTTTCAGTGGGTTTTACTCTTAAAACGTCACCTACTTTTACTTGTTCAATTTTTACTTCTTTTAATTTTGCATCGATAACCAAAGTCGCATTTTTAGAACTAAGTTGGAGTAAAGAGTTAAGTGCTTCAGTGGTTTTCTTCTTGGCCTTTTCTTCAAAAAACTGTCCCAGATAAACAAAAGAAATGATAAACCCAACCGCTTCAAAATATACTTTTTGTGTTAACCCAACTTCATTTGAAAAATCAGTAAATATAGTAACAAATGTACTATAAAGAAAAGCTGCAGTTGTTCCAATACCTATCAAGGTATTCATATTAGACTTTGCCGTTCTAAGAAAGTGAACGAGTGATTTTTGAAACTTTAAACCAACCCATCCCCATATAGGGATACAAAGTATCAACTGTAAAAACCAATTCACTTTCTGATTTGGCCAATTATGAAGTGGCCACATGGCCAGCGCAAAAATTAATACTGCTAAAATAATAGAAATGATAAACTTATTAAAATTATCAGAAATCTTGTCAGAGCTTTCGTTAGAAACTTTCTTATCTTCAGAGACTGAGTATCCCAAAGATTTGATCTTATCAATTATGCTTTCTTTTAAAGTAATATCATTAACTTCAAACTCAGCACTTTCAACGGCAAAATTGACACTTGAACGTGTAACCCCATTTAAATTGCCAACTTCTCTTTCAATTGTACTAGCACAGCCAGCACAACTCATTCCTTGAATTTTAAAATTAATCGTTTCCATGAGTCTTATTTAAACCTTTTTTTAGTGTCCGTGACATTCAAATGGATCATTATCATGATGTCTATGACAAGAATATGATAATGATTTATTTTCTTTTAAGTATATTTTAACTTTAACCCCACCTTTAACTGGCCAGGCCTTAACACCTGTAAAATTGTCTAGAACGTCTGACTTTTGCGAAGTTTTAAACTCACGTAAAGCTTCAGTTAAGGCCTCGTTCGTATCATCAATATTTACTGTATTAGAAAATGAAAAAGATGACATCGTTAATGCTGTAATAAAAATAAGTGCTTTCATTTTTCTCTCCTGTTTTGAGAATAAATTATTAATCAAAAGGTTCGTTATCGTCGTCACCGCCAGGTCCATCATCGTCGTCGTCATTACTTCCGCAATCGGTAGGAATAAACTCAAGAGTTTCTTTAGGTGCGCATGCTTGTATCCACTTTTTTATAAAATCAATTTCGGCCTTTGATAATGTTCCTTCTTCAGGCATTTCTCCCTCGTAAACACTTTGAAATAGTCTACTTTTTTCTGGAATTCCTTTAACTAAAAGTGGAACAAAGCGATCAATCATCGTCGATTCATAAGAAGTAAAATCAATCGGATCATTTTCAGGTTCTGCGTCCTCTCCAGAGTGGCAGGACATACATTTTGGCCTAAGTATATATTTTTGTAATGATTCAAAATTAAGAGGAGCTTGACCGTTTATTAATAAATCTTCAATACTTCGATCTTCTTTAATTCTTGCAGTCAATTCGGTTGTTTTTTCAATACATGAAACTAAAATTAAAAATAAGCTGAAACTCCATATAATTTTCATTTTATTTAGATACTACGATAAGCTTTTGGTGTAAACCTTTAGCTATCTAAGGTCTTATTACTGCGAAAATTTTCTATACTACCCTAAGCTGATTTTTGAAACATATCTAAACATTCCCGAGCATTAAAGTGTATCGCGACATACTTCCATTCGAATTTTAGAGCTATTTTCTCATGTAATCTAGAAAGAAAAGGGCCCTGCGAACAGGGCACTAACTATTACTGTTTCTTTTTCTCATTTTTATGATCATGATGCTCTTCTTTTACACCATGTCCTTCACCTTCACACTCACATTCAGGCTCTGGTTTCCCGCATTCATGACACATCTGCACCTTTTTCCTTCTTCTTTTCTTTTCTGTAGATTGATTCTGCTCTTTCTTCTCAAGAATTTTGTTTAATTCGCCTTCTGCAAACGAGTTTGTCGAAAAAATTAAGCATCCAAACATTAAGGAAATCACCATAGTCACTTTCATAATTAATCCTCCGATTTAGGTATGATTTTGGTTAAACTTCAATATCCATTTTTCTAAACTTGAATAAAAAACTGGCAAAACAATTAATGTTAATAGTGTTGATGAAATAATCCCACCAATAATTACTGTAGCAAGTGGCCTTTGAACTTCTGCTCCTAAACCTGTCGCAATTGCCATAGGTAAAAATCCCAAAATGTCAGTGAGTGCCGTCATCATAACAGGCCTAAGTCTCAATAACGCGCCTTTTTTAATTACTTCAGAACCTGTCTTTCCCTTATCTCTGAGATTATTAAAGTTGTTAACTAGAACAACTCCATTTAACACAGCAATACCAGAGAGAGCAATAAGGCCAACGCCGGCCGATACACTAAAAGGAATCCCCTTAATCATTAAGGCCAGAACACCTCCGACGAGAGCAAATGGAACACATAAAAAAATTAACATTGTTTCAAATATATTTCTAAAGGCTGCATAGATCATAATGAGAACAAAAAGAAGTGCTAAAGGAGCAAGGATGGCAAGCCTATTTTTCGCTTCATTTAGATTCTTAAAGTTTCCTCCCCATTCCATATAATAACCAGCAGGTAATTTAATTTTTTCTTCTACGGCCTTTTGAGCTTCCTGAATAAATGATTCAGTATCTCTACCTCTTGGGTTGATAAGAACAGCTATTCTTCGTTTCGTTTCTTCTCTGCTAAAAGAGCTATAATTTTCTTTGAAGTGAACCTCTGCGACTTCATTTAAAGGGATTGTAGAACCACCAGTTAAACCAACAGGAAGGTTTTTTATTTCTTCGATGTCATTTCGATATTCATCTCCAAGTCTTACGATTATTGGAAAACGCTTCATTCCTTCATAGAAAATACCAACTTGATCACCACCAATAGCAATTCCAATTGTTTCCAAGACTTCAGATGCTGAAATACCTAAGCTTTTTAGAATTTTATACTTAGGTTTTACTTCTAAGACTGTCATTTTACCTTTAGCTTCAAGTTCAACGTCTCCTGCTCCCTTAATCCTTTGAATTACTGCTACAACTTTTTCTGCTTCTTGAGTTAGAACATCCTGATCTTCACCAAATATTTTGAGCGAAACATCAGACCTTGTACCTTCCATAAGTTCATTAAATCTTAGCTGAATTGGTTGACTTACTAGAATTCGTTGACCAGGAGTAGTAGCTTCTAACTCTTTTACTATTTCAGCAACAATTTCTTCTTTTAATCGAATTTTACCATTGATCTTTGGTCTATCTGACTCAGGCTTTAGCATAATATAACTATCAGAGATATTAGGTCCCATCGGGTCCATTGAGATTTCAGCAGTCCCAATACGACTAAAAATATGACTCACTTCAGGTATATTTTTTATCACATTTTGAGATTTTTCTTCTAGAGCTACGGAGTGACTAATTCCTACGGTAACTGGCCGAATCATTTGTACAGCAATGGAACCTTCATTCAAAGTTGGTAGAAATTCACCACCAAGTTTAGTAAATAAAAAACCGCCTAGAACGACTGCACTGACGGCCAAACCGATAATTAATCTCTTTGCCTTTAATGAGAAGTTCAATGCAGGTGAATAGATTTTTTCTAAAACTCTCATTAGAAGAGGCTCTTTATCTTCAACATTCCCTCTAAGAAGTAATGTTCCTAATGCTGGAACGAAAGTAAAGGAAAGAATAAGAGCAGAAACTAAAGCAAATATGAAAGTAGCTGCCATAGGAATAAACATCTTCCCCTCAATACCAACAAAAGCAAAAACCGGAAGAAAAACCACAACAATTATAAGCTCTCCAAACCCAGCCGATTTACGAATCTCCATGGTTGCTTCATGTATAGTATCTTTGATTTCCGTAGATGATAACTTTCTTCCCAGCCCTTTGGTTTTATCCTGTATATGCCTTACACAGTTATCTAAAACGATTACTGCCCCATCTACAATAATTCCAAAGTCCAGCGCGCCAAGACTTACAAGATTTCCAGATATCCCATATTTTCTCATGAGGATAAAAGTCATTAAAAGTGAAATTGGAATAACAACTGCCGTAATCAATGCAGCTCTTAAATTTCCAACTAATAAAAATAATATTATGATTACGAGCGCGGCACCTGTTAATAGATTATGTTTCACTGTATCTAATGTTGCGTTGACGAGATCAGAGCGATTATACAAAGTCTCTATTTTAAAACCTTTAGGTAAGCCCTTTTTAATTTTCTCAATCTGATCAGCAACTCTTAGACTTACTTCTCTGGAGTTTTCACCTAGTAGCATAAGTGCTGTTCCCAAAACCACTTCTTCACCGTTATAAAGTGCTGCACCTGTTCTTAATTCTTTTCCAATTCCTACATGAGCAATATCTGAAATCGAAATAATTTTCATATTTCCTAAAGTTTTAATTGGCACATCTTTAATGTCTTCAAGTGTTTCAAAAAGACCACTCGCTTGAACAATAAATTGATCTGCTGTTTGCTCAATATAGCCTCCACCAGCATTTTGATTAACTTTCTCTATGGCCCTTTCAATATCACCAAAATGAAGTCCATACTTTGCCATTAATATTGGGTCAGGCTCAATATGGTACTGTCTTTCAAATCCACCGATAGTATTTACTTCGGCAACCCCCTTTATAGTTAAAAGTCTTGGTTTCACATACCAATCTTGAATGGCCCTAATTTCTGTAAGTTGTTTTAGTCTTTCTTCACCTTTAGCTATGGCTTCAGCTTCGATAATATAATGAAAAATTTCCCCCAGTCCTGTACTCACAGGCCCAAGCATTGGTTCAACAAAATTTGGTAACTGCCCTGTAATAGATTGCAACCGCTCAGAGACAAGCTGCCTTGCTTTATATATGTCTGTGTCTTCCTCAAAAACAACTGTTACCTGAGATAGCCCGTAACGTGTAATCGAACGTACTTGAGTAACTCCGGGAATACCATTTAAAGCAGTTTCTAAAGGATAAGTCACAGTTCTTTCAATTTCATCAGGACCACGTCCTTCTACCTGAGTATTAACCTGAACTTGAACATTTGTAATATCTGGAACAGCATCAATTGGAAGGTGTTTAAAACTTTCCCAACCAGCATAAGCAAGGAGGATAGTAAGTAAAATGACTATCCATCTATTATCAATAGAAAATCTTACTAATTTTGAAATCATAGCCTCTAATCCTTTTTAGTGAGCACAAGAGTCAACTGTATCTGAATTGAGGTCAGCTTCTGTCATTCTTAAAAATGGAACCCCAGTAATCGCTACCTTATCTTGATCTTGTAAATCTATAGACTTAATCGTTACCGTCTCTTTTGTTTGTTTGAGAACTTTAACAAGAACCATTGTTATCCAACCATCCCATTTCCTATATACCCCTGTTGAATGCTTGATTCTAACAAGTGCTGATTTTGGAATCATCCAAGGCCCTGCACCACTTAAGACATTAAAAGTCACACCAAGATTTTTAACTGCTTTATCAGACAATTTAAAACCATCCTCTTTAGAAAAAGCAGTAACGGCGCCACCTTTTTTAATTTTTACAGTAGCTCCTGAGTCTTTTTTACCAGAGGCCATCGCTGTCTTAAAAAAGCCAATTAATATAATCATCATTATTAAAGTTATTAATTTCATATTTTCTCCTCAAATACTTTTCCATCATATTTATATATATTCCATAATGCTTTCAGAGCTGTTATTTCACGATGATTACGACTCCTCAAATAGCTCATTTTTTGTTTAAGAGAATCTAAAAATACAGAACTAGAAACAACACCTCGTAAGTAAAGCTTCTCAATTCGATTATGTTTTTTTTCAATTAAGCTTTGCTTCATTGTTTTATTAAGAATTTTAACAGAGCTTTCATAAATTCGTAGCTGTTCAAACCTTTCATGGTTTTCTTCGGCCATTGTCAAAGAGATATCTTTTTTCGCTCTTAGTAGTTCACTACGAGCATAAGCTTTTCCTCCACCATTTACCTGAAACAATGGAATAGGTATTTGAATATTAAAACCGACCATTTTATTTTCAACAGTACCATCCCTTTCAATTGAAAAAGATGGCCCTATTTTTAGGTCTGGCCAAGCTTTAGATTTCTGTATTTCAAGTTCTTTTTGTGCAAGGCTTGCTAAAGATTTTAATTTTTTAACCTCTGGTGATATTGCCTGACCTTGAGAGCGAGATACATCTGGCCAATTTTTTGGTGTTTCTGGCAAGTAATCATTTATTTCTTCAATTGAGTGCCCTGTAGAAACATGAAAATAGTGTTCAAGCTTTCTTTCTTCTTCAAATAATTCAGATTCACTTATTTTAGTTTCCTCCAAAGCCATTTCAAAAAGTGTCAAAGAAGCTTCTTGCTCAGCAGATAAACGTGGAAGTTTCTTTAACTGACCTATTACATTTGAAAATGCAACCAATGCTTCGGACAGTAGCTTTTTTTCACCTAATACTTGCCTTAGACGATGCATGTTTAAAATAGTAATTATCTTAACATCTGCTTTAATTGCTTCATTTGAAACAATTAAAGCAGCTTTTCTGGCAACAGCGTATTCAGTTCTTGAAGCACGCTTTCCACCCAACTCTAAAGTAAAATTTAAGTTAGCTTCAAGTTCTGAAACATTCTCTCCATTGTTATCCCCCTTTACAAACCTCGTAGAAAAAGTAGGGTTAGGGATTTGAGATGCTTGCTCTTCTAGCTTGGCAGAAGAGTCAACTCTCAAAACACCTCGTTTAACACTTGGATGAAAATCAAGAGCACATTTAATTATATCCCTTCTACTTTTTGGAAGCGGACATTCTTTATGTGCCCCATGCACATGTTTTTTTTCTTCTTCAACTCCATGGGCAGTCTCTTCCGCAGAAGCTAAATGAGTAATTGCGAGAAACAGAATCGCAATATAAGTTTGAATTATTTTCATCTCTTTTCCTAATTACTGCTAACAGCATCAAAATTAATAGTTAGACTATTTTAAATATTTATTAGGAAAAGAGAGGTGGTTTGAGTGATGAATCAAGAAATGGAGACCGGTAGTTATTATAAAAATACCAATCTATTTTAGAAGATTGTGACGAAACCAAACTTGAAATATGGTTACTCGATTCTAAAAAGAAAGTCATAGAACACGTACATAATCTCTGGCAGCAATCACCTGAATCAGAACATCCTTCTTCTTCACAATCTTTACATAGAGAACTTTTTAACAAGCTTGGAGAAACATCTGAAACAGAACTTATCTCATAAAATGAATGCTCATGGTTAGAATTTAAATGATCAACCTCACCTACTTCAACATAAGAAGTAAAAACGAAAGTAAAGATAATGAGTACTCTAAAAAATCTAACCATTGGCATTCATTATATTAGCACTCAACTCAGACTGTCAAAAACTAGAAAATACATCATAACCAAAAGTAAAATTTATAAGCACTGCAGTGACAATAATTTTACCTATTGCTAACCACATATTATTTTCCTGTAAAATTCGCGGCTACAAATTCACCTGAAAGTTTCAAGAAAATATAAAGTTTCTTACCTTTTACGCCTTTCTCATTATCAAATGTAACAACCCATTCCGTCTTCTTACCAAACGTCTTCTTTTCAGACTTATTAAAAATAGAATTTTTCCAAGAAGCATCAATCTTCCCGACCTTAACAAGACGCTCTACATGGTAGCGACCAATTTCACTTGTTTTTTCTTTTGAAATCGACTTTTTAGAGTGTGAATGACTATGACCATGAAAATGAGAGTGACCACCACCTGAACCAGCAAAGCCTGAAAAAGAAAATAATAGATTTCCAATTAGTAATAATTTTTTCATATCTGTTCTCCTATAAATTATCGTGTTTGTATTCTTCAATTTTCGGTTGATCCATTTTCATGTGATGATGAATATGATTATCTTCACTAAATTTAAATTCATCAGGATTTGAAGTATGAAGGTAACCATGTAGTTGCATTAGTAGAAGCATAAAGCCAGCCAACATAACTCCATCATTAAAGACTCTCGAAAGTCTTTCAAACATATGATGCTTTCTCATTTGAGTAATAAAAAAAAGCATTATTACAAGTCCAGCTATTTGACCAACCTCAACGCCAATATTAAATGAAATAATTCTCATCAACATTTCTCCACTCTTATCTCCTAATGGAAGTTGCTGAAGTCGAGTTGAAAGGCCAAATCCATGAATCAAACCAAAAGTAAAGATCATCCAAAGTAAATTTGGTGATTTCTCCAATCCAAAATACTCTTGAAATCCTTTATTATTATCAAATCCCTTATAAATTACAGAAATAGCAATAACTGCATCAACAAGCCAGTAGTTGGCCGTTATCCCCATAAATGTTGCAAAGATAAGGGTAATACTGTGACCTAAAGTAAAGATACTTATAATTTTAAAGATGTCTTTAAAAGTCTTTAAAAAAAATATGACACCAAAAAGAAAAAGTAAGTGGTCATATCCAGTAATCATATGCTCAGCGCCAAGAATGATGTATTTAAAATAACCACCTTCAATCATGGCACGCTTTGCTTCCTCACTAATTCCATGTGCAAAAGAGTTTACTGTATAGAATAGTGGAAGGATGCTTAATAAAAATTTAAACATAGCTCCTCCTAAAATTTAGTTTTTAAATATTTTTGTAAACTAAAGATATATCGGAGGCCTATAGATTTTACTTGGATGAGGGTTTGAAACGAGATTCTTGAGCCCAAAACCATGACTAACTTCGATAATAATAACTTTGGCCAAAATTCTTATTGGATGATTTAAAAGTTTTATTTCAGATTGAGTAACCTTAGAATGCTCATGATTGTGCTCATGTTCATCACCATCTTCGCTATGCTTATGTGTGTGAGCATGAGGCTCATCATCAATATTATCATGCTGACTAACATTATAATGGGAATACTCATCAAGGTGAGAGTCAATATCGCTTTTTTTAACAGAAAAGCTTGGCTGATTAACAATAATAGAAATTACTAACATAAAAAGAAAAATTACTTTAAATTTGCCAATCTTATTCATTAATAAATTGTACCTAATTTGACGAATAAATAACAATATTTTTTCACCTGACAATTAGTCTTGATTCCATCTCACGAATTTTACTGTAATCATCAAAAATATGGTTACGATTCTCTGATGAAAGGGCAATAATGCCTATGCTTGTAAGATAATCTACTGTTTGAGAAACCTTATCACCATTCTTGAACCAAATATGTTTTTCAAACAATGTTGATAAATTAGAAATCTCATCAAAAACTTCCGCGTTAAAGACCTTTCCTTCAAGAGGAGACTTTAAAAAAACGGGAACAACAGCTTTTTTGAATAGATATTCTTTTGTTTGAACATCACCATCTATATAAGCTTCAACTAACTTATCTGCCTGACTACTCCCCGTTGCTTCACGAGAAAAACCTACTGTAGGCCCTCCAAGCATTCTAGCACCAGATTCTATAAGCAGAGGCCCTTTTTTTGTCAGCATGATCTCATTGTGAGCTGCTCCCCAGCGAACACCAAGGGCATCTAAAACTTTTTGAACATACTTAAACAAATCACCATGTATTTCTTCTTCAAAAGGTACAAACTCTACATGATCGAAAACTGTTTTACGATCATCAGATGAAGTCTTATTATACTTTATCAAGTGTGATAAATAATGTTTTCCATTGGCACTGACTGTCCCTACCGCATACTCAGTTCCAACTGCTTGCTCTTGAACAACGACCGTTTTACTTTTTTCTCCTGTTATCTTAGAAGGTTCTGAAATAATTCTGTTAAAGGCTTTCCTCCAATCTCCTCCTTCTGAGATATGAAACACTTTATCACTACCGGCAGAGATTGGTGGCTTTAGAATAAGTGGAGTATTCAGTAAATCATTCTCTTGAATCCACATCTCTACTTCTTTTTCTGAAGAAGTGTCTAATGTCTTTATTGCAGGCACTCCTGATTCTTCTAAGGCTTTTTGCATTTGCGCTTTATGCAATCTGCTAAGTGATTTCTTGGGGTCATTGGAAAATTCAGGTGTTAGAATATTTGAAAGACGTTCAGCAAGTGAAACACCAGACTCAGTACCTGGAATTATGGCCAAAGGATTAAACTTGCGTAGGATATTTTCAAGGTCAGGTTGTTCAGGAATTATATCTATAAAGTCCGATCTTCTAATTTTTGTTCCAAAGCCAACACGATCTAATGGCTTAAATGTTACTGCAATCGAAGGGATCCCTCTTGCTTTAAAAGCAGGTGCTAATTCAACACCTGATGACAAAGGGTCAACAATAATGATTGGTCTTTTCACGAAAGATACTCCATTTTAAATTATTAACTAACAACAATTGAAAAACTAAAACGACGAACAATAAAGCAGAAGCGAAGAAAGGAAGTTGATCAACTTTAACACCAGAAGAGAGTAAATATCCACCTCCTACTGTTCCCAAAGCCCCTCCTAAGCCCATAGCTGACGAATTAAGTGCTATTAAGACCTTCCCATTTTTTTCATTTAATTCAAATAATGTGTGCTGTTGAGGTGTTGTTGTTGCCCATCCCAAAGCTCCCCATATAAGAAATGGTATTAACCCTAAGTAATTAAAACTCTTTGTTAAAGGTAATATCGAAAAGTTAAATATTAATCCAATTAAGATTAAGGTCATAATTATTTCTGGTCTTTTAATTCGATCAACAAAAACACCAACTAAAGAACTTCCTAAAAATCCTCCCAACCCCCAAAAAAATAAAATAACAGTTAATGAGTTAGGCGTTCCTACTTGTAAAGGAGCCACATATGAATGCAACCCAATACATGCCATTGATGTAAAACAAGTAATCCCAATGACAGATAAAATTCTTTGATCTAAAAGTAATCTAAAACGATCGAAAAACATTGCCTTAGTCTCAATAACTGGAATCTCAAATTTTTGAAAGGAAATGCCTATTAGCGCAATAAAACTAAAAGTAATAATATAAAAAATTGAGTACTGCCAACCAAAAAGCTTGGCCAAATGTAGTCCTAAAGGAATGCCAAAAATTACTCCTGCACTATTTGCACCAAGAATAAAACTTAACGATCTTCCCTTTCTTGATGAGTTTGAAAGCTTCATTGCAATTGACACACAAGAAGGTGTAAAAATACCAGCTCCTATACCTGTAATTACTCTAGCTATCAAAAACAGTAATAAACTCTCTGAAATGGCGGTAATATAATTTCCAAGTATTAATATTACCAACGCACACTGAACTATACTCTTTTCTGACTTTTTACTTGAAACTATCGCAAAAAGTGGAGCAGATATTAAGTAAGCTAAACTAAATAAAGTAATTCCTTGTCCTGTAATAGGTAAAGACTTATTAATTGTTCTTCCTATTTCAGACAGAAGACCTGCAATAATAAAGGAACTACAACCTACTACAAACATTCCTATAGCTAAAAAGATTATCCTTTTCATTGCAGAAACATCTCCTCAATCAAAGATTTAATTTTATCAAGAGGGACAATTGCTTGAATATATGAGTCTGGTCGAACTAAGATTGCTTGCTCCTTATAAGAAGAGCAATCTGTCCAATATTCATTTTCAGTATTATTAGTCAAACTGATATGAATAGAGTTTACAAAATCAGGTAAACTGACATTTGTTTTTTGATTATCAAATATCAAAAGCGTATATTTTCTATAATCTAAAAGAGAATAAAGACGCGTTTTATCTTCATTATAAAAAACTTCAAAATCAAAGATTCTTGTACCTACAAGTCCTTCCTTTCCATAGCGAATACCCATTCCCGTAATGTTTCCAGCTCGTTTTTGTACTATTCTTACATAGTCCTGTGCATGAGTTCCGCTCTCTGAATATTTTGTTGATCTGACAAGTTCTCCAGAGGATTCAATTACACTGTGGGCTACAGGTTTTCTTTCTTCTTCATAGCTATTCAAAAGGTTTGAAGATACTCCTTTCAAAGTCATATTTAACTTCCACATAAGATTAAATGCGTCTGCAAGTCCTGTATTCAATCCTTGACCACCATTTACAGAGTGGACGTGACATGAATCTCCCGCAAGAAAAATACGATCATTAAAGAAAAAGTTTGAAGCAACTGACTCTTTAACTGAAAACTGTGAAAACCAAATAATCTCCTTAAATTTTAAACTGTGTGGCTTCATAGCATGATTAATTTTATCGACTGCCTCTTCTAGTGAGAAGTTCTTGGTATCCATTCTCACATAGAATCTATCAATTTCTCCCTCTCTTGGTATCCAAGCAACATCTGAAGTGTCTGCTTGAAAGACAATTATTTCAGGAACTTTTGGGAAGTCTGTTTTAATAATACCATCTATAACGGCCCATATGATTTGAGGACGAACAATATTAAAGGGGATTTTAAACTGCTCACGAACAAATGATCTTGAACCATCTGCACCAATAACATATTTCGATTTAATCTGTTCTCCATTAGAAAGAGTTGTAATACAGCCCTCTTTATTAACTTCAATTTTTTCCGTTGTCGTCCCCCGCAAAACTTTCGCATCAAGAAATTTGAGTTTAGCATCTAGTAACTTCTCAACATAAGATTGACCAAGCATCAAAAAATGCTTATGAAGGCAGCCTTCTAGGTCTTCCCACCATGAAGATTGCCGAGAGATAAATTTACCGTCAGCCCATACTGATGAAGTGTTACATATTTTTCCCAGAGGGTATAAATCATCAAATAAATCTACTAACTCTAGGAGTTGTAATGTTCTTGCATTAAGAGCGTCAGCGCGACCAACTTCTAAAGGAGCATCAGATTTATCAATAGCAACGACACTTATACCACAAAGGGTTCCAAGATAAGCACACATAAGGCCTACTGGCCCGGCACCGACTATAACAATATCAACTTCCTTATTTATCATTGATATGACTCCAGGCCAGGATTATCATAAGGAGGATTGCTTAAAACTTGAACTCGCCTAATATGTCTTGGAGAAGCTGAATCAAACTTTTCTCTTCCATGTAAAAGAGAAAAATTATCTGCGATTACCACATCTCCATCTTGCCACTCATGAGCATAAAAATTCTGAGAGTCATAGAGAGCCTCATTTAATGTTTTATGAAACAAACCTAATTCCTCACTTTCAACTCCAGCAAAATTAAGATTAGGAATATTTATAAGATCTCCTCTATCATCAGAATGAGGTTCGTTATAGCGAATTACTGAAAAATCTCTTAAAGGATGCTTCGTGATTACAGGAGAGGTAACCTTGCTATTATAAAACTCCATTTCTCTTTGATAAGTACCTATGACCTTATTCCAAAGTTCTTTTAAATCATCCGACACATGCTCTAACACCAAGATAGTATTAGAAAAAGTAGTTCGCCCTCCTTGTTCAATCAAGGGAGCTTTCACGCAATGAAAAATCTGATACTCGGGTACTTGTGGTCTATACATTCCATCCCAATGAAGAGGGACATAGCTATTATCAAAAATATGATCTTCTGGCCTTTCATGTTGAATTAGTTCCAATACTTTTCCAAATGGCCAAACGCTAACCTCTCCCCATTGTTCACAATATTCAGAAAAATGATTTGAGTCTTTAAATGTGTTAAAACCTCTTATCAAAATTAACTGTGACTCTTTAAATAATTGTCGTAATTTTTCTATATCAAGTTCTTGGATATTAGTATTTTTACTTGTTGCCTCTATAAGCGTTCCAAAAGGTCTTAAATTACTAATTCTGTAATTCATATTAAATTCCTTTCATTAAGATATGATCGTGCTCATCTAACTTATAGTGACTAGGGCGCCCTGAAGAATCATATATCAATTCGGCACCCATCTCGATAGCTTTATTACGTTTAAGAAGGACATAACCTTCTTTCGTTTCAAGTGCCACTCCATGCCAGGGGGTCATCCAAGATTCATTTCCAATGAGACATATTCCAAGCTTTTTTGCTCCACAAGTCTGTGGATGAATAGAAAGACGGACAGCTTCGGGAAATCGCTCTGCAATTAAATCACTCCAAGCATTACTTCTTCTAATGACTTCGTATGCTCTGGATTTTGCATCTCTTTGAATAGCTGCTCGACTTTTTGTTTGTCCAGGGTGTAAAGAGTCTTCAAATAAAAAGCGTGTTATTCCACAGTACATTCGATTAGCCTCCTGCTCATCAGGCTTGGCCTCTGATTTAGCACCGTTGTGAATTTTATGTTTAAGAAAATCTGAAGAATTTCCATATGTTTTCATCAATTCATCTCTCATTTGGACAAAACTTAACCCTTCGTAGAAATCATCCAGATTAAATGTTGTTATATCTAAGAGAGACATTTCCTCAATAAGTCTATCTAATTCAACTTGATATGCAGTAACATTACTCTCTTTCATGCCAACAACATCACTAAATACTCTTCCATCTGAACACAAAATAATTTTAATACCTGGGGAATAAAATCTTTTAATCTTATCACAAAGATTTCCAAGAAATTTGAGAGAAAGTCTTTCTGCATAATCAGGCAAAGGGCCTAATACTTTATTGCTATTTGGTGACTTACCTGGAAATGCTGGCAGCACAAAAGTAATAGGAGTTCTATTTTTTACTGCTGAAACAATCTTTGGCAGATGAAA
Source organism: uncultured Oligoflexia bacterium (assembly GCA_964015265.1). GTDB lineage: Bacteria > Bdellovibrionota > Bacteriovoracia > Bacteriovoracales > Bacteriovoracaceae > CAXHCD01. The sequence continues at coordinate 43,907 of CAXHCD010000007.1, forward strand.
TGAAGAGCAAGACTGGCATTTTGAATTACTACAAAGTTTGCTATGTCTTGGTAAGCGTCGATAATTCATAATTTCGCCAAGTATCCTTTCAGCAACTTCACTGTGTAAGTCATTAGCTCGCAAATCTTCAGAATTGAAGCCTGAAATTAGGTGGTTTTGAGTTGTAGCTAAATTGTATGTTGTGTTTTTCATAATTTTATCTCCTGAATGCAAATTACAGATACTTAAATGATAAATAAAATTGTTTATTTAAATAGTTGTGATATAAATTATTTATGTCTTTAATGATGGATGATGTGAAATATTTTATAACCGCTAGCGAAACTCTTAATATTACAAGGGCTTCTGAGATAATTGGCATTTCCCAACCAGCTCTTAGCTACGCCATAAAAAGACTCGAAAATGAGCTTGGAGGCCAGCTTCTTATTAGACTAAAAAATGGAATACAGCTCACTAAGCTCGGTGAAGAGTTTAAAGTCCGTTCTCGCCGCCTAGTATATGAATGGGAGCAAGCTCAAAATTTAGCAAATCCTGAAACTGGCTTGATTCAAGGGAGCTATACTTTTGCTATTCATCCCTCTGTAGCTCTATATGCTTTAGAGTTTTTTATACCAAAGCTTCAATCTGATTTTCTTGGACTAGACTTTAAGTTTACTCATGGACTTTCAAGAGAGATGACTGAAAAGGTGATTAGCTGGGAAGCTGATTTTGGGATAGTAGTAAATCCTATTAAGCATCCTGATCTTGTAATCAAAAAATTGTATAGCGATGAAGTAACAATTTTTTATACAAAGGATGCTCAAGATAAACTCATTTACGATCAAAACCTCGCTCAGTCACAATACATATTAAAAAAACTTGGTAAAAAGAAAAATTTCTCAGGTGAAATTAACTCTGGAAATCTGGAACTAGTTGCCAAACTTACAGCACTTGGCCTTGGCTACGGTCTTTTACCCGTCACAATTGCCTCTCAATATACTAACCTTAAAAGACTAAGTGGCTCTCCAGTTTTCAAGGATGAAATTTGTTTAGTATATAGACCAGAAAAGCATAATAATACTATTAGTAAACGAATCATTGAAATAATCAAGACAGCAGGTTTCTAGCCTAGAAATGGGGCCCACCAACATCCATAATCCACTACAAAAATTTCCTAAAAATATTGAAAGAAATTTTTCTAGCGAGTTTTTTACTCTCAGTAGCATTCACTTTCAGTAGGATTTGAACAAGTTTATGACTTTATTATTTCTCTTTTTTGAAATATTCACACATAAAATCGCAAAAAGCTGATACAGCAGGCCTTTGAAATTTTTTTGATGGATATACAATCCAGCCGATTGCATCTTGTTTCTTATATTGGGGAAGAATATCCATTAATCTCCCTGAGTTAATATATTTTTCGGCGATAAAAGATGGAAGGAGGCAAAGGCCTTTTTCACTCAAACAAAAATCTAATAGTGCTAAGCTATTATTCGCTGAAATATAAGGTGTAAACTGATGAATGTAAGTTTGTTTCGATTTATTACTCATTACCCATTGACCCGATCGAGAAGTTCCTGAATAGGCTAAACAGGGATATTTTTTTAAATCTTGTGGAGATCTAATTTTACCGATCTTATTTATCAATTTTGGATGTCCAACAATGTGGTGTGAAAAAGTAGTGAACTTCCTACCAATTAAAGACGAATCCTTTATTTTTCTTTGTATCCTAATTCCTAGATCAAACCCATTTTCAACTAAATCAGTTATGGAATCATTTAAGAAAATTTCAATCTCAACATTGGGATATTTTGCAATAAACTTATTTATAATATGAGTTAGTCGGGTTAAACCGAAAGACATCGGTACTGCTAGTTTCAGTTTTCCCTCTATAGTATTAGAAAATAACTCAAATTCATTATGAAGTGAGGCTACATCATTAAGAATCTGTGAACACTTTTTATAATAATACTGCCCTTCTACTGTAAGGCTTAGCTTTCTTGTTGTTCTCTGTATTAATTTCGTATTTAAAGATAATTCAAGTTCTGTAATAGAACGGCTAATAACCGCCGTTGTGGTATTTAACTCTTCGGCAGCTCTGGCCATCACACCTTTGTTAACAACTGTACAATAAATATTCATAAGCTTTAGATTCATATTACTAAAATAACTATTATTGCCATATTTTGCAATAGTTTGTTGACATAATTGATATTTTTATCAACTCAAAAAAGTGCGATCATAGTTTAAGAGACGACATAAAGGAGGAAAAGAATGGTAAAACTTGAACATATCAATTTAGTTGTCAAAGACATTAACGCCACAAAAGATTTCATACTATGTGCATTCCCTAACTGGGTTATCAGAGGTGAAGGAACCAACGAATGGTATGGTACAAAAAGAAAATGGATACACATTGGAACGGAGGATAACTATATAACATTAAACGATATGGGAAATGGAGAAAACAGAGACCTTAAAAGCTTAACTCCAGGTCTGGCCCATATTGGTTTTGTTGTTGATGACATGGACTCTCTTCGAGATAGGTTGGTCTCCAATGGTTACGAAATAGCAACAGTTGGAGCGAATCACCCATATCGTAAAACAATATATTTTATAGATCCTGCAGGCTTTGAGTTTGAATTTATTGAATACTTAAGCCTAGAGCCAGCAAAAAGAAATATGTATGGCGGTGAGACAGGTGGGATAACAAGAATAGGAACACGCTAATCTAAACCTAATAACTTATGGAGATAATAATGAGTAATAAAGATAAAAACTTTGTAAAAGAATTATATAAAAACGTAGACGCCCTTAACCTCGACTTTTTAGATAAAGTTTTAGACAAAGATGTTGTTTTTAATTTTTCTAATAGCCATTCAATACAAGGAAAGGAAAATGTTTTGAAATCAAACAGCTCTTTTTTTAGTAGTATTAAAGCAATGAAGCATGCAATTGAAGACATATACAAAATAGATAATACTCTAATTTGTAATGGGTCAGTTAATTATACTAGACACAATAACTCTAAACACATGGTTAAGTTTGCTACAATATTAAAAATTGATAATGACAAAATTATAAATTATAAAATATTCGCTGATGTCTCAAATCTTTAATCAACTTCAAAGAAGTTTCATACTCACAGGAGGATTGAGAAAAAGCTTCTTTGAAAAATTAATCTAACAAAAAAATATACTGAGATAGAGCCCCTTTTAACCGAGGGGTCGTCCAGGTTGAATGGTAGACGAAGCGTTATGCCACGCACACCAGATACCAAATTATCGAATTGTTTCAATTTTCACAACTCACTTTTTGCGGAAGCCCATACAAAATGATGAAGTATTAAGATACCTTATTTTGGATCATAAGCTTTCAAGTAGAGAGGTTTCAAAAAATAACAGGATGGTCAAAAACATCAATTTGCGAAGCAGTTAAAAAATTGAAAATAAAATAAAAGCATCAATAGTTAATAAACCAAGCTCCAGCATTTTCAGGGACATCTTTATCTTTTTTGAAACCTGCTTTTTCATAAGCTTTTTTAGAGGCAAAATTACTATACTCAATAAAAGCCCTTCCGTCCTTATCGGCCATAAAGCACTGTATGGCCCTGGAACCGAGCCCTTTTCCTCTAAAGTCTGGAGTTATATAAATAGCCCCCATTCTCCAGACCTTATCGGGATCTTGCCTAGGGGTAAAGAAACCCACAATAGCCTCTTCTTCTTTTATAGCAATTCTTTTTCTAGAAGAGTCATCAGGATACACAAAGCCAGTAAGCTCTTCAGAACGGTCTGCTTCAATAAGCAAAGCTTGAATTTCGCTAATATCTGTTTCTTTAAACTCCATCTAATCTGTCCCCAGGTGCGCGTGACATCACCAATGGTGGACGAAGCGTTATGCCACGCGCACCGTGATCTGGTGGAGGTGAATAGCACCCCATACCTAACTGTACTAGCTTTTCACTACTTTTCACAGCCAATTCACAATGAAGAACTTTTGCGGAAGCTCTATCTGGATATGGACTTATCTAGCTATCAAATTTCTGAGTTTTCAGGATGGTCAAGGACAAGCATAAGTGATGCTCTTAGGGACTTGGAGATTTCTAAGGATTCAAGAAAAGGCCCTCTTCCCAAATATGGAGAGAAAATTGAGGGTGAAAAACGTGTTCCCCACCAAGGTGAGCAGAAGGTTATTAAGCAAATGTTGTTACTTCGCAACAAAGGTTTATCTTTTGCGGCTATAGCAACTCAACTTAATAAGAAAAAAATTCCCACAAAGCGTGGAGGAAATTGGAACAAATCAACAGTAAAGGACATCATCAATCGCAACCTAAATGAGGAGGTATAGCATGCGTGCAATAATTGAAATATTTCTTGCAATAATTTTTTCTGTGATCGTCGGAACAAGTGGAGTAAATCTTGTATCAACGACTATCAAAAAGGAATCAATTCAAAAAGTTTCTGAGGGGCTTGGTTCTCTTGAGAGCTTTACAAGAAAACTTACACAGAGACGCTAAGTGTAGATTCATCATTAAGTTCTAAGTTAATTTTATAGTTAAACTCTGAGAATAGTTTTGCCTCAAATGAACGTACAGAATCAATAATATGTTGGTCTATACTTTTAGAAACGACTTCCTCCATATCTTTCAAATGGTTTTCTTCTTCGTAAATTAGAGACTTTAGAGAAAGCTTTATTCCATTCCGCTCCAAAACGTCTGCATAAAAGCGATACAAATCTATTGCCCTCACTTCAATAATATAGCTCACAACTGGATAACATAAATCTTTCTCCATGAGGTTCATGCAAAAGTCATCAATCTTTTTGATATAACTCCTACTTACCTCATAGCAAAAGATTCCTTTTTCATTATAGTCTAAACCATTGGAACAAAGTTTATGAGAAAACTTCTTAAACATTAAAGCATGCCTTATTTCCTCAGACATATGAGATAGTTTTTCAAAATTCAGCTCTTTTTCATCCTGACTCTTAACAATTTTTCTAGCACCTGTATATTCTAAAAAACTGAGTGTGTTCAAAAATTTGGCATGTAAATAATCATTAGTAACAATTTTATTTAAAAAATTATAGTTATCGTTTATATTCATCTATCAACTCCTCAATTACATCATAAACAAAATTAACATCCTCGGTTGTCGAACAAAGGGGCGGTACTGTATATATAGTCTTACCAAGTGGCCTTAGAAGCACTCCTTTGTTAAGAGCATTATCAAAAAAATCATATGAAAAATTTGATGAAAAATAGTTTTCATCGTTATCAATTTCAAAAGCTCCAATCGTTCCAATAGAACGGCAATTAAATGCAACCTCACGCTCTTTTAACCTAGCAATTCTAGCTGATGTTGCTTTGCTAATACTTATTCGGTTTTCAATTGATTTATTATCTCTTAGAAGAGTTAATGAGGCTAAAGATGCAGCACAGGCAATAGGATTACCAGTATAGGAATGCCCATGCAAGAAGGCCTTATCAATACGATTTGATAAAAAAGAATTGTAAATATTGTTGTTTGTTATCGTTACAGAAATAGGAAGAAAGCCTCCAGAAATACCTTTAGATAAGCAGATAATATCAGGTATAACGCCAGCCCTTTCAAAGGCAAAATAACTATCTAATCGTCCAAATCCTGTAAATACCTCATCAAAAATAAGAGTAATATTATATTTAAAACAAAACTTTCTTATCTCCCTCAAGAAATCTGAGGAATAAATTTTCATTCCTCCAGCTCCCTGAATTAATGGCTCGACAATAAAAGCCGCATACTCTTCTGGGCAATTTGATTCTAGCTTTTTTAAATCATCAAAATTATCTGGTTCGACGAAGTCAACATCAAACAGTAATTTTTCAAACGGACTATGAAAACTGTTTCTACTGCTCACAGACATGGCCCCAAGCGTGTCACCATGATAAGAGTTTTTCAGTGAAATAAATTTTGTTCGTTCTTTACCTATATTTTGATGATGTTGGTATGCCATTTTTAAAGCAACTTCAACAGAAGTAGAACCATTATCAGAAAAAAACACTTTAGAAAAATTACCTCCGCACTCGCCAGTAAGATCAATTAGTTCATTTGCGAGTTTTTTAGCAGGAGCATGGTTAAAACCTGCCAAAATTGTATGCTCTAACTCTTTAGATTGTTTAGCAATAGCTTCCGCTATATGGTTGTTAGAATGACCATGTATATTAACCCACCAAGATGAAATAGCATCATATATTTTTCTTCCATCCTTTAAGTAGAGAAAAGCCCCTTCCCCTTTTATTACTTCATAGTTTTGCTTTCTTAAGCTATGTTGGGTAAAGGGATACCAAATAGAGCTTTCTTCTTCTATCTTAACGTATAACTCTTCTAAAAAAAATGAATCAAAAAACAAATTAGCTTTATCAAGTCCAGAGCTAAACTCATTTTTATCAAAATAAGGAATTTCACCTACAATTCTAATTCCTGTTTGCTCTTCCAAGACTTCTTTTAAGTCAGAGTCTTGATTGCCACTCAAAATAATTCCCAAAATTTCTAAGCCTTTTGATCTAGCGGCCTCAACAGTTAAGATTGTATGGTTTATTGTCCCTAGTTTAGTTGAAGCAACTATAATAATAGGGATGTTTAGATGTTTAGGTATATCTGAAATCCTTTTCTTTTCGGAAATTGGAACTTCTAAACCTCCTGCTCCTTCAATCACTAACATATCTCTATTCAAAGAGTTCAAATCTTTGGAAATTTTTTCTATCTCAATATGGACATCATGTATTTTAGCAGCTCGATTAGGTGATATTGGTTCAGAAAAAAGATAAGTTTCTTTTTCAATTCCAACATTGGTAGTCATTTCACTAATAAACTGACTGTCAGTTCCTAATTCACTTCCAGTTTGAATCGGCTTATAATATCCTAGATCACAGTTTGGATGAGCTTTTTGTAAAGCTTTGAGTAAAAATAGAGAATTAGTTGTTTTTCCTATGTCTGTATCTGTTCCCGTAATAAATATTTTTTTCATTTTTTATCTCAACAATTTAACTAAATTATTCACCAGAAATTCTATATCACTTTCGCTACTGTAAAAATTTATACTTATTCTGAGCCTCGCTTGTGATTCTGGTACAGTTGGATATCGAACACCTGCGGTATTAACTCCTTTTTGCTCCATCAATTTCATCACATTCATTACCTTTCCATTCTCACGCAAAACGATAGGCACTATAGGTGTTGAGTCTCCTAAAATCTCATAATCTAAATTTTTAAACTCTGACTTGAAAATTTCTCTCAATGCGTTGGCTTTATTTATGACAATATTCTTTCTGTTTAACTCTTTCTTTAGAAAGTTTACCGATTCCCATAAACTAAGAAGCTGTAAAGGAGATGGGGCGGTAGAATAAATAAATCCTCTTGAAAAGTTAGTTAAATAATCCTTCAATGCTTTTGCTCCAGCAATCCAAGCGCCAGAAGCTCCTAATGCCTTTCCTCCAGTATGAATGGTACAGAAAACCTTATCTCGAATATTAAAATCATTCACTAAACCACTTCCATTTGAAGAAAATAATCCTGTTGCATGTGATTCATCGACTATTAGATAAGCACCATAAGAGGATGCAACGTAAGCTATTTCATTAAGTGGTGTGATTGAGCCTTCCATACTGTAAACACTCTCGCAAACTATAAATATATTTTCATATTGATTGGAATATTCTTTCAAAAGACTTTCGAGGTCATCCATGTTATTGTGCCTGAATACCTTCTTATCGCCTCTTGAAAGTCTGATACCATCTATTAATGAAGCGTGATTATATTCATCACTAACCACAAGATCGCCTGCTTGAATCAAAGAAGAAAGTAACGATACATTTGCTTGATATCCCGAAGGAAAGAAAATAGCATCCTCTGAATTACTAAACTTTGCTAGTATATTTTCTACTTCAAATAGTAAATGAGTTTGGCCAGCTAATAATCTTGAACTCTTTGAGCCTGATATCTCTTTACTATAACAATTTATGCGATTTTTTAGAATATCTTGAAAAGCAAAATCCTTTGCAAACCCAAGATAATCATTAGAAATGAAGTCAAGGCCACTTTTTAATGTTAGCTCTCTTCTCAAACCATTTTTTTCATTTTGTTCAAGTCTTTGACTTATAAAGTTATAGTTCATTAATCAAACCTAAGTCCTCTTCAACAGAGGGATTATCCATAGTTAATAGCTTTTCTCCTAGAAAAATTGAATTTGCCCCTGCATAGAAACAAAGTAATTGACCTTCTTGAGTTAAATTTGTTCTTCCTGCTGACAGCCTCACTTTGGAAGTTGGAAAGAAAATCCTTGTAACAGCAATTAATCTAACCAATTCAACAATAGAAACTGGAGATTTATCTGAAAGAGGAGTTCCCTTTACTGGTATAAGCATATTAATTGGAATAGACTCAGGTTTATTATCTAGTAAAAGTAACTCATTAAGCATATCTAATCTATCGTCGATAGTTTCTCCCATCCCAATAATTCCTCCACTGCATACGGAAATACCAGCTTTTTGGACATTTGAAATCGTTGCAAGTCTTTCATTATAAGTGCGAGTCGTAATAATTTTTTTGTAAAAGTTGGGGCCGGTATCTAAATTGTGATTATAAGCATCTAGGCCAGCTTGTTTTAACTTATTTGCTTGCCCCTCTGTAAGCATACCGAGGGTAACACATGCCTCCATTCCTGCCTTTTTCACTTCTTCTATCATTGAAAGTATTTGATCAAAGTCATCATTGTCTTTCACTTCTCTCCAAGCAGCTCCCATACAAAACCTCTTTGCACCAAGATCAACAGCTTTTTTAATTGATGATTTAACCTGGGCTAGTGACATTAATTTATGCTTAGATATATCAGTTTTATAATGTGCAGACTGTGGACAATAAGAGCAATTTTCAGGGCATCCCCCTGTCTTAACAGAAAGTAAAGAACATTTTTGGATCTCACCATCAAAGTTTTCTTTTAATACTTTATGAGACTTTTCAATCAATTCAAATAAAGGTAGGTCATAATTTTTCTTTAAAACTTCAGTATAATTTTTCATAACTTGAAATTATTATTTCAAAATGGCTTTAGCAATATTTTTTCTTCCTTTTTCCAATAGTTTATATTTTAATAATTGAATGATTCAATCACTTCAAAGAGAGTTCATTATGGAAATAAACAATTATGCAAATAAAAGTATTTTACTTTCAATTAATTCTAGCTATGAGACAGTTATTAGAAACCTGAACTACGAACTCAAAGAATATGGATGTAACTACATTCAATCACTAATTCTTATTTCTATTTTTTTTGAGAAAGAAAAATATATAACTCCATCAAAAACAGCAAAAGTATTAAAGACATCGAAGAGTAATATTAGCCATGCACTTTCATCATTAGAGAAAAGTAAATATATAAAAAGAAATCTATCTAAAAATGATTCTCGAAGTTATACGATTGAACTTTCATCTAAAGGGGAAGAGATTGTCTCAAAACTCATGCAAAAAATTGATGAATATGAAAATCTATTTGTTGAAATCACAGGAAAAAAGAAGTCAGATGAGATTGCAATTTCCATCAATAATTATACAAATCAATTTAACTAAAATTGCTATTTCTCACTTAATTTTAAGACCCTCAGTAATTAAAAAATTATCAAAAATTGCTGACACATTTCTAAACTTTCCATCTTTATCTTTTGGGGACCAACTAGGATCATGACCTCCATGAAAAGTTGAAAATAAGAACTTAGAAATCTTTGACTCGTTTAAATCTGATTTCCAAAAATTTAGTTTTTCGTGCTTAACAACTAATTTGCCATCAATATAAATATGGGCCTCTCCATCTAATTCATTAGGCCCACTATTAAGTTTTGTGTAAAGTGATAACCTATAAAATTTATCTTTTTCAAATTTAAAGGTTTTACTTTCAACAACTGCACCATATTTTTTTGTTTTATTTTGAATATATAAATATGTACTAATCTTTCCTTCTTTTTTAAACATCATCCTCGAACTCCATCCAGAAGGCTTCATTTCTTTTCCACCCGTGATAGGTTTATTTGGACCCACGCCATGTAACTTACCACCTCTGACAAACTGAAATTCGCGATCAAATTTAACATCAAAAGAAAGAGTCGCTTCAACAACACTTCTACTTAAAGGAATTCTTGAGAATACCCTTTCACTTCCGATAACACCGGATACATAAGTAACCTTTAATCCCTTTGAGTTTTTATACCCTTCATTTTCAACGATCTTTACAGGTAACTTTCTCTTAATAAGACTTTGATAAATTATCGAGCTATCACCACTTTCAAAATCATCAAATAAGAGATTTGAAGCGAATACTTCGTTTGATATAAATAATAGAATAAATATATTTAAAAATTTCATAATAAAAATATATCAGTTGTGACCAATGTATGTCATTTGAAATTGTTTTGGAGAAGGGAGTAAGGAAGTCAACTATATTTCACTAAAATTTTTTCCTATTTTAAGCAAATAATTACAAACTACTACCGCTGCTACTCAATTGAGTCGCTAACTTCATCATAGTAATTAACTTGTATTTTATTTATATCAATCAAAGATTTTGCAGAGTCTCCAATAGTTGTACCTTTTGGAAGAATTAATAATCCTCTAGTTTCTATAATACTCAAATTCATCATTTTTGAGAATTCCTCCTTTTTCAGCCAGGCCATGTTGACATTATTGATTAAAGACTCAATCACTCTAGAATTAATATTTTTTAAATATTTAACTTCTACCAAAAAAAGTGTCCCCTCAAAAACAAAAAGTCCATCTATTGTAAATCGTTTTCCACTTACGCCAAGTTCTACCCCTCTTAATATCGGACGATGAATAATATTTTTTTCGAAGCATTGTATGGCTTTATTTTCGAATTGCATAATTCCAACCTTTAGCATTGCTAAAGGCTTAATAGCATCTTTAGACTTTTGCTTTTGGTATTCTTTATAGGCATCATTGAGTTTTTTAATTGGAGTTGGCTCTTCATCCAAATCTTTAACTGACTCGATATCATTTAAAAATTCTGTAGCAACTGCTTCTTCATTTCGAAGATTAACAGTTATTCCAGCAACTTCAGCTGATTTAATTTTAGGAATAAGCTCACCCAAACCATCCAGAATTTTACCTATCTTTTTCCAGAAGAAGACCACGAAAACAAATGTTAACATTGGCCAACTTAAATCAACGACGTTATTCCAACTATCACATTTTTTTTCTGTCTTTCTTTCTATTGATGAGCAATTAATTACTTTCTCGGAGCAGATTACTGTTTCTTTAGCTTCCTTAATAGCTTCATCTGCTTTCTTGGTAGCAACGACTTCTTTTTTACTAAGTACTTTTTTAGTAATAATTTCTTTATTATCGTTCTTTTTACCCATACTTGTTTCCTAAACAGTAAACATTTTTTTCAGCTGTATTTCTACATTAAGAGATACTTTTATAGAGATGTTCTAATTAATAGTATCATTTGTCTTCATTCGATGGTTCTTTAATATCTTCATTGCAAAAGTAAAATTTTTTAATCTCTCCACCTATTTGATTCTTAACTTCCTTATTTAAATTACTGCAATAATCTACAAATGCGGTGTCAAGGTCCTTATAAAAGACTTTCGGATTAAACCAAATGTTTTGTATTTTTCCATTATTACTATTTAAATAAAATGCCTTACTCCTTGGGTCCATTTCATTCTCAGGAACAAATATCAAGGCTCTAATATTTTTATATTTGTAATTTTCTGGCTGATGAGCTTCAAAAAGAAGTGTACTACCGCCATGGACTACTCCAGACCTTAGATTCGTGTAAAAAAATTCACATATAATTTCTTTATCAGCTTTACCATAACCTGAATTATTCAAAACAAGGTTTAACACTTTAAACATTCGTTCTTTTACCTCAATTTTCTGTAGGCTACTAAACAAAAAAGTTCCGATTATATCTACAGCACTTGTTAAAATAAGAGTACTGGCCAATAAATCGTCATTATCATTTAATCTATTACTTGGTTTAAGATAATCTACTCTAATTTTTTTGCTCCACGCATCGAAAAACTGATGGTTTTTATAGTCTTTAACCTTAAACATTGTAAGGTCTTTATGGAAGTACACATTATTCGCTTTATACATATTGTTCCTGCATGTACGTTTTTTTTACAACGACTTCTAATTTCTTATTTGTACATTTGAAATAGAAAAAGAAGTATATGGTTTTTCTAATGAGAAATAACAAAGTAACTACCTTAGAGATGAAAGATTAACTTTGTTTCATTTTACAAGTTTTATTTAATTTTTCACCTTGAAAAATATTCCCATTTGATTCTTTAAAAGGTACTTTTGAATAACTATGAAATATTGCTTAATTCTATCAAATATATACTTACATACTAAGATTAAAAAACATAGATACACTCAAAAGGAATGTTATCCTCCATTAAAATGTGGACCAAATAACTTACAAATAACGCAAAGGCCATCTTCCCAGCTAAAAGACTTTCTAAAAAATCATTATTTTTCAAAGGTGCTTCCTCACCAACAGTCAATAATTGGTGATAATTTTTTTACAACATTAGAATGGACAACTAATGAAAATAATGATGACTGTATTTTTGTTAATCAAGTATTTGATTATTTTAAATTTTCAATTTTTTTAAATAATCCTCATTCAATTTTACCTAATAAACTTGCTTTATATACAGATTCAAAAGAAAACACTAATGCCGAAAAAGCATGGCATCACCTTTATTATAATTCCATGATATCTACTGATGCATACGAAGAGTTAGTTAAAAATGATATGTTATCAACAACGCCATACCTTTCTTTATCCCAAATTGATTTAAAAAATATATTTAACCATTACAACAACTTACATTCTTATTATAAATTCTGCAGTAAAAACTCAAAGAACAGTTTTTACAAATTAAATCTAGCACTTACTAGATTAACGGGAAACTCTATAAACTCTATAAACTTTCATGAACTAGATTGTACATATTTTATTTTAGATTCAGTAATTGCCCTAGAAGCTTTATTCGGAGACAGAAAGTCAGAAGGTGTCGTAGATAAGTTGATAAATAGATCTGCTATTTTTTTGGGAGATCAAGACTTAAACCTTCAATCAAAAGTTAAATCTTTATTTATTGAAATCTATAAAATTAGATCAAAAATAATTCATGGTTCAATAAAAAGAACAACTTTTTTTGATGGGGATTTTACTCAATATAAAGAATATTTCAAAAATGGTTACGACGAGCTAAATAATCCATTCTATGATTTTATAAAGTTACTAGCAGATATAATTATTAAAATTATTAATACAAACTTTAAATTAACAGAACCAAGTTTGAACATGTTGTACAAGTCAAATTTTTTAAAGGAGTTAAAATGTTTAGATCAAAAACACTCTTCATATTAGGAGCCGGATCTAGCCAAGAAGTTGGACTCCCTGTTGGCAATCAACTAAAAGAAATCATTGCGAAAAATATTAAAATAGAGTTTGCAGACGGCTACCATCAAAGCAGTGGGAGTACACATATTACTAATGCATTAAACCAAATTTCATCCCAAAGAAACGGAGGTTTTCCTAATATTAATCCTTATCTTGAAAAATTATGTACTTTAATAAATGCATTACCACTAGCTATATCTATAGACAATCTTCTAGATGCCCATAAAGAAGACGAAAAAATATCCGTTTGTGGAAAACTAGGAATTGTATCTTCTATTCTTGAAGCTGAAAGAAAAAGCTCTTTATTTTTTAACGTATATAAAAACAATTGCTTCAATATAGGTCAAAGTAATAATACTTGGTTTTCAGAGTTATTAAAACTTTTAACTGAAAACGTATCAAAATCAGAAATAAGTAATATCTTTACAAATGTTGATTTTATTAACTTTAACTACGATAGATGTTTAGAACATTATTTATTCCACACAATTCAAACTTATTACAATCTATCTAGAATCGAAATATTCAATGTAATTAATAAACTTAAAGTTTTTCGACCATATGGTGTAGTAGGAAAGCTAGACTGGCAAGACAATAATTTACAAAGCGTTCCATATGGGAGTGATAACGCTGATTTGTCTAATCTTTATAGAGGTATTAAAACTTTCAATGAACAAATTCATGATGAGAGCGTGATCTCTTCAATTAAGAAACTAATAGAAGAAGCTGAAACAATAGTTTTTTTAGGATTTGCCTATCATAGACAAAACACTGAATTATTGAGAATAGTTGAAAGATCACAAGTTAAGCGAATACTTGGAACTGCTTTTGGCTTATCCAATAGTGACTGTATAGAAATTAAAAATGAATTAATTTCTACATTTGCTCTACATAGAAGTTCATTAATCGAGCTTAAACAAGATTTGAAATGCAAAGACCTCCTCATTCAATATGGAAGGACTTTGACAGCATAGACTTTTACACGAAAAAATGGAGCGTATCATTGAGCGATATATTGTACAAATACTATTCGATAAATAATAATAACCTATTGGCTGTTTCCAATAACCAATTTTGGTTGTCTCACCCTTCAAAATTTAATGACCCTTTTGATTCCAGATTTAGAATGACATCAGCTAAAGACAAAGAAGTCTTAGAGGCAATCTCGAAATTATTAATTAATATGTTTTCTACATATTCCGGTGATTATTCAGAAATATTCAGTTATAAGTCACTCTTATACAACTGGGGAAGCTGGAATGAAGAAAATAACAGACAACAGGTACCTGCTTTTACCGATTCTATTTATTATGCACTTGAAACAATCTTAATAGATAGAAATACTTTTTTATCAGATTTGAGAAACATTTTAAAACAAAATATCGAAAGTGAAATTACGACGTTTATATCGATATTAGAATCATTAGGCATTTGTTGTTTTAGTAGATCTCCTCATGATCCGAAAATGTGGGCCCACTATGCAGATAATCACAAAGGTTTTTGTGTCGAATATAAAGTTAAAAACCTTCCTACAAACTCTTCACTCTCACAAATTGAAGTAGAGTACAACCCTCCAAATCTAAACTACTCTTCCAATAGTGCTATCTCTATTTCAGAGCTAATAAAATGCAAAACAAAATCCTGGGAACATGAAAAAGAAGTTCGAATCATCAGTAAAACACAGTCGGACTGTCTCATATCTTTTTCTGCAAAACCTTTGAAGATATGTTTTGGTAACAGAATAGATTACAATGATAAAAAAGTAGCGATGAGGTTATTCGAAAAAATAATAAATCAAAACAAAGAAATAATTTATTGTAGAGCTCAACTGAATATGAAACACTACATGATTGACTGGAAATCAGAAGGTATTGGAGGTGACATGCTTTATTCTAAATAACTTACATAAATAAAAATGAATCTTCCATTTATTACTTCTATTTTTTTCCAAAATGTAACTCTTTATGACAATTAGGACACAAAGCTAAAGTATTACTTAAAGTATCATCTCCGCCGTCAGCTAGTGTTACTATATGATGGACCTCTAGATAAGGACTACTATCGCTTGCTCTTATAAAAGGAGCATCTTTTTTGCATCTTTCACAAATTCCATTTGCCCTACGGAGGGTTTCCACAACGACATGAGGATTCCTATCAAATATCCTTGCTAACGCCATTCTCTTCTTTGGTTTTGTGGGGTATTTTTTAATTTCTATCGATCGATCAACTGAACTTAGCTTATTAGAACGTTTTACATCTATCTCAAGTTTTTCTAATTGCTTTTGAAGAGATATATAATCTTTTATTCTTCTTTCTAAAATAAACCATTTAGAAAACTCATCACCATTCCACTCTTTAAAATCAAACTCTCCTAAATAAATACAGTCTTGATTAATTTTGTTAAAAATTTGAATAGATATATTATTTTTCTTAGATGCAATAACTGCAGCATTAACTTTATAATTAATGTCATATTTTTCATTATGACTATACATATAATGCTTTAATACTCTTTCTTGATCCAGCCATTCATTTGGATATTTTCCTTGATTCATTGTAACTTTTGACAAAATAGTCTCAGGTTTATCTCCTCCAACTAAATATATGCCTCTTTGTACATTATATGTCTGAGAAAGATGTGATAGATCCCATGAAGTATAAATTTCACCAACAATTAAATCTTTCCAAGTAAATACATTATCTAGATAATTTGAAAACTGTTTTTTAAAAGGTTCTATAATATCTTCCACTGGAGTTAAGTTATTTTCTTTCAGTGCAAGATATGTTTTTTTATATTTAGAATTGTTTACACCTGAGTAACGCTTAATATAATTAAAAATATTACCTACCTCTCGACAAGATTCTACCCAGAGACTTGTCTTATGTATTTTATCTTTGATTTCTTTTTCAATTAAATCAGATTCTAATGCTGGTGTAATAACATTGCTTAAAACAAATTTTTTAGCTTCATCTAAAGGTTTCATTTTTTATACAATCTTTAAGCAACAGATTTTGTAGACGATGTTCTAACAGTTGTATAACTTGGGTCCAACTCAAATAACGCCATATCAAATAAAATATTTGCTAAACTATCAATTGCTATAAATTCCTCATATTGCGCCATATTTTTACACCTCATTCTAAAATGAGCCTTCAATTCTTTACCAGTTTTCCCACTTAATGCTGTTAAAAATGTTCTTTCCATACATTCCATTCGACTAAAAACAACAACCTTTCCAAAGACTTGGGCCCTATAAAAAATTTCAAATTTATTAAAGCTTGAATTTATTGCTTTTATTTTTAACATTTTAGTTGCCTCTTTATTAAAAAAAAGCCCACCAGTAATGTAATCTTCAACTCTAACTGACAGGTTTGGAAATTCACTTTTTTTACAATGATTCGTTATTATTTCGTAAAATCGCTCTTGTATGTTAGAAACATCATCCATTACAACAGTCCAAGTTTCATCTTCATAAATTGATTGAAAATCAAATCGATCGGCCATTTGTTCACTCCTTCCCAAAAATTCGAATTTGAATAAGTATCGGAGTATATCTAAAAATTAATAAGAACAACATTTTATCGATATCATTCTATAGATAAAAAATTAAAATTTTCTTAACTAGTAAATACTTTCAATTGATTAAGGAGATCAGATCACATTTCAACTGATGCTCAAACATCGCACCGAAGGATGGGATTTGCAAATATCGCCAATTATTTAAATGATAAAAAACGATTAACTAGAATCAAAGACAAATGGCATGGAACTTCTGTCCGCGCCATCATCTTAAGAGAACTTAAAAAGGAGAAATAACATGTGTGTAATAATTAAGATATTTCTTGCGATACTTTTTACAGTAATTACAGGGACAAGTGTTTTAACTTTTCGAGTAAGGCCATTAAGAAAGAAGCACTCTTAAAGATTCAAAGAGGATTACCTCCTCTTCAAGTCTATACTTTAAAAATTATCAAGCAAAAACGAGATTTCTAATTTGGTCTTTTAAAAAGACAGTATTGTACCAAAGATTGACTTTATTCCATCTTTAAAATCGGTGACATCATCTAAATACAAAACACTCAAATTTTTTATTGATCGAGAGCAGGAAACATATAGTAAATTTCTTGTACTTTCAAATTTCAACCTTTCATCATTAGAGTTAAATTTTTGTTTTATTAAATTCCCAAAAAATGAAGGAAAGAAATTTCTATTCAATCGACCGAAGTCATTTTCCATAATAATTACAACATTTTCAAACTCAAGTCCTTTTGTACCATGATAGGTATGAAAGATTACGTCATCTGCTTCTATGTTCGTTACAAAAAAATACCACTTCCGATATATATCAAAATCAATTTTTAAAATTTTTTCTAATTTAGAACTAACCTCTTCTTCATCTTCTAAAGATGGGAAAAGGTAATTTTGCCATATAACAAACAATTCATCGAATGAATAAGATTCCAACTCTAAAATAGAACTAAAAATTTTTTTAAACTCATCATCTTCTTCAGAAAATAAATTTAATAAATTTTTCAAATAAACATAAAGATTATCAGCAGATATTGAGTTTAATTTTTTAAGAACATACTCTATATTTTTGAAGCTATACTTTGAGAGTTGTGCCTTTGGAACTATACTTAATAGCGGTGTGTTCTTGTCATTTAACATCTCAAACAAATTTAAAATATCATATAAAGATTTTGGAACACTTCCGAGCTTACCAAGGTCTTGACTTAGTAGTTCCACTTTCACACTATCATAATTTTTTCTATAATATGGAGTATCCACTATCTCCGAAAAGAAATCACCAAAACCACTTAACTCAGCGACCAACCTATTTGTTAGGACAAGGCAATGAATCTTTCCTTCAAAAGAATCCCCCAGCTCAAGTTTAAACTGTTCAATAAATTTATCTATTAACTCCCCTTTATTTGAACTTGTCGAGTTATAAAATTTAACTGTACCTCCCGAGGAATCTTCATATATTGAACACTGACTTAATTCGTCACCTCTAATTTTATTAATGACATTAATTATTTCTACATAGGAGCGACGATTAAAGTTTTTATTAACAGTATTTAAATTCGGATGTAAATTAGTTATATCTCCCCCTACACCATCATCATAAATACTCTGAGCTCTATCTCCAAAATATCCAACAAAAAAGCGATGTCCCTCGCTGGTTGCAAAATCGTCTAACAAACTCAATATTTTTACAACATGCGGATGAGTATCTTGACATTCATCTATAAAAAAGTATGGATGCGAATCCACTATAATTTTACACAATATTTTATATTTATTGATTAGGCTTAAAGAATACTCTATCAAAGTATCATGACTAAATCTCATCCTATGCAACGAATCCACATTATATCTCGAGTCATACACTACTGCTTTATACTTTTCATTACCTTCTAGAATGTTTTTTAGACAATTTTCATAATTTTTTATTTTATAAATAGAACCAACTGTTTTCCTGAAATTACCAACATTCTTCAATAATTCAGGAAAATTTATATTTATATAACTAAATGCTTTCTTAAAATCCGCAGCTTTTTTGTCATAAGATTTATAAAATAAATCTTTATTAACTAGCATGAACTCTATTAGTTCCTCTTTCTTATCAGCATCAAGTTTACGAAATGAACTATATACCTTTTCTATTTTCGTATCTTTAGAATTATATAACTCATTCACTAAGTTCTTTAATTCGCATTCAACATTTTCTTTATGGATTTCAACAAGCTCATTTTGGTAATTTCTAATAACATTCCACAACATCTCGTGAATTGTTGAAACTAATACGAGCTCTGAATTACCAAGTCTTCCCTTAATCTCCTTAACCGCGACATTTGTATAAGTAATACATATTACTTTTTGATTATACTTATTTAGTTTTTCACCATAACTTGAGATTACGTGTTTTAAGCTTTCAGTTAATGCATAAGTTTTTCCAGCTCCTGCTCCGGCATTAAAGATCAAACTCTTTCGTCTATCGATTAAGGTATTAATCTGTATTTGAATTTTTTGTTCTTTTTCTATATTGTCTTCACTTACTCTCATCATGGGAGTTATTCCTTGATGCCAAGATAACTTAATATCTTTTTAGAAAGATGATTTAGACCATCCTCAATATACTGGGGAAATTTAGGATGTTTGTCACTATCGTCCTCGATCATCCACTGATACAGTAACTCATTCGCAAACTCGCTTTTACTCTTTGATAATTTTTTTTGTAAAAAATATGAATTTTCTTTTAGATTCTCTCTATGCTCTTCTAAACCAATAATTTTTTTGTAGATCCCTGGCTTTGTTTCCAACAAAGCTTTATTCAATATATCGTTATCAAAATTTTCTAAAATAAACGCCTCTTCAAAGCTTGTGGCAAAATAATCATTTATTTTATCCTTTTGAAAAACTCCAAAAAGATTATCATCGTCAATATAATCATTTATTCCACTGCCATACTTCAATATCGTTGGATTTGTCGTTTCTCTGCCGCTGAGATCATTTATTTGAGTATAAATTTCTATCTCTTCTTCAACTTTCTCATTCGTGATAATTTTCTTATGTTTTTCATTATCATTTCTCTTAATGTCAATATCGGTAATTATTAATGACGGTATTCCAAGATGCTTTAACAATGGCCAGTAGACTAAGGAGTGTGCTCCATTAACCTTCAAAATTGAAATGTAAAACTTATTTATTTTTTTATTTTGTTCAAGATAGTAGGTTAATAAAGATTCTTCAGTCGCTCCCTCTACAAATATTACAGCATCAGCAAAAAATAATTCCGAAACTTTATGTTTTATATGCTTTTTTAAAAATTTTAAATCATCAGACTTTCTTTTTTTATCTTTCTCATTGTCACTTGCTTCATTGGGAGCCGAAAGAATCTCATCACTTAACTTGACAACGTGAGAATAATCTATTTGTGACACAATATAATTTATATTGTTAAAAGAATTACTACTGTGAATTTTACTATTTAATATATGTGAGCTGTGAGTAGTTATAACTAATTGAGTATTTATTTTTTTACCTGATTCTTTTAGTAAATAATTAACAGCGTTGTTTATATATTTGATAAAACACTCTTGCATCTGTGGATGCATGAAGGCTTCTGGTTCTTCTATACATATTAAATTAATTTTATTATGAATATTTTCATCTGGATACTCATCTATGTAGTCGATGATTTCTCCAATCGTATTCATCAAATGGGTGTACCCTAATCCAAATTGGCCTTCTGGAATGAAAAAACCCATCTCATTATATTCATATTTTATTAGGTCTCTTGTAAGCTTATCAAAATCTAAAGCCGCAGAGAGATTTATTCCTAACCTCTTGTGAAACTCTATTTGATGTAGGACTTCATTAACTGATGGGTTATGAACAGTCTGAACACTTTCTGTAATTTTATTGTTAACTCGCTCAATTTCACTTCTTAATTCTTCTAATTTTCCTTTTTCTGAATCAGAAAGATATCTATTCTTGATAATTTTATTAAATATAGTCGAAAGATTTTTTTCGTGTAAATTGTTATTAGCATTTACAACCTTTATTTCTAACAAGTTTGAGAGTTTAAAGCCTTTTACTTCAACATCTTTTTTCCCTACTCCAAAATACTTCATGGTGAATTCAGATTCATCAATTAAATCTAGAAACTTTTTGAATCTCATTGACTCATTCTTCGTTATTTTTTCCCTGATACAATACAAAGAGTTTATTTCTTCCTTGTAGTTACATAGTTTACAAGTTCGTTTTCCAACTAAAGAAAAGTGGCTTCCTGAAAAAATTAATTTATATCTTGAAATTAATTTATGGAGACTATTTCGAAATAATTCTTCCTCTTTAATACCTAATTTTATCCTTATTTTTACTTCAATGTTTGGATCTTCATCTACGACATCTCCAATTTCAATAAATTCAGCTAAGTTATTTAGTAAATTCTCTTCATTTTTTTCGACCAATACCGAAATCATAAATTCGATATAAGGTATTTTATATCTTTCCTTATCAAGTGCATTGTTATCTTTCAGTAGTCCTTTAAGATAAGCAAAATTAAAATCACTCCCCTTAACTTTAGAACTTTCTGATTTTATTCGCATCAATGATTTCGTAATTGTTGTTTTTCCAGAATTATTTTTCCCGACAATTAGAGTTGTAGAAGAAGCTATCTTATTTTCTGAATACTTATGAGAAACAAAATCGAGTTCATTAAATTTATCCCTAAATTTTCTATAATTCCTAATCGTCAAACTCTTTAAATACATATCTATTCCCAATACTTCTAAATGATTTATAAGTATTTATTTTCTATTCATTAAATTGCAATATAAGCAGGTATCGGAAGGTATTCCATTTTGAATAAATAAATTTAAATTAATTTTTCTTTAGTCAGGGGTTCGACTTCGCATCCGCGACCTGCCATTTTACCCCGTTTGCTAGGCGAACTCTGAGGAAAATCGAAAAATTTCAAACTATATCTGTCCGTCTATGCAATGCAGGCGCTGTCGCTACTGCAATTGCATCCCGGTAAAGCGCCCGTCAAAATGCTTTCGCATTTTGCACGTGTCGCATGGTGGACCTAGCGTTATGCCACGCGCACCAGATTCCAAAGTATCGAATTTTTTCGATTTTCACAACTCACTTTTTACGGAAGCCCATAGACGATCTGGACACGCTAAAGCAACTCTACGTTGATCTTAAGTTATCAAGTTACAAAATATCAGAAATTACAGGTTGGTCAAAATTGGCTATCTGTAATGCCATTAGAAATCACAGGATTAAAAGAAATTAGAATGAAACTACTCGTCTTTATTCCAAGTAACTTCCATTTTGTATGGACCTGGTGCCCAACAATAAAAATTTGCAGCCGCATCACCAAACTCTTTATACTCTCTAGCAAACTCTACACCGCCAGCTTTCATCTTTTCATAAAGGCTTTTCACCTCTTCCATGCTATTAAGACAAAAACCAAAATGGTACCAAGAAGGAAGATCTACTTTTTCACCATCCTCCAAAGGATCAAGGGCCAGCTGAAAACCATTATCATCTTGAAGAAAAACTCCAGGCTCATGTTCAAACAAAAGAGTAAACCCAAGAAAATTCTCATAGAATTTTCTCGCCTTTGCGACATCAGGAACATTTATATGCAAATGATTCAATTTCATTTTCTACTCCTAAAAACTTGTCCCCCGGTGCGCGTGACATCACCAATGGTGGACCTTGCGAAGAGCTAAGCGAACTCTATAACGCAAATATCTATGTTCCTATTTTTATAACACATTTCTTCAATAAGCCCATTCAAAATCCTGAGCTTTTGCGGACTTTGTACCTTGAAAAAGACCTTTCCAGTTATCAAATTCACAAGATAACTAAATCAAGATGGTCACGAGCTGCCATTAGTGATGCCATAAGACTTCTTGGAATCAAAAAAGAAGTTCGCAAACCTCCCATTCCAAGATTTGGCCATAAAGTTCAAAAAAACAAACTCGTTCCCCATAAAGGCGAACAGGCCACACTTCAACTCATGCTCAAACTTCGCGCCGAAGGATAGGGATATGCAAATATCGCCAATTACTTAAATGATAAAAAACAATTAACTAGAACCAAAGGTAAATGGCATGGGCCTTCTGTCCGCGCCATCATCTTAAGAGAACTTAAAAAGGAGAAATAGTATGCGTGCACACAACAGTTTGTGACTGTTGTGTGAAATATTTCTTGCGATAATTTTTACAGTTATTACGGGGACAAGTGTTTTGAACTTTTCGAGTAAGGTAATAAAGAAAGAGGCCCTCATAAAAGTTCAGAAAGGACTTCCAAAATTAGAAACTTTCACAAAAAAGTTAACATTAAGTAAGGTCAATTCAAACATTTAGTATTTGTACAAATATTCCGATAATATTATCAAATGAAAATTGATAAACTATCTTCCAAAGCAAACCTAAGACTTGCCTGGGACAGAATATTAACAGGTGCTAATGGGCAGTATAAAAAATACTTCAGAGAAATGTATGCTGCTTATCAAATCTCTATAGATAAGAATCTAGATGATTTAAAAAAACGAATTATTGCTGGAACATATCAGACAATAGAGCCAATTACAGTCTATCAACCTAAACCTAGCGGATTACAAAGACCAATCAAGTTATTAGATATTGAGGATCAGATCGTTTTACAAGCAATTGCGAATTTATTTGAAATAAAACTAGAATGCAAAAGAACTCCATTGATGGATAAGTACGTTTTTAGCAATTTTTCTCAAGGCAGTAAGAGTATTTTCTTTTTTAGAAGTTGGAAAGATGGATATCAAAACTATTGTACTAAAATTGAAAATAAGTTCTACTCTGGACATAAATGTATTGCAGAGTATGACCTTGCTGCTTTTTACGACACAATAGATCACAAACTGCTGGTAAAAGAACTACTCCCCAGAACAACCTCTGGACACATGTATGACTTTTTAATTAATTTTTTAAACCACATAAGCTCTAATGGACATGGGCTTCCCCAAGGCCCAATTGCTTCAGACTATTTAGCAGAGGCTTTTTTATGCTCAATTGACCTAGAACTTAAACAAAATAAAGTCGATTTTATAAGATATGTCGATGACTATCGTATATTTGGGAAATCTGTAGTTAACGTGCATAAAAGTGTAGCTTCGCTAGAGATTCTATGTAGGAACAAAGGACTTATTCCTCAATCAAGTAAGACTTTAGTAAAGGAACATAGTATATATGATCCACCTAGATTTATTTCAAATCCTTCAAACCAAATACCTAGAGCTTTAAAAAAAATAGATTCAGAAAAAGCATTAAAAGACCTGAAGAAAATCGTCACAAAAACAATTGTAACGGACAAATCAAAATTCAAATATATCCTCTACAATTGTATTCCATCAGTAAAGATTAGAAATCTTGTCTTAAAGTTATTGCCTTCAAATCAAGCTCTTATTGATGTAATTCTTTTTATTTTAGATCAATATCCAAAGCATAAAAAAACACATGACTCTATCTCAGAGATTCTAAAAGATACTCCTTACCAATATGTGAAATGCGAGCTTATGCTTTATCTGTCGAGGATATACAAGTATTTAACTCCCCAAAGAAAAAGCTCCCTAAGAGACTTTGCATTACATACGCTTAAAGACAAAAATAAAAATTATAATATCGAACGATATGGATGTTATGCTTTCCTTTCAACCTATGGACAACAGTATTCTTCAAATTATAATAAATGGTGCCTTAAAGATAAGTCTTCATTAATTCAATCTATTTCAATTCCATCTTTACAACTCAACTCCAACACAAAGCTGAATGAGATTGATAACTACTTCAACAGAACTTCTTTTGGACCATCATTAATGATTACGTATCAACTTCTAACCTTTAACAACAACGTACTTAATTTAGGTATTAATGCTGCTAATTTAAGGTCTCAAACACATAACTACCTGAGCGAAATGAAATTAATATCACCCAACAATGTTGAACCGATATCTGAATTACTAGAAAGAACTTACGGTGTAAACAAATGGAAGAAATGGAAAAAACTTCTTGGAGTCGACTATTTGCACATGTTGTTCCTACTAAGGAACTCCACGAGTTCATACAATTCTCAGCGAGATCGTTGGCTTGCCTACCAAAATTCATTCAATCATTTATTAACTAAAAAATTTATAGAAGTTTTAAACTCAAAAAATTTACCAGGCAAGTCTACTCTTGTCTCAAATACTAGAAATGGCCAGACGAAACAAGTGAAATTTGGGAGCTTAGTTCAATCAAGAGGGAAGCTTGATCAACATCACTCCACCTACGCATCAGCAATAAGAGATGCAAATGCTAGGAGAAACAATCTTCCTAGTTCTCATCCATTCGAAGAAAAAACAGGAAATAACAGTATTCCCTTAAAACTTAAAGAAAGAAATTATTATTCGAGCAACATAGCAAAAGCTTTAAACTATTTGATAAGCTATCTGGATAGCATTATCTGAATTACCGTCACAGGCTATTCTCTTTCACTCAATTACTTTTCATTAAATTTCTTATGAAAGCGGTTAACTATAAAACTAACCGCAGATGATTTTAGTATAAGATCAGGAGAAGCTTTAGCGAGTTTTTCAACGTCTTCTCTATTAAAATCAAAATGTGGGAGATACTCTACACCATCTCCTTTAATTTGAATTCCAAGTTCCGCTATTCGGTCTATTATAAGACTTGCAGAGTTTTTTATCAAACCAAATAGAGGCCGGTTTTCCTCATTGATTTCATTCGAATATGTATCGAAGTGACCAGAAATCTTGTTCTCAAATGGATGAGCAACAAGTTTATTTCTATATTTTACTACCTTTCTAATTTCATCTCGATCAAAAAAGGACAAATCTTCATCTTCTTCTTTTAAAAATTGTATAATTTCATAAAAAACAAGCAAACAACTATTAATTGAATTTTCTATATATGTATTTGCAAATATGTTAAGCATTTGATTTTTATTTGCATACTCCGCGTCTGCAGACAAAATCTCCTCACAATTTCTAATTCTTACCCCTAAATCAAACTCCCAGTAATGTTCAAAACCAGCAAGATATTGTCGAATTTGATCCTTTTTCATTTTTTATCCATATATATTTTAGAATTTAAGTGACTTTAGCTCTCTGTCTGGCCCTATCAATCTAAATTCAAACTCACCGTCTGTAGGTATACAAACCTTCCTCATTTCTAACATATATTGTTTAAACCCACTTGCTTCTTCTGCGCTCATATTAGAGTTGGCATATTCAAATAAGCAGTTAATAAATTCATCAGAACAACTTCTGAAAGCTGCTGCAAATATTATTGCTCCTTGCTCCATTGTCGAGGATTTCATTGAGCATAAAAATGCTTCTCTCCAACAAATAGTATCAGATTGATTGAATGAAGCAGAAAGAGAAAACGCATGCATGGCCGTATCAAAGTCTTGCTTTCCAGCACATGTCACTCCTAGATTGAAAAGTGCCCCCGTATTAAGTAGATCTAATTTTATAGCTTCTATCAATTCACTTTCGCTAGGTGGGTTTGATAAATATGCTAATTTATTGGAGTCTTCTGATGCTCTTGGCCTATCATTTATATTGAAAACAGAAGTTAAAAACTCAATTGAGTTAGACTTTATAAGAAATATTGGCTCAGGAAAAACAGATTCTTCTTTTTGTTTTTCTGCAACTTGATCAAAGTACTTACCAAAAGCCTCCAAGGCTTTCTTATAACGCCCTTCATATGCAAGACAATCAGCAAACTTTGCTTGAGCATCTTTATCATCTCCTAAAGAGATTGCCTTGGAATAGCAGTGCTTTGCAAATAAGAGTTTCCCGTTATTAAAAAGTGTTACTCCTAACTCTCTCCAATAATAAGCTCTTTCAGCATATAAAAGATCATACTTTCGTGCTTTATTGAGAAACTTCACAGAAAGATAATCTCTTCCAATACTTCCATAGAAATTACCTAGATTGTAGTACGAAGTACCAACAAGACCATCCTTTTTCTCATAACTACATTGTAAATTCTCTAAAAACAATGACTCGGTCAGCTTCTCCTCTACTTCTAAAGTGCGACGATAGTTTTTATATAACTGAAAAACAAACATTTTTACTTCGTCAGGATATGAGGTTTCTCTTAGCATCCAGGCATACACTTTTTTAAGGTCTTCAAACTTATTCGCATCATAAAGTGTTCTTAAAATTGGAATTACAAATTCGGAATCTTTAAAAAATGATTTTTCTGTATATCCGAATGAAATCATTTCTGCAGAAAGTTGAGTAAATCTATTAAAAGAGAGTAATATACCAGTTCCAAGAACTATCTTATTAAAAATAGTCTCAACACTGTCTTTTTCAGATAAATAAAAACCAAACGTTGAAGACTCTGCTCCCAAGTCTACCAAACACGAATCCTTTTCAATTAAAATTCGTCCTATCCCTCCATCGTCAGAGAAATGAATATAGCGATACCCTTCTTTTGAAATTTTCTCACATTGAAAAATTAAATCAGGCTTACTCACAAAAGAGTTAGCTATTTCTAAAGAAAGATTTAGGGGAAAGCTCACTCTCTTATTTTTAAAATCCAAATATTTTTTTACGTCTTCAGCAATTTTATGAACTGAGTTTTCATCAAAAATATTCTCAGTAGGGAAATAAACGGTATAAGTTTTAGCCCCATTTTTCTTTGGAACTTTATGTTTACCAAAAACCCATTTATAGAAACATTTATCCTCAATCTTTACATACTTTAGCAATAAAACAGGATACTGCTGTTTTACCAAGTAATCCAACGTATCAACCTTAAACTGCTCCTTTACGTATTTTTTAGGATTAGTTTCATCTGTCGATTTTAATTGAACATAGAACTTATACTGAGTTGCTTTCTCACTATCATCAAATATCTCCACCTCTTGATCTATTCCATAATCTTCGTCAATATCTCGAACAACCCAGGTTGAAGGTATTAAGGACTTAAATTTATTTTTCGACTCAGTCTCTAGTTGGTGAGTCCGTGGTCTCTTGGGCATTTCTCTCCACTAAATAAAAAGTTCGACCTCCCAAGTGCTTCCACCTGTTTTACCGCGAATGCTAGGCGAACTTTGGGAAAAATCGAAGAACTTCAAACTATATCTGTCCGTCTATGCAATGCAGGCGCTGTCGCTACTGCAATTGCATCCCGGTAAAGCGCCCGTCAAAATGCTTTCGCATTTTGCACGTGTCGCATGGTGGAAACGACCGACAGCCATTCAATTCAATAGCTTAATCTAGCACTAAGCCAAGGTAAGCCAAAGTTCAATTAGGATAACAATAGACTACGACCGTAGTCTATCAACTCGAAGAGAATATCATTCTAGTATTTAAGGCTGATTTAACAATCTTGTTATTCGAGAAACAACTCTAGGGCCAGATAGAATTTTATAAGCGAAGTATTCCTTATAATTTTGACTCCTAAATTCCCTGTCTCTTGCAACAATAAAGTTATTCCTGATTTCAAGATTGGATGCTCCATAAGTTCCCCACTCTCTACATATTTTAATTAAATGTGTATTTACTCTTAAAGAAACTCGTTCACTAATATTCAACTCATCTAACGCATGGTTTACATGACCTTGCATATAATTAGTCAAATTATCAGCTGCTTTGGTCTCAAGATCAAAAATAATATCACCCTCATCATTCTTATCAAAATCATTGCAATAAACATCAAACAATACTTCATTTGCATTATATACGTTGTCAAAATAAGGATGCTTTAAGTTTAAATCGGATATTGGGTGCCTTTCTGTTTTGATCGAATTACACTTCCCACAGCATCTAATAAGATTATGTCTAGTTAAACTGTACTGAGGGGCAGAGCTAGATGGGTGAAAATGATCAAAAGTTCCTGGCTCATTTAAACTACAAAGATAACAAAAATTTGATTCAATTAAATCAAAGTATTGATCTTCAATTGTTTTCCTAGTCGTGTGATAAGATTGAATTAATGGGTCATATTGCCATATTCTAGCAATAGGGCACCTTCTGAATTTTGTTCTGTAATTATCACTATGTTGGCCAACTTGTGTTTCCCACCCCCTCAAAGAATGATGCCGCCTTGATAGTAATTGCATATCATCTTCACCAGAAACATAGTTCTTTAAATAACCTCTCCCTCTGATCATTTTGATAAAATCCTCATTGCTAAAGAAGTGGGAACAGATTTTAGATCATCTATTTTTACATTTTTATTCTTAGTCTTATACTCATCAACAAAATCATCAAAGCTATTGTCCACTTCCTCATCAAAAAAAATTTCAGATGCCAAGCTGTCTAAACTTGCTCCGAATGTTTCTTTATTAATTGCTCTCGATAGTGGTTTACCGTCTTGATCATATATTACAACTACTGACTCCTTAGGAAGTTCACGAATAAAAAAAATACTATGAGTTGAAATAAATGCAATACTCTGGCTTTTTTCTAAAATAACTTCAAGTATCTTCTTAAATAAGACAATTAAATTTGGATGAAGATAAGATTCTGGTTCATCTATAAGTACACAAGAGTATTGGTTAATATGCAAAAGTAAAAGCAGAGTCATTTCTAAAATATAATTTTGTCCAGTGCTTAATTTAAACTCTTTATCTTTTCGATAAAATTTTAACTCACATAATGTATTAATCTGATCAATTGCTCCAAAAGGTATGTGGAACACACTTTTTAACTCACCATTAATTTCAAACAAAATATCATCACACATAAAGTGCTTACTTAATAATTCTCTGAGAATTTCAAATGTATTAAAATATTCATATTTTTTTTTATTTTTCAAAAGATGAATCATAGAAGAAAAAATATTTATTCTTGACGCAAAATCTGTTCTTAAGTTCGAAAAGCTTGGGTCATTAGTGCGATTTTTTGCCTGATACACATTTATCGCAATAACTTTTTTGAAAGATTGATACCTTAATCCAAATTTCTTCAAAGCTTTCAATGTTTGACTTTTTCCAACACCATTTTTGCCAATTATTGCTTTAATATTAGAAGGATAAATTCCTTTTTTTGTGAAATTGAAATCTAGGTTTAACTTACCTGCACCTTTTAAATTATGACTAATTACAATATTCTCGTAATTAAAATTTATAAGACTAGATTTATATATAAAACGACTAACAAATCTATCATACCCATTTTCTAGTAAATACTTTAATTGCTTACGTGAAATTTCTTCCCTAAAAAGCTTGTTTTGACTAAGTTCATTTAAAAAGCTCGTTTCAGGTTTTTCTTTAGAAAAATATACATAATCCCTAATCGAATTTAGAGCATTAAAAAAACTCTCTTTATCAATGACACTCAAAAGGGATAAGTAAGCTTCTTCATTTTTAAGAATTGTTAGAAACCTCCCTCTCAAGCTTGAAATATATCTATAGTCATCTGATTTTAAGCCTCTGCTATACCCCCACCCCTTCATCTCTAAATCACATTCCAAGTAACCACTCGAAGTAAATACAACAATATCTTCAGTAATATAATGGAGAGAGTAATTGGGACCAATCCAATATAAAGAAAAACTACCAAGAGAAGGAGCCACCTCAATCAAAAGGAAGCCTTTTTTAGTCATGCCCTCAGAAGAAAAAGTTTTTTCCAAACCTCTTTCTTTTATTTTATTAAATTTTTTTTCAGAAGTATAAAAAACCTTCAAGGCTACCACTTATTATTTTAAAATCAAATAGTTAAACATTCTATTCAGCTCTATCTTTCAACATTTTTCAAAAGTCTACTAAATATACCATGTTTAATTAATCTTGTCATAAAATAAGAGTAAATGCTTTTCAATACTAAACTTTTTATTCTGTATACTCAGTATACTTATCTCTAACTATTAAGCAAAGAAACAGAATAATAAATCGAGTTCTATTAATTTTTGATCACTTCAAATATCTCTTATATAGAAGAATAAATTAATTAGGAATAATTAATTCTATAGTTTCTCCGTCGCATTTTAACCAGCCAGAGCCTCCCAAGATTAATTTTTTAAAAAATAACTTTCGATCATGCATCGACTTTAATTCATAAATTTTCATCATATTTAACAAATCAATCGTCCTTACTATATTAATATTTTCCTTCATAGCATATTTCAAACAATCATTTGGGATTTCACTTTCAAACTTCTTACGAATATCCCTATTTTTTAAATTATCATTAATTATAAGCAGCCCCTTCATTTCATCAGGATAATCTTTCATATCTCTATTTGCATTTAATTGACTTAAATAAGCTCTTTTGCAATTTCCTGAAACGCCCTTGATTTCACCGCTACAGATAACAACGCCATCTTCATTTAAAATTGAAAAATCGTCCAATTTTTCATCCTTATCATCAACCTCTTGACCAAAAAAACTTCGCAATATCTTAACTACTTCACTAACGAGTGAATCTCCCTGATTGCAAAGTATTGACTTGAATCTTTCAAGCTCCTCAAGTTTTTTAGACTCAACTTCAATTTGTTTTTCAAGTTCAATAATTCTTAAATTACAATTTTTCTCTGAAGTAAATTGATAGTTTTTCACCCAGTCAGGGATATTTACTGTATTATTCAGAATATAATTTGTTACTGATTCTATCGTTATTGTAATGAGGCTGTAGAGAGATTCAAAACTCTTCTGTGTCGTATGATACGGTAGAAAAAAAAGTTTTTTTTCTAAAAGTTCGACTCCATAATTATTACTACCATCGGAAATAAGTCGAGTATATTCAACTTTTTTCTCTGAGTACGAGTCAGGAATAATCAGTGTTTTTCCTACTCCATATTTTTCAGTATATTTTTGGAACTCATTTTTGTTATGTTTTAAATGAGGTTCTTCAAACTTCGAGCTAGAATTAGGAAAAAATCCGAGCAAATACTTTTTTGCCAAGTCTGAATCTTCGATTTTTTTTGTATTAAGATCATTCAGACGAAGTTTTCTAATTGTTTCAGAAATTAAAAATATCAAAATTTTTTTACTTTTTATAAAATTCATTATCATTCTTTCAAATTCTAAGAGTCTTTGCTTATCATAACTATGAAATACTGCATCAGTTATAAGACTAGATCTTCTTTCAATTGTTTCAAAAATCCCAGACGGAATAATACAAATCTCATAGTCATTTAAATCTACATGTTCATCATATCTTGCAAAAATAATTTCAAACTCATTACTAACCCTAGAGGCGACGTAACAATCAAAGTTACATCGATCAAAACCAAAGGCCAGTACCTTCGTTCTACCATGTTCATTTTTTATATTCATCTTCATATTAATCCTTGATTACCTTAACATGACAAAGGTCTGCCATCTTTATTTATATCTAACTTATCAGTATATAAAACAAGTAAAAGGTAAAGTATATTATTCTGACTAAAAAACAACAAGGCAAGAGAAGTAAACTCTCTTACCTTGTTTTATTAAACCTAAAAAAAGCTAACCAAATTGCCTGAATTCTCAACTTTAGAAGGCAAAATACTCAGGTTGTCAGTAGCACCTTTCTCGTCTACACCAGCCACTCGAATATAAAACTCCATGGTTTTTAAATCTCTCCAACCACAAATTTTCATTACAATTGCAGGGGCTGTGCCTTTAGCTAAAAGCTGTGTTGCAAAACAAGCTCGCAAAGCGTGGAACTTGATTTTAGGAAGACCAATACCAACCAGAAACATTTTTATAATTTTTGATTGATCTCCTCTTTGCCAATCTCTGAATCTTGGTAAAATAAACTTCCCTTTATTAGATGACTTTAAATTAATAAACAAACATTTAAGCTCTGGAGACATCGGAACATTTCTCCAATATCCAGCCTTAGTACTTTTAATCTCATTTGTTCTTTTATTAAAAGACTTTGAAACTCGAACATTATCATTTTCAAAATCCACATCATCCCATTCTAGGGCGTAGAGTTCGCCGTTACGCATTCCTGTTAAAAGTGCTGTTGCCCAAATTGGATACCAAGGATGTTCTTGCCTCTTTGCCTCATAAAGAAACTTTTTAATTTCTTCAAGCGAGAGTATGTCAGGCACTTTTTCCTGTTTTTGATGGAGTTTTATTCCATAGACAGGTGATTGATGAACACCTTTAATAATTCCTTCTTCAATTCCAAAGTTATAGACCACGTTAACCGTGTTCTTTATCTTCTTAATGAAACTGATAGACTTCTCCGCATTGATCATCTTCTTAACAAGGTCACGACCTTGTGCTTTACCAAGCTCTGATGCTGGGGTTTTAAGCCAAGCCTTAGTCCACTTATGCAGACTGGCCACATGATCCATAATTGTTGCCGGATTATAAGTGCCAAGAAACCCACTTCGAGCTTCTTGCTTCCATTTTTCAATCACAGACTCCCAAGTATCACATCGCCCTTCAAGTTCCAGTAGCTTTTTTCCAAGCTCTTGGTGAATTCTATTCTCTTCTCGTCTTGCTAGCGAATGGGATTTTAAATCAGAAACTGTTTTTTGGACTCTAAGCTTAGGGTCTACTTTGCTCCTAGCATTTACATAAACCTGATAAAGCGTTTGTCCATTTTTTTCATAAGACTTAATAGCCATATTTACCTCCAATGACTGTTGAGGTTTCAATAAGGCGATCAAGTTCACTCCGTTTAAAATAAAGTCTTCTTCTGAATTTTCGGGCCTTTATATGTCCGCGACATACTGCCGTTCTAATTGCATTAGTAGACTTTCTTAAATAAGCCGCAGCTTCGTTAGTCGTCATCCATTTTAAATTTTCAAATATATTTGCTGAGCGTTCTAATGTTTCCTCCGCAGGACTACTATATCGCGTAGTCTGAGCATTGTCTGGTGTATTTTTTCTTAAATTTACACTCATCAAAACCCCTTCCTATAAATTGGTAAACCCAATTTGCCATGCAGAAATTTCTTCATAACTCTTTGTATTTCCATCCTTTGTTTCAAAGCTTCTTAACTGACTTTGGCCCCGCACAAAAAGCTCTGGATCTTTTCCAAGTCTTCCCATAAATAATTCTATATTTTCTTTCATAATAAAATCTCCTTTGTAATTAATTAATTTTAAGTTGTTTTACAGCAAAATCAGCAGAGCCATAATTAGTTCCATGCTTCTTGTTATGTTCAACGCATGCCCTTTCTAATCTTTGCTCATTAGTTAAACAATTCTCTCTAATTCTTTCTAAATCTTTTGTACCTAGCTTCGTTAAAGCAATATCAACAAGATCTTTAAACTCGACGTCTCGTCCAAATTCTTTTTTATTTGCTTCATGAATTAACTTAACTACTAAAGCATGTTTTTTAGACTCCCTAGAGTAATCAATAAAAAATTTCTTTTGATCTTCTATTCTTGATTTCTCTTTTATTCTTTTTCTTCCTCTTTTCTTTTTTCCAAACTCTTCTTTTTTTATTTCTTTTACTTCCATACTTTTTTCTCCTAACTTTCTAATTAATTTTCCTTCTCGCCCCTGCCGCATTATCTTTATATTCAAAATTTATAGCACCAGATTGACCATACCCACGAAACTGGTTAAGGGGGGATGGTCAATCTGGGGGGTGTATAAATTGCGAATA
Organism: uncultured Oligoflexia bacterium; assembly: GCA_964015265.1. Lineage (GTDB taxonomy): Bacteria > Bdellovibrionota > Bacteriovoracia > Bacteriovoracales > Bacteriovoracaceae > CAXHCD01. Next base: position 78,428 of record CAXHCD010000007.1, read on the forward strand.
ACATTAAAGAAATTCGGCAGGGGCGAGGCGACTGTGACCTTATGTGACTCGTTAGTGACAATCATGTGACCTTCTAAGAAAAGATTTCATCAAATGATTTATTTGAACCTCTAAACCAAAGTGTTACTTTCAAATAATCAAATTGATGCTCCATTAAATTCTCATCCATTAAGATAATGATTTTTTCTTGAACTTTTTCATTCATCTCAGTTAATGTTTTTTTATAAAAGTCATAAATTGCCCTTTTGTTTGTCACATATAAACAATAGTTAAATATGTGAGAATCTCCATAGCGTGAGTATTTATCAATGAGTCTTTTTTTGCTCTTTTGATGAAGTTCCACTTCTATTGCTAAAGAGTACTCTTTTTCATTTTTCTTAGCGTAAATGAGTGCATCTGGAATTAGATCTAAATCCTCAACTACAATATGTCCTGATTTAAAGTTTTTGTAATCAAGCAATTCCCTTAGTACATTACTTGAAATCACATCATGTCTTAGCTCTTTTTTATTCTCAGCATATGGACAGCTATAATTTGAAAACTTCCCCCCGTCTAAAGACAAACTAAAATATTTTTTTCTTCTATGTCCCTTGTGAGACTTTACAAGTCCTTCAATCTCTAGCTTTTTTAAAGTTCTACAAAACGGAGAATACATTATATTTGCTCCTGTTTGATTAAAAAGCTCTCTAAGTGAAATAATCTTCCATCTACCAATCTCATTTAATATTTGAATATGTCTTTCTGTTGGAATAAATAAACTCATAAAATTGAACTTACTCCTTTTTTATTTTTAACTGCACTTTCTTTTTTATCTAAAAAACCTATTTTTTCTAAAAATCTAACATTTTTAGATACAGTTATTGGATCAATAAATTTAAAGTTAATTAGATCTATTTTTGTCGGTGAATGTCTTAATAGTACTCCTTGTCCTACATTTAAATTTTTTATTATATTGTGATGAACAATTAACTCCTCTACCTTTCTTTGACTTCCTTGATCTTTTTCTACTCCATCCTCTACTCTAATAGTTTGCTTCTTTCCTAATATAGTTCCAATCGCTTCAGAAAAAACATTTGCTCCGTTTTCCATTCTTTGTTTTCCTATAAACCAATTTGAAGTATTTTCAAAGATTTGCTCTAATAATTCTGGATCTATCTTTTTAATGTCACTAGGACTTTGAAAAGCAAAGTTAAGCTCCATTTTAACCCCTCGACACTTATTTAATAATTCAATAAACTCATCTGTTATTACAGCAGATAGTTCATCAATATAAATACCAACAGGATTTAGATTTTTTTCATTTTCAACAGTTAATTGATCATAAGCTTCAAAAGCACTATAAGAAAGATCTCCTAAGAATAACTTACCTAGACTTCTAGCTATTTTTGGATATCCTAAAACGGGAAGAGCAATATAGACACATTTTTTACTCTGCCAGATTTCTTTAAAAGATAGTCCTTTTGCATCAAGTTTATCTCCAAAATCTGAATCTATGATGTTTTCTAACCTAGTTATTATTCCTTCAATGTCTTTTCTATCAAAAATTCGATCTTTATCTTTAGGATTAGAATTTTCTATAAGCGTATCTAAGATTTTTTCATAAGATATAAGCTCATTTTTTTCTTTAAGAAGCTTGCAAGATTTTTTTAAGGCCCTATAACATAAAATCTCATAGTGCTCTTCAGACCAATCAAATGAATAGTGTATCCTATCAGCGACATTGGTAAAACTTCCTTCCTTAGCTGAATTTAAACTTATTGACCCATGTCCAGAATAACTTTTTGAAAAGATTTGGTAATCTCTTCCAGTTATTTTACATAAATTTATAAATTGATTTAAAGATTTATTATCTCCTTTTGGATCTATAAATATAACAGGCCTATCATTTTTTAGATCATCATAAAGTAGAACATCTAATAAGACAGTTTTTCCAAAGCCAGAAGCTCCACAAACCATAGAATGTCTTTTCTTTTCAATCTCACTTACTTTAATAACTCTTTTTCTTCCAACAGAGTAACCTAGAGCATCATCATCTAATGTTGATTTTTTAATAGATAAATCTTCTCTTTCTATCTTTTTTACATCTTCTTCTTTTTTGTTATTAAAAAACACCTGATTAAATAAATACATTAATAAAACTCCAACTAAATCCGCTACCTTCATAATTATTATTGATAATAAATCAATAATTGGAACAATGAACTCACCTAAACCTAGATCTGAGTTTGCTTTTTTACTTTGCATCTTCACTTTCTCCATGCTTTTCATCATAAGCATGTTCAAAAACTTCAAACGCTGGAATATAAAAAGTCTTATTTCCTTTTTTTACATATCTTTCCTTAGACTTATATTTAATTAAGTATTGTTTATTAACTTTTCCTTTAAGCTCTTTTGGAAGATCCTTAACAGGAACTTTATAAGCTTCTTTTTTTTCAAGATTAGCATCAATTTTTATATCACCAAGTCCCAACTCAATTTCATTTGGATTAATTGGTTTATTATCTTTAAGCATATGTTTTAATTTATAGTTTCTTGGATCATCTTGATAAAGAGTATAACCAGTAAGTGCTGCTACACTTGCTCCAATTAGGCCAAAGACTAAAGCATTAGCACCTCTACTTTCTTTATTTGGACTAAGAAGAACTCCGGCCGCTGCTCCACTCATTGCTCCAGATAATGAGCTATAAACTAATGTTTTTTTAAGACTAGAACATCCAAAAAAACTTAGTAAAAGAGTAAATATCAATAACTTTTTCAAATTGATTTCTCCTTATTTAAATTTAAGGTTTTATTAAAGAATACAAGAACTCTTTTTCCTGAGTTTACATAAGATATTGTTAGATTTTTCTCACCAGATTCAACAATTTTAGATCTCACATTTCCTGCTATATTTGAAAGACCTCCTAATAATTGATTTTTAGCATTAATTCTTGATGTATCACCAAATGGTGTTGTAACTCTATCCTTTCCAGCATTAATAATACCTTGTAAAAATGACGCAAATGATGATGTTAAAAATGTTTTCTCCTCACCTGAATAAAAATAATCAGAAATTATCCCCTCTGCTCCATCTAAATCCCAAATATCTATATCTACTTCAAATTCTTTATCTTCAAGGACAAGTAAATTACAATGAGAGATAACTCTTTTTTCAAAGCTGTGACCAAGACATCGTATCTGTGCTCCTTCTAATTCCTCGTTATCATCTCCAAGTCTTACAATAAATTTTGATGGTTTTACATTCATTGCTAAGATTGAATTTAGTACAACTCCTTCAACCCTACTTAATACTCGAACATAATTATTCTTTTTTCTAACTATTAACTTTTTTTCCTGTCTAGAAAGAAGCTCTATTAATTTTTGATCACCTTTAATTCTGTCTCTTATACACATCTCCGAGCCCACGAGACTAGTGCCAATC
>CAXHCD010000008.1:0-75792 GCA_964015265.1 uncultured Oligoflexia bacterium
AAGATAGGACCTCTATAATTTTAGCTCATTATATACTCGACGAGTTCTATTTACCAAGTTATTAATTTATTTATAAATATTTGTAACAAATAAATCAAACATTACACTGATTGATATTGAGTTTTAAGGAGCAAAATATGTCTGATATACACGACCAAGTTAAAGATTATTACGGTAAACAATTAGAAAAATCAGATGATTTAAAAACAAATGCTTGTTGCACAGTAGTTAGTTATCCAAAACATATAAAAGAAGCATTAGCTCAAATTCATGATGAAGTAATGAGTAAGTACTACGGTTGTGGATTAACTATTCCCGATAATTTAAAGGGAACAAAAGTTTTAGACCTTGGAAGTGGAAGTGGTAGAGACTGCTATTTAGTTTCTAAATTAACTGGTGAAGAAGGAAGAGTAGTCGGAGTTGATATGACCGATGAGCAGTTAAATGTTGCAAATAGACATATTGAATATCACGCTCAAAAGTTTGGACATACTAAAAGTAATGTAACTTTTTTAAAAGGTAATATTGATAAATTAGAAGAGTTGGATCTTGGACAAAATACTTTTGATATTATTATTTCAAATTGTGTTATCAACCTGGTTAAAGATAAGAAAAAAGTAATTCAAGATTGTTACAATTTACTAAATGAAGGTGGAGAGATGTATTTTTCTGATGTTTATGCATCAAGAAGAATTCCTCAAAAACTAGTCGATGATCCAGTTTTATATGGAGAATGTCTTTCAGGGGCCCTATATTGGAATGATTTTGAAGAGATTGCCAAAGAAGTAGGTTTTAAAGATCCAAGAGTCGTTGAAAGTGCACTCATTACAGTTAATAATCCTGAGCTAGAGTCAAAAGTTGAAGGTTATAAATTTTATTCTATAACATATAGACTATTTAAGCATGAAAAATTAGAGAGAGGTCAGGAAGATTATGGCCTTAAAATTAAATACCTTGGAACAATAGAAGAGTCTCCTGAAAAGTTTATTTTAGATAAGGACTATACTTTTGAAAAAAATACTCCAATTCCTGTAGATGGAAATACGGCCAGAATGATTAAATATTCTAGATATAATTCACATTTTGCAATTGAGGGGAGTTTTTGTACTCACTTAGGAGAGTTTTCTAATAATAAATCAAATCCTAAGTTAAATGAGCAAAAGAGCGGAGGTAATTCTTGTTGTTAAAGTTGTTTATTTTATTTCTACTTTCTTTAAATGTTCATGCTTTTGATCATAATCATACAAAATTAAATGAAGTATTAAAAAAATTCGTAGTAAGAAAAGATAAACAAACATTTGTTAAGTATAATGCTTTAAAAAAGGACGACAAAAGTTTTTTAGAGTATTTAAAAGAACTGGAGTCTGTGAAAAAAAATGAGTTTAAGAATTGGGATTCTAATCAAAGACTTGCCTTTCTAATTAATTCCTACAACGCTTTTACAATAAAATTAATTATTGATAAATATCCAGTAAAATCAATAAAAGAAGTAGGCAGCTTTTTTAAAAATACTTGGAAAATTAAATTTATACAATTGCTAGGTGAGAAAATGCATCTAGATAATATTGAACACAATTTAATTCGAAAAAACTTTAATGAGCCAAGGATTCATTTTGCTGTGAATTGTGCATCAATTGGTTGCCCTTCATTGCTTGAAGAGGCATTTATTCCAACCAAATTAGATGATCAGCTTAATCTCGCAGCTAAAAATTTTCTGAATAATCCGAATAAAAACTATTTTAATAGCTCTAAAAAAGAGCTTAGATATTCGAAAATTTTTAAATGGTATGGAGATGATTTTAAAGAAAAGTACGGAACATTTTATAAATTTATTGCACCTTATTTGACGAGTGATTCTTCAATGCAGAAGTTAATTAGTGAAAATAAAATAGATTCAGATACTTTTGATTATGACTGGAACTTGAATGAACTCAAATAAATTTCAAAATGAAAAAATCACACTTGATGGGACTCCGAGAGCAAGTGTTAAGTTAGAAAGCTTAAAAACTCTATGGTTTAATACTGGATCACAATGTAATTTAAGTTGTGAAAATTGTTATATTGAATCTAATCCTAGAAACGATAAATTGAGTTATATAAATGTCGAGGATATCTCACCTTTTTTAGATGAAGTTAAATCTAGCTTTTTAGATGTAAATTTAGTTGGATTAACTGGTGGAGAGCCTTTTTTGAATCCAAATATTATAAATATTTGTGATAAAGTTCTTAGTTCTGGAATTGATGTACTTGTTCTTACAAATGCTTATAAAGCAATGCCTAGATTTAAGAATAAATTGATAGATCTTAAAAATATATACAAAGATAAATTACATATTCGAGTTTCGTTAGATCATTACACTGAACAATTGCATGAAAAAGAAAGAGGTTTTGGAGTATTTTGGCCAACGATAGAAAATATTAAGTGGTTATATGAGAACAATTTTAATCTTTCAATTGCCGGAAGGTCACTCTCTAATGAAAATTTAGAAGATGCCAAGGTAAAATATAGAGAATTATTAAGTAGTCAAAATATTTTAATTCAAAACTTAGATGAAAAACTTGTAGTATTTCCCGAAATGGATCTAAATAAAGATGTGCCAGAGATTACTATTAAGTGTTGGGACATTCTTAAAAAGTCTCCTTCTGATCAAATGTGTGCTAGTGAACGAATGATTGTTAAAAGAAAGGCAGAGAGTTCTCCTGTGGTTCTTCCTTGTACTTTATTAGCTTATGATAAACAGTTTGAGCTGGGTCATAGTCTTAAAGAATCTAAGGATAAAAGTGTATTTCTTAATCATCCTTTTTGTGCTCAATTCTGTGTTTTAGGAAGTGCTAGCTGCTCATCAGCGAAGTGATTTTTTGAAATTACTATTCATTAATACGTCAAATAAAGATTAAAGAAATTGGTAAAAAAAAATAACATAGCAATAAACTCTGGATTAGCTTTTCGTTAAAATCAGTTAAAAAGTACTATAAACCTATAAAAAACAGCTTTTACAGCCTTGACGAGTTAGGAATGTCGCCAATACAATATTTCAATATTCAAAAACATTAATTCTATAGGAGAATGAAAATGGCCAAGAAAAAAGCTACAAAGAAAAAAGAAATGTTATTAGTTGGATCTAAAACTAAAGATGCTCTAAGAGGAAAAGGATACAATGTTTCTTCTGATGCTATCGACGCTATGAACGAGTACGTTTACTGGCTAGTTGAGCAAGCTCAAAAGAAATGTAAGGCAAATGGTAGAAAAACTATCAGACCATACGATATTTTAGCTTAATATTGAAAGGGCCATTAGGCCCTTTTATTTTTCCGGTGGATTATCGATCCCACCCTCATTCCACGGATGACATTTAATCACTCTAAAAAAACTTAATTTTGTTGCCTTTAAAAAACTAAACTTATTATAGCACTCCATAGCATAGTTTGAACAACTCGGATGGAACCTACAACTTCTACCAATTATAGATGAGAGAGTTAGCTGATATACTCTAATAAGAAGCTTTGCAATGGTATTCATAATTATTCATACGAGAAAATAGCAAACAAATCAATCTATATGTGCTAGGATGTAGAAATTATGAGTTCCTATTGCAAAGTCGCAACCAGAATACCTGGTCAAAATTCAATACTTACATATAGCGTCCCTGATGAGATGAAAGTCGAAATTGGTGAGTTAATAGAGGTACCACTAGGAAAACGGGCATCAAAAGGGATTATTGTGGCCCATGGGCTGAAATATGAGGACTTAAGTGAAGAAGAAAAAGCATTTAATCTAAAACCTATTATCGATAAACTAGATAAGAACTTTAATCTTTCTCAAAAAGAGTTGGAGCTTTTTCAATGGATGAGTAAATATTATCACTACTCTTTAGGATTACTTGTTTATGATTGCTTACCTAAGCTTTTAAAAAGACCTAGAGAATCAAATCCAAAAATTGGTAAGGGGGAGGCCCTTCCATTTGAGTTAACAAAGAAACAATGTGAAGTTAGAGATAGTTTAATTTCTAGAATAGGTAATGGATTCTCTCGGGCCTTAATACATGGGATTACAGGAAGTGGTAAAACGGCCATATACTTAAGTTTGATAAAAAAAACTCTAAGTAGAGGAGAGTCAGCGCTATTTTTAATTCCTGAAATTAACTTAACTCCACAACTAACTTCTACATTTGAAAATTATCTTGATTGCCCAATATATACTTATCATAGCGGTGTTAACTCTTCAGCAAAGTATATGATGTGGAAGTCATTAAAAGAGGCACCTGTTCCTTGTTTAATTATTGGTGTAAGAAGTTCTGTTTTTTTACCTTCCAATAATTTGGGCCTAGTTATTGTAGATGAAGAACATGATCAGTCTTTTAAACAAAATGATCGATGTCCATATAATGGCAGAGATGTGGCCATAAAGAAGGCCCAGATTAACAATTGTCCCGTAATTTTGGGCTCAGCGACTCCTTCATTAGAAAATTATTATAATTTTAAATATAAAAACTCTCAGGATTATTTTGAACTAAAACAAAGAATTGGTAGTGCTAGACTTCCAGATGTAGAGATAATTGATGGAAGACAAAAAGAAAAAGAAGATTTTTATAATGATAATTGGCCTTTTTCTATTGAGTCTATAAATGAAATTAGACAAGCATTTGAAAATAATGAACAAGTATTAATATATGTAAATAGATTAGGCTTTTCTAATTATATTCAGTGTCGGTCGTGTGGATATAAATTTACAGATCCAAACACAGATACAGCTTTACGATATTTTAAAAGTAAAAATATGCTTGTAAGCTCTCATAGTGATTACAAAATCCCTCTGCCCGAAATGTGCCCAGAGTGTTCTAATATAGCTTTGTTGCAAAAGGGTTTTGGTACAGAAAAAGTTCAAGAGGTTTTACATAATCTTTTTCCAGGCAAAAAAATTGAAAGATTCGACAGAGATGAAATTAAAACAACTAATGATTTAGAAAAAAGATTAAATGATTTTCATAGTGGTAATATTGATGTTTTAGTTGGAACTCAAATGATTTCAAAAGGTCATAATTTTGAAAAAGTTAATTTGGTCATTGTCTTAGGTTTAGATTCTCAATTGAGCTTTCCTGATTTCAGAGCAATAGAACTTGGAAATCAGCAGTTAGTTCAGGTCTCTGGTAGGGCAGGAAGATATGGAGGTAAATCTAAAGTATTGATTCAATCATTTGCCCCTGAAATTAAATTATTTCAGTATGTAAAATCTCATAGTTTTAATGACTATTTTGAATATGAGCTTGAGATGAGAAAAATCTGTGAATTACCACCATTTAATTATCTAAGCTGTCTATATTTTACATCTAGGTTTAGACAAAAAGTTATGGAAGATTCGAATAAAACGGCAAATCTTTTAAAGTCCTTAATAAATCATAATAAGTATTCAGTTACTTTAATGGGACCTACTCCTACATTTATTGAGAAAAAGGCCAATCAATTCACATGGTGTTTAAGCTTGAAAGGAGATAATAGGAACGAAATTCACAATGTCCTATCTTATTTCGAAAAAAATGCCAGCTTAACAGCTGGCACTTCGTATAAAATCGATGTTGATCCGTTACAAATTCTTTAATTAATCGACGTCTTTAAAAGCTTCTTCAAAAGCACCTTGTCTTCCATTTACTCTTGTATCTCTGAAATCGCGTCTAAATGTATTTTTATTTTCATTAAACTTATTCAGTTTATCATCGAGTACTTTTTTGAAGTCTTCAATTTGCTCTTTAGGTGTTCCTGACTCAAACATTTCTTCTACACTATCAACACTATTTCCAAATATATCAGGAAAGATTTCATCATCTTCAAATAAAGAGTCGAAATCAAAATCATCACACTTATCATTTCTTCCATCACTTTCTAAGATTAAGTCTCCTAAATCGATGTCATCATCATCTCCAGAACCCCAGTCCCAGTCATCGCCGTCACATCCATCGCCAATATCTAGATCATCAAGCTTAATTCCCGGTCTGATACCTGGAAATAGTAGGTGCCAATCTTTATTTCCTAAAATCTTTAGAAGCACACATTTTTTATAGTTTTTACCCCATAAGAGCGAACACTGATCATAACTTCCATCTTTTAAAATTGTGATCAGTTTAATTTCAATTTCTACAGCAGTGTTTTCTGCCATTTTATTTCGTAGTCTTTGAACATCAGACTTTCTGATTTCATTCATATAATAATCCCACCAGATTGTTTGTATTTCTAGGAGATCTTTTTTGTATTGAACAATTTTTCTTTTTAATAAATTATTTATATAAAATCCTGCTCCTTTTGATTTAACTTCTTTTTGAATCGCTTCAAATTTAGCATCAATTAGCTTGAAGTTATAATATCCAAGAGTTCTATACTTAGGTTTAGGTGGCTCAGAATTATCATCACCAGTGTTTCCATCGTCTGGATTAGGTTTTTTAGGTGGAATAATATCACCTTTTTCATTGAAGAATTCATCATAGTTTTTATAAAAGATCATATCTTCAATTTCAGTATATGTTAGTGCTACATACTCGGAGATACATTCAGAAAAAACGTCTTTATCATATGCTTCAATACATTCATTTCTTTTCTTAAGAGAAGCATCTTTTCTTTCTTCAATCCATTTAAGTCCAGCATCTATTAAAGCTGGTAATGAATAGTTTTTATCTGAGAATGTATTTAGTGCTGCAAATAATCCACTTGCTCCAAGAAGGGGAGTTACGACAAGGGATTGAGGAGCAAAAGGAGATACAGAATATTCAACATTTCTATATTCACTAGGACCAAATAAATCTTCAAAATCATCTGGTTTACTTACATCTTTTCGTAGTACAAATTTTTTGAAGAATCTAGAAAACCTAGACCAAAAATAAGACACACCTGTATTATAATCTGCAAAATATTTTAATTCAGAATAAAGTTTCTTTCTTCTTTGTTTTTCAATGATTAAATCAGATGGGTGAAAGGCCCTATCTTTTCTATTTAAAATTTCTTTAATATTATCAATTGCTTTAACAATAACGTCATTGTCTACATTTGGATCAAGGGAAGTCATTTTTAAATGCGTGTTAAGATCTTTTAAATAGGCTTTAAGAACTTCTATATCATTAGCTTGTTGAATTTCTAATTTTTCAATTAAACCTGGGTCACGTCTTCCAATTCCAAATCTAAATCCACTACCTTCAAGTGCTTTTAATCTTTCCTTAAAGCTGTTAACAGTATTATAGTAGTCATCTCCCCAATTGATATCTCTAGGTCTTTGGACTACTTCACCTGTTTCAAGATCTACTTCATGGTATATAAAGGTAAAGTCTTCACCTTCTTTACTAACTCTTTTTATTTCAGGTTCTAAAGATCTTAAAGTTATATAATTTAGTTCTAAAGAAGCTGATTGCTTAATGAATGCGTCTCTTCTTTTAGGGTATCTTCTAACTCTTTCTAAAACCTTAAGGTAATTATCTTTTGACTCTCTTAACTTCTCAATGGCAATTTTTCTCTTCGGATCTAGTTTGTCATGAGCTCCATCAGTAGTTTTAAAACTTGGTTTTTTATTTCCAACATCATCATCTGGAAGGTCTCCACCGATATCTCCAAAGTCATCATCTTCAAATGTGAATAAATTTCTCTTATTATGTTGAGCACTCTCTAAATCTAGTTCTAGTTCTCTATATGAAAGGTCTTTAGGTAAATTTTCAAATAGAACATCTGGATTATCTGGATCGAGATCTATATCTAAGTCATCAACATTAACATCTAGTTCTTTTTCCTTAAGAGCTCTAGGTAGTATAACTGATTCTTCTAAAACATTATCTTTTCTGTATCTTAATACTGCTGGATATCTATTTGAGTTCACTTTATCTTTAAAAAAGCTATACCATCCTGCTAGAAAGTTTTTCTTTTTTGTAAACTCACTAGTTTTTATTAAAAGTCCAGCTATCCTATTTGAGACTATAAGCTCTTTTCCAACTACCTTTGAAGGACTAATATTAACCTGACCAGGTTTAAATTTTAAAACTTTAACGGCATTAGCTTTTCTTTGCAGCATTCTCCAAATTTTCTTACCGTAGCTCCAACTAATCTGACCGTTTCTTTCAAAGAATTGCTTTCTATTATCTCCTTCAACAGGAACATAACGTTTCATCATTTCATCAAAATCTCTAGCATATCTATAATAACCGGTCATCATATTGCCTAAAGCTTCATTACAGTCTCGAAGATATTTATGCTCTGATGCTATCTTTCGGTTGAGGGTTGAACATGAGAATAAAAAAAGTAAAAGTATTGTATATTTAATAGTTTTCATGATTTTTATTCGGAATAAAAAGGCCCTAATATTAGGGCCATTATTCATAAAATAAAAAAAGAAGGGAGAGAGACTGAGTGGAACAGTCAGTCTCTGGTTAAAATGAAAGCAGGGACGGGTTTTCTATTGAGAAAACGAGCTGATTGAACGTTCCAATGTAGGGTATCGACCGCTTCTTTTACAAATGTTGATAATTTTAATTGTAGTTTTTTAATAAAAAGGTGAAGTGAATTACTCAACTTCACCCTTTTATTTGCAACACTTTTATAAATTACTTTAAAGGAGACATTACTTTCAGGGAGGATAAAGGCCTCTCCTTTAAAGTCAGGGGATTGATTAAAAAATTTGGTAAGTGCGAAGACGTCATACGACGCCTTCGTCAGCAGATTTAAGGAAATTAGGAAGGGAGTTTTCTTTTTTTCTGCTTGCACTAACCAAATATGTTTAGACCTCCAGGTTAGGGATTCATCTCTCTTTGTTGAGTCTGTGTGAGAAGAGGGAGTAGAGATGAATCTTTTTCTTGCCATGAATTAACCTCAGTTTTAAGCGAGAGATTCATTTCTCTCGATTTGTCTGAAACTAGTTTGTCATATTTGATTGTTAGATGTGTCAGTGATTTGAAAAAGAATTGTTAATTGTTTGGATAGAAATGTTATTTTTGATGCCGTGTGTCTTGGGTTTGAAATTTTTACTATATCTCAAACCCCTTAACTTTGTAATTATTACAATTTTTTTAGTCTGTAACCAACGCCTCTTAGTGTTTCGATAATTTCATCACTAAGCTTTTGTCGTAGTTGTAAAACGTGAGTATCAACAGTTCTTGTAGTAGGGTAATTTTCAAATCCCCATACCTTATTTAATAACTCTTCTCTTGAAAATGCCCTACCTGGGTTTTCTGTTAAAAGTCTTATTAGATCAAATTCCATTTTTGTCATTTCAATTTCAACGTCATTAAATTTAACTTTTCTTTCAATTGAATCAATCCAAATAGGTCCATAGGAGATCTGCCCATTTGAAGTATCTTCTTTTATATTCTCAAGCCCTCTTAATTGGACTCTAATTCTTGCGATTAGTTCTCTAGGCTCAAATGGTTTAGTGAGGTAATCATTTGCTCCTGTTTCCAGACCTAGAACCTTATCTATGAGCTCTGTTCTTGCAGTTAGCATGATTACTGGAGTCCTAGAGTTTGTAGCTCTAAAATCTCTTAGAAAGTCAATTCCTTGTCCATCTGGCAGCATCCAATCTAATATAATTAATTCAAATTGGTTATTCTCGGTAAGCTCTTTTGCTTTTGCTATATTTGGAGCAAGGTGAACATCAAAACTTTCCATTTGAAGGTGTTCTTTTAAGGATGGCCCTAAAGTGGGATCATCTTCTATGATCATTACTTTTTGCAAAACTTACTCCTTTACTTTCATATTCTCAGAAAGCTTATTTATTTAATACAATTATAAATTCAGTAGGAGAGTTGTTAAACTCAATTCTTCCACCTAAATCACCTACTATTTTTTGAACAATATTTAGACCAAGGCCAGTTCCTTCAGAACTGCTTCCCTTTATAAATTCTCTGGTCATTTCTTTTATACTTTTAAACTCACAACTTCCTTGATCTTTAACTGATATGCGAACAGATTTATTATCATTTTGAAATGATACAATTATTGGAGCTTGACCATGTCTCAAAGCATTCTCAATTAAATTCTTAAGGCAAATACTTAGCCAATATGGGTCGGTTGTAATTTCTGTGTCATCAGGATTTTCAATATATTTTACATTCTCTTCAGTTGTTTGATTTAAATAAACATTTTCTTCAAGACATTCATTTAAAGATTCTATTTTTCTCATATTAATGTGTGAATTTTTAGAATTATCTAAAGTTAAATAACTTCTACTTTTTTCAACTAACCTTTGCAGCCTATGGACTTCTCCTGAAATTTTTAATATCCCTTCGACAGTTTCACCATCATATTTATCGTAATTCTTACTAAGCTTATCTATTAGCAATAGTAGTGTCGTAACTGGAGTTCTAAATTCATGGGATAAAACACGTAGCGCAAGTCTTTTTTGTTGGTCTTCTAATCTTTGATCTCTAAATTTTATTATTACCACTACTATCATAGAAGAAATGGCGAGAACTATAATAATTAAAAGAATGTATGATGCTTTATTTGTAACAGAAAAAATATGTTGCTCACTATATCTCCAACAAATTCTTCCTTCTCTATAAAGGCAAGTTGCCGACTTTAAATTATTAGTTATTTGATAAGCTGATTTTGCTAGGAAAGTATTGAGTTGTTTGAATGTAAACATTCTATATTCCATTCCAACAATATTGCTAAAAAACGGTACACCACTTCTTTTTAAAATAAATTGATCAGTAAAAATAAAATCATCTCTTTCAATTATGTCTTGTAAGTTTTCTGTATTTAAATTAGATAAAAACTCAAAGGTTGGAGGAAAAGGTCCATATTTTTCTTTTAACTCTGGAAGCTCTTTGACATGAAAAAAAGATAAATGCGATTGAACCCATGTTTTATTCTCAAAAGATCTATTTTTGCTCTGTAATGCCAGATAAACATAACTTTTACCTATGGGGTGTAAAAAAGGAGGAGTTAAGAAAAAATCACGTGGTAAAAATGCTCTTTTTCCGCAACGAAACTCTTCCCAAATATACATTTTTTCATATTCAACAAAATAACTATACTGAGGTAAATGTTTAAAGCAATCTCTATTTCCATAAAATGAACGAACATTTAAACTTTCAAAATCTTCCTTTGGATAAAAATACAATGGATTTAATAATTTTAACTGAGAAGGTGTTAAATATATACTTGTGAAATTTATATAGTCAGCAGGAGTCGTTTTAATGACAAATGTATGTTTGAGTCGCTCAATTTGATCGAGTTGCTTAACAGAAATATTTTGAGATGATCTCATTTTGAGCGCTAAATTTCCGGCATAAAAGGCCAGCCCAACAGCACTGAAGATCAATATTATATAGGCCTTCACTTTCTGTAGTATATTCCTTTATTTAATAAGTTATGTCAGACAATTGTTAACTTATTGTTTTAAATGCTTCTATTACTGAAGTAGCATCAAACTTATGAAGCGCATAAAGATGATTGGCCTTATAAGCACTTTGTCCAAATTTCCCATTATTTCCTAGTGATTTAATGACGAAGTTATATCCTTTTGTACTTAGTGAATGTGAAAGCATTGAACCCATTCCACATAAAATTTGATGATCTTCTATCGTAATTAATTTCCCATTATTTTTGTTCAATTGTTCACCAATTGTTTCAGTATCTGGGCGGTTAACAAAAATATTATTAATAACAGTAACGTCTCTTCCTTGTTTTTCAAGTTCATTAGCAGCTTCGAGAGCAATTTCTACAGTCGGTCCAGTTGCTACAATTACGCCTTCACTACCTTGCCTTAAAACTTGGGCCTTATTCCAATCATATGTTTGGTTAGAATGCTCTGGTAAAAAAGTTTCTCTTCCGTAGAAGAAAATTGTTGAGTTCGGAGTCTTTCCACTCTCAACTAAATTTGCATAACTTCTAACTGTTTGTTTCATCAGTTCATATGCTTCTTTCGAACAACTACAGCTTATAATATCTACATTCGGGATTGAACTTAATGCACTAAAATATGTTGTTGCTTGGTGAGAAGCTCCATCAGCAGCATCTTGAAAACCAGTGTGAGAAAATAATCCAATTATTGGGCCTTGCGATAATGAGGCCATTATTATTGGAAGGTTTCCTTTCGTTATTCCAAATTGAGCGAAAGTATCTACAATTGGAATTAATCCTTGCTTGGCCATACCAATTGCAGATGAAATCATATTAGATTCTGCAACACCAATATCTATATAGTTTTTATTATTTTCTTTTTGAAAGCCAGCTACTCCAGTTGATCCTTGAAGATCAGCAGAAATACTAACAACAGGAAGTCCTTCCTTAGCAAGTTCATTTAAGGCCTGTGAAAATCCCACTTGAACTTTTTCTTTTTTAATTTCATTTGAATTAGATTCTTCTTGTGGCTTGTTTGAAAGTATTTCATTTGCCCAGTTTGAAAACTCTTCAGGTGTTGATCCATTAAATATTTCATTTATAAACTGATTTAAAGCGCTATCATAAGGTTTTAATGGATATCCGTGTCCTCCAGAAGCAGCTTGTTCAGTAGAGTTAACTCCAAAACCTTTTACTGTTTTAAAAACTAATGCAATTGGTTTATCTGGTGATGATTCTAGTTTTGCAATTGATTTTTCAAGTTCTTGATAGATTGCTTGGAGATCGTGACCATTTTCAATATACTTATAATCCCAGCCTAACTCTTCTAAAGATTCAAAAGTTGGAGACATACTAAATGAGTCTTGATCAATTCTTCCAGAAAGCTTTGTATTGTTATCAGATATAATTAATAAAAATGGATTTAATTTTCCTTTTTTATATAATCCTGGAATAGCGGCGAAAGATTCCTTAGCTTCGCCTTCCATACTTGCTCCATCTGAAACTACACATATGGTTGTTCTCTCATTTCCTATTAATTTATCCGCCATCGCCAGGCCCTGTGCTTGAGGAAGACCTGAACCCAATGGGCCATTAGAAATAAAAACTCCCTCAGGATTTAAATGAGCTTCACCATGACCAGTTAACTTACTTTCGATTGATCTAAATTTTTTCAGATCATCAAAAGTTAAGTTATCAAATCCTAAATTTGCTCTTAAAGCATAAATTCCATTTTCTGCATGACCAGCATCATTAACAAAATTATATTTTTCATACCAAGTTGTTGAGTGTTTAAACATATAGCCATGAAGAGCAGACATAATCTCAGCAAAGGCAGCAGGTCCTCCCCAGTGAGCGGCAGCACCACCAATAACTGCATGTTGATTCATCAAAGCAACCAGTGCCCGTGTAACTTTAGGATCACCTAATGTTATTTTATCTCCAGAAATTGAGTTAATTTCTGTAGGGTATTTAGGAGCATCAGTAGGGTTTGGAGCAAGCTTTTTTGTGGTGTTTAGTGGTTTCATGAGAGGGTCCTTGTTCTAATATTATTTTTTTGCCTTTCTTGGCCTTTTTCTATTGGGAAAACAGGTTTTACATATTTCACAACTAAGACCATCACAACTTCTGGCCTGACAATATTCTCTTCCATAAAAAATTATTTGAAGATGAAGTTTATTCCACTTATCTTCTGGAAAACATCTTTTTAAATCTTTTTCTGTTTGAACAACATTTTTTCCATTCGTTAATTCCCACTGTTGGGCCAGGCGATGAATATGTGTGTCTACAGGAAAGGCCGGGACACCAAAAGATTGGGCCATTACTACTGAAGCTGTCTTGTGACCAACTCCAGGCAGTTGTTCAAGTGCTTCCATATCCTGAGGTACTTCACCGTTATATTGTTCAACAAGTATTCTTGATAATTCTTTAATTGCTTTTGATTTTCTTGGCGCAAGTCCACAAGGTTTGATTACTTTTTCAATTTGATCAACTCTTTTTTTGGCCATATCAAAAGGATTATCTGCAAGCTCAAATAATTTCGGAGTAACTTGATTTACTCGGACATCGGTACATTGAGCAGACAATAAAACGGCAACCAATAGTGTATAAGGATCTTTATGATCCAAAGGAATAGGGGTCTTTGGAAATAGGGTTTCGAGCTTTTCAAGAATATATTCAGCTCGTTCATTTTTGTTCATTTTCATGTGCTGCTAAATTAACACTAATTTCGTAAAAATTGCATAAAAATTAAAAAGGATTTTGCTACTCAGATTATAAAAAATTTAAGTTAAAAGTCCTATTGCTCGAAATGCAAGCTCTTGGTAAAATTTGATAAGAAAAAACACGAGGATTATATAAAGTATGAAAAAACTGATGATTGAAGTTCCAAAAGAAATTAATTTTTTAGTAGTTGATGACTTAGAAAGTATGAGAAAAATGGCCATTCACCAACTTTCTCAAATGGGATTCAAAGGAAATGTTTTTCAAGCATCTAATGTTTCTGAAGCAAAGACAGTAGTCGCTCAAGAAAAAATTGATTTTATACTTTCTGACTGGAATATGCCTGAAGAATCAGGGTATGATTTTTTACTTGCTGTAAGAGCAATGCCAAAGTATAAAAATACCCCTTTTTTAATGGTTACTACCGTTGATGATGTAGGTGACATGCTTAACGCAATTAATGCTGGCGCTAGTAATTATCTCGTAAAGCCTTGGAAACCCGAAGATTTCGAAGAAAAGCTTAAGTATGCTTGGGAAAAACACGCGAAGTAAGCTCTAACTTAGTAAAATTTTTAAGTGACTTGAGTTTTTTTCTTGGTAGTGTATAACTATCACGGGGATCAATTTATGAAGAAACTACTTTTATTACTTTCAATATTTGGACTTGTTTACTTCGTTTTTTTTAATTCAGAAAAAGTAGATGAGTCAGTTGAAGTCTATGAAGACAAGCCTGTCGAACGTAAAAAGGTTGAAATTGTTGAAGTTGAAAAAGAAAGTGAAGATGAGGAAGATTTCTTTGAAGAAGAAGTTATCGAGAAAAAAACTACTCAGGTGCTAAACCCTGCAGATAAGGCCAGTGACGAAATTATTGATAAAGTTCAGGTTGATATGAAGGCCCAATCAATTTCACCAGAAGAGTTCGAAGACATAGCGGATAGATTTGAGCAAATTGAAGAAGAGTGGGATTCTAATGTTAAACAGATGTTTTTAAGTGACCCTCGATTGGGTGCTGAAGCTTATTCAGAATACGAACAAATTAAATCAGAGTTTCAAGCGGAAAAACTAGAAGCATTTGAAAAAGCCTATGAAGAAATGAGAAAAAATTATGGAGATAATTTTTCTTATACGCTTGATGAATCAGAAGTAAAACTTGATAGAAGAATAATTGAAGACTATCAAGAGAGGGCCAGACATTTAATGGGTGAAGATAACTATAAAAAGTATCTTGAAAAAATGTCTCAGGCCAATGATCGGTTAATGGAAGAAGCTCCTTTTAAAAATAATGTCATTACTATAGAAATGTAATCATTTATGAACAAGTGGAAGATTCTAAATAAAACTCTGGCCTATAAATCAAAAATATTTGCCAATTTTCATATAAAAGTTAGAACTGAGCAAAAATCTATTGAATGGGATATGGATTATATTGCCATGTCAAATTGGATTAATATCGTTGCATGTACTAAAGAGGGTCAAATTTTGCTTGTAAAGCAATATAGGGTTGGAATTGACGATTTGACCTTAGAGATACCTGGAGGCGCTGTAGACCCTGGTGAGGACGCTTTGGAAGCATCTAAAAGAGAGCTTCGTGAAGAGACTGGGTACACTAGTTCAAATTGGTCTAAATTGGGACAAGTTCACCCGAATCCTGCTTTTATGGGAAATTGGTGTGCAACTTATTTAGCATTAGATTGTGAAAAAACTCATGATCAAAATTTAGATGAACTTGAGGAAATTGAAGTCGTTCTAAAAAGTGAAAATGAAATATTTGAAATGATCAAACAAGGCCAAATATCTCATTCTTTAGTTATTGCAGCTTTTCAACTTTACCAAAATAAAGATTAACTTTTCTTAGTTACTTTTTTTCGAGTAGATTTTTTCTTGCCTTTTGGAGAGCGGTTTTTTGCTAAATGAAACCAGTCTTCTTTTGTAATTGTATAAAAATAATCTGCTTCTTCAATTAGGTACTTAGAGGCCGTGTCTTCAACAGCAGCGATTTCAACTCGAACACCATCTCCTTTTAAGTGCCTTACAAGTTCAACATAATCAGAATCACCTGAAAGTATAATTATTGTATCAACTTTCGGAGCTAATTGTGTGGCCTTAATAGAAAGAGGTATGTCAGCACTTTTATGACATGGTTGAACACTTCCGTGATAACTTTGGTGTAATCTTTCTGCTAACTTACTTGATATACTTTTTCCTTCTCTAAAATAAATAAGACGGTTTAGGGCCCTGTTATCTAATAGCCTTGGTATTAATGTATCAAAATTAATCATTGTCGTTGTATCGTTGCTTTGAGTATGGATACTTCTTTCAATATTATTTCCGTCGATTAAAACAGCGACAGTCTGTCCAATAAAAACTTCTTCAGTCATGTGGTAATTGTCCTTTATGCATTTAGAACTAGAAAGTATAAGAGATCAGCAATATTTACTCTTTTTCCACCTATCTTATCTTTTTTATCAAAGATATGAAATTTCAACACTTTTAAAATATCTCCAATGCCATCAGGAAGGGTAGATGTTTTAATCATGTAAAGAAAAATAGAATAACCAAACTTTTCTACAGTATCTGGTAAATACTTTTTAAACTTATCTAATGAAGAGAGCTCTAAAATAATGTTCTTATAAGTATTATAGTAGGCATGCTTCAATTCTTTCTCATCTAAAATATTATTATCATTTTTATCAAATCTAACAAAAGTTGATTCTATATTTAGTATTGCACCAAAAACTAAGATTATATCCCTGGTTACAATAGGGATCGTTGGATCTGGAAAATCTCTAGCAAATAGTTCAATACTTTCAAGAAACTTGTCTCTTTCAGTCTTTGAAACTACGGGGTCATTTACGTATCTATAAAGTTTAGGAAGATACTTATCTAGCTTCATATCGATAAACAAAATATCAAAAAACTTTTTCCTATAACATTCAACTAAGTATGCAGGTTCGTCATCAGTTCCAACATTTTCACAGTTTTTGGCAATCAAACTTTCAATTTTATCCGTTGCATTTATAGAGTTTAAAATGAGTGAACCGTACTCAGTTGCCTCTTCTAGCTGAACATCTCCAGTTCCATTTGATTGATACATAAATAAGTCTGCTAGTAATATTGTATTTCTTGCAAAAGTTTCTGGGTTTGGAGACCAAAGCTCTAATTCGATTAACAGTGGTTTCAAATCATTTAATGTAACGTTTAACTGGTCAATAGTTATTTTATAATCATCTTTTCCTTTTCCGTAAGATTCACCATAGGCTATCAATGCCTTTCTTAAAACCCATCTAAAAATTAAGGCTTCGCGTGTACCTTTTTTAGTTCGTTTATAAACTTTGTCATAAGTTATATATTCGCCGTTTCTATAAAAAAGATATTGTTCAATGATAATATTGAAAATCCTGAAATAATCGGATTTTTCCTTATCAGTCAGATACTTGAGACCCATATCAGGTTGCTTGAGATCTTTAATTTTTTTGTCTTTTCTCAACTCACTTTCAAAGTGCTCAAAAGCAGAAATTCCATAATAATTCTGACCAGTAAGGTTTAAAACGTACTCAGATATTAATTTGAGATCTTTATAAATAAACTCATCTTTTGGAGTTTTTAAGACTTTACTCTTAAGAGACTCAACACTTTCTTGAAATTTAGGAATATTAAACTCTCGACCAGTTAATACATCTAAAACTTCAACGAATACATCCAGGTCCATAACAGAATCATTCATATCTTCGGTTAAAGGAAGAATTGTCTCTAAGTTTCTTGCAGTTTCTAGAAGTAATAAATCTTTATAAGACTCTTTTTCGTATTCAAGGTTATTAAAGTGTAAAAAGTTAAACATTAGAGATAAATAATTAGGAACAAATCTAACTAGTCGAGTGAACTCTGCTTTTGTAAACTTATCACTTCCACCAAATGCGAATTTTTTAAGTTTAGAACCAGCGACAATTTTTTCTAAATCAACATCAAAACGAGCTTTTTGTAGCGCCTTATCTAAATCTGAAATAAAAGTACTCAAGCTAATTTTATCTGGAAAGAACTCAAATTTAGTCATGTGTTCAATGATGACTTGAGTAAACAGTTTTGATTCTTTTTCTATAGTTGATTTTAATTTTTGCAGTTGAGAAGGTGGAATATTATCCTCTAATACAGGAGAAATTGAAGAGGAGTTAAGTGCGAATGTTTCCATACCCACATAAAGTATATCAATAAGCTTATATGTATCCTCAGTTGTAAACGAATTGCTTTGATCTCCAATAATATGTCTTTTAATTGCCTTAGAGACTTCTTTAATTCCTTCAGTATTGTATTTTTCTGGTTCAGCAACAACCATTTTGAATAGTTCAACAAGATCATTTTCATCAAACAATACTCTTTTGCTCTCTGATCTAAAAAATAAATCTCTAATAGCAAGAACTTGAGAAGCCCTGTGTTTGTTAAATTTAGTTTCATCGTTTCCAAAGTGAGTTTTATCTGCTTCAAGAAAATCAAAAACAAGTTCAACTATTTCAGGAAGTTTATTTAAAAGAGTGTCTAATTCAACAGAGTTAAATCTTTCTCTTTGTCCGCCTGCCACAAAGGTTTTAAACAGAAGAATTACTTTTTTCTCGCCTTCAGTTAAGTCAAAATCATCCATCGTTTCGATAACGTCGTCTAATAACTTTCTAATGTTGATTTCTGTAACTTTATTTGGAGCACCGTTAATAATACTTTTAATCGTTCCGCTTAAACTAGATATTGCGCTAAATAGACTTTGCTTGGTTTGCCAAAAGTCTACTTTTTTATCGTCATAGTTTCTAAGGATATTTGTAATTCTAACGGCCTGCTTATTGGCGACAGTTAATAATTGAAAAAGAGGAGAAATTCTATCTTCAGAAATTGAAGAATTTGCATCTCTTAAAAACAAAGTATTAATTTGAAAAATAATTCCTACAGCTTGAATTATTTTAGAAGCATCACTTTTAAAAAAACGTGCAATAAACTTTTTTAAATCGCTTTCAGAAATTGCAGTTCTATCATCTCTGTTAACATATTTATCAAAGTCTCTAAGGCTGGATTCTAAACATTGGATTTCAGCACTAATTTCTTCATCTAAAATTTTTGTAAAGCTTTCAGCATCGACTTTACAACTGCCACCAAGATCACTGTCGAGTATGTTTTGTCCTTCAACTGGGCTGTCAGATAAGAATCCACATCCAGATAGAAATAGTGAAAATATTACGCAAAGAGTTAGTAAACTCTGTTTTAAACTGTTCATCTATTAAAATTTATAGAATAATCGGCCAAATTGGAAGGTTAAGTTGCAAAACAAAAAATTTTATATACCCTATAATGGTAAGGAAATACTATGAGAATTGCTAAGTACTTATTATTATTAGTTTTTGTGTCGAGTCAAACATTTGCTGACACTGGGATGTCTTTTGAAAGATTTGAAAGATTGAACGAACCACTCAATAGATCTGAGGTTGATTACTGGGTAAACATCCGTCACTCGAAAGATTATGAATATACATGGGCCGATGGCCATCTTGATTTAGATTTACGTTTTTATTCTCAAAAAAATGATTTCCTTTACTCATTTTCTGAATTTTACCTCACAAATAAAAACTCGGTTGAAGAGTATAGCGTTGGAAGAAAAAGACTTAGATGGAATACGGCCGAAAGATTTTGGCTATTAGAGGATATAAATTCAAACCAATCCTTTTCATTATTAGGTGAAAAGCAAGACGGGTTATTCGGTTTTCATCATACAAGAAAATATAAAAAGTTTACCTTAAATATTTTTGCTAGTTATATGTATATTCCTCAACTAAATCCTGTTGTAGACTCTGAAGATGGAAAGGTAAGTTCAAAAGCAGAGTGGGTTAAGTTACCTCCAACAAAGACAGTTGTTTTTGATGAGGTTGTGCCTATTTCTTATCAAATCAATATGCCTGAAGTTTATAAAATTGCTCTTCAAAGAGCTCTGGGTGTAAGAGTTAAATATGATGATAAAATTAAGGATCTTGCTTATTCTCAAGCATTCTATTTAATGTATAAACCTGAAAATAGAGTTAGGGTCAACGCCACTGCTTATTATGATGTAGATAAAAGTAAAGTTATTGTTGAAGCTAATCCTATAGTTAACCATCATATGATTTATGGAACAGAATTTAATACATCATTTAAAGAGATCAATACGTCTACAGGCTTAGTTATGGTTGATCCTACAGCTGCTTGGGGAAAAGACTTTTTAGTTCCAGGCCCTGATCAATTGCGTGGAAACTTAAAAGAGTTTTCTTCTGATGATCCAGACTTTTTTAAAGTAAAACCAAACTATGACAAAAGAACTTATGCTTATACTAATTGGAACGTAGGCAATGAGAAATTTGGTGGATCGTTTAATTACTTTTACCTTTTTAATGGTGCGGCCGAAGGAGATGATTTCTATTCAGAAACGAGTAAATGGGTGAACGCTGTTGGCCTAGCTGGTTTTGTAAAGATGGGACGCTTTTTTACATTAGAGTCTAAGTGGCGATATGACTTTGATAGAAATGATAATCTATTAAGTGCTTCACTCACTTATGGGCATAGACAATTTTGGACTTCTCTAGGTGTTGAAATGATTTCTTCTCGTCGAAAAGAATCTTATTGGTCTGCTTATCGGGCAAATGATATAGCCTTTATCAACGTCGGCTACATTTTTTAATTTTTATTTTACTTAATTTTCTACGTCGCTACGTTGATTCAATTTCCTCAACGTATTACATATACGTTTCGTCATTTCACAACTAAGCTTCTTGAATCTTAAGCAAACTAAAAATTAAAATAGTTATAGATTTAATTTTACTTAATTTTCTACGTCGCTACGTTGATTCAATTTATTTTTGACAATTAGGGCAGTAATAAGTTCCTCTTTGAGCGAGAACTATTTTTTTCACTTCAGTCTTATTACATATTCCACAACTCTTTTGATGAAAAACAACTAGATTTTGAACGCCTTCACCCTTATTTCCAAAAGCATCGGCATAGCCTCCAGAAAATGTAAGGCCATTATTTTCTATCTGACCATTGATAACTTTTAATGCACTTATTCTGATTTTTTCACATTCATTTAGAGTGATATTCTTATTTTGTCTGGTTGGACGAATACCTGCTAGGGCAAGTATTTCACAAGCAATATAGTTTCCAATTCCTGCAAAATATTTTTGTTCTAATAAAAATGGTTTTATTTTTCTTTCTGGTGATTTTTTCAAACAGGATTTTATATATTCTTTAGTGAAGCCTTCTTCACTAATGTCCACACCAAGTTTGGAGAGTCTACTTTCTATTTGATCATTTGTAAGTAAGGCTATTTTTCCAAATCGTCTTGGATCTATATAGGCCAAAAAATATTGTGTTCCTTGTAATAGTAGGTGAGTATGCTTTTCATTGATTTCTGTCTTAGAAATTCTCCAAGAACCAGACATTCCTAAATGTGATAAAAGATTCATACCATCATCAAAGTAAAAACGTAGGGCCTTTCCTTTTCTTTCAATTTTTATAATTGTTTTATTTTGAATTTTAAATGGTGTTTTCTTATCGTCTTTTCTTAATAAAGAATCAAATACATCAGATCTTTCTTGATCTAAAACTTTAAAAGGAAGAATTTGTTCAAGTTGACCTTTTATGGTTTCAACTTCGGGTAGTTCAGGCAATCGTCCTCCAACCTGTTAATATTATAGAGATAAATTGGTATCTCTTTTGTTTTGGACGCCGTAGGACGCCGTTTTTATTTTAATCCCTTCTAATCCCTCTTACAAGGGGTTTTGGAGTACCCTGAATTTATCTTCATTAACTCTAAAGGACGCCGTTTAATCTTTTTTGGACGCCGCTTAGTTTCAATAAAAATATAATCGAAAGTAAATATTGAAGGGAGTTAAATCTGAAAAACTAGGTTTTAAGAATTTCCACTTGCAAATCTAGCAAGGTGAATAACATTAGAAAAGTCTTGGTCTGTTTTAGATTTCTGTTTTTCTCTAATAGAGGCCATGATTTTCTCAGATATTTCTTGTTGAAATTCTTCATCTAGTTTTGAGTAATGATCGGCAAGTTTGAAGTCTTTATGTCCCGTCATAGCAATAACAGCATCAAGACCGCCTCCAATTTTCCTAGCTAATTTGGCCATTCCGTGTCTTAAGATGTGAGTACCTGAATAGGGAAGTTTCCCTTTTCTTTGTGCTTCACGGTAATTAAGTTGTATGGTCCCATAGTTAAGTGGCTTGCCGTCAACATGAAAAACAAAGTCGTTACCCGGTATTTTAAAAGTTTCTCGCCTTTTTAAAATTTGAATGAGTTCATCCGTAAGATAAAATGGCCTTGGCTCTTTATTCTTAGGGTGTTTATTCAGGTTAACAAAACACTTCGTTGTCATATCCCAATAACAAGTCTCCATGATTGTAGCAGTTCGATTTTCAAAATCGACTCTGCTCCATTGAAGGCCTGCAACTTCACCTATTCTACTGGCCGTAAAATATTGGGTAAGAGCTAGGTCTCGATAAAGTGGTTTTAAAAAAGAAAAAAACTTTAAAGCATGGTCAAGAGTAATTGACATTTTTCTAACTGGTTTTGGTCTAATGAATCCCATCTTTTTATGTTTTGTTTTTATAGGATTTATTAAATGAACGGCCTCTTCCTCAAAGTCTTCACTATCTTTATACCAATTAAAAATAGTCGTAAAAAGGTTTAGCTCGTTGTCCAAGTTACATCTTTTGGCCTTTCCACGACAATTGTTTTCATATTCCTCACTTTTAAAGAATTTTACTTGATTTGATACCCACGTTGAAACAACTGAAGAAGTAATATTTTCCATAGGTCTATCTTCAAGCTCTATTAAAAGTTCGTAGCGTCGGTGCCATATTGCGATGGTGCTTTTTGCTAACGTTGGGAAGTGTTTTTCTTGCATTGTTTCCCAAACCTCTTTAAGAGTAGCAGTCTGTGAAATTTCTTTTTTTACCTTTACTCCGTTAAAGGTTCGGTACCAATGTGTTGCTTGCCTTAGACGAATAAAAGTTTCTTTGAAGTTTTTACCTTTTATTTTTTTTCTAGCTAAATATAAGCCTGTATGTTTGTGCTTATATATTCCTGGGTTATTTGGTAATTTTTCCCAATAATTATTTGATGGCATATCAAACTCCTTTATTTAGTAACCTTCCTCAATCCAATTTAAGATTTCATCTGGTACAAAATAAAGGCGTTTTCCCCGCTTTTTGAACGGTATCTCTCGTCTTGATGTCAAATTGTATATAGTTCCTATAGCAAGTCCTAATACTTTTGCGACATCTTCTACTATCCATATTCGCTTATCAAAGATCGAACTATTAGAGGGAAAAATTTTATTATTTTTAACCTCTAAAATTTCATTTCCCATCATAGCAAACTCGATATGAATTAACTAATTTTTCTATTAAACGCTTAGAATATAATTTCAAATAACTACCTCCGTGATTAGGGTAAGCTATAAGTTAAGAAGCAATGTAAATGCCATTTGGAAGGGTAAATCACAGAATTTCTGAAATATTAAAGAGTTATGTCTTAATTTATATGAATTAAAAATTAAATTTTAAGTCATATAAATTATAATTTGTAGTTGTTTTAAATTAATTCACAATGATAAAAAATTTGGATAGTAACGAAAGCTTCTAGCGTAAGACAGTTATTTTTTATCGTATTTTTGGTTTAATTCAATTAGGTTTCTAACAAAATTAGACAGAAGTTCTTGTTCCTTTGAGTTAAGCTTTTTGAAATTAGAATAAAATTCTTTGAGGTATGTTGGAACTGACTTTAGATCTTCTGATAATGCTGGGTATGACTCAATAAAACTCACTAGGATTTCTTCATCTATCGCGCCGATGTAAACGGCCCCTTTGTAGACATTTTCCTTATTTTGACCATAGAGATACGATGCCTTTAATGCTGTTGTTGTTATTTCTAGGTGGCTGGCAAGCTCCTCACGACGCGCGAGCTGCTCCTTTTTTGAAATTGAATCATCTTTACAATAACTGTAGAGTTTTTCTCTCAGCCATTCAAAAAACTTGGTCTCTTTTCCTGACGCAACTCTTTCAGCGTGTCTTTGAGATATAGAAACTCTTTTTTTAGGCTTTTTTGGAGCTATTTTATTTGTGGATTTCTTTTTTGCCATATTAAGTGTCTTATTTTGTTGTGAATTTCTAACAGCTTATATCCTACACGTATGTTCTTAGAAAATAAATATTTAACCCATTGATTTCTTAATGAGGATGATATAATTTACCTAAGTGTTATAAAAACACAACAAAAATTAAAAAGCGTTATAAATATATTAAATAAAGATTAAATAAGGAAACTTGAAATGACAGAAAAAGAGGCTCAAAGAAAAAAGGAAGTAGAAGACACTCCTGCTGCGAAATTTCTTCAAACATTAACTGATGGTCTCCCATTCGGAAAAGTATTAGATGGTTTTAAGTATGACGAGGCGTTGGCGATTTTAGACTCAATCATGGCCGAAATTAAAACAAAAACCCTTGGTGGAAAGGGTTATATGGATGCGGCCGAGGACAGAGGAACAAGAATTGATTTTGAAGAGGCAAGAGAAGGTGTATTTTATCCATACAGAAGACCTGGAATTGACTCTCAAGGTTGCAGAGTGGTTGTTTATCAAAAACTTATCCTAGATGGAGAGGCGTTAACACAATTCATCGAATCTAAGGTTTCATTTTTTGAAAGTTT
Source organism: uncultured Oligoflexia bacterium (assembly GCA_964015265.1). GTDB lineage: Bacteria > Bdellovibrionota > Bacteriovoracia > Bacteriovoracales > Bacteriovoracaceae > CAXHCD01. The sequence continues at coordinate 24,754 of CAXHCD010000008.1, forward strand.
GAATGAATCTGCAAGGGCCGAATTTATTAGACAAATATTTATTGTATTTAATGAAAGACAATTGTCAGAGCTTCTTAAGAAGCATGATTCTACTTTTGGAAGAGATACATCCAGTTTGCAAGAAAAACTTGAAAAAAACTATATGGATAAATCAACAAAAGAATAATAAAAGAGGGGAGTGTGATGGTTACACGTAATCTTAAAATAGATTATAATCAGATTTTACAACAGGCTAAAAATACTCTCTCTTTAAGTGATGAAGAACTTATAAATAAAATAAAGAAAAATGGATTTAATGAGAAAAACTTTGATGCTAATAGAGTGCCTTTAAATCAACTAGCACGATTATTCGAAGAACTTGATTGCGAAATCTTTTTGATGATAGTTGGTTGTCCATATGACAAAGACCTACATTTAAAAATGATTAAAAAGAAAAAAGCAAAGTATAGAAATAAAAATATTCTCTATGTTGATGATAATGTGGAATTACTTGAACTATTTGGTGATATGATTAGAAGTACTGGCATAAGTTGTACTCTTTACAGTTGTCCACTAAAAGCTTTAGAGGTCCTGAAAACAAGTAGAAATAATTTTGATCTAGTGATAAGCGACTATCAAATGCCATCATTAAATGGAGTTGAATTTATTCGAAAAGCATCAAAAATTGATTTTAAACATGACGTAAAGTTTGCTCTTTTCTCATCTCACGTGGGATGTAACGGCCTTGATAAGACAATAGAAAGGGAGTTGGAAATAATTCAAGCCAGAGTCACTTTGATTCCTAAACCTATTCAAGAGTCAAACCTAGTAGAAAGCCTAATGGATATATTAAACACATAGAGTCATCATGAAACATTAATAAAACTAGGAAGTTAATCAGAGTGTTAACTATTATTTTTCCTTTTCAGTAGTAGTTATTTATAGTAATAAAAAATTCTTGAATGAATATAAATAGGAAACATAAATGATCTCTTCAGCTTTAAGAAAAAATCACTCCAATTGTTTTGCTACAGAACTTTTAGAATGTTTTAACCAGTTAGAGAAATTTTTCCCTAATTCAAAAATGCTTTACACGGAAGAGAGTTTTTGTATGTTTCAATTTCTTCCAGTTGAAAAACAGGCAGAAATTATAAAAAACTTAATAAATTATTTTAATGTTCTAGATGAATCAAAGCTATCAAAAAGTATAACGTCAAAAATGAGCAAAAATGATGAAATTGAGTGTGTTCAAGATGCTTTAAATCAATTTAATATGTCCGTCTGGGATGATGATTTAAACTTTATCAGTGAAGGAGACATTGTTGAAATATACAATAATAAAAACATTCAGGTATATAGAAATTTTCAGCTTCTAAAGGTTAATCCATACGATTTGCTAACAGTCTTAACTCATGATTGGCAGGCCCTTTATGATCGAGCAACGAAGATAACTGTGAAAATTGGACACAAAATTACAGAGGTGATGACATCAGAGTTAACAAGTGCAGTTCCATTTTCAATTCCTGAACACTCAATGAAGGCCATTTCTAAAGAAGATCAGGTTGTTGTCAGTATAAGGCTCAAGTATATCAAACCTGTTTTCAATATTAATAAGACCAAAAAAATTGGATTTATTGCTACTCAGCTTAATTCTCCGGTAATACTGGAAGGAGGCAATGTAGACTCAGTATCGATGCTTAAAAGTAAAGGAAAGAGTCTATCATGAGTTTTCAAAGCAGGGTAAAAAATACGATTATTGGAAATGCTCTTGAGTATAGAAGAAAATCTTTAAATTTGAGTAGGGCAGAGTTAGCGGAAAGAATAAGTCTTCAATCGCCTCAGTACATTGCAAATTGGGAGAGAGGCCAGTGCCTTCCACCTAAAAAAAAGTTAAAAGTTTTGGCAGAGGTTTTGGGAATGTCTAAAAAAGAAATTGTAAAACTTTATACAAGGGCAACCAAAGTCGCCCTCGAAGAATATCTTGATTCAATCAGTGAGATTGAATAGCACTTTTTTCTAAAAATGGAGTCTTGATTTGGTTCCAATATTTATCACTCTCATTAATATAAACTTCTTTGCTAATTGCAGACATAATTTCTGAATAAAGTTCGGCCGATCGAAACATTCCGGCCCTAACGGCATTTAATTTATTACCAGGTACTGTCTTTAAATATTCGAGAGCATCTCCAAAGTGCTCAACATCTAATTCACAATGTTCTTTTAAAAATGTGCAACTCTCTTCTCCGTATTGTTTAGACAATTCTTTATAAAGGGCGGGTAGCTTTAAACAGGCAAGGCCTTCTTGAGGCATAAAATACCCAAGTAGTGAGTATGGCCCATATGTTTCAATCATATAAAATAAAGATTGATAAAAGTTTCTAGTTTCAAGTTTTTCTGGGTGATCTTTTAAATCCATACCAATATTATTCATATCACTAAGTAACATTTTGTCATGATCTTTTTCCTCATTGAGGTGATCTATTAGTCTGAAATGAAGTTCCTCTTCTTGATATAGATCACATTTTGCAGCAGCAAAGGCCAAAATTCTGGTAACATGGTGAACATAATAATAAGTTTGGGCAAGCCATTCTTCATAAGTTTTTTTATTTTCAAAATTAATATGCTTATAATTTTGAAAAGCGATATCAACCGTTTCGTGTGCTTCTTTTGCAATTTGTTCTCTAATCATTTGATCTTCTCCTTTTAAAAGACTGAACTTTGATAAGTTTTTTTCTAAAAAATTTATTTTTCTATTGTTTTCAAATAACTCAAAAATTGATTCTTGAAGTTCTAATTCCAATTTAAAAAATGAATTACGTCCATCTTCTTTATTTATAGACATGACATTAGAATTAATATTGTGAACATTATGGAAAGAAAGGGTTTTTCCTCCAAAAATACCTACTGAATTATGAGTTTTTCGATCATTTCGAGTAATAGTTATAAGTGTATCACAGTCAGAGTGCAAAAATTCTTTTACTCCAAGTCCAATTAGATAAGATGAATAACTTGTACCTGATATAGATTTTCTATTTTTAGGTGAGACAGCTAAATTGCTAATTATGAATACTTCGTTAAAATTTCTTTTAATATATTCAATTGATTCATTTGGATAATTTTTAAAATAACTTCTATCCATATCAACTAATGATGATGTTTTAATTTTTGAATAAGAAATGATTCCAACAATTTCTTTTCCACTGAATAGAACTCCAATTTGATCTTGCAAAAGAAATTCGTCACTATATAAGACATAGTTTGAAGAGATAACTTCTTTAAAAGTAGCAGTAAAAATTTTTTTCCAAAATTGATAGGCCCTCTTGTAAAGATTGTTTTCAAAGTCGTTTGCTGAGTTTCTCGAAACAACCCTATAAGTTAAGTTTTCTAAAGAAATGGCCATATTTTTCCTTCTTCCATGAAAGAATCTGAATTTTTATTTAGCTTAGATTAAATAAAATTATATTTAATTTGTTAAGCTCCTAACTCATATAAAATAATAATAAAAGAATATCAAAAAGCTCCAGTTCTCAGTGATCTTAATAATTAAGGTAAGTTAAGGGTTAAAAATTCTAAATAGAAATCTATTTATTAATAAGTAATTACGCGTTGCGCATAACTGTCTTTCTCAATATTCTTAGGTGAATTAACTACTCAGAAATGGAGGTCACGATGTTTACGTCAAAAAGTTTAAGGTTGAGGATGAATGAGAACCTACAAAATGCTCTTTCAACTCTTAAAATTACTCAAAAGAGATTAGTGAAAGAACTTCCGGTTAAAATCAATTTTAATAGACTTGAAGAAGAAGATTACCGAAATATTTTAATCCTCACTAGTTATTTATCTTTTGGAAATGTGTATCAGCTCTCAATGTTGCCGTACAGAAGAGACTCTCATATTCGCTCAATTTGTCGTTCTATTGATGAAGGTTATTTCTATTTTGATAATCAAGAGATTTTTAAAAAAGAGCTTAAAGAGTATAAAATAGAAAGAAGTAGTCTCAGTTCAATGGGTTTAAGTCCGACTTAGGCAGGGAAGGAGTTTACTTTTTTAATTAAACCAATATTCATTTATGATCAGAATATTACTAAAAGAAATGATATGTAGGTGTTACTGTTTCAGTACGTTCTTATGGATACTCTTAAAATATTAAGTGAAGAATATCTTGGGAAACACTCTCGTGTAAAAGGTTTTTTAATTTTATTTGTGAAAATGGCCATGAGTTTATTCAGAGCGTATCAGATGTATCTCATTTTTGGTGTCAAGAATGTAGTGTGATTGCATTGAAAATTGCTTCTTAAAAAATTACTTATCTATTTTAAAAACCCTTAATTTTAAATTCGATGCAATTTGATAGGAAATATTTTTTTATAAAAATATTTGGGTTGTTGTTTTGTTTTAATTTTACTTGGAATATTAGTTTTTTGTTAGTTGCGTGTCTTTGTTTAATAAAATCTATGTCTCATTTTTAAATTTATCCTGTTCTAAAGTTTCAAGTCTCTTTATTCATGGGCTTTTCCTTTAACTTCTTTCTCTTCTAGTGTTCGTAGTGTTTCTAGAATGTTCGAAGTTATAATTCATACACGAATATTTTGTTGACAGCTAAATTCAAAGAAATAAGAATGTTTTAAATTTAAAAAATTCTAATCATATTTTATGGAGGAAATATCTATGAGAAATCGTTCTATTTGGATCGCATTATTTTTATTACTTGGAATCGTCAACTACGCAAACTCTTCAGGAGTTTTACGACTAATTTTACCTACGCTAACAGATTTAGTTTCAGGTGGATTTTCTACCGGAGAGGGCGAGTTGGCCTACGATGAAACTAAAAAGAAAGTTATTTATCATGATGGTACAGATTTCGTTGAAGTCGTTTCAAATCCTGAAATAAATTTCAATGAGTACTTACCTAAGGTTAAGAAGTTTCATGCAACGGATATAAAAGTTGAAGCTGGTTTCGTTTATATCAACGGAGAAAAATATGTTAATAGCTCTGAAATAACATGTGCTATAAGTTCCTCTGGTTTAGGTGGTCTAGATACTGGATCATGGAGTTCTTACAAAAAATATTCATTGTATTTAATTCCAGATCCGACGACTGGATATGAAACCAATTTCAATTGTGTATTCAGTGAGTCTCATACAGGTCCAGTTTCACCATATGACTCAGAATGGAAGAGAGTTTTAACTTTTGATAACTATATATCTGCAAACACAAGGTTTTTAAGTCAAAATGGTAAGACGAAATACTTTGGTAAAGGCGTTCAAGTAATTTATCAGGATGGAATGACAAGTGGATGTCAAAAGGTTGTAGGTTCTGGAATTATGCCAGTATCTGGAATAGTTGGATTTAGACATGATATTTGTCCAAACACAAATAACTTTGGTTTGTTTCATGATTCTTCTTGTACTGTGCCAGTTTCATCATGCTCAAGTCCTTTAGCAAGTTTTTCAGGTGATCACGAAGAATTTTATGTGAATTATTTAGGAAGTTATAGCAACAGTCTAACTATTGATCTTATTTCTTTTGATCAAGATATTTTAGAGTCTAGTATTTAGGAGTAAAAATGAAATTATTAAAATATATATTTCTATCGATTATTATTACAAACTATGCCTTGGGTGCGGTTTCAGAGCAAGATTTTATTGATCTTGCTAAAAAAACGAGATCAATTTTTTCGGGACAAGCAAGTATTGATGCTAGTAATGCTTTAAATTCTTCTTTCGAAACTTTGCTAACGAATCAGAAAGTATATCTACAAATTAGTGCATCTAAATTGAATAGTTCAGTTTATACTTTAATAAATTCTGATTCATCTTCATTAACTGGCAAAAGCACTTTAATTACACCCCCAGTAATTAATGTTTATGATTTAAATATAAAGATTGATCCTAGTGTTTCAATGCCAAGTCAGTGTGATGGTTCTGGGATCGTTGGTGCAGATACAGATTGTACTGGGAAAAACTGTACAATTACACAAAGAGTAGTATCTCAATGTAATGCAGATGATTGTTGGGAAAGTTCTCCTACTACAGATAGATCACTTACAGCTCTTGTGTCTGAACCATTTAAAATGTCTAGCGAAGTGGAGATCACTTCATGTATCCCGAATAACATTGCTGGACAAAAACATGAACTTGAAATGACTGTAGCAAATGAGTCTTCGAATCTTTTAAGAGGCGGAAGTGTTCAGTATTCATTAATTTTACAAAATGATGTGAGTATTTAAGGGAGATTTTTATGAAAAATTTGTTTTTACTTCTTCCTCTCTTTTTAGTCGCTTGCTCTCAATCTCAGAATGAGATTGTAGTGACTGCTGAAAAATATAAAGAGGCCTTGTTAAGAACAAGACAAGTACACCAAGTGGATGAAAATATAGACTCTAATAATCCAATAGAGATAGTATTTAGTAGTGACTTTACCGATCAACTTATAGAAGTTCATTTAGAGGCAAAAAATATGAATAGTTCATTTTACACACTAGTAAACTCTGATTCATTGGTTAGTCTTAATGAAACTAATAAAATTTCAAGTATCTCTCTTGGTGAATTAAAAGTTTCACTTGATGGTCAAGATATTACGGCCTGTTTATTAGCTGAGTGTAATGAAACTTTTTGTGATGGGGGAGATGGAAGTCGTACAAGTTTTAATGGAAACTTTAAAGCAGATAAGGTCTTTTTGAATCTTTCAAAAATTGATTTAAAAAGTACTCCAGAATGCAGTTCTATAAATATTAATTCTGGAAGTCATACTTTAAAGCTTGAAGAAATTGGAAGTAGTGGAAGTAATTTAAAAGGGGCAAGGATGATGGTTCAGGTTATTAAGTACAATAGGACTTATTCACCTGAAAATATTTTAAATGCCTTTAATCAGTAAGATTGGAGAAATAAAAATGAAGATATGGATATCGTGTTTTATTTTCTTTCTCTCCTTTAATGCAAGTGCATTGGACGGGGAAGATATTTTAGAAATAAGTACACAGTTTCAGAATAGGAACTGGAATTATCACTCTATGCTGTACTCAAGAAGGGCACATTTAGCAAGTTATGAAAATTCATCTTATTTAACTCAAGCAATTTCATATATGAGTTATTTTATAAACAAACTTGACTCACTTAATGATGATAGTTCTAGTGGTTTTTTTCCTGAAGCAAATATATCAAGTGAAAGTGATCGAATAGTTGTAAAAGATCAATTCAAAGATGTTCTTGCTAATTATAATTTACTCGCAAATTGGTCAGATTTCTTATCAGTCCTAGGCGAAGAAAATTGGGAAGATACAGATAGTGTTGCTTGCGCGGCCCTTAGCGATCCCATTAATGAGACTGGTAATGAAAATTGCGGAAGAAAAACCAAAGGCAATTATTTAATTGCAAACCTAACTTATGATCAACGTGAAAGTTTAAACTCATTTAGAGAGGTAGTTTTAAAAGACTTAGATGTGATCAATTCAGAGGAGTTGGCCCTCCCTGTTGGGCCTGGAATAGCTAGAGTATTTCAGTTGTTTTTGGATGAAAGAGCAGTTGATAGACTTTTAAATCAAGGATATTTAAAAAATGCTGATCAAACAGATCCTGAGAAAAAGAAAAAAAATACTATCGCTATTTTACGCTCAATTTTGATTCAACTATTCTTAGATAGCAATGGCGATATGATAAATAGCGATCTTAAAGATATAAAGTTAGAAGAAGCAAGTTGTTTGGCTCTTGCAACGCCAACACTACAAAATGATTGTCAATTGAGTTATGTTAGAAATCTATTTGCTGATATTGACGCTTCTTCAAGTGGACAGATAACAAACTTAATATTAGATCCTAAAATATCAAAACCTCTTTCAATATCTTTTCAAAAAGGAGTTGAAAGTATTGAAGATGTAGATGACGTTATTCTTCAAAATAAGCTTAAGCAATATTACTTTGCACTAGTTGAGGGCTTTGGAATAGATTCTGAAAACCCAACATATGACTCAGAGTTTTTAGCAGCACTTGAAACTCAGTTGCAGAGAACAAGTGAATCTCTACTTTATAGTGGTGACTTGAATTCTTTGAAATTAGCAAGAGGTCTACATAATACTATTATCTTTTTGAGGAGTTTATAATGAAAAAACACTTAAGAAAAATATTAGTGGCCATTTTTTTGACCCTTGTCGGAACAGCTTCTTATTTCTTTAATGTAGAAAAAAGTAAGTTAAATGAGTTTAGCCTCAATGAAGTTAAAGAATTAAAAGAGATTATCAGACCTGAGGATGTAAAAAACTTTGATAAAAGCTCATATAGAAAGGTAATTGAAAAAGAAATAAGTGTTACGAAGCACAAACTGATTGGAGAAAAATTATATAAAGTTGCTTTTTCCTCCCAGATGTATGGAAAAAACAAATTAAAACTTCTTCAAATGTCCAAAGAGCATTTATTACTTGCAAAAAAACTAGGAAAAAAACATGAAAAATAAAAAAATATTAATATTTATTTTATCTGTTTTTGTGATTAATACAGCAATGGCGGCAGAACTTGATGTGTTAATAGCAAAAACAGCAATTGCTCTAGGTGATGAGTATTCCAAATTGGCTTCAAAACAACAGAACATAATATTAGAAATTTTAGAAGATCATCCTAATCTACTTGTAGAGACGAAAAGTACTAATCAAGATGGAAAAGATGATGACTATGACACTGCTAAAAGTTTGTACGAGAATTACAAAAGTCTTGCCTTGGCGGAGTATGAACAGGTTTACTGTGACTCTAATTGTGTTGATGTTGACACAGTTTTAGAACTTTCTGAAAATTTTAATTATTTAGAAAGAGAAGCTTTTACTAAGTATGAATTACTTCTTCAAGGATTAGATAACTCTGGAAAAGTTGGAAGATTTGCGAGCGTTTATGCCGTAAACAGTAATTTTGAGGAGCATTTATTAGGACGTCTTTCAAGACTTGTAGATAATCAACAACGATTTGATACAGAAGCAAGACGCATGAAAAAAATATTCTCAGACCTTGAAGGGGCACAAATTGATGTTGATGGAGAGATTATAGGAGCAGATTCAGCTCTACTTAATGCCAGAAACTATTCTCTTGACAATCAAACCCAAATTTCTAGTTTTAACAGTTGTGTAGAAACTAATGCGACAGAAAAGAAGTTTGAAATAAACGAATATCAAAAGGCAGTAGCACAATATGAATTACTGCAAAAAAATATTAAATCTAATATAGATAAAATTTATGATTTTACTTTTGATATTCCTGGAGCAGATAAGGTCTTTACTGTCTTTGCGAACCTTGGATGGCAAAATAGTGGAGTGGGATTTAGTACGGGTGACAAAGTTTATATAAATTCAGATGGAAAGTGGAATGTAAAGGGAGCGGCAAGTATATATACAAAAGGTGATCTTTATAACGGTGGAAGTAGTTTAAGAACAACAGGGTTTTTCAAAAAAATATTTAAAGCTGCTGTTGCAGTGACGAATCCTTCCGCATTTTTAGCTTATACATTTGGAAAAAAACTTGTGGAGAAACATCATGAACTGGCTGAAAAAGAAATAGACGAAGACGATACTATTCCTTTTTCTAGAATTGTAAATAAAGGACTAGAAGCAACTTCAGAAGGTTATTATTTTAGTTTTTCAAATTCTCTAGGCAGCAGTAGTGGTGATAGTAGAGGATCATCGGGGAATGCAGGTGTTAGCTTTTTTGGTTTGGTCAGTTTAGGTGGAGGTGTCTCACAAGGGACAAGCGCAGGAGAGAGTAAAGGTATAGGCTCTGGAGGAACTTACGGCTTAAAATTAACAACTACAGTAATGCAAGATGCGGCAGTCGGCAGTCTGATCGGCTCTTTTTGTGAAGTTGAACCTACTCCAGCCTCAGGTTGTGAATTATTTGTTGTTGGAAAAGGAACAATGTTAGAAATTGATCCGGGAATTGGAAGTAAAACGCTATGGCTTAGAGCAAATGATCACGAGACGTTATTTACAAATAACTCTGGTTCGGCCCAAGTAAAGATTCAAAAGAATACAACTTTTCAAAGTGCTTATGATGATTATATCGCTTGGGGTGAAAGAGAATGTGATAGTGAGGGCTATAATTGTGGCTTTGAAGCAATTCTTGAAAATATTGCCTATGTTCCAGATCCATTCTTAACAATTCAAGCTTCTTTTAATAAAGAATTTCCAGATATGGCCCCAAAAGCAAAAGAAATTCTTCTTCAAGAAATGAACTATTTAGTTGAGTTAAAAATTCTTGGAAAAGATTTAAAAGCTAGAGAAATGAGTCAAGAACTTCATGGAACTAAAATTGGACACTGTGAAGACCAATTAGAATTTTCAAAAGAAAAACTTAGTAATACTCACGATTTAGTGGCCACATTAAGTAATAGATCAGATGAAGTAAAAAATAAACAAGCAATTCTAGAAGTATCTAAAAATTACTACGAACAAGAGCTTGCTAACTTAAATTATGTGCGAGAGAAAAATTTACAACGTCTTAAAAGATACTTTGATTTAACTGTTAATGCCTATAACTATCTTTACCTTGATAATTTTAAAGTCGATGGAGAGGCAGTACCTTATTATGAAGGTGACTTTTATAAAGAAAATATTGAACTTCTTAGAGATCTTATCTTAGAGATTACAGCATTAAATGATCTTCTTAACCCAAATAGAAGCTTTGTTGTCTACGATTTAAAACCAGATCAATTAGAAGTTTTACAGGACTCTGATTTTAGAAAAAGAGATTTAAATATTCGTCTTGATACTAATGATTTTTTCTGTCAAGGTTTTGGTTTAGATGATCAAGCTAGAGTTATGATTGAAAAGGTGGGGGTTCTTTTAGATATAGACCCATCAAAAGAGCACTTATTTTTTCAAAATAGTAATAAGAGAAGCACAAAGATTAATTTAACTCATGGTGCAGAGAATAGATTTTTTGATTTTCAAGGAAATGAAGTTGAGTATTGGACTCCAGCTCAAAAAAGAAAGGTGTCGGCCTATTCATCACGAATTTTGGTAGATGCTAACTCAGATTACCAAGAACTCAGAGACTCTAGGTTTTTTGAAAGATTATCCTTTAGAAAAACAAGTTTCTCATCTACTTGGGGGATTAAAATGAATGATCCTTCGATAAAAATGTATGAAGATAGTGATACTACATATTCTAATCCTCTTTTAAAAGGTGTTAAGTTAGTATTCTGGCTAAATTCTACTGAAACTCAGGGAGATCTCTCTATAAATAGATGTTTACCTCCCCCTAATACACTTCAAGCAGTGTATAGTTCATCGCCAAGTGAAAAAGTTGACTTAACTTGGGAGTTTGACACAGAAGATGACGATTATAACTCAATTGATCAATTTCAAATTTATAGGAGTGAGAGTTCTAATAAAGGATTTGAAAAGATTGGACAGCTAGATATTGATGATCCAAATTGTTCAGTTAGTACAACGACATTAAGCTGCTCTTTTGAAGATGATATGACAGGTGTTAGTGGTAAAACATATTACTATCACATTAGATCAAGTTATCAGTCAGAAGATAAAACTGGAAACTTTAGAAGTGGAATAAAATCAGAAGAGGTTAGCGTTGCAATTCCTTAAAAAAATAGTTTGTTTTTTTATACTTTTTACTTCCCAGCAAAGTATGTCTCAAACCCCGTCGGATAGTTTTTATCCGACGGGTGTTGATGAGAGTGCAATTTCACTTCCTGCTCAGGCAGGAAGCATTTCAGGGATGTCAAACGAAGTTTTAACTTCAAATAATACGGGGGCCTTTGTGTATTCCGTTCCTATAGAAACTCCTGAAGGGGTTAATAAACTAGCCCCTAGATTATCTCTTACGTATAATTCTAATGGAGGATTAAGCGAGTATGGACAAGGTTGGTCAATAAATATACCAATGATAGAAAGAAGTTCGCTTAGAGGTGTCCCAAAATATGATCAAGATGATCTTTTATGGGGGCCAGACGGTGAATTAGTTTCAACTGAGTTAGATTCCAATTTTTATGCTCCTTATATTAGTAAAAATCAAAATTTATATTCTTATGATGATTCATCAAAAGTTTGGACTGAGTATTTAGAAGATGGAAAAAAACGATATTTTGGTGAAGTTTCAGAATCACGAATTGAAAACTCAAAAGGAGTGTACCGTTGGTATATTACTAAAGAAACTGATACTTATGGAAATGAAATTGTTTATGATTATCAATTAGTTGGAGGAAAACCTTTAATTGATAAAATAAGTTACGCTTATAAAAGTTCAACTGCTCATTATTTTATAGAATTTAGCTATGAGGATAGAAATGATATTTTATCCGATTATAAAAGTGGATTTGATGTACAGATGATAAAAAGAGTGAAAAAGATAAGTATAAAATCAAACCCAAATCATATAATAAGAGAATATAATTTATCCTATATAACTTCAGCTACAAGTAGCTTAAGTCTTTTAGGTCAAATAAAGTTAAAAGGAGAGAATGGTGTAGATACTAGTCCAGAGTTTCCTCCCTTAACTTTTAGTTATGAGGATTTCTCGATAGCAAGTGGAAAATCTCAAAGGATTACATTTAATAGTGGCTCAGATATTCCCCCATCGTTAAAAAAGAGACGAGTCAGCTTTATTGATATGAATAAAGATGCTCTTCCCGACCTTTTAGAAACATCAAGAAAAGGGGCCAAGGTTTGGATTAATTTAGGAAATGGAGCTTATGATTCTCCTTATGAAATGCCTGAAACTTTGACTGTCTTAGGGACAAGTTATTCAAAATTATTAGATGTAGATGGTGATAGAATTGTCGATCTCGTTGGTAGTGGACTCTATCCTAAATTTTATAAGGGTGGTGTCGTTGACGGAGAGCATATCATATTTGATCCATCTCCAAGTGAAATTACTTCTATTCCTAGATACTCTCTTAATTCTCCTCATGTAAAAACGTTGGATCTTAATGGAGATGGAAGATTAGATATAATTGCTGGAGAAATTGGAAATTTAAAATCGTTTATAAGCACAAGCGAAGGTAGTTGGGATGATGAGAAAAACTACTCTATAAACACGGCAAGCTTTGATCTTTCCAGTCCCTATACTTTTTATAATGATATAAATGGTGACGGGCTTATAGATATTGTATTTCTAAAAAATAATGTTGTTATCTATTTGGCCAATTTGGGAGATGGATCTTTTAGTTCTCCATTATCAATCAATTTTGAAGAAGCAAACCCTACAATACTAAAAGAAGCTTTCTATAATAAATATAATTTTATCGATGATATTAATGGTGATGGGCTTGGAGACATAATAACTGTATTTCCAAATTCTTTTTCATACTCATTAAATAAGGGAAATGGGGAATTTTCTCAAACATATAGACTTGAAAACGTTCATGAAGAAGAACTTGATTTAAAAGGTCTACATATTAGTGTTGCTGATATAAATGGTAATGGATCACTTGATATAGTCTGGTCTAATGACTTTGGTGATTTTAGATATTTTGATTTTAGAAATAAAAAAACATTTGTTTTAAATGCAATTGAAAATGGTCTAGGTTTAAAAACAAGTATTACTTATAGTGCTTCATCTGAATTTGGGTCTCATACTAATTCTCTAGAAACTAAGCTTCCTGTATCAATTCAGGTAATGACATCTTTAAAAGAGGAAATTTGGGGAGAACTAGAAAGAGAAGAAGAATTTTCATATTATGGTGGATACTTTGATGGAATTGATAATGAAATTAGAGGCTTCAATTATATTGAAAGAAGAGTCATAGGTGATGAAAGTTCACCCTCTGTTTTGTATCAAAGTAATTTTGAACAAGGAAGAGATCTTTTAAAAAATCACCAGCGAGGTCTTCCAACTCAAGAAATAATAAGAGAGTTGGTATATCCTAATCCATATTTGGCCGAAATCTATTCACAAAAAGACTATACATTGAGTAGCATTTCTACTTTTTCAACACTATCATCAAGAGTTCCTAAAAGAGCTTATATTAATGAGACGATTATAACAGAAAGCGATTTTGATCCGTTAACTTCCTCTAGGTCTAGAAAAGAAATATTAAGTTATGACCTTGATAGTAATGGATTTATTTCTAAGGAAACAAAAACAATTTATAAAGACTTAAGCAGTATAGAAAGAATTGAAGAAAAATACTTTGCACTAGAAAACGTTTCTTCTAATTATTTAAGTTCAAAAGTATGTGAAAGTAGCATTAAAAATAATCTTTCTTTTTTAGTTTCATCTGAAAGATACTTCTATGACAATAATACTACTCATTGTGAAGTTGATAATGGGAGTATTACAAAAAGACAGGTTTGGGATGGATCAAATTATGATGATCGCCAAAGTTTTTCTTACAAAACATTTGGATCACTCGCAACTAAGACAGATGCTTTAAGTCATACGACTACATTAGCTTATGATTCATTGGATCTATTTGTAACATCAATTACTAATGGTGCAAGTCATGTAAAGAGTGCTACCTATGATTCAGCTAATGGAAAGCTTGAAACCTATACCGATGAAAATAGTCTAACAACAACTTATAACTATGGCCCCTATCTTAGACTTATAAAAGAGATAGGCCCAAATGATTCCAGCTCGCTTCCGACTAAAGAGTTAGTTTATGTTTTTGGTGATGATGAGGATACACCTAGTTCTATTTTTGTTAAGCAAAGAGAAGTATCTGGTCAAAGTGGAACTTTAGAATCAAAGAAATATTTCGATCCTCTCGGTAGATCTTTGGGTGAAGTTAGAGAGGGGCCAACCAGTGAATTTATTTATTCTGGTGGATTTTTATATAACAAGAAAAAGCAAGTATATAAGGAATTTTTGCCAAAGTTTGTTTCAAATCTAAATTTTCCTGGAGTTGATGAGAGTAGTGGTGCAAGAGTTATTCACTATGATGTTTTAAATCGAGAGGTGAAAAAATTTAATCCAGAACACACAAGTTCAGTCCCTTCATTTAAGGAGGTTAAATTTAGAGTAGGTGAAGTTGAAAGTATAGATGAGCTTGGAAGAAGCTCATTTGATTACTTTGATCAATTAGGGCGAAAAATAAAACATAAAGATGCATATAATAATGAAATTGATTATACATTTGATGAAAAAAATAATCTTTTAAGTATTACTGATCCACAAGGATCTATCACGCTATTTGAATATGATTTTGAAAATAGAAGAACTTGTAAGCTCGATCCAAATATTGGGCTAATTCTTTATCAATATAATGATGAAGGATTAGTAACTGTTAAAGATAATTATGGTTATGTATCTGGTCATACGGATTGTTCAATCCCTTCTGGAGTAACTCCAAGAAATATTCAGTTTGAATATACTGATGGAATTAATAGATTAACTAAAGTTGATTACCCTGTATCTTCTTCTACATCTGACATTATTTATTCTTATGATCAGGTAACCAGTACTTACCCTAAGGGAAAACTCACAGGTGTTGATTTTGGGACAGGAACAAAAAAGTTCGAGTACGATATTTACGGAAACTTATACAAGACAACTTTAAGTATAGATTCTCAAAACTACACAACAGAAAAGACCTTTGATGTTTTAGGCAGAGTTTCAAAAGTAATTTATCCTACTGTAAGTGGGGCTAACAGTTTAACTGCAAGATATGAATTTGATGTAAGTGGAAGAATTGAAGCGATTAAAAATGATTCTAATAGTAATGTTTTTGTAGAAAACGTAACTTACAATCCACTTGATCAACTAGAATCGATAGATTTCGGAAACGGAGCAATAGGTACTAGAAGTTACGATGAGACTAATAAAAGTTTTAGACTGGAAAATATCACAACAACAGTTCCGACCCCATTTATGGATATTTTAAAATCTCCAATCGGATCGTTTCAAAGTAACTTTGTAACAACAATTCAAAATATTGATTATGAATATGATCTCGTTTCAAATATTACTCAAAGGGATGATATTGCAAATTCATTTACTGAAGATTACTCCTTTGACAATTTAAATAGATTGGAAAGTGCTGATTTAGGAACATCTCATACAAGAAGTTTTGTATTTGATTCTATTGGAAATATAACGAGTAAAACTGTAGATCAAGGAACACCAGTTGTAACAACTTACTCTTATAACTCAACTAGAAAACAAACACTTTCAAGCGTAGGCGGCAACTCTTATAGTTTTGATAATTACGGAAATATTGCTAGTGATGGATCTAGAACTTATGTCTATGATTTTAATAACCGACTATCTAACTTGACTAAGAGTTCAATTACAACCAATTACTATTATGATGAAAGCAATATGCGAGTAAAAAAGGTAACACCCTCAGAGACTTCATACTTTATTGATAAGTACACAGAGATTAGAGGAAGTAGTGTCTTAAGACATATTTTTCTAGGCAGTCAAAGAGTTGCTACATTTGATGAGAGTGGAGTAGTCGTTTATAATCATGAAGACCACCTTGGTTCTAGTAATTTAAAAACCGACTCATCAGGAGCAGTAATTAAAGCAATAGAATACTTACCATTTGGAGATAAAAGAACTCAAAGCGGAAGCTTTGATAAGGTTAAAAATAATTACACAGGCCAATATGAAGATAATGAAAGTGATCTATACTATTACGGACAAAGATATTATAATTCAAGTATTGGAAGGTTTTTATCAGCAGACCCTCTCTATGCAGAGGAGATGGATTCTAGAGGTGTTGATACACAAGAGTTAAATCTTTACGCTTATGTTCGCAATAATCCTTATAAATATGTTGATCCAAGTGGAAATTACTTTGAAGAGTCTGGAATGGGAAGAAGTATGACCTTTGAACAAACTAAGCCACTGCTTCAAATTCCAATATGGGCAACAACAACATCTCAAAGAATCGCAAGACAGCAAATTTATGCTGGAAGAGAAATTCAAGCATTTAAGAACGTTGCAACAGGATTAGGAATATTATTTTCAGGGCCTGTCTTAGTCGCTGGAGGAGAAGCTCTAGCGCCATTTGTCGGAAGTGCTATGTTGAAGGCTGGGACATGGACTGCATTAAATCCTAAGTCAACAATGTATATTAGTTCGATAGCTAATTTTACACTAGGAGCACTTACTCCAACTTATCAAGCTCCAACTACTACTTCTGAAACGATGGGTATCGCTACAAGATATATTATTGATAATTTTAGATTTAATTTTGAGAGTTATGCCGGAGCTGACAGCTTCAAGTTCTATGAGCATTCTCCTCAACCAGATCCTTATTCTTTTGGTGACTTTAACTTTCAAAGCGAGAATAATGGGCCTAATAATGAGTGATAGAGTTAAAGAAATACTTTTTAAAATGGGAGCATCAGCAGTATTTTCAACGCTGGGAGTTATAGCAATCCATTTTAAAATTATTCCTATGGAAAAATTTTCTGCAAGATATGACCGGTTCAATACCTTTTCGGATGTAATCTTGTTTTGGACAACTGCCTTTGTTGGTATTTTTATTTTTTCCCTATTTATAAGGTATAGAGAAGAGATAAAGTATATCTGTCCTAAATGTAAAGAAGTATTAAAATCTGAAGAAAAGTCAATTTGTCCAATATGTGGAGCCTCTATGGTTCCACTTGAGGGCTTCTACGAAAATTAAAGCAATAGAATACTTACCATTTGGAGATAAAAGAACTCAAAGCGGAAGCTTTGATAAGGTTAAAAATAATTACACAGGCCAATATGAAGATAATGAAAGTGATCTATACTATTACGGACAAAGATATTATAATTCAAGTATTGGAAGGTTTTTATCAGCAGACCCTCTCTATGCAGAGGAGATGGATTCTAGAGGTGTTGATACACAAGAGTTAAATCTTTACGCTTATGTTCGCAATAATCCTTATAAATATGTTGATCCAAGTGGAAATTACTTTGAAGAGTCTGGAATGGGAAGAAGTATGACCTTTGAACAAACTAAGCCACTGCTTCAAATTC
Source organism: uncultured Oligoflexia bacterium (assembly GCA_964015265.1). Classification (GTDB taxonomy): domain Bacteria; phylum Bdellovibrionota; class Bacteriovoracia; order Bacteriovoracales; family Bacteriovoracaceae; genus CAXHCD01. The sequence continues at coordinate 42,643 of CAXHCD010000008.1, forward strand.
CAATATGGGCAACAACAACATCTCAAAGAATCGCAAGACAGCAAATTTATGCTGGAAGAGAAATTCAAGCATTTAAGAACGTTGCAACTGGATTAGGAATATTATTTTCAGGGCCTGTTTTAGTAGCAGGAGGGGAAGCTCTAGCGCCATTTATTGGGAGTGCTATGTTGAAGGCTGGGACATGGACTGCATTAAATCCAAAAACGTCGGCTTCTTTAATAGGTGTAGGTAGCGCTATTTTAGATAGAGCTTTTGATTTAAAAACGGGCTTTCCCAGCATGAATCCGTATTCTGCTGGTGCAGAGTATGCTACTCAATTGATGTATGAAAGTTTTGATACCTTTGGTTCTGAATCAGGAGCTACGTTAGGTGATGATTCTTTATTAGATTCTAACAATTCTTTTAATTACCTTGAAGGGGAACCTCGGTCATATCATATTGGAGACTAAAAGGTGTTTTTTAAACTTAACAAGAAACCCCCTTCATATTTTTACTTTGGACTACTTCTTTTTGGCAGTTCTATTTTAAGAGGTTTTATATTGATAAAATCAGGTAAAAACTGCATAACTTATTTTCAAGGGATAACTCAATGTGGTGTAAGTGCCCATATTGGGTTATCAACAATTGCAATTTGTGGAGCTTATTTAGTTTTTATTGGTGCGAAGCGAGCTTTTGAAGGAAGAGATACAAATGATGATGAATAAATAGTTGAACAATATTTTTTATTTTTCAATTCTTTCAATTTTGACTAAGAGTTCAATTACAACCAAAATGGATCAAGCGCTTCTGGTACGGTCGAATATGAGGAGTAGGGTATAAGTGATGTATGGTGAAATTGTTAAACACATTTTTTATCCTTATATTAGTAACTGGACTTTTTTCCTTTATATTTTATTTTTTTTTAATATATTTACTCTTGGTAAGCGTCTCTAAGAGGGAGGGAGTATTTATGTTTATTTTCAATAAAAGCAATTATCCTGTCCAAGAAATGGAGAAGACCTTAAAGTATTTTAAGTTTCTTCTTATATGTGTTTTGTTGGTAGCACTTTCTATTTGTTACTTTTTATGGAGTTGATAATTTTATAGAGATGATCGTTTTATGTTAAACTTTGTTTATAGAGCAAATATGAAATATAATGGGACGTTAGAAAAAACAGCTTTTCTTGAGGAGTTATTTAATCTTATTGAGGCTGAGTTTCCGTCGAAAATAAAGAAAAAAGATAACGAGCTTTGTTTTGAAGGAGGACTTTTACGCCTAGTTACTTCATTAAATGGTTTAATCGCAATTAAGAAAGGAGAAGTCAAAATTACTTCAGATAATGATATTTATGTAATCCTAGATTTTTCTCAGTTGGCTTGTTTTTTATTTGTTATATATTGCCTATTATCTTCGCTCTTTATGTTTTTATATTTTACTAGTGGAATAGAGAATTTACACCAACTCATCATTGCCCTTACTGTTGGAGTAACTCTCTTATATTTTGTTAATAGAATAGTAGCAGTAGTCAGGTTTAAGAGGCTCGTAAAACGAGCGATGGCAAATGAAGATGGGAGTTCAGATTGAAAAGTTCAATAGTTGTTTTGATTACTCTATTACTTAATTCTTGTGGACATCTTAAAGATTGTACAAACCTCAAAGATGAAGAATTAAAAAGCTGTAAGGCATATAACAAAAGAATTCGAGGTATCTATTCGAATACAATGAGTTCAGATGGAAGTGCTAGTGCAGCAACGAACGCAGGCAATGGCGCAGTGAAGCAAATCATGCATCACACGCCACCACCATCTCCGCCACCTTTTTAAATAAATTATAATATAAAGAGATCATATAGTAACATGTAACGCTTGGATTTTGATGCATAAAGGAATATTTTTCTAGGGTGTGTTTTCATTAAGTTTTGTTAAATTAAAGTCATTGGTTTTAACTATATTATTTTACTAGAGCGAGGAGCTTTTATGAAATATTTGATCATCTGGTTTTCAATACTATTATCTACAAGAGCTTTTTCTGAGTTTTCTACTGAAATGGATGATAGTAAATCAATTTCAGATCTAATGTATCTCCCTGAGGAAGGAAGATACTTTACAATACTCTCTTTTTCAAAAGGAAGTGATGAACATGTATTAACTTATACAAATGCCGGAGAAAACTTATACACAAGTGATATAGATTCAATGGATTCGAGGCTTGAAGTTGGAGGTGTAATTAGTGGTGGAATGCTTTTATCAATAGATATTCCATATCAGTTTGAAAGTGAGGACTCAACAAAGTATGGAGCTGCTTCAACTTTAAATGGCCAAACTTTAAAAACTAATTCTAAAGGGCTTGGGGATCTTGGGCTTAACTTCAAATGGCGAATCATAGAACAGTCTAAAATGGGAGTAAACCTGGATATTACAGGAAATATTTCCCCAAAAACTGGTGACAATGATACAGCAAGCACAACTATAGACGGAAATAACTTTAGAGGTGGGACAACATATGGAATTGGTGCTGAATTAGGAAGAAAACTAAAAAGTGTTCAACTTTCTGGAGAGATAGATATTAAAAGAAATGGTACTAGAGAATTAAAATCTCCAACATCGACAACTGACGTTTCTTCTTTTACCGAATTTTCTGTAGGGGCTTCAGTACAATTACAACCAAATGATAAATTTTTCTTAAATGCAGGGATAAGTTATTTCAGTATTGAGGACTACTCTACTAAAGAGTCTGGTACGACCACTACATATGACCTAGATCCTTATTTTCAATTGGCCGTTGCAATTGGTTACAAACTCTCAAGTTCTGTTGCGACTAGATTGATATATACAAGTGCTTCTATAGAACGATCTTTAAAGCAAGGGGCGAACAGATTTGAAGAGGAAATTGAGACTCAAGCATATGGTGCGATACTTCAAGTTGAGTTTTGATTACTTATATTAATTTCTTGTTAATAGATTAATTTAGTTCTAACTTTCCTATTAAAAATAGATCGTTCCTCTCTTCTTTGGGGGGACGCTTAAGCCTATCAGAAAAGTCTCCTCACTCAAGAACAAAAATAGAAAAACCTTGACTCACGAAGTCCTTTTTGGACTTCTAGGTCTTTTATTTTTCTTCTTGAACTCCGCTCCTTTCCTGATTGTTAGCTTTTGTCCCCAAAAGAGGGACGTTTTTTCATTTAAGCAAAGGAGATAAAATGGAAGACAAAAAAGTACTAGAAAGCTTTATTGATGAGGTAGTAGTTGTTCACGGCATTTCAGAGTCAAAAATTAACAAATACTCATTTAACACAGAAGAGGAGGAAATTGGCTTTCTCAAAGGCCTTGAAGCACAAAATGGCTGGTTAGAATATCGAATTTTTGACTCACACGAGCAGGCCAGTGAGTATTTATTAAAGAAAGGATATACAGAGGAGGACATTTGCTATGAAGAGGTTAAGTATTTCTAACTCTTTATTTTGTCCCCCAAGTTTGGGGGACTCTTTTAGACACCCTTCGGGTGTTGTTATGGTTGGTCGCTTTGCTCCTTTTTGGTGGTTGGCATAGCCTAACAGAAATTTCGCTTCGCTAAAGAACAAAAATAGAAAAACCTTGACTCACGAAGTCCTTTCGGACTTCTAGGTTTTTTATTTTTCTTCTTGATCTCCGTTCAATTCCTGCTGCGTTTCACTTGCCACCAATAAGGATGCGCATTTTAAATTTTAAATAAGGAGTTTAGCGTAATGAAAAGTAGGGTTTATGAAAATGTAACAAGTTTGATTATTCAAAAACTAGAAAGTGGAGTTATTCCTTGGCAAAAGTCCTGGGGCGGTGAGTGTGCAGAATTAGGAACACATATAAATAAAAAAACAGGAAAACCATATAGGGGAATAAATGCTATTTTAACCTATATGATGGGATTTGATTCAAATGAATGGTTAACTTTTAATCAAACTAGAGAGATGGGGGGAAAAATTCGCAAGGGAGAAAAAGGTCTTCCCATTATATTTTGGAGTTTTCCATGCGAGAAACAAGGTTTCGAGAAGGAAAAAGAGAGTGTCGAAGAAGAAGTAAAAAGACCTTTTGCAAAGCGATACTGTATTTTTAATATTCGCCAAGTCGAAGGAATAGATCAGCCGGCGAGTGAAGAGTTTAAGGGGATAGATTTTAGACCAATCGAAAAGGCAGAGGCAATCGTTACAGGATACAAAGACGCGCCAAATATAGAGCATGGTTTTTCGAGCGCAGCTTATCATTTAAAAGCAGATCAGGTCATCATGCCCGAAAAAAAATAATTTTCATTCTGTTGAGGAGTATTACTCTACACTGTTTCACGAGTTAGTACATTCTACCGGAAGTGAAAGAAGGCTCAAAAGAAAGTCATTATTGAAAAGTAAAAAGTTTGGAGAACATGCCTATTCAAAAGAGGAGTTAGTCGCAGAAATTGGAAGTGCATTTTTATGTAGTCTGTCGGGGATATCTTCAAAGGTTCACGACAATCAAGCGGCTTATATCAAGTCTTGGCTTGAGGTTTTTAAAAATGACTCGAAGCTTATTGTTCAGGCCAGTCAGCAAGCGCAAAAAGCAGCCGAGTACATTAACGGTCAAGCTATGGCCTAACTTCTTTTTAAATCTCTGTGAAATAGAGGCTTCCAGAATTGGGAGCCTTTTTTATCTTTTTTAAAATTGTCCATTTTTATATGTTTTGGTGGGGAGTTTAGAGGCTTCTATCTTGTTGAATTTATGGCCTTTTTCTAAATTTAAAGGAGTGCATCCACCCCCCATTCATAACTCCGTTAAGAGGGGGGAGGATTGCATTTTATGCAAAACCGTACTAATCTATGGGAAAAACTATGGGAATATCTATGGGAAAAATAAATGTAAGTCGAAGAGTAGGTTAGTTGAGTAGGAGAATAAAATTTGAATTTGAATGAAAAATTAGAATTAATTTCTAAGTTTTCCAATGGGATTTTTGTAAGTGGACAAGTTACTAATGGGACTAAAGAAACTGATCTTTTACAAAAAAAGAGAAAGCTTAAGGTGGGTCATTTTGAAGAGATTTATAGGAGCCCATATTTAAATCGTGCGCCAATAATTCTCAGGTTAACGCAAGATTTTTGTAATGAGAATTCACCAGGGTTTTTTGTGAAAGAGCCTGAGAGTAAGAAAGAGGTTTTGAATGGAGTTCTGTGGTCGGGAATTATAATTGATTGGGAACTTTATATGAGCTGTCCGAAAGGAGTGTTTGAGTTTAATGGCACTGAATTGAGGTTAGATACATTCGACGAAGATGTTTTTGAGATGAAGGGAAAAAATGTAGTAACTCTGCCCTTTAGAGAGGAGCTATTAAAAGCGAGTGATTTGAGACCTATTATACCCCAGTCCCTTACTGGTGGATGGACTAAAGAGTTATTAAAGGAATTTGCTAGCAACTCTTGGCAGCCAGAACAGTCAGACTCAATGGGGGTAAAGAGAGTTTTTTCAGACTCTAGAGACTGGATTGATGGAAGTATTTGGCCTGTATCGAGTAGTGAGTGTCATAAAGATAAGAGAGAATATATAGGAGTTCGTGGCCCTATAACAGGTGAAGAGAAGTGGAGTCATGACAAAACGATGGCCAGACTAATGATAGAAAAAGGGAAAACTCCAAAAGACTATGATGATTACAAGTTTGGAGTTTATCCAATTATGAGGAGTAATAATGAATGAAATTTTATTTTTTATTTTTGCAGTGAGTTTAACTTTTTCCCATTTATGTTTTTCAAAAAATGAAACTCAAGTTGAAGATCAAGTTTACAAAAATATTTTAAGTCACTTCTATCATAAGAAGGGTTGGGAACTTCAGACTAGAAAAAATATTGATTTGAATTTTAAAATTGAGTCTGTTGAATCAAAAAATTATTACTCTCTCGGTGGAAATAAGAGAAAACTGTATAGAGTTCAATACAAAGTTAGTTATCAAGCTAAAAATGAGTGTGCTCTATTTAAGTTTGTACCACGAGAACTTGATGCTTATGTACATGATGCAATGAAGATCGAATGTTATGGAGAAAGTGACAAAATTAAAGGTGGTTCTCATAAATCAAATCAGAGAAGCTGGGAACTCGAACATAATTACAGGCAAAGTAGAAGCATACATTTAAAGGCTGGAAATAAAAGTGAAGACAATAACATGACTCTTTATGTCGCTATTAATGACAGTTTGAATGGTTTTAAGCTTGCTCCTAAGGTTCATTGGGATAATTATTATAAAAATATGAAAAAGTATGCATGGAAATGAAAAAGCAGCTCTAGGTAGTAGAGAAGGTAAAATGATAGAAGATATATTTGAGAAGAGATATGATAAGTTTAATTTTAAGGGAGAAAATTCATTCTTTGTTCAACTTTTCAATCTCTATGATTCTCCTGAATTAGGAATAAAGAAAATCTTGTTAGAAAAGATTGAAGATTATCCATACTCAACATATGCAGATGAACATATTAGAATCATTTCCCAATCTATGAAGAAGTTATGTAATGAACTGGGCCTTGAAAATTTGAATAAATCAGAATACAAAGAGCCTAGTTATGGTTATGAGGATTATAGAGTATTCAAAAATTTTATTTATGATGAATCAGTTAATTTATTATCTAAATTGAGTTTATTTGAAATTATTTTTAGAGATACTGAAAAGCATTTACTGAATGAGATTTGTTTTGCCAAGGATAATATTCCCAAATATAAAGAACAATTAAAAGAAATTGAAGAAAAAATCTTAAAAGAAAATATTCGTTATCACAATGAAGGTAGAGAAAAGCTAGAAAAAATCTTACCATTATTAGAAGAAAAAGAGAAAATTCTTATTGAAATGAAGGACGTAATTAACCAAAGGTTAAGACTTAGTAATATAGGTCTTTCATATCGTAATGGTTTTTTTCAGTTTGAGTCGGATGAAATTCTGGAAGAAAAAATTGAAAAACCATTTTGGAACTTACTTGCGAATCCAAAATACAAAAATGTTGAAACTGATATATTAGAAGCTCTTAACCGATATGATAAAAGTGATCGAGACTCTGCTTTTTATGCAGCTAAGGCTTTAGAAAGTATGATTAAAATTGTTTGTGAAGAAAAAAAACTTGTCACAGGAAGAGAAAGAGGGGCGGGAGATTTTATATCCCATCTAAATAGTAAGGGTAACGGAAAAATTCTTCTTAACGAAGAGAAAGAAGAGTTAGTATCAATGTTCAGAATTAGAAATACATATGGACATGGACCCGGTTCAAATTCTATGCCCAACTTAACTAGTACGCAAGAATATAGATATATAAGATCTGCTATGGTTTGGATTTATAGCTTGTCTGAAAGATGAGCTTATTTTTATAGTTAATGTTTTTAAAAAATTGATTAAATAATAAAGACATTAGCTCACTATAAGTGTTAAATTATCTATTTTCAAAAAAAGCCTTGCTTATTGATATAGAATATCTCTGATCTAAGAGATATGTTACAGCCCCTACCAATATCTGAAAAGCTTCATTATTGTTATATTTTAGCTGCCAGACGAGAGAATTTCCAAGGCCATTAATACATGATTTAATATAGTTTTGACAATCACTTGAATTCGGATTTTCGTCTGCTTGAAAATGTTTTATTTGTTCAACTATATTTTTTATTGGAGGGAGGTCTCCAAATCTTTCTTCAATAAAATCACGTAACGTAATATTTGTTAGTGATTTACCATAGAGAATATCAGAGGTTTTTAAGTTTGACCTTAAATGATAGCCACATCTTAATGCTTCCTGCTTGAGGCTTACAACCTGTATACCTCGCTTAAGTAACTCCTCTTCAAGTGTCTCGTACCATTTGCACTTACGAATTTGATGGGTACTATCATCATTTTGCTTATACTCAAACTCAAAACCAGCCTCTGACATTTCTAAAGGGTCTTTAGGGAAGGAGAACCTCACTTCTTTAATTTGGATTTGTTTACTATCTTTTAATTCGAAAATTTGTTTTATCTCATCTGGATATGGCTTCTTAAATTCTCTTTCTAATGCATCTATTTGCTTCTGTATCATTTTATTCATCTGTTCCACCAGTTTGAGTTTCAGGGGTAAATTTGTGTCCAGAATTACTCGCCGCAGTCATGGAATCTCCCATTAGGTTCATGAGAAAATCCACTTTTTTGTGTATTCCATCAATTTTAGAATCCATGGATTTTAACTTATCCCTTGTCCATTCAGTTTGTTCAACTCTTATCGATTCATAATACGAAACTTGCTCTTCCTTAGTCATTTCGATATCTAATACCTTTAATCTTGTTCCATATCCTTTTGGAGAATCAAGGATACCTCGTATTCGTTCTAGTTGATAGATCTCACATATTTTAGCACCATTATTAGAAGCTTCACTTACAAGAAGCTTTTTGTTATCAGGTGTCAGACTTACATTTGTTAGAAATATAAAACCAGGAGCATTATTTTTCATTATGCCTGCTGCGTCTGCAAGAAATTTTGCTTTTGCGGCCTTGAAGTCTTTTTTGTTAGAGTCATTAGGAAACCAGCATGCAGCGACAAATTTGATATTATTACGCCAACAAATGAGGTCTTTTTTTCCATCTGGTCCACCTTGAGGGGAGGCTGGATCTGTCAAAAAGCCTTCAATTCTCAATACATCATTTGCTAAATACTCACTTTCAGCGGAACCCCTTCCCCAAATAATCAATTTTGCTCGTGTATCAGTGTTTGATGGCATTTTTTTAGTTTAACCGTACTCAGTAAATCATTAAAGCTCTTTCGGTTTCTAAAGGGTAAAAAAAAATTAAGTTTAATAAAAAATTATTTGGCCCACACTGTCTTGGTGTGAGCCAGAAAATTATTATTCAGAAGTTTGATTAGATTGAGAAATTTCAAAAAGAGATTTATAGTGCAAAAGAGCCTTTTCTTCAAAGTTCTTGAGTTCCTTATCAGGGTTTTTCATACGGCCAATTTTTTGTCTCCAAAAAGCATTTTGAGAAATTTTTTCATTAGGGTAGGTGAGACAAAACCCTTTATAGCAAAGTTCATTTATTTCTTCCTCTCCAAGGGGGCGATATATAAGTTCGTCTCTCTTTGAACCGGGCATTTCACCAAGCATCTCAATAACAATATCAGATTCTTTAATTAGTTTTGTCTTAACCCTTTTTCCAAGTTCCCTCGCTATTGCCTGTACTGGTGTATTTACTAATGTTAGCTCTTTTTGAACTTTTTCGTGAAACTCTTTATGAAAAGGATTGGAAAGATCTAATTTCAATACGTAAGTTTTCTCTTTTTTTTCTTGTGCCATTGAATACCTCCTACAGTTTTCGATAATATTTAAAAGCAATTGGGATATGAGCATTTTTTAAAAGCTCTATAGCTCTCTTTTTCTCACTTTGAGAGAAAGAGAAAATGTTTCGTCTAACTTGTTTTAAGTAGTATTTTTGAAGAAATTTAGTGGTGATGAGCTGGTCAATATCAGCTAGTTTTTCGCTTAATCCCCAGGAATAAGACACAAGCCCGATTTTCCTTTCTTGGATTTGAATAGAAATATGAGGCTCGTTTTTATATTGAGTGAACTCATCAACTTCAATCATGTAAGAATTTACAATCGCCATATCTAGGAAGGTGGAATAGACACTTCCTTCTGATAAGCTATCTTGGCCATCAAAATGTTTCATTCCTTTCTTTGTTAAAACATGGATCTTGATTTCTCGTGGAGGAGTTAAAAAGCCTGTGAATAGGCTCTTGTTACTCGTAATCCACTTCTTCATAGCATCTCTTTCTTTTAGGTCTTGAAGCATGGTTAAAGTAAAGGTGCCGTGGCCATAGCCGGCGACGTTCTTTAGTAATTGTTTGTATGCTCGTATTTCAGTCAAATAACCTCCTTTAGAAAATCCTGAAATGGACATTAGTTTTTTGTTCAAATTTCTGTATGTAGCGTTTATTAGGCCCTTCCGATGAGTAAACAAAGGCAAGGTCAAAGTCTGCGTTATCAAGCTTTTTCTCCATTCTTCCGTTAGAGTAATCACCGTACTCAACACCGACTTTGATTTCTTTTTTGCCTGTCGCTATTCCCTGTTCATCATATTCAATGACTTCACAGATAAGGGTCGCATCCATATAAGCTGGGCTATTTTGTCGTTGATCGTTGGTGATGCCTTTTTTTGACTCTGCAAATTGAGAGAACTCTGGAATGACCTTCTTAACTTTTATTCCCATCTCTTTAAGTTCTTCCGTGGCTCTAAATACTGATGTGGGTACTCTAAGGTCATGGGTAAGAAGGTTTTGTCGGGACTGAGAACCTTCTTGGACTAATTCTTTTCCAATCCTCCTTTCAAGGAAACCTCTGCCTGAAACTACTCCTGAGTGTTGAATTGTGAAGTATTCTTGAGGCTCTGATTGATTGAGAGAGTCTTGTTCACTCAAAGGCTGATGATTTCTTTTTAAGAGCTTTGGGGAGCCTAAAATGGGATCTTGCTCATCGAGGCCTTGAGCATATCTATCAATCTCTTCATTACTTAAACCGATGTAGTTTAATTGTTCCCTGGTAACTTGTTTCCAGGTATTCACGAACTCTAGGGCTTGTATATTGATGCCGTATTTCGATTGATAGTGGTTAAGGAACTCAGTTTTTCTTTTGAGCTTCATTTCCCATTGTTTTTGAGGCTTCTTGAGGAAGCTCGTAATTTCTTCTGATTCGGGGTGAACTCCCTCTCTGCGAAGAGCGTTTAGTCTTAGTGATTCTTGGTTGCTTAGTTTGTCTCCTCGAATAGTCTTAAAGAAGAGCTTAAAGTCATCCATCTTAGGCTTGTAAACATCGTCGAGAGAGTTTAAGTTCTCAGGTGCTTGAGGATTATAAGTGGTCTTAGATTCTTTAAGAAAAGACTTCCTAGTTAAGAAGTCCTCTTCAACAATTCGAGAGATATTAGAGTGGTAATTGGACTCGGCATCAAAATAAATGAGATTAGGTCTTTCGGGTTTCCCTCTTTTGATAAATTCTTGATGCTTTTCTGAAAGTTCAGAAAAAGCTCTATCTTTGATTTTCTGATACAGCTTAGGTCTATTTTCAGATAAGAATTTAACACCTTCTCTGATGGCTAAATTAAGCTCTCTTTCGCTCGATCTTCTTAGTTCATCTCTTTGGTATTGGACTTGTTCAAGGACTTTATCAATTGCTCTGTAGCCTTTCCCGTTATCCAAAAGAAGGTATCTTTCTGGTGTGCCTCGCCAGTTTTTTCCTGAGACTTTTGGCCTTTCCTTGTTGACGTAGGAGAGACATTCATCAAGAAGCTTTTTCATGTCTGCGTCATTATAGTGTCGATAACGGGAGTGTTCACGAATCTTTGTTTCGACCTCTTTATGCGCTTGAGGTATTACATCACTCTTATTCTTTGTAAGAAGAGCTGTAATTTCCTCTGACGGTTGCTCTAGGCCAAGACCGTTCATAATTCTTGAATGTTCAATTTCTGATAATCTCTCCTTGGAGGAAAGCCAAATTCGGGCATTTGCTATCTGTTTTGGATCTTGCCACGAAGAAAAAGCCTTTTCGTTCTTTTCTGTTATGAATCCTTGCTCAAGTAGAGAGTTGACACTGCCTTCTGATAGAGAGAAATCTTCTTTTGCGATCTTATGAAATAGCTTTTCATCAAACTTGCGAAATTGAATTTTCTCTAAGAAAGCAAGCTCGGTATTGGTTGGGATATAGATATTATCAAGGGTAATGTGATGGGACTTTAACTCCCAAAATCGTTCTTTATCTTTGAATGATAGAGTGTCGTATTCACCGAATGTCCCTTTAAGGAAAAGAGAAAAGTCTTTCCCTGATAGGTCGGTATCGTAGTTGTTCTCAAAACTTGGTCTGCTTGAAAGAAGCTCCTCTGAGTCTCTATATTTAACGTGAGGCTTTGAACGAAGAATAATTGAAGTATTAACCTTTACGGAGAGGTCAGTAGATACGACTTCTTTCGGGTCATGGTATTTAATTCTATTGCGTAAAACAAAGGAAAGCTCTTTTGAGAGTCCTAGCTCCTTAGCTAGAGCTCTCAGAGCTTTACTTTCAGTTCCAGCGGCAATGCTATCTAAATATTTTACTTCATTGGCTTCTAATGAGGAGTAATCTATTGACTCAATTTGCTTAGGGCCACGGTAATCAATTCTATCTTGGAGTTTATAATAGTCGCCAGTAGTAAGGTTGAAATCTTTAAGTTTTTCAAACTTCGCACCGTCTTCTAACCAGTTTTTTTGATCGTTACTGAGAATATCAAGATGAGAGTTTTCATTTTGAAACTCGAAGAATCGAAACTCATCAATAAAAAAACGATCTTTTAGTGACTGAACCAGTTCGTTGTCGCTGATGATCTCTTTTCCGTTAAGCTCTTCTAGGAAATTAACTTCTTTTTGAGATAGTTCTGAAATGTAGCCACGCTCTTTCAAGTTTTCGTAAAACTGTGAAGAGGATAGAGAGTTTACTTCTTGTTCATCTTTTGATTTAAGAGCTTTTTTGAGTTCATCAATAAAGGTTTGCTCATCAGAAGCTAGATAATCTAATAAGTCGGTAGTTTTAAGCTCTTCAAGTTTAGTCGAACTCAAGTTATATGTGTCTGCCAATTTGAAGAGCTTATTTTCTCCTTCTGGAAGTTCACGTCGAATTGCTGCAAGGAAAAAGTATTCGTTGTTTGATAGAGTTAGTTTATTAAGCTCATCTGAGCTTTGCAGTTTTAGTTCCTCTTTGATTCTTGAAAGAAAATGAAGTCTTCTTTCCGAAAAATCTTCTTTTCCTTCAAGTAGAGAGTAAAGGTCTTTTATATCTCTTTGAGGTAACTCTTTTAAAAGCCGATTCTTGAAACTATCTGGGTCTTGAGTTTGAAAATGCTTTAGCAAGATAGCCCTATGCTCTTGAGGGGAGTTTGGCTTTAGTTCGTCAAACCTAGTGAGTAAACGAGCATCTGAATAATCTAAATAAATAGGTGGGATATGCCCTCTGCGGTTAAGTCTTTCAACGAATAAGGGGCTGTGTTCTTTGTAGTTTACTTTGATATTGTCAGAAACAAAGATACTTGAATTTACCTTAACAGATGAGTCAAAGGCTCTGCTGCCGTTATCGTTCAAGGTAAAACGATCTTCTAGTAACTCAAAGGTTTGACCGGGGGCAATCCCCAATTCTTTACCTTTCTCGAAGACCGCATTTTTTGAAACTGGTTTTTCAGAAAATGAGGCTAGTTCAAGCTCCTCTTTGTTGAGGTAACTTAAAAAACCTCTATATTGAAGTTGTGAAAGTCGATGTGATGGCACTCCGTATTCAACTGCAAGGTTTTCTATCATCGCTTTATCGGTATATTGTGGGTTAAGTTTTGAGGCATGCTTTAGGAAAACAGATTCTTCACTGCTTAGTGAATCAATGAAACCTCTTTCTTTGAGACTACGAATGTCCTCACTATTAATTCCAAGGTCTTTAGCTATTTCATCTACATTAACCGTATCGTTGGTTTGCTTATATCTCCTAATGACATTCAAAAACTCAGATTGTTTCTCTGAAACCGTTGAAATTAATCCTCTTTGCTCCATGCTTTGAAGTTCTTGAGGCTCAATAGCATAATTCCTGGCTCTATTAAGAAGTTCTTTATTATTCTGAGTAAGATCTTTCTTGAGAGACATAAGAAAAAGCACTTCTTTGTCTTGAGGGAGAAGTTTAAAGGCGGCATCAAGATCAATATGCTCTTTGATTCGTAAAGCATAATTAATCTGGCTTTGAGTAAGGTAATTCTCTGGTGTATCAGCTAAATTGAGAGTCGCTGCATTGGATATATCTTGAGAGCTAATAGGTTTAGCTTGAGAGAGTTGGTTTCCTTTATTCAATCCCCAAATTTGACGAAATAATGAATCAAGAAATTTATTTCTTGTATCTGCTTGCTCGTTCTGCTTTGCTTTGAGTAATTTCTTATTAAGCTGCGTAATTTCGATAAAAGACCTCCAATCTCCTCAAAAGAGGGAAAGTTAATAAATCTATGATGTTTAATTTGATTCTCTTCTCAGGAGAGAACTCACTTCTTTTGAGAAATTCCCATTTGTCTCTTTTGTGAGGCCAAAAATGGGGCTTTAAGGCGAGTCTTTTAAGACTTGCTTTCTTTCCATCAAAAAGGATGGCAAGAGCTGTAAAGGCTTCTGCCGCTTGTACGTCTGATGCTTCGATTACATTTTCTAGGGATTCGCTTTCAGTATATGAAACGCTTAGAGTATCAGATTCACCATGATACTTTTCATCGACTTGATCCATACGAGGCGACATAGCAGATTCTTGAATCGTCTTTGATAGCCTTTTTGTCACTCTCTTTCCCGTTACTTTTTGAAGAAAATCAATAGTGATAGGGTCATTTGTGGCCATGACGACAACAGAGCGAACAACACCATGAATTTTATCAAACTGGTCATTCTGGCTGGCCTTTGCCTTTAGCGCAGAAATTGACTGCGTAAGAAGCTCTGTGACTCCTCCGAATGAACGGCTAAGTTCACAGTATTCAAGATCACCATTGTTTTGCTTATTCCCTAGGGTGATAACTCTTGGAGCTTCTTCTAAGAGCTGGTACTTAATCCTTTTGTTTTGAGGGTTCGCCAAGACTCCGTGTTGCCATCTTGCTTTACATAAAGTCACGATTCCATCAGCAAGACGATCACCAATAAGAATACCTGGGAAATTAGGCACAAAGATTTTGCCTGTCGTGACAACTTCATCAAAGTTGATAGTCGGCTTTTCTGACGAAAAAATCTTCTTAAACTCAGGAGACTCGAACTGTTGTAAAAACGGCTGAATGTTAGAAACGATGGCACTTGTATTGTTGTCGTTTCCACTCCATGTTGTTAGGAGCCAATTACAAGCGTCTGAGATAAGTGAAAAAACATCGTCAGTATTAGTAAACGAAGGAGAACCAATAATTTTCTCTCTTTGTTTTTCACTTTCTATGAACAGGTAAGCTTTAAAGCGGTCTTGAGCAGTTACCTTTCCCTCTTTGAATTTATTTTTAACTTCTAGGTCTATTATTTTTTTGACTTCGATGGCAATTTCTTTACCAAGTTCGTCGGTAGCATCTTGTGACAACGCTTTATCTCTATCAAAAACTAATTTTTTTATCTTCGGGTTGTTTTTTAGGTGGTACTCAGCTCGATCTTTTCTAAACTGTTTTTCCCTACGAAGAGGGAGATTTTGTGCATAAACTCGAACTTCATCAGTAATGTCTTCTTCTTTAATATGAGTAAAAATGTATTTTGAAAGTTCATGCCATTTATCTTCGGGGCTCTCCATACAAGCTAAGTATGACCTTAGAACGAAAACGCCAAAGTCATTAATCTTTCTTTTTCCATCTAATGTTGTAAAACAACCGCTTGATGATTGAGCGTAGAGCTTTGACAGTTGATAAAGCGTAATTAGCTTATCGTGGTAAGAGTAGAGTAAGACGATAAGAGTTCTACAAACGAGGTAGTTCTGATTTTCCCAATAAGGCTCGGGAGAACTTTGGCCACCTTGAGCGTTAATCCAAGCAGAGATAACCCAAGAAGCGACTTTAAATGCAGTCGTACCTTCCCAAATATTATCTAGTAGCAGTGGATTAATTGTATCCTCACGGTCAAGAGAAAGGATGATTAAATCATCACCACGTTTTGCATTGATAGCTGTTTGGATGATGTAATCTGTAAGCTCTGCTTTAGGGTCACAACAACTAATTGAAGCTTTCTTCTCATAATTTTGTGCTTGCCACTCAATAGCTTGTTTAAGACGAGGATGAGCAAAACAAGTCGTTTTACCTGAACCTGTAGGTCCGACAACGATTGTACTTGTCCTAAGACCTTCTTGGTTTTGTGCAACTCTTTCTTCGTAAGGTGTTTCGTTAAGAGAGTCTTCGCCTTTTTCATCAACGAAGCTTGTAAAATGATTAAAGTGAAATTCTTCTGAGTATGGCGACCAACCCGATTTATCTAGTGGAATTTTCCAAACATTTTCCTTGGCCCAAGCGATTGAGTATTTAATGAGTCTTGATAACACTCGGCTACGTCCTTCAAACATCAGGAGAAGCCAGAAAACAAAAGAAAATATTGAGAACTCTTTTAAAAAGGGCCAAGGGCTTGAAGAGAAAAAAATCTTAACGATTGATACTTGCTTATCAAATGAAATTAGAGAGGCGTAATCAATGAAATACTTATTGATAAAAGGTGAATCTAAATAGCTCGCTAGGTAAATGATAAGCGATATGAGGAATACAATTGAAATTCTTATTTTCATTATTTTTCGAGTGATAGGCTTCAAATGCTCAAAACGAAGGTCGTACCACTCTAATTTTTTTCCTAGCTTGTTAGTATCTGGAAAAACCAGCTTCCAAGTTGGGACTAACCAAATACGAACTATTGCTTTTGAGGCATAGAAAGCAAAAAATAAATTCCATACTGTTTCAAGAATATTTCTTAAAAAGACATTGGGAAGAGCAAGGGTGACGGATGGAAACTTTACGAATGAAATTGCGAAGAATAAGGCCCAAAACAGGAGGACAACATTTCCGTAGCTAAAGGATTTTTTACCAGTTGGTTTTGCTGTAGGTGTGACTGCCATTTAGGATAGCTCCTTGTGATTCGTCCAATTTGCTAGTTCGTCGCAATCAATCTCGCCTTTGCGGGCCAGCTTCTCATGCTCTCCATAAAGAGAGGCTTTGAGCTGGGTTTGAGAGAAGTTATTCTCATCAAATTTAAGGATGGAAGACGGATCAGGCTTAAAAGTGTATTCAATTACTGGTCTTCTTCCTGAAATCCCTGCTGCTCCCTTTCCGTCTTTTAGGCAAGTTTCGCATCCATCTCCACGATGATAGAAACTAGGATTTTCACTTGGTTTACGACAGACAGGACAAAGGAGCTGAGGAAGTCTTTGCGCGGCTACAAATAAAAGGTTTTCGGCAACAAGCCTTCTTTCAATACCGAATCCACTTTCTTTGTCGCAAAGTCTGTCAATTGTCCCTGCTACGTCATTGGTGTGTAGAGTAGAGATTACTAAGTGACCTGTTTGAGCTGCCTCAAGAGCGAGAGAGGCACTTTCTTGATCTCGAATTTCTCCAATTAGAATAACGTCAGGGTCAAGTCTCATTGCACTCTTAATAGCTTTTTTCCAACTGACTTTATGAGTGATTTCAGTATGGGAAACGCCAGGAAGAGGCCTTTCAACAGGATTTTCGAGAGCAATAACATTTTTCTTTTCTCTGTCTATCTCCATAAGACAGGCTTGCATCGTAGTTGATTTTCCACTACCTGTAGGCCCTGTGAACAAGATACAACCTTGCTTGTTATGGATAGCCGATAGAAGGTCGTTGAGAGTTTTTTCATCGAGGCCACAATTCTTTAATGAAGGAACATCGTCTTCTCTGATAACTCTTAACACGAAGTATTCACCAAAAATTGTAGAGTTGATTTCAAGACGATAGCGGCAATTAGTAAGCTCAAGAGAAAACGATCTACTTTGAGTCTCGTCTTGCACGCTAAGATCAGCATTTGCGATTTGCTTCAAGCGATTAGTTAAGGCTAATCGCATAGGTTTATCTTTTTCAAATTGAGATACTTCTTTGAGTTCTCCATTAACTCTGAATATTACTTTGACAGCAACTTTGGTCTGCTTGATGTGAATGTCTGAGGTCTTGAATTTCTCTGCTTTAAGAAATGTCTCTCTCCAAAAGCTAGAGAGGTAATCCTTTTTGAGAATATGATCGTCTGAAGATACGGGAGAAGCAGTCTGAAACTTTGCTACCATGATAGTTCCATTCCAGCGTCATACTTCTGGTTAAGTTCTTCCAAAGATAGACTCTTAACGGCCTCAATAGATTTTCTAATGATTTCGTCGTGTTTGTTTGATTGAAGACCGCCTCCGTTCTCTATCGCTTCTCCCAATCTTTCTAAAGAAAGATCGTCTTCGATATTTTGGCGCACAAACTCTTCTTTGAAGTCTAAGTCTTGCGTGTAATCTTGCTCTAATGGAGCTTCTTGAATAAAAGTTTTTTCTAAATTTATTGATAAGTTCAATTATGCGACCTCCTTTTATTTCCAAGGTTTCCCAACGTCTTGACCTAATAGGTCACAGATTTTGCGGATAAATTTTAGTTGAATGTATTTGTAAAGCTCGAAACGAATTGCTGCTTGGCAGTTTTCGTATTTGCGAACCTCAGGGGCTAAGCCGACTTTGATAGTGAGCCTTGTGGATGGATAGGTACATTGAATCTTTTCCCAAACGGTATAGATCCTTTTGTTCCCTGGAACAGGGTTATTTCCCAAAATCTCACTATATTTAGCTCTAGCTACTTCTGCGGCTACCCAAGGGGCGGCGGTAGCTGCAGCCGCAATAGCTGCATTAGTACCTGAGTTACTTGACAGTGTTGAGGGATCTTTTGGGTCGGGTCTATGGACGTACTGAGTTGTGTCCTCTTTGATACTTTGAGTCTCAACAGGGTTACAGTTTGTTTTATGAACTTCTTCTATAACCGTAGTATATTTCTTAAAGCCCCAACGATGCCTTTCTGTGTGCTTATGAGTTCCTGCTCCGCTACACGAGACTGCATATTTTTTATGAACAGGGTGTTTTACCTTTCTATACCCTGATAGCTCCATCCTCTTAACGTGAACAGCATAAACGTGATTTGCTCGGCGGCACTTTCCGCGCTTCATTTTTAAACAGCCACGATATTTGTGATTACTAAGGCAAGAGGATCTACTTACTCCTTTCCTAAAAGATAATCGTTGACCACCAATACTAAAGGATTGTCCTCCTACTAAAGTTCCTCCTGAGTCTCTTTTGTGGCAGTAATCTACAGCTTTCCAAATAGCTTCTTTCTTTAAATGGGCTGTATCTTCTTCTGCATCAGAGAGTTGATCTTGATACTGTCTAAGAGTTCCTTGTTGCGTAGGGATTTGATTATCTTCGTCCTCATCTTCTTCATTATTTGTACTCTCGCTCTTTTTGACTGCGTTACCTGCGGCTGAACCTGCTGCGAATAATCCACCAAGATAGCCAAGCTCTTTTGCAAAATTAGAAGCTTGATCTCTAAAGTATTTTCCTGTGAAACTTGCATTAAGCATCAGAGGACTTCCTGGGGCAAGAAGAGCTTCTGAGCGTGATTTTCCTCCGTCATTGGTGCTAAGATTAATTCCCATTTTAGAGAGAACGCCGCCAGTGCTTGTTTTTACTTTCTCATAGATACCAGCTAGAGATTTGAATTTACCATTGTAGCTATCTGCTCCTGGCCCTTCCCAAGGGTAAGCGAGGGAGAACCTTTCTTCTCTTCCTCTTTCAAGTCCCATGATTTCGTGTGAAAGAAGCTTTCCTTTCAAAGCAATGTTAGCGAAAGAATAGTCATTTTCGTAAGGGCTAATAGACATACGGGGAGCAACTGAACCCCAAAGGGTGCATTTGGCTTGTTTCCACTTTGCAGAGCTAGCCATTGATAATGCTTTTTTTGCGATTGCTTCTCCCTTTCCTAATACTGGCCATGAGCAACCACTAAGGCCTTTTTTAAGTTTTGCTCCAAGGTTAGAGAGGGATGAGGTAATAGAACCTCTATCGCCAATAGCACCACCGCTAAAACCTCCAAGATTGGATAAAGCTCTCATTCCTTCGGCTGCACCACATGAAACGGGATTAGAACCAATGGCCATAGCTGAAACAGTCTCAGGGTCTAGGTAATCAAGTAGTCCTGTGTCCCAATAGTGGTAGAAGTCGGCTGTAAGAGCGATAGGACAAGTCATAGGAACGCCTTTAAATGGCCATGAATAACCACCTGGCGATTTTCCTTCATTCATTAAAACAGGGCCGCATACAGTGAAGTGCGCAGCATAGAGATCACTAAGAGCTACAGGCCAAACATTCACATCATACGTTGCATTTGTTTTATCTCTCGTTGCTCTAATTCTCATTTTTTCAAAGGGAGTTAGAGCTGCGGCTTTTGTTAGTTCTCCTAAATCGTTGCCTCCAACGTCCATTCCTATCGCGCCTAATAAAGCCTTGCCTCCAAAAACGTATTGACCAAGCTTAATCGCTCCATCAACATCGACTTTCTTAGCTAGTCCAGCCGCTAATTTTCGATTAGCTGTATAGAGGGTATTTTTCTTAACAAAAGAAGGATGAGGGTCATGGCCTTTTTGCGTAACTTCCATAAAATACTTGGGCCAGTAGTAAGTCGGTTTAGGACGTTCCTTTTTAATTTTCTTATGAGCAAGGCAACTACCAAAAGGGCCTTTCAAAGAACACTTTTTTTCATGCTTAACGTCTTTTCCTTCCGAATACGAAGCTATATGTGCCTTTGTCATTACATGACACATTTGAGGAAAATCTTTTTTCATTGCTAAAAGAAGGGCAGACTCAGAAGTTAGTCGTCCAATACCACCAACAATTCTATAAAACTCTCGTACGAAGTAAGCGATATTTTGAGGTAGTCTTGTTGGGTCAACACAGTTTAGCCCGATGTTACCCACTATATCGGTAGCATCTTTTACGAGCTGTCCTGCATCCACTAATTGACCTATGATATTTTTGTTTTCCTTGGCTTCCACAATCGAGACATTGAGAAGTAGGGAAAATAGAATTATTTTTCTCATGTGATGTTATCCTTATTTGTTGGTTGAGATGGCTCCGACTGTGGGGGTGAAAAACTAGCTGTTAAGTTTTGAAATTGATTTGCACCTATATCCGAGGCATTAAAGTTTACATTTGAGTTTCCAGAGAGATTTGGAGTTGGTGGAGTCGGAGGATTAATCCCACCACCAAATAGTTTTCGGGCGTAATGAGAACCAATACCGAATCCAAGTCCACTTCCGATTGACTGAGTTACGAATCCGATTGCTTTTGCACCAAAGGATTCAATTTTTCCTGATGCCAACCACGCCGCCCCAGGAATTGCCATAAATAAGATTCCCCAAAGTGCGCTCTCACACTTCAGAAATACGGACATTGCGCGGCTAGTATCTTCGAGCATTTGAACGGCAGCATGAAAGTCAACACCGTATTCGAGAAAGGCTGGGTCTGATGCAAGAACTTGGGAAGTTTCATCAATTCTGTTTACATGGAGTAAGATTGAATTAGTTATGAGCCTTTGAATATAAAGAATAGACGGGACAATAAGAGTCAAAAACCACGTTGAAGACCAGACAATAATCCACTTAAAAGTCCCGAAGAATCCTGTCAAAACAATTAAAGGAATGATGATCTTGAGAAGAGTTTGGGTAAAGCTAATATAATAAGGAAGACTGTACTGCTTCTCATTGATTTCGATTAACGCTTGTGCCACTTCGCTTCTGCCACCGAGGTTGAAATATCGTGCAAACGCTTTAGGTGCTTGTTGGAAGTTTAAAGAGAATTTAGACCAAATATTGAGCATATTTAAGTCTCTTTCCATAAAGTTCTTTTTGATAATCATGGTTTCTGGGGCCATCGCCTCAGAATTTCTCCAACCTTTACCTTTATAATCTAGCTCTACATCAAAGAAGTTTTGCAAAACTAAGCTTTGAATAGCGTTTGCTTGAGCTAGGTTAAGGGCGATTCTCTTTACCCTTTCAGGCTCTTTTGAACCGTCATAGTCCCATGTTGTAACTCTGTTGGGTGTTTCCTCGCCATTGTTTGAACCAACGTAAAGTGTAGGTGGCATTTTGGTAGGATCTTGGCTTCTTAAATTATTTCTAAGTGCATGAAGTGTTGAAGTTACGAGGTCAAAACAATTAACCTCATTTCCATCAACTTGAAATTTTCGATTATTTAAAAGCTTTGGCTCGAAGTTAAATGCAACGGCATCAACTCCATTTAGTTGTGTGACCTTTCCAGAGAAAAGGTCGGCACCTGAAATAGGCAGGCCGTTCTTATTCGTTCCGTGGGGAATACAATTATCAAGCACAAAGAGAACGTCTTGCTTTACGGCAGGGTCGTCTACTGTCATTGTACTTGCTCTCATAATCGAGTTTAGAACAAAGTCAGGTGGCATTGTATTTCTTGTTCCTACCTTCGTGAAAAGATCATAGGTAAGCTTTTGTAACTCATAGCTGAAAGTTACAGATACAGAGTTTACAATGTTGTAAATTAATGGTTTGCCGTTAATTGGAAGAGCTAGAAACCATGCTACAAAAAAGTAAATAAAGTATTTATTAGTTTTTTTTTGAGATGTCGTATAGGCAAGAGATAGCAACATTAAAATTGCGGCTATATAGACTATAAGCTGAACTACAGGAGATTTATAAACACCTTCTTCAATAAAAATAAGAACGGTATCTCCAAATTCTTTAACAAACTCAGCTAATAAAGTTGATGAAAATAGCATGAAGCTCCTTTATGCCATTATTGAATCAAGTTTCAAAATGCCATCTTTTAAGTGAGGAAGATAATCTTCTTCGATAATTCTTAATTCATCTTGTTGATATTCTTCTAAAATTGTGTACCGGATATCATCTTTGCTTCTAAAGAAACAAAAATCTTCTCGATACTTGCTAAGAGTATTGTCAATTGATTCAAGGTCTTGAGAAGAGAACTTTTCAAAATTCATTTCTTCTATAGCTTCATACCACTCAGCTGTATCAACTTTAATAAAGGTCATTTCCTTAGCATCTTTTGAGAGGCGATAAAAACTTTGTTCAGTTAAATATCCATGAGGTGACTCATTTAAGAAAGTATTTTCAGAATAATTATAAACATCATAAGGGAAAAAATTTTTATAATTCTCATCATAGACTTTTAGCGCTTGGTTCTCTTGGTTTATTCTAGCTTTTTGTTCATCGGAGAACTCTGGACGAAGTTTATCATCTTCTCGTTCAAATTCATTGATTTCTTGTGATAAAAAAAGCTTTCTTTGAAAAATATTTGATCCATTTAGATTTTGAAAACTTACCATGTGTTCCTCCTTAATACGTTCCTGGGAGTTTTATTTTCCCTTTTGGTGGTGTAGTTGCTTTTATAGTGGTTGGTCTGTGCATACGTTTTAACTGTTCTTCTTGAACACTTCGAACATAGGCTGAAATTTCGCGTTGAATTTTTGTGACATTTTCTTCTGCTTCTCGCTTGGATCTCAAAATATCCATTTGAGATAGTGTATTTTTGAGAATTAATTTGCAGTTTTGTTGTGAGACAGCATCTTGATAATTAGGGTCTTTCATACATTTATTGAGTGCTTTAGAATAAATATCTGAGAGCTTATCTGTTGTTTTAACGTAAGACGAGCTTATTGTTAAACGATCAAGAACTTGTCTTAAATCGTGATTTTCTAGAGAAATTCCTTTTTCATTCTCGGTTAAAGGAAGTAACACCATGATTTGCTCTGGTGTGATTAAGAATGGTGGTTCTGAGCCATCAGATGTTGCTCTGTAAATTGGATGAGGTTCTTTGTTGCTTTTCCATGAATTTTTGCTTTCCCAAAGATGCTTGGACTTGTTGATAATATCTATATTTGAGAAACCACGACTTTGATGTTTCTTCATCTCTCGTAGGATTTGAAGAATTGCATCTCTAGTTTTGTAAGCTTGTTTTGCTATATCATCATCAACGTTAGGCTGAAAAGTTCCTCCATTTACATAAGTTGCTCCACCCCGAAGAGTCACACCCGGAAAAAATTTAGCCATAAATTTTTTAGTGCTACTTCTTCTTGAGTAAGTGAATCCACCTTCCGTTAAATAGGTATAACGACCACTAGAGTTTTTTACCTTTGTAGGAAAAAGCTCATCAATGAACTTTTTCATATCAAAACCTTTACTCTTAGTTTTACTGGCAGTGTTCGCAATTTGCTCTTCTGGTGTGAATGGTTCGAGTGAGCTAGTATCTCTTGTGAGACAAACTTCTCTTGCTTGGCCAGGAGTCATTCTCTTTTTGGCAAGTTGCTCTTTTACACATCTTCTAAGTTCGTCGCCTTGAAGAAAACTCTGGTTTGCAATTCCATCTAAAATTTCACAAGTATCGGCATCTAAACTGACCTGAGCAGAGGCCAACATTTCGGCTTTGTTCATAATATTGGCGAAAGTTGGTGAAATATTTGTGACAAGCATTGGAACAATTACGCCACTCAAGCTCATTAGAACTTGTTTTGACTGCTGGATTACTTGCTTACCAACGTGCTTCCAGTATTGTCCTGACAAAAGCTGTTTTGGAAGTATTAGGGATGTAGTTCTCCAATCGGTATAGCCACAGGTTTGTTGGGCCTTAAATCCTAATCTTGTATCAAGAATTTTAATCCCTGCTCCCGTAGGTGGTTGTCTGTTTGGGAGTCCAAAAGGTGTAATGACTTTATTATGCTCAACCCTTCTTGCATGGGAGAGGTTAGGCAAAATAGTTAGTAAAAGTAATATAAAAACAAATAGCTTTTTCATTATTTTTCCTCCAATCCTTCACCATAAGGATGATATTTAGCCATGTGGAAAATTACGGAGTCCTCCGCGAGTCCTTCTTCTCTGAGTCTTTCGTATAGCTCTACTTGAGATGGTGAGCTGCTTGTTAGAGCGTCCATCACGGGTGAGAGAGGAATAAACAGGCTTCCACTCCAAGGGTGAAGTTCGTGAGTTGATTTGATATAAGCTGCTGACCTTCTAAATTGAGGTTGCTTTTCAAGGGACTTGATGACTTGCCACTCTGCTTCGGTAAACTCATCTTTCCATGCTCTTTTAGCATTTTCGTACATAGAGCCTAGAGGTAAGAAAGCACTAGCTGTTTTGTTATTCCAGACGGTGATTCCTGCTGGTTTTTCTGTGAAGGTCGTTACATCATTGTCGATAATAACGGTTACTGTGTTGTACTTAGCGGCGGTTTTGATGATTTGGCGGCTTTGTTCTTCATTAACCTTTTGAGCTTCATCTTCACCAATTTGAAGGGTTCCAAACTCATCAATCTCTACGAATTTTGTAACTGAACGAGGAAGTTTAGCGAGATCCTTACAAACCTTAATGTAGGCCATCATCGAAGCAAGCTGACGCAATACTGGATCATGGATACCGTCGAGGTCATAGACTAAGTACCTTTCAAGCTCTTTGCTTCTTTTTCTCATTTCGTGTCTTGAAAAAAGGAATCCGTATTGACCTGTTGGGTATAGGTTTACTGACCACCTAGCAAGCTCTTCTCTTGCTTCTTCTACGCCTTTTACGCCTGATGCTTCTAGGTTGTTACATACCGTAGGCATTTGCGCGATAATATCTGGCCAAATTGGATGAGGATCGCACTCTGTACCCATTTCAAGAGAGTTCTTTAAGTTCTCAGTTTGAGTGTTATAAGCAAGCTTTAATGCTTCTTTTAGAATCTCATCATGGGTTGCAGTCATTGAAATTCCAGGGTTTTTCTGAACAATAGCTGTTTTAATAATCAAGTGGAGAGAATCAATATCGTCTAAGTCTGGATTATCAAGGGCGAAAGGTGAATAAGGATCAGACTTCAATTCTTCTTCTGAAAACCTGATTACCTTTCCGCCCATCTGGTCGCATAGCTTTTGACTTGAGGTCTTAATTTCAATTTTTCTGATAATTCCTTTTGGGTATCTCTCTAAAAATTCTAGTTCAAAGAGTTGGCACCACACAGATTTTCCTGCTCTTGTTCTTCCAAGGGTAACCATAAATCTAGCCCCTTCGCCATCAAAGAAGTCAAAGCGTGTCGGAGTCATTGATCTTGATATATGCCAACGCGTTCCATTACTAGCTTTTGGCCCTGAATAGAGAGGGAGGTAGGCAAGAGCATTTTCAAGCCTAATTCGCTTAAATCTACACTTGATTTTGTTTTCAAAAGTCTTGCAGTTTAGTGGTAAAGAGGTAGCGATTGAATGATGAGGAATATTTTTTTCCTTAACCATTCTGGCGTTGAGAAAATCAAGAGCAATTCCTTGAATCTTGCTCTCTAGGTCTTCTCTATCATCGTAAGTGAGGAGTCTAACGGAAAGGACTCCCTGTGGTTTTAAACTGGAGATATTCTTCTTGAAACTCTGAAACTCTTTAAGCTCTTCGGCTCTTTTTGGTGTTCTCCCGAACCATCCTTCTTTAGCACGAAGATCATTGGAGTAGTCCTTTTGACCGTTAGAGAATACCCATACAAGATCGAAATCTTCTAAGGGAAGGGAGTCAATGAAATATCTTAAAGGGCCGAGCTTAAAACATTCTGGATATTGTTGTAGATGATAAGATGATAACTTCTTTCCATTTGTGAGGTTGTAACCGTCATTAGAAGGATGAAGTGTTGGATCTGGTGAATAAACTGCCTCATTCATGTAGGTGTTTGCTGGAATTATAGGCGTATCAACGGCTCCGTGAAGAACATTTTGGTAGTACCCAAGGATACTCTCAGGCATGAGTCTTTTTGGTTTGAACTGTACGGATAGCTGATTTTCTACTCTTGTAAGGGCCTCAAGAAAGTCTTTCAATTCTAGGTCAAGAGTTTGACTTACTTCGCTTTCAATTTCCTCATCTGAAACAAAGATTCCTTGAAAAAGATTTTTGAGATTGAAGCTCTCTTTCCTCCTTTCAGGGGAGTAGCGTAAGGCTAAAAGAAATCTTCTCTTTCTAGGTCGCAGAGTGCTAAAAATTATAGACTCCTCTTCCTTGAGAAAGTTTCCTTCCTTGGAGTCTCTATATTGATATTTTTTACCGCCGTCTTTTGGATCAATTAAAGGTTCTGACAAAGCTCTTTGAGAGAGGATAACGTGAGCTACTGTATTCTGAGGGTTTGTGTGTGATGGAATCCCTGAGATTATTTCTCTAATGCCTTGGAAGAATCCTCCAAATTTATGGGTGAGTTCTTCATTAGTAAGAGGCTCGTCGTAAATGCCCTCGACTTCATAACAGACACCTAAATCAAGGTTAGACATTAGATAAATGCCATTACCAAGATGCTCACGAATATCTAGTAGGTCGGCAGAAAAGCTATCGCTGATGTGGTCATTCAGCTTCTTGAACTTTTTAGTTGTGGGAGTCGTTTTTAGCTCTAATCCTCCATTCAGATCAAAAATAGGAGAAAGTGGAAGGAGTTTAGTAACGGTCATGGATACCTCCGATACCTATAAACTCTCTTTCATGTTTAGGCTCAACGTAGGGAGCTTTTTTCTTTCGAGAAGTAGGCTTTGCTTGGATCTTTTTTGAGGCTCTTGGAATCTTTACAGACTTCTTTCCATAAACAAGATCGACGACAGATAAGTTTTCGCGGCCCATGTTTAGATGAACTGTATGGTCGTCTATTAAGTCTCCTCCTTCTTGGAAGTGCTTATAAACGGCAGCTTTCACATAGACAGGGCGACCTTTGTAATAATCTTGAGATACGGAGTCTCGGTTTGAATCGTTTCTCCAATCTCTTTCAAACATTGGGGCCAAGACTTTCTTTCCTTCTGGTAGAGAGGAACAGCCTTGAATCAAAATTCCTAAAGTTATTAAAATTAATATTTTCTTCATTTGTTCTTCTTTCCTTTTTCGTTCTCTGATTCCATAGAGTGAAAACCAGTTGTGTTTAGGTTGTGATTGTGTTCAGCGACTTTAAGGCTCTTATAGGTAAAGAATGACTTTGGAACAAAGGCAGTATCTCGAACCTCAAGGAAAACCTTTGTTCCTGGAGGAACAGCCAAAGTTGGAGTCATTGATTGATAGAACTTTGTGTGCCAATCAAGAAAACTCCCTGCACTTTCAAGGATTTTCCCTGTGATATACTTGTCAGAATTTCCAGTGATATTGGTTGACTCAAAAGACTGTTGACTATCGTTGCCAGGAACAACACTTTTCGTCTGTGCTACTGCTGACATGGCCTTTCCAAACTCTGTTGTTACTGCGTTACCAAAACCGAAAAGCGCGGCCTCTAGCTTCCCATTAAGTTGCAACTTCCCAATCACCCCAGCGTACTCATCTTTGGTATTGATGATTTTTGCTATGAAAGGAACTTCAAAAGTTTTCCCGTTAGGCGCACGACAAGATAGCTTCTCAGTCTTTCCGTAAACTTTTCGAGTCGAGTAATGATGCTGTAACTTTATCCAAGTTACGCAGCTTTTCATCATTACATAGGTTTCATTAGGTCCAGCAAAATGCGCGTCAATTCTTGCACTTACTTCATCTTCTGGACTTGGAACTTCAAAACCATATTTAATTGTCGCTAAGGTAGTAGCACCCGATGGGATAGTGACACTCTTGGTTTTCCCTAGAACCTTAGAAGACCTAAGATATTTCAGATTTGCATGAAAAATCTTGATACCACTCTTAGGTTTAGGAAGATAGCGTCTTTTCTTTTTCTTAGGCTTTTTCGGCTTTGGTGGTTGTGGAATTTCTTTCTCTACCGCGCTTTGTGCAACAGTAACTTCATCCATTACTTGCTCATCTGTTTTAGCAGTATCGGCGACCTCTTTTTTGTCTTCTTTTAGTGCATCTAAATTGCTGCTCAAAATGTCTTTCATTTTGAGCCTAGCTTTTTCTACTACTTCAAGAAGCTCTTTATCCTTAATCTCAAAATGGGGGATAACACTATTCCCAGGCAGATAGTCTCCTTCCTTTTTTTTATTTTCAAAGTTTGGGAGAACCTGATCTGATTCTAAGGTAGAGATAGAAGGTAATTCAGAGGCCTTGATTAAAAATGAGTGGATTAGCACAACGATTAAAACTAATTTCTTCATGGTAACTTCCCTAGAATGTCTTTGATTTCAAGATCGTTGCGACTCACGAGGATTAGTCGCAGTTTTTCTTTAGGCTTTACTCGGTAAGGAGTTTTAAGGGCATTTGGATAGAGCCAAAGTGAGGAATAAACCTCATTCACTTGAACGTCTTTTAGAAGATGACGAACTCTACCTTTGTATCTGCTTTGAAACTCAACAATCCATGCCTTGAAATTCTTGGCATCAGTCCCAATGTATTTGAACCTGTAGAACCCTCTTTTTTTCTTATAAGTTCTAGGAGCAAATTTGGAAGGTGTGATATCTGCTAGAAAGGTTAGTTTTCCACCTGTGGCCATCTCTTTAACGAGTGATAATGCCGCTTTTTGTGTTGAAGGAATTTCATTCGCCTTAAACTTCTGCCTATCAAAGACACTTTTGAACTCGATCAATGGGCGCGAAGTATCTTTTCTTAAGGCAAAGCGAACATGAACATTATCTTGATTTGCTAGTTTGATGGCGCAGTTAGAGCTTCCTGCTTTTTTGTTCGGAACGAGTCTTAGAAGCTTTGCTAAAACCTCATCTTTATCATTTTGAGAGTTGGCTTCTTCTAGGCTCTCCATAACTTGAACGCCTTGAGGAATTGTCAGGCTTCCAAGCTCGTTAGGATTTTGAACAGGATAAAGCTCTACAATATCGACTGGCTGGCAATTCATAGCAATTGGAGGAAACGGAAATGAAAGTGTTGTTTCCTCGCCATTGTTGATCGCTACTTCTCTCACTGTATGATGATAGAAGACAGTATCTTTGCAAAAAGCCGATAGTGAGAGCAGGGATAAAACGAGTAGATAAGTTATCTTACGCATCTGGCATTACCCCCTTTAATGCTGCTTGATATTGGCGAAGCATTAATTCGTATGAGTTATCAGCAGTATCGTTGATTTTTACACGGGTGAATCTAACGGCAGTTGGATTATCTTCATCAGGGTAAACACCTTTGGTAATTAGAAGATAGGCAACTTCTCTTTCTGAGTGCAGATCGTTTCTGTTTAGGTAGAGCTTCCTTGTTCCGACAACTAAAGAACAGGCTCTATTTAGTTTCTTGCACCAAGAAAACTTACTTTTCTCAAGATCAATCTGGAACTCACTGGCCATCAAGTGTTGCTCGACATAATCAAAGCGTTTACTTGCGACTAGGTTTGTGTTTACTCGATTTTCTAGGGCATCATCGTAGTACCAATCTGCTAGTTCTTTATACTTTCCCCTAATGGTGATGTGATTCCAGTTCTCTTGAAGATCCACGACCTTACTAGAAACTCCTTGAATGAAAGCTTCTGATAGATAGGCTTCAGCCGGAACGTAAATTTTTCTTTGGAGTCCAGGAACTAAAACGAGTCTTTGAGAATCAATGCCGTCTAGTAGTCTCCAGGCCAAAATTGAAGTACAGGTTGCTAGGCAAATAACGGATAGAGTGAGGAAAGCAATTATGCTATCTCTACGCCTAAATTTAACTCTGTATTCTTTGATCTTATCAAGCCAATCGCTTGTTTGAAATTTGAGTGTGTTTAGCTTAAATACTTTATCCACGGTATGCTCCTTTTGGTTTACGAAGTTTGGGGAGGTCTGAAAAAATGTTGTTTAAGAATGGAAATCTTTGAGACATTTTTTGAACTTTTGGAGAAAATTCAAAAGGATGGCCCTGGGTTTCTAGTCTAAAAAAAACTCTTGCTATGTTTCCCACAATGAAAGGAGCTATTAATGCAAGAATAGGGTTGAACGGCATCAAGAAAGATAGAGCAAAAATACAGTAAGGCCATGCTGAAACTTTTACACCTAAAATTTGAATTTCTTGATCCACGTTTTCGATGGTAAGAATGGGAGCGGCTGAATAATTGTACATAGACCGTCTAGCTCACTACCGTATAGGCTACAAATGAGATGATTCCTGAAAGCATTGACCCTAAGAAAGGGCCAATTGCGCCTGTAAAATCTTCATCATTTAGTTTTTTGGCGGCTTTAACGCCAAAAACAATACAACCAACTAACGCCGCAGATAGAAGAATCCAGTTGAAGAAATCAGCAATTCCTTTTGCCTTATTACTTTGAGCAAGAATCCCCTGGGGGGCTGAGATACAGCCTTGAGTATTCGGATCACAAGCTGCAAATGCTTTTTTCGATGCCAGATAAAGGATTGTTGATAGTGAAAATAATGAAAATTTTAATTTGGTCATTTCTTAATACCTCCTAATAGATAAAGACTTTAGCGATAGCTGGTGCTACACCTGAAACAATTGAACCTAAAAATGATTGAAGTCCTGAGATATAGTCGTCATTGCTAAGACTTCGACTTGCTGTTAAAGCGAAGTAAAAGGAAAGAATGATACAGATGCTATCCACTCCCCAGAGCAGAGACATAAAGCTATCTCTAACGTCAGGTGTGAGAGTTCCTAGAGAGGAAACAAACTCAATCTTCCAATTTGCAAAGACATTAGAGCTAGAAAATATGAGGAAAAGTAAGAATAGTTTCTTCATCTCTTTCTCCTTGCAAGAAGTGTAGAGACTCCTGAAAGAATTTGAGATTTAGACTGCAGTCCTCTTTTAATGTTCACGAGTCCACTTTTCTTGTCATGGATAACAAGAATAGGTACTCGTTTGTCAGGCGTATAAGTATTGATAGTGTCGTGAGTTGCTCTATCGGACTTAGGCAATTCTTTCCAATGGTATAAATCACCTTTGGGTACTTGTAGAGGAATTACATTATTAATTCCCTTCAAGTTTTTTGCTAGCCCCTTGCAAAAACTGCATTTTGGAGAAAATAGGAAGAAGAACTCAAATTCCTTGAGCTGCTTTTTAGTGATCTTTGCTCTAGGAAGTTTGAAATTGGGTAAGACGAGATCGTATCTGTCCTTTTTAAGTTTTGCTCTTACAAGCTTTTCATTAGCTTTTTCTATGAGTGGTAGTGCAAGTTCCATGCTTCGAGCTTTGATTTCATTTCTTAGAAGCCACACTTCTGCTAGCTCATTTTTATCTGTTCTATTAGCCAAGACAGCTCTCATTAATTCTTCTAGGGCGGCATCAGGTTTATGATTTCCTTCTTTCCAGAACTCTGGATGATTAAAGTCTAAGAATTGAGCATATTTCTTTTGGGATAAAAGGCGTTGCGGTACGCTAACGGCATAAGGCTTTTGAGCTTTTAAAATCTTTCCGCTACTTGTATTGAATTTAGAACCAGATGCATTAGTGCTAGAAAATAACAGAAGAGTAATAATTGAAATTAAGCTTCGCATACAATCCTCTCTTTATCAATAAATGGGGCCAGTTTTTTTAAGAGGTCTGCTACTTTAAAGCTTGTATAGCGTCCTTTTCCCAAATAGATATTCAAACTTTCATCTTGTACTTTTGAGCCTTTAGCCTTAATAAATTTTTTAGCGCGAGTATTTTTAGGATTTAGTTTGGCGAGGGATTGTTTTCTCTCTTTTCGAGTTGTCTTCTTGATTTGATCTTCATTGCTTGAAAATAGCATAGAGATTCCCCTTAAGAGCAATAAACTCTTTTAAAATATATTTATAAAAGATGAAGGAGAATTAATTCTCCTTCATCGAGTTCAAACGGCCCGGTCTAATTCTTAATTATGCTAGAATTATTTGAGGAGATGACTTCGGAGTCCTTTGGGCCATTAGGTAAATAGTGAAAGAGAGTTATTCCAACTATAACGAAGAGGAAAATAATTGGAGGTAATATTATGGCTCCGAAGCTTTTGTCATATTCTTGATAGGAGAACTTTTCATGGAAAGGATGCAAATTATCAAGATAATCATTATTAAATTTTGTTCTGTAATAGTAAGGTGTATTTAATTCGTTATGATACATTTCTTCTCCTTATAAAAATTTTGAGTTTAAGTTTTGATAACTGTTAATTAATAAAAACTCCTTTCTCTTATTGATATATTTTTGTGCATATGTTTCATGTCGTAGGGATACTACTCGTGATTTGTTATATCTTCTGAAAATTTTTTTAATCTTTTGTGTAATGAATATAGAATAAGTTTTAGATTTATTTTTCATTCTCTATTTCCTTTTTTCTTTTGCAAAAGTTAGTTTTTGAACATTACTTAGAAGTTTGTTTCCAATTCTGGCGAGGTCTGGATTTCTTTTTCTTTCAAGGTCAGAGATTGAATTAATAAGGCTTTTAATATCTCCTTGTAGTTTTAAGGTTGCTAGTTCTAAGTTAAGCGATTGATGTAGAGTTTGTTCTTTCATTATTTAAATTCCCTGAGATGATGAATTGATTATCGAGATAAGTTGTCGCTCTACTGTTTCAACGTTATTTATTACTTCTGAATTACCAGCAAGCTCGTCAATAGAAATTTTGAGACAAAACTCTTTAAAAAGTTCATATATATTTTGCTGTAATTCATTAATATTTTCGTTCATGTTTTTTCTTCCTCTTGTTATGGATGTCTTTTATAAGAGCACTAAACATGCCAACTTTGAGATTTGTTTATTATTTCAATTGGAATTTCATTATTTTCAAGGACTTGTGAGTGAAAGGATTATTTTTAATAGCCATAAATAGCTGTCTCTTATACACATCTCCGAGCCCACGAGACTA
>CAXHCD010000009.1:0-72712 GCA_964015265.1 uncultured Oligoflexia bacterium
GATTGGCACTAGTCTCGTGGGCTCGGAGATGTGTATAAGAGACAGTATTTGTGTACAATTTAAGCCATTGTTCCAGCAAAGATCTTTTATTGGATATACAAGTCCATTTGTAGGGTGGTCCTTTACCCCTACTACTGGAA
The DNA here is from genome assembly GCA_964015265.1 of uncultured Oligoflexia bacterium. Taxonomy (GTDB): domain Bacteria; phylum Bdellovibrionota; class Bacteriovoracia; order Bacteriovoracales; family Bacteriovoracaceae; genus CAXHCD01. Next base: position 141 of record CAXHCD010000009.1, read on the forward strand.
TACTATGAGGCAGAAAAAAGCCTTTGTAGCTTCCTCTTGTGAAGTGTGAAATTAATATTCCAATTGTAACCAAGATAGATAATTGTATAATTTTTTTAGGAAGAGTTTTTGTGTGAATAACAAATGTAGTGAGCACAATAAAGTTGAGTAGTTGAATGTGTGGAGTTAAGAAGCGGACCTGAGGTGCTTTTAAAAGCCATATTATAATTGTTGGAATTAAGTAAAGAGCGTAATAGACTCTAAAATTAAATTCTCTTTTAAAAAAAGAATATAGACCTATTAGAATTGATGAAAATGAAAATATTAACATTTTTTGAACTTCAATATTTTTTATCCAACTTGAAATCCATTCTGTTCCACTTAGTGCATTTCTCCAATTTGGCCCAGGCATTCGATTCCATGCCATTAACATATTCGACATTTCGGAAGCATTATTTATACCGATACTCCACGGGATAATAGTTTCGGGAAGGCATGAGCCTGAAATTGGGTAGATTAAGCAACCTGTAATAAAAATATTTTGACCTATCCAAGCAATAGGTAAAATTAAATACGGAAGAGAGTCGCTTATATTTTTTTTTAGGTTAAATTTATTACGTTCAAATAAAAAGTAAATTAAAGGAAGTATAAATACTGCAAGATGTGAAAGTTTTAAAGTTAAAATTAACAGTGTTAGAGGTATTAAACTTTTATAATTAAATTCTTGATCCGTTATTAAATCGTGAAAAAGAAGGATTGTAAGTAGAGCAGGTGCAAAATCTGTTCCGGGGGCAGTTGCCATGATTTTTGTAAGAAATATAATTTTTATAAAAATGATAAAACTTATAAAGTACTTTCTTAATAACATTGTTTGAAGTACTTTAGATAAGACGAAAATATATATTATATTTTGTCCTGTATGATAATCGTTTAAGTCTTGTTTAAAGAAAGCTAATAAGGAAGATAAGCTTAAGATTGAAGAGTTAAAACCAAATGAGTAGTTTATATGAGAAATTCCTTTTATTGATTGACCCTGTATAAGCCATTTCATATGTGGAAGGTGGTAAAGACCTGTATCATAATTGATGTTGTGCCTAAGAGTTGAAATAGAAATTATAATTGTCGAGATGAATAAAAAAAGTAGTTCTAAATAGTCATATTTGTTTATGTTTTTAGCAAATATTGTGATTCCTGTGAGCAAAAATATTAGCGTAAAAGTTAAGCTTATTGGTGAAAAGAAAGAAATAATAATTGCAAATGTTGTTGCAAGGTATATTCCATTAAAAAGTTTACTATGAGTTGATTGTTTAGTTAGAAAGTGACCAAATCCTAGGAGGGCCATGATCCAAAGTAGGTATGAAAAGAAATTAAAAGTCATTTTTTATTTTTTTTGAAATTAGTATAAACAAAACGATGATAGATTAAATTAAAATAAAAAATATAATAAATCGCCCAAAGCCCATCTTTTAGACCTATTTTTTTTCCTTCTTCATATGTTCTTCCGTAATAAGAAATTGGAGCTTCATAAATTCTACAGTTTAACTTTGTAAATAAGCTAGTTAGTTCAACTTCCATACCAAAATGGCTTGATTTTAAATCGTAGTTTTGTATTAACTCTTTCTTGAAGACTTTATAGCAAGTTTCAATGTCAGTCATATTATGATTTGTTAAAATATTACTTAAGAAAGTAAGGAATTTATTGGCCAAATAATGATAAAAATATAAAACTCTTGCTGCTTTTTTTACTAAAAAGCGACTTCCAAAAACCACATCGGCAATATCGTTATTAATAGGTTCTATAAGATCTTTTAGCTCTGTAGGGTCATATTCAAGATCAGCATCTTGAATAGCAAGCACCTCACTAGTACTTTTTTTGATTGCAAAATCAATGGCCGCAGTTTTACCTTTGTTTTTGCCTAGTGAATATACTTTAATTTTAGAGCTTTCAAAGTTCTTAGCAATTTCAAATGATTTATCTTTAGATCCGTCGTCGACAATAATAATTTCGTCAACAAAGTCTAAGGAATTAACTTTTTTTAAGACTTTCTCAATTGTTTTTTCTTCATTATAGACAGGGATAAGTAGTGCAAAAGTGTATTTACTCATATTCATCTTCTTTTAAAATTTAAAATTAAGTTCATTCTATGGTTTAATTATTAGATTTTAAAGTAATAATAGGAATACATGTATTTTTTTAACTTTTATTAGAGGAAAAAATGAAAAGTTTTTTTAATTCAAAATTATTTGAAAGATATGGTGAGCTAAATGATTGTAAAAGTGAAGTTTTAGACGCTTTTGATCATTTGGTTTCTTCGTTTGATAAAAATGGAAAGTTGCTAGTCATGGGAAATGGTGGGTCAAGTGCTGATGCTGAGCATATTTCGGGAGAATTAGTTAAAGGCTTTCTTTTAAGTAGAGAGTTATCAAATGAGCAAAGAAAGAGGTTTGATAAGGTCGATTCCAAGTTGGCCGATAATTTACAAAATGGACTCCCTTGTATCTCTTTAGGAGTGAGTCATTCTCTTATTTCAGCGTTTTCAAATGATTTGAATTGGGAGTATGCATTTGCACAACAAGTTCACGTTTTAGCAAATGATAATGACATCGTTTTAGGTATTTCAACTTCAGGAAACTCTAAAAATATTGTTAATGCAATGCTTGTGGCGAAAGCAAAGGGACTTAAAACAATTGCACTTACTGGTTCTTCAGGTGGAGCTTTGAGTGAAATTGTTGATTGCTGTATAAAAGTTCCAAGAGCAATTACCCATGAAGTTCAGGAGTTGCATTTGCCTGTTTATCATGCAATTTGTATTGAGTTAGAGGAGCATTATTTTGGATCTAAATGAAATTGAAGTATTGATATTATCTGGGGGAAAAGGAACTCGCTTGCAGAAAGTAGTAAGTGATGTTCCAAAACCAATGGCCTTGATTGATAATCGCCCTTTTTTACATTGGCTAATTGAAAAGTTGGTAATAAGTGATTTAACAAAAATTACATTACTAACTGGCTATTTGTCTCAAGTCATAGAAGATTATTTTGGAGATGGAACTCATTTTGGTGCCAGAATTAAGTACTCCGTGGAGGATACTCCTTTAGGAACAGGTGGCGCTTTTAAAAAGGCCGTAGAGCAAAGTGCATCTAAGTACTTTCTATTATTAAATGGGGATACTTTTTGTAATATAGAATATTTAAAGGTTTTATCAAAATGTCTTTTAGAAGCCGATGTTAATATGTTTTTAACTAAGGTAGAAGATGTATCTCGATACGGAAGTATCAATTTAGATGAAAATAATTTTGTAGAAAGTTTAGTAGAGAAAGGTAGTGTTAAAAAAAGTGGATTAATAAATGCAGGGATATACTTGTTAAAGCGTAATGTTACCTCGGGGATTCCTGAGGGTTTTGTTTCTCTTGAAACCAACATTTTACCTGACTTAATTGAAAAAAAACGTGTTCACGGAGTACAAGTCGAGGGTGAGTTTATAGATATTGGTATTCCAGCTGACTATACTCGTGCACAAGGCCTTATTCCTGGCCTATTTTAGGTATATATCATTGCCAAAAGCCCTTTAAATGACAGATAATCACTGCAAAAATTGATGAGTATTTTAGGGTAAATAAATGGTTTTAGCTTCTTTAACTTCTGATTCTCAAGAGACAATTTCAGATGTTTTTAAAAAAATTCAACAGAATAAGCATGGATGTATATTTGTAACTGATTCTAATAATAAAGTTATAGGAGTTGCGACGGATGGAGATATTCGTCGTTATCTTATAGAAAATGATAATTTAAAGTCACCTATTAAGGAGTGTATGAATGCTTCTTTTGTTTGGGCCTCGCAGGATGCTACACGTGAATATATTTTAAAATTACTAGATCACAGAGTAAGTATCATTCCAATTTTAGATCAAGAAGGAATCTTAATTGATTTTGTATCTAGAAAACAGTTTCCTATAGAAAAGCAGGCTAATGTAACTGTAAGATCGAGATCCCCAGTAAGAATTAGTTTTGGAGGTGGTGGCACTGACTTAACTCATTATTTTGTGAATAATGATAAAGGTGCTGTACTTAACTCTACAGTTAAAATATACACGCATTGTTCAATGAAAAAAACAAATAGAAGTTTTTCTACTATTGATTCAATAGACTTAGGTGAAAAAATTGAATTTGAAAGTATTGATTCACTATCTAAAAATTCAAAATTTTCATTAATTGCATCTCTTTTAGAATTAATTAACCCAAACTATTCTTTTGATTTAACAATTCGCTCTGATTTTCCAGTCGGCTCTGGATTAGGTGGTTCAGCAGTTGTTTTATCGGCAATAATTGGTTGCTTTAATCAATTTAGAGAGGATCCTTGGGATAGACATGAGATTGCAGAGTTAGCGTTTCAAGCTGAAAGGATTTTTTTGAATATGGCCGGAGGATGGCAAGATCAGTATGCAACAGTCTTTGGTGGTTTTAACTTTATGGAGTTTCAAGAAAAAGAAAATATAATTCACCCATTGAAAATAAATAAAAAAACCATGTTAGAACTTGAAGAGAGTTTACTGCTTTGTAATACAAACCTTGGTCACATTTCAGGTGCTATTCATGAAAAACAAAGATCAACTTTTAATCAAAATAAAGATGTTCAGGCTCTTGTTCATGAAAATAGAGAGTTAACTTATAACATGAAATCTTTACTCTTAAGAGGTAGTCTGAAAGAGTTTGGTAAGACCCTCGATAAAGCTTGGAAGCTAAAAAGACAATTTAGTGAGGGAATTACAAGTTCAGAACTTGATAAAATTTATGATAGAGCGATTGAAAGTGGCGCTGACGGTGGAAAACTACTAGGTGCCGGAGGCGGAGGATATTTTATTTTTTATGTAGATCCAGAATTAAGGAATAAAGTAGAGAGTTCATTAATTGATATGGGTCTGAAACCTCAGCCAGTTTACTTTGATGGAGATGGGTTACAAACTTGGAAAATTAGACAGAATTAGAGGAAGAATGAATTCACTTAAAATTAATAATATTGAAATTGGAGCTTCTAATAAGAAGGTTTTTGTAATTGCAGAAATTGGAAATAATCATAATGGAGATATAAACCGAGCTCTTAAAATGATAGACCAAGCTAAAGAGATTGGAGTTGATTGTGTAAAATTTCAAATGAGAGATTTAACTAATGTTTATAGAGAAAAATCATTAAATAAAAGTGGAGACGACTTATCTGCCGAGTATACGATAGATTTATTAAAGAGATTTGAGTTGACTCCAGAAGAACATAAAAAAGTAAGAGATTACTGTAATGAAAAAAAACTTTTTTATATGTGCACACCTTGGGACTCTAGTAGTATTTCTATACTAGAAGAATTTGAAGTTGAGGCGTATAAAGTTGCTTCTGCAGATTTTACTAACCTTCCTCTTATCGATGACTTAATTAAAACCCAAAAACCATTAATCTTGTCTACGGGCATGAGTACTCAAGAAGAAATCGAAAAAGTTACTCAGTTTTTAAAAAATAAAAAAGCTCAGTTCGCATTACTTCATTGTAATAGTACTTACCCTGCACCATTTCATGGAATTAATCTAAATTATATTCAAGAATTACAAAAAATACATTCAATCATAGGTTATTCTGGTCACGAAAGAGGAATTGCTGTTTCCTTGGGAGCAGTAGGTTTGGGAGCAAAAGTTATTGAAAGACATTTTACTCTCGATAGAAATATGGAAGGACCTGATCATGCTGCTAGTTTAGAGTTTAAAGAGTTTAAGGAATTAGTAGACGGAATTAGAGAGTTGGAGCTTGCTTTAGGTGAAAAAGGAAAGAGAATTGTTAGCCAAGGTGAGATGATGAATAGAGAAACATTGGCAAAAAGTTTGATTTCATCAAAGCAATTAAAAAAAGGGCACACTCTTACGAGAGAAGATATTGATATTAAAAGTCCTGGGCAAGGAGTATCACCATTATTTTTAGATAAACTCATAGGAAAAAAACTTTCAAGAGATATGAATAAAGAGGATTACTTTTTTAAGTCAGATATAATTGGTGGGCAATCCAGTGCCAGGAAGTATGAGTTTTCTAGACCTTGGGGAATTCCTGTTAGGTATTATGATTTCTCACTTTTTGCAGAGAATTTGAAATCAGATTTAATTGAGTTTCATTTATCTTACTCTGATATGGATCTTAAATTATCTGATTTTTTTGATACTACTTATGATTTTGATTTTGTTGTCCATGCACCAGAACTATTTAAAGATTCAAAATTGATGGACTTGGCAAGTGAAGACCAAGAATACAGAGAGTTTTCGAAAAAAGAAACTCAAAGAGTCATTCAAATTACAAGAGATTTAAAAAAGTATTTTCCAAAAACGAGTAAACCACAAATTGTCGCAAATATTGGTGGGTTTACTATGGATAAAAATTTAACTGAAGGGCAAAAAGAAGCTTGCTATGATCGTTTCTTTAAATCTCTTTCTGAGTTAGATACAGAAGGGGTTGAAATTATTCCTCAAACTATGGCCCCATTTCCATGGCATTTCGGTGGTCAAAGATATCAAAACTTATTTGTTCATCCTGAAGAGATTGCAAAAAAGTGCAAAGAAAATAAAATTAGAATTTGCTTAGATGTCTCTCATTCAGTTTTGACTTCGAATACATATGACTATGACTTTTTAAATTTTATTGAAACAGTTGGACCTTATGTTGCTCATTTACATATAAGTGATTCAAAAGGGGTTGACGGAGAAGGCCTTCAAATTCATGAGGGTGATATAAATTTTAAAGATGTAGGTGATGCCTTAAAGAAATTTTGTCCAAATGCTTCATTTATTCCTGAAGTTTGGCAAGGGCATAAAAATAATGGAGAAGGCTTTTGGTTTGCTTTAGAAAAACTTGAGGGGTTAATTTAAATGTCAAATATTGCAATTATTCCAGCAAGAGGCGGATCTAAGGGATTACCAGATAAAAATATAAAAGAGTTTTGTGGAAGGCCATTATTAGCGTGGTCAATTCTTCAAGCAAAAAAATCAAAGTATATAGATAGTGTTTGGGTGACTTCAGACTCAGATAAAATTTTAGATATTAGTGTTGAGTATGGTGCAAATCCAATAAAAAGACCACTTGAAATATCTGGAGATACAGCTAGCTCCGAAAGTGCATGGTTGCATGCTATTGAATTTGTAAAAGGTACAGGAATTGACATTGACTTAATACTTGGAATGCAAGCGACTTCTCCAATTAGAGAACCCTCAGATATAGATAATGCATTTTCAGAATTTGATAAATTCTCTTATACATCTTTATTTACAAGTGCTCAGTTAGAAGATTATTTCATTTGGAAAAAGGATCAAGAATCAATGATTGGAGTAAATCATGATTTTACAAATAGAAAAAGAAGACAAGAAATTACGGAAAAGTTTTTAGAAAATGGAAGTTTTTATATTTTTAAAGAGGAATTAATCTTTGAAACCAATAATAGGCTTGGCGGTAAAGTCGGTACATACGTTATGGATGATTATAAGAGATTTCAAATTGATTCAGAAAGTGACTTTAAGTTATGTGAAGTAATTATGAAGGGTTATGAATTGGATAAAATATAATGAAAGATTTATTTTGCATTGATGAAAAAGTAATTGTTATTACTGGAAGCTCAAAGGGAATTGGTTTTGAAATTGCTAAGTCTATGTCATGTAGAGGAGCTAAAGTTATAGGGCTCTCACGTACTACACCAGAAGAAGAGTACTTATTTGATCATAGATGTTGTGACATAACAGATAAAAACTTAGTTTCCAAAATTATCGATGAAATTTTCGAATCATATGGAAAAATAGATGTCTTAATAAATTGTGCTGGTTCAACCTCCCCCTCTAATCAAGAAAGTATAGAAAAAAGATATGATAACTTTATAAAAACATTTGATATAAATTTGAACTCAGCTTTCTTTTTGACAGATAAGGTCTCCTTAATAATGAAGAAACAAAAAAGTGGAAGCATTATAAACATTACAAGTATTGCTGCAGAGTTTGGCTTTGCTAATAATCCTTCTTATGTCTCATCAAAAGGAGCTTTGAAACAAATGAGTAAGGCAATGGCCGTAGATCTCGGAGATCATGGGATAAGAGTGAACTGTATCTGTCCTGGCTATATTAGAACAGATATGACTGAAAAAAGTTTTAATAATGAAACTCTTCACGAAGAACGTTTAAGAAATATGATTATTCCAAGGTGGGGAAGCCCTAATGATTTAGTGGGGGCAGCTATATTTTTGTCTTCTGATGCATCAAGTTATGTAACTGGATCTGACCTTGTTGTTGATGGTGGTTGGTGCGCAAAGGGAATGAGTTAATGAATAACTTAGGCTTTATACAAGGTCGATTAAGTCCTATTGTTAATAATCAAATTCAAGCTTTTCCTTGGCAATATTGGAAAGAAGAGTTTGGTATTGCTAGTGAGCTAGAGTTAAAGCTGATTGAATGGACTCTTGATCATGAAGATATAAGAAAAAATCCATTTTTATTAAATGATCAACAACAAGTAATTTTAGAATTATTAGATAAATATAGTATGACAATTCCTTCTTTGACAGGGGATTGTTTCATGCAAAAACCATTCTATAAGGAAAAGAATGAAAGCGAAAGGTTGCAGCTGGTAGAAATTTTAAAAGACATTATTAAGAGCTGCGGTATTTTAAAGACGAGATATATTGTTTTACCATTGGTTGATAATGGCTCTTTGGAAAATACTGAGCAAGAAAAAATACTTGAAGACACTTTATTTTCACTTGTAGAATTACTTGAAAGTAATGTTGTAAAAATAATTTTTGAATCAGATTTACCTCCAGATAAGTTAGCTTTATTTATTGAAAAATATTCTAGTGAATATTTTGGAATTAACTATGACAGTGGAAATAGTGCATCACTGGGTTATGATATCTCAGAAGAATTTAAATCTTATAGTGATAGAATTGATAATATACATATTAAGGATCGCCTCTTAGGTGGTACAACTGTCCCCTTAGGAAAGGGGAATTGTAATTTTGAAGAATTATTTAATAATGTAAAAAAATATAATTATAGAGGAAACTTAATTCTTCAAACTGCTAGAGCTAATGATGGTGATCATAGAAGAGCTTTAGTGAAATATAAAAATTTTGTAGAAGGCTATTTATAATGAAAGAATTTAAGGGATCAACAATACTTGTCACTGGCTCGACCAAAGGAATTGGTAACTCAATTGCAAACCTATTAGCAGATGAGGGGGCGAAAATTATATATAATGGGAGAGATCCATTCGATCTTAATGATAACTCTGATCATTTGTTTTTCAAGGGAGATTTAAGCCAGAAAAGTGAATGTATAAGACTAAATGATTTTATGAATGATCATCAAGTAAACTTAAGTGGCTTGGTTTGTAATATTGGAAGTGGTTCGTCAGTTGCCCCAGGAAATGAAAGTCGAGAGGAATGGGGAAGAGTATTTGATACAAATTTTTTTTCATGCACAGGTGTTATTGAATCTTTAAAAGATCGGATTATTGAAAATAAAACTCCTATTGTAATTACCTCTTCTATATGCGGACTTGAAATTTTAGGTGCACCTCTAACATACTCTGTAGCTAAATCAGCTGTAAATATGTATACAGTTGGTCTTGCTAAAGCATGGGGGAAATATGGTGTACGTATAAATGCTGTAGCTCCTGGTAATATTTTATTTAATGGCTCTGTTTGGGAAAGAAAATTAGCAGAAAATAAAAAAGCTGTAGAGGAGATGTTATCTCGAGATGTTGCTCTCCAGAGATTAGGAAAGCCAGAAGAAATTTCTGAAGTTGTTAAATTTCTATTATCTTCTAAGTCTTCATTTGTGACAGGAAGTATTCTTGTGGCAGATGGAGGACAAGTTAGAGGTGTTTAATGAGTAGCTTATTTAGTTTAAAAGATAAAAATGTATTAATTACTGGGGCAGCAGGTTTACTAGGTGTTGAGCATGCAAGTGCTATTTTAGAAATAGGCGGATCAGTTATTTTAACAGATATAGATGAAGAGCGTTTGAGTAAAGTTCAAAGTGAGCTAAGTAAAGAGTACAATAATTCAATTATAGAGACCTTTGTAATGGATGTTACAAGTGAGCAGTCAATTCAAAATGTATTAAATATCTGTATTGAAAGATTTCAAAAAATAGATGTTTTGATTAACAATGCAGCAATTGATCCCAAAGTTAAGGAAAATAATTCTTTGGAGGAGAGTCGTTTAGAGAATTTTTCATTAGAGTCTTGGAATTTTCAAATCTCAGTTGGGCTAACAGGTGCAATGTTGTGTTCAAAGTACTTTGGATCTCATATGGCAGATTTAGGTGGAGGAGTTATTTTAAACATAGCTTCTGACTTAAGTATAATTGCTCCAAATCAGGAAATTTATAAAAAGAACTCTAGAGATGAACAAAGTCAGCCTGTGAAGCCTGTAACTTATTCTGTAATTAAACATGGTTTACATGGTTTAACCAAATATCTTTCAACATATTGGAAAAAGTCTATCGTAAGGTCAAACTCTTTATCTCCTGGAGGAGTATATAATAACCAACCTGATGATTTTATGGAAAAATTGACACCATTAATTCCGATGAAAAGAATGGCCCATAAAAGTGAGTACAGAGGCTGTATTCAGTTTTTGTGTTCAGATGCATCATCTTATATGAATGGTCATAACTTAGTTGTCGATGGTGGGAGATCAGTTTGGTAAAGTTGGATAAATTTTATGAGTGTTAAAAAAATATTAATAGTAGGGGGAAGAGGCTTAGTTGGCTCTTCTCTAATTAGAGAATTTAGTAGAAGTTCTTCTTACGAAATATTTCATCCAAGTAGTGATGAGTTGGATTTAAGAGAGCAAAAAAAGGTCTCGGATTATATTGCTGATATTGCTCCCGATTTGATTATTAATGCCGCAGCAAAAGTTGGGGGAATAGTTGCTAATAATCTATACAGGGGCGACTTTATATTAGATAATTTACTTATTCAAAATAATTTATTCAAATCAGCATTTGATAATGAAGTAGAAAACTTTCTATTTTTAGGAAGCTCTTGTATTTATCCAAAAAATTGCCCTCAACCTATTAAAGAAGAGTATCTTCTAACTGATGTATTAGAAGAAACAAATGAACCTTATGCCATTGCAAAAATTGCGGGATTAAAAGTTGCAGAAAATTTAAATCGACAATATGGTGTGAATTACTTTTCTTTGATGCCAACAAATTTATATGGTGAAAATGATAATTTTCATCCAGAAAACTCTCATGTGATCCCTGGGTTAATTCAAAGAATGCAAAAGTGTATTGAAAGTAAAGATAATACTTTTCCTATTTGGGGAACTGGCAAACCAAGAAGAGAGTTTTTATATGTGGATGATTTAGCAAGGGCCTGTAGGTTTGTTATTGAGAATGATAAAAAAATTCCTTATTGGATGAATGTGGGAACAGGTGAAGATATTTCAATATTAGATTTAGCAAAAATTATTTCTGAACAAATGGGCTTTAATGGAGAGTTCGATTTTGATACCTCTAAGCCAGATGGTACACCTCGTAAGTTACTCGATGTAAGTAAAATTTTTGAGCTTGGTTGGCGACCAGAAGTAAATTTAAGGGATGGAATAAAAAAGAGTGTTGAGTTTTTCAGAAATTCAAATGAGATAAGACAAGTATAGAGGGAAATGATTTGAAATGTGTTATAATTACAAATTCATTTAACAGGAATATTAAACTTGTTGAAAGAAGTTTAATTCACTCTTTAAAGTTAGCAAATCAAATTGAAAAATTATATTTTATTGATCAGAATGAAAAACCTTTAGAATTATCAAAAGAAATAACAGAAAACTCAAAAATTAAAATAATACATAGAAATGTTACGTGTGTTTCTAAAGCGAGAAATCTCGTTGAGTTAAATGATAATATAGATTGGGTTATTTTTTGTGATGATGATGGTTATATTGATAGTAATTATATTAATGTATTAAAAGATGTAGTAGAGAAAAACAAAGATATAAATATAATTGCTGGGAGCATAGTTAGAGATGACAATGGAGAATATTATTCTCCAAGACATAAAATTGGTGGTGATTTAAACTTATTTCGTAATACTAAATTATTAATGGGATCTAACTTTTGTGTGACTGCAAAAGCTTTTAATGAGTTACATAAATTTGATGAAGATTTTGGAGCTGGAGGCTTTTGGGGAGCAGGTGAAGAAACCGACTTCGCTTGGAATGCTCACTTTTCTAATCAAAAAATGGCCTATGAAAGAAGTCTTATTGTGTATCATATTCCTCCATACTGTGGATCGTTAAAAGAAAGCATTCAGAAAGCTTACAGATATGGCATTGCTAAAGGAGCACTAGTTAGTAAATGGATTTTAAGAAAAAAGCTTAAAGTTTTTTATGAGTTTTTTGAAATGTTGTTTATTCCTCTAATTCAGGTTCTAGCTTCTTTCTTTTTGCTAAAATGGAACTTGATTCTCGTCTATTTATCTTCTTTAATTGGACGAGTTGTGGGTCTTGTAAAAGGACTTATATATTATTTGAAGAGAATATGAAGATATCTATTGTAACGATTACATTTAATAATTTTGAGGAGTTAATTAAAACGATAGACTCTACTAAAGATATTGAAAATATTGAAAATGTTGTTGTAAATGGTGGTAGTTGCCATAAAACTAAAGCATTTTTAGAAAAAGAATTTCAAGGTATATATTTAACAGAAAATGATGATGGAATTTCCGATGCATTTAATAAAGGAATTAAATTAGCAACTGGAGATTTAATAGTTTTTTTAAATAGTGGAGACTATTTAATTGAAAAATCATATTACGAATTGGCCATTAAGGAGTTTTTAGAAAATCCAGACTTAGATTATATTTACTCAGACATAATTTTCTTTGATGGATTAATGGGAAAAACTTTATTTGAGTTTAAAAATAAAAGTTTAGGGAGAGGAAGTCCTTATTTTCATCAAACATTTATTATGAAAACAAAAAAAATTAAAGAATTGGGTTGTTTTTCAAAAGATTATAAAGTCGCAATGGACTTTGATTTATTTGTAAGAGTCAGAAAACATAGATTAAATGGGAAATATATTGCTGTTCCATCAGTTTTAATGGATGGAAGAGGAATTTCTGTAAGCAATGAATTTAAAGGAATTCTTGAATGCGAAAGATCTCTTAAGACTAATGGTCTATACACATTAGAAAACAGGTTAGGACTAATGACTCGAAAACTTTTTTATTTTATTAGAGTTTTTATAAATAAGATATTTGGAGAATTAACTCTTAAAAAAATAAAAAAGCAAAAATACCAATAGTTTTTAATGCCGAGTAGGCTTAATTGCTTCTGCAAATAGAGATTCATCTTCATAACGATCAAATTCTATTCCTCTTAATTCAGGAACTTTTGAGTTTCGATATGAACTTCTTTCTACATTTGTAAAATTGAATTTTTCAAGCCAATATTTCATATAGTCGTAGTCAAAACAATGAACATGGCCTTCCCCTTTACCAACAACAGTAGCTTCTTCTAAGCGAGATGAATAAAACCAAGATGCTAAAAGTCCACCAATCGGTAGTTCTCTTGATAAAGGTGATACGTCTGCATTTTCAAAAAAGTCTCTATCCTTATTTACGTAGTGTTTTATTGCTAGTTCAATGTCAGGGACAGCTACTCTTAATACTCCACCTGGAATTAAGACTCGATTAAATTCTCTTAATACGTGTGCTAGTCGATGAGGGTTAATGTGTTCGAGTGTATGAGAGCAAAAAATAACTCCAATAGAATTGTCATCAAATGGAAGTTGGTCTTTTTCTAGATTAACATTGTAATCAGCTGTACTTCTTAAATCGACAATACTCCATCCATCTACTTTAGGATGATTTTTTCCTCCCCCTACATTAATTCTCAAATATTTTTTATCAATTAAGATATCATCAGATCCAAGTTGTTTAAGCTGCGGAGTAATTTTTCTATTTAGGCTTGCATGGATTCTATAATTTTCTCTAGCTCTTAAAAGTCTAAGTCTAATATTCCATCCAAATGCAGAAAGCTCCATAAAATCATCCCAAGTTTAAGTTTTTAAAATAAATATGCTATGAATATAGGATTATGAAAAGGATTTTTGATTTTTTAGTAGCTTTTGTTCTTCTTATATTACTCACCCCTTTATTTGTAATATTAACAGTAGTGATAAAAGTAAGTGATTGGGGGCCAGCACTGTACTGGTCAAAAAGGGTAGGAAGAAATAATAATATTTTTCTTATGCCTAAGTTTCGCACCATGTCTGTGAATACCCCTCAAGTTGCAACCCATCTATTAGAAAAGCCTGAGTCTTATTTAATTTGGGGCGGATCGTTTATTAGAAAGACAAGTTTGGACGAACTTCCACAATTATTAAGTATTTTATATGGAAAAATGAGTTTTGTAGGTCCGAGACCAGCATTATTTAATCAGGATGATTTGGTAGAACTAAGAACTAAAGAGGGTGTTCACCATCTAATTCCTGGTCTAACTGGGTATGCACAAATAAATGGACGTGATGATATAAGTATTGAAGAAAAAGTAAAATTAGATAAAGAGTATTTATTAAAGAAGAGTTTTTTATTTGATTTAAAAATAATTTATCTTACGGCCCATCAAGTTATAATAGGAAAAAATATTTCTCATTAGATTTTCAATTAAAGTATTCTTCCATCCAAGATTGAAACATTAATACATCCCATAAATCTTGAGTGTGATCATTTTTCCTGCTTAAATGACTGGTCCACTTCTGTTGTATCTTTTCATTATTTAAAATACCTTGGTTTTTTATTTTGATAGGATCAAGTAAACTATTGGCCCAGTCGTTTAGCTCATTATTAATCCAACTTCCTACAGGAATAGAAAAACCACTTTTTGGCCTTTCAATTAAACTTTTTGGAACGTATTTATATAAAATTTCTTTAAGAATATACTTTTGGTTATTATTGTTTAACTTAAAATTTAATGGAATTTTGGAAGAAAACTCTATAACTCTTTGGTCGATGAGTGGAACTCTTGTTTCTAGACTATTGGCCATACTGGCCCTATCAACTTTTACTAAAATATCATCCATCATATAGTTTACCAGATCAAGAAATATCATTTTTTCAATATGAGAAGATAAGTTTGGTAATTCTAGAAACTCTGAATTTCTGATTAGAGGTTTTGACTTAAGTACAAGGTTATCAGTTCCATTCCAATGAGAAATTAGAGATTGATAACACTCTTCTATAGAGTTTGCCGGCAAAAGATTTAAAATCTTTTGATATTTATTTCCAGGGTTTTTAAAATGAAACTTTTTTGGAAGTGTATATTGTAAACCTTTAAAAAGAGTATCAAATTGATCTGGAGCAAGTATAGAGTCAAGCTTAGATGCAAGTTTTCTCATACTTTGTGGCAATCGCTTTGATTTATTATATATTTTATCAGTCCATAAATATCTATTATAGCCACAAAATACTTCATCTCCTCCGTCTCCGGATAAACAAACTGTTACATGTTGTTTTGCTAACTTTGAGACAAGGTACGTGGGAATTTGTGATGAGTCTGAAAATGGTTCGTCATAATACTTCGGTATTAAAGGTATCACATCTTGTAAATCTTTTGGAGTGACATAGAATTCCGTATGATTTGTTTTTAAATGTGAGGCAACTTCTTTTGCGTGATGAGCTTCATTAAATTCTTTTTCATGAAAACCAATTGAAAATGTTTTAATTGGAGATTTACTTTGTTTTTGCATTAATGCAGTAACTAATGAGGAGTCAATCCCACCCGATAAAAAAGCACCATAAGGAACATCTGTTTTCATTTGCTCTGAAATTACATTTGATATTATTTCTTCTAGTTTGAGAGATGTTTGTTCAAAAGAATCATTTATATAGTCTTCGTTGAATACTGAATTCACTTTCCAAAAATATTTTAAACCTTCATTAAGGGCCTCTTTAGGTCTTTCATTTAAATCTTTTAGTGAAACGGTAATATAACTTCCCGGAGGCAACTTATTTACATTTTTAAAAATACTATATGGAGTAGGAATATATCCATACTTAAAATAAAGTGCTATTACATCCTGATCTATTTCTTTTTGAAAGCCTTCTACTTTTAAAAATGCTTTTAGTTCAGAAGAAAAAATAAAATTTTTCCCAGACATTCCATAATAAAGTGGTTTTTGACCTGTTCTATCTCTTGCAATTGTAATCGTTTGTTCTTTTTTATCAAAAAGGGCAAAAGCAAACATTCCCTTTATTTTTTTTAAAGTATTTTCTAGACCTAGTAACTCAATCGCGTTAACTAAAATTTCTGTGTCGGAGTGACCTTTATAATTAATATCAAAACGAGATAAATCTCTTTTAATTTCTTCAAAATTATATATTTCTCCGTTATAACAAATAACATATCTTTGACCTTGAGAGTGCATTGGTTGTTTTCCAAATTCTGATAGATCTAGTATTGATAATCTTCTGTGAATAAAGCCTATATTTTGATCATTTGTCCATAAACCAAAGTCATCTGGACCTCTATGCAAAATGGTGTCTCCCATTTTCATTAAAGTTTCTTTAAGTTTAGAATTGGAAAAATTTTGGGGAGCAAAAAGTCCAGCTATACCACACATTTAAAGTTTTCCTTGGTCCTTTTAAATATCCCTTTATTAGTAAAGGGGAGCTTGGTAGGATATATTTTATCTAATTAAATTTACAAGATTGGAGATTAAATTGCAAAAAAGGAGAGTGGTCCACCTAATAAACTCCTTATATACAGGAGGGGCAGAAGTCATGCTGGTTAAGGTGCTGACTCAAATGGATCAGAGCAAGTTTGATATCTTTGTTGTTACTTTAATTGATGGAGGAGAGCTTCAAGAAAAACTTGAGGCTAAAGGGATAAGAGTTTATTCCATTGGTTTTAAAAAAAGAGTTTCAGACTTTTTTAGAGTTTTTAAACTTATAAATACTTTACGAAGTCTAAGACCTAATGTGTTGCAAGCTTGGTTGTATCACTGTAATTTATTGAGTTGTTTCTTATCATTTTTTCTAAGTAACGAAGTAAAAATTTGTTGGAATATTCGATCTTCTCTCCATGCTTTTTCTAAGGAGAAAATATTTACTAAGATAGCAATACAATTTGGAGCATATTTTTCTACGTTTGCAGATTTAGTTTTAGTGAACTCAAAAGAAAGCTATAGACAGCATTTAAATTTTGGATATTGCTCTAAGAATCTAAAGTTATTGGGCAATGGTTTTGATACTAGTATTTATAAAGTTGATGTCCATTCCAGAGAAGAACTAAGAAAAATTTGGAATGTTAAATCAAGCGAATTATTGATTGGTATTGTTGCTAGAGTTCATAGAGAGAAGGGGCAAAAGTTTTTTCTAAGTAACTTTATACCTCCAGAAAACGTAAAAATATTAATTGTTGGAAGAGGGGCAAAAGAACGCGATTTTAAAAGTTTTGTAGCAAGTTTGCCGTTTGCTGATAGAGTCATTTTAGAAGAGTCTCGTAATGATGTTCATCGAGTTTTAAATGCAGTAGATATTCTAGTTTCTCCATCTGAAACCGATTCATTTCCAAATATTGTGGCAGAATCACTTTTGTGCGGAGCATTGCCTCTCGCAACGAATGTCGGGGATGTTTCCGAGATTATAAGAGATGAGAGATTTATCTTTAGAAAAAGGGATCAGGAATCATTCCAGTCTCAAATTGAGCAGTCTATATCAATAGACCAAGATGAGAGGCGAAAAATTTCGAAAACTTTAAGTGAAAATATCATTGAAAACTATTCAATTTCAAAAATTACTAAAATGTATGAAAGCCTTTATTTATAGGATTTAGAGCATTTTTCTTGGACAATAACAACACTAAGTTTTAAAATCGAACAGTTTTTAAATAAAGGAAATAATATGAATATTGATAGAAAAGTGTCAGTCATAGGACTAGGTTATGTTGGCTTACCTGTTGCCGTAGAGTTCGGCCTTAAAAATGACCAAGTTATTGGGTTTGATATCAATGAAAAAAGAATAAATGAATTAAAAGAAGGTTATGATCGAACAAAAGAAGTTGAGCAAAAAGACCTTAAAGATTCTTCTATATTATTCACAAATAGTATCGAAGATTTAAAAAAAGCAGATTTTCATATTGTTGCTGTACCAACTCCTGTTGATTCATTCAAATGCCCTAACTTAACTCCAATTTTAGGAGCTGCTAAAACTGTAGGCATGGCCCTTAAAAAAGGTGACATAGTTGTATTTGAGTCAACCGTGTATCCAGGAGTTTGTGAAGATGAATGTTTGCCAGTTCTAGAAAAAGAGTCTGGCTTAATTGGTGGAAAAGATTTCTTCATTGGTTATAGTCCAGAAAGAATTAATCCGGGGGATAAAGAGCATACTTTTAAGAAAATTGTAAAACTTGTAGCAGCTCAAACTCCAGAAAGTTTAGAAGTTGTCAAAAAAGTTTATTCATCAGTTGTTGAAGCTGGTGTTTATCCGGCGAGTTCTATTAAAGTTGCTGAAGCTGCTAAAGTTATTGAAAATACGCAAAGAGATTTAAATATTGCTTTAATGAATGAGTTAGCGATTATTTTTGATAAAATGGGAATCGATACAAATGAAGTAATTGATGCAGCTGGAACTAAGTGGAACTTTATGAAATTTAGACCGGGATTAGTGGGTGGACACTGCATTGGTGTAGATCCTTATTATTTAACTTATAAGGCAGAGGCCCTCGGTTATCACCCTCAAGTAATACTTTCTGGAAGAAGAATTAATGATGGTGTAGGAAAATTTGTCGCCGAAAAATGTGTAAAAGAAATGATTCATGAAGGAATTGCGGTTAAAGGTAGTAATATAACAATCATGGGCCTAACTTTTAAAGAAAACTGTCCAGATTTGAGAAACTCTAGAGTTATAGATATTTGTCAAGAACTAAGAGAGTATAATATCAACGTGAAAGTTTGTGACCCAAATGTCGATCCAAATGAAGCAAAAGAAGAGTTTGGAGTCGAGCTTACCCCAATTGATAAGCTTGAAAAATCAGATGCTTTAATTTTTGCAGTAGCTCATAATCAATTTAAGGAATTGATTAATTCAGGGCTTGAAAAATACCTGAAAGAAAGCTCCGTTATCGTTGATGTAAAAAAAATGTTTACAGAAAATGATAAAACAAAAATTAATTCTCGGTACTGGAGTCTTTAATGAGCATCAAGTTTAATGAAGTGAAAGAGAAGTTAAAGTCTAAAAAATACACTTGGTTGGTTACTGGTTGTGCAGGTTTTATTGGTTCAAATTTGGTGGAGGATCTTTTAAAACTAAATCAAAAAGTAGTTGGGCTTGATAATTTTTCCACAGGTCTAGAAAAAAACATAGAAGATATTCAGTCACAAGTTGGATCAGAGTTATATAAAAATTTTACTTTTGTTGATGGGGATATACAAAACTTAGAGACATGTAAAAAAGTTTGCGAAGGAGTAGACTATATTTTACATCAAGCAGCCTTAGGCTCTGTTCCTCGTTCAATTGAAGATCCACTTTCGTCTCATCAAAGTAATGTAAATGGACATTTAAATATTTTATGGGCCGCTAAAAATCAGAATGTTAAAAGAGTTGTATATGCTTCAAGTAGCTCGGTATATGGGGATCACCCTGATCTACCTAAGCAAGAGTTAGCAATTGGAAAGCAATTGTCTCCTTATGCGGTAACTAAATATATTAATGAACTATATTCAGAAGTTTTTGGAAAGTGTTATGGAGTTGAGAATATTGGGATAAGATATTTTAATGTTTTTGGAAAAAGACAAGATCCAAATTCTGTTTACGCTGCTGTAATGCCTAAGTGGATCAAGGCAATGATGAATAATCAAAACGTTGAAATATATGGCGATGGTGAAACGAGTAGAGACTTTTGTTACATTTCAAATGTTGTTCAAATGAATATCTTAGCAGCTACTACTGAAAATAAAAATGCAATCAATAAAGTTTTTAATTGTGCTTGTCATGATAGAACCAATTTGAATGATTTATATAAAGCTATTCGTGACAATATGAAATCTTATTATAGTTATCTTGAGGATGCTAAACCTATTTATAAGGATTTTAGAGCGGGGGATGTAAGACATTCATTTGCTGATATTAATATGGCAAAAGATTTACTTGGATATGATCCAACTCATATGTTTAATGAAGGATTGGTTGATTCTCTTGAATGGTACAGAAATAATTTATAGGTAATGATATGAATGAAGACAAAATAAAAGTTTTAGATTGTACTCTTAGAGATGGTGGCTATTATTGCAATTGGGATTTTGATAGAGAATTAGTAGAGCAGTACTTTAAATCAATTGAAAAAAGTAATGTTGATATAATCGAAGTTGGATTAAGGTCTACAAAAAAAAATAAATTCTTTGGTCCTTTTGCCTATTGTACAGATGTCTTTTTAAATAGTTTAGAGATTGGACGTGATGTACAAGTTGCAGTAATGATTAATGCTTCAGAATTTATAAAAGATGAAAAAGCAAATATTGAACTTTTAAACAAATATTTTGACAGTAAATTAGACTCGAGGGTTGATCTTGTACGAATAGCGTCTCACTTTAATGAAGTCGATAAACTAGGTGATATAGTAAAAATTTTATCCGATAAAGGTTATAGTGTTGGACTAAACTTAATGCAAATAGGTGGAAAAAGTAGGGATGAGATTGTTGAGGCGGCTAAAAAAGCTCAAAGTTATGATTGCATAGATGTACTTTATTTTGCTGATTCATTAGGAAATATGTCTCCAAGACATATTTGTGATGTAATTGAAACCTTAAAATCTGTATGGAAAAAAGAATTGGGAATACATGCTCATAATAATAAAGGCCATGCCATTTCCAATACCTTAGAAGCTTTTAATCAAGGTGCAACTTGGCTTGATTGTACAGTGACGGGAATGGGCAGAGGTGCTGGTAATTCACAAACAGAATATTTACTTTTTGAAATTAATAATCTTACAGATAATAAGAAGTACAACCCCGAAGCACTGTTCAAATTAGTTCTGGAAAAATTTGATCCATTAAAAGAAAAGTGTGGCTGGGGATCTAGCTTAATGTATTATTTATCTGCCCAATACAATATTCACCCTACATTTATTCAAGAGTTATTAAACAATGAAAATAGTCAATCTGACTTATTGATTGATACTATCAATAGATTAAAAACAAAAAATACCACATCATTTAATTCTGGGCATTTAAACGAAGCAATGAAGTACCCTTTTAATGACTCAACTGGTGACTGGTCTCCAAAATCTTTAATTGATGGAAAAGAAGTCTTAATCATTGGAAGTGGGCCAGGAATAAAAAAACATATTGAAGGAATCAAAAATTATATTAAAAGATCTTCACCAATTGTTCTTTGTTTGAATCATAATGAGTATTTTCCAAGTGAATTAGTAGATGCTTATGTAGCTTGTCATCCGACTCGTTTACTAATGAATTTAAACCGATATACTAATTTAGAGAAACCACTTATCGCTCCAAAAGGTTCTCTGGCCACAGAAATTTCTTCAAAATTAAAATCTAAAAGTGTTTTTAACTATGGGTTATTTATTAAGGATGGAAAATTTGATGTATCTGAAAAAGAATGTACGATTCCTTGGCCCTATGTTTTTGCTTATGCTTTAGGAGTTTCTACAGCAGGAGATGCAAATAGAATATTATTAGCAGGTTTTGATGGTTATGGTGTGACGAACTCAAAGCAAGAAGAGATGGAGCGTATACTTCAACTTTATAAAGGATGTGAAAGAGCTAAGGATTTAATTTCTATTACTCCAACAACTTATAAAGTTTTACAATCGACAGTTTATTCACCGGATTTATAATGAAATATGTTCTTATTATTCCAGCTAGGTATAAATCTTCCCGTTTTCCAGGTAAACCCCTTGCTAAAATAAAGGGTAAGTATCTTATTCAAAGAGTGTGGGAAAGATGTGTAAATTCATTCCCCAAAGATGATGTTTACGTAGCAACTGATGATGACAATATACAAAGTGTATGTGAAAACTTTGGTGCTAAGGTCGTAATGACGCCTTCTGATTGTTTAACAGGTACTGATAGGTTATATGAGGCTTCAAAAAAAATTGATGCTGATATGTATATCAATGTTCAAGGAGATGAACCCTTAATTAATAGTGAAGATATTCAAAAGGTGATAGAGGTTTCAAAAGAAAATCCAGAAAAAGTAATTAATGCAATGTGCTCAATAAATTCGGAAGAAGAGTTCCGTTTAGATAGTATTCCTAAGGTCGTTACAAATTTAAGCAATGAAATGATGTATATGAGTAGAGGGGCTATTCCGACAACGAAATCGTTAGGATTTGTTAAGGCCTATAAACAAGTATGTATAATGATTTATCCCAAAAAAATGCTAAAAATATTTTCAGAGAAAAAGGAAAAAACTCCGGTTGAAAGTTTAGAAGACTTAGAACTTTTACGATTTCTTGAATTAGGATATAAAGTACAAATGGTTGAAGTTTCAACTTCTTCAATTGCTGTTGACTACCCTGAAGATATCCAGAAGGTTGAAAAAGAATTAGAAAGAAGAAATGAAGATTAATTTGGATAAATATAATCACATTTTTTTTGATTGTGATGGGGTAATTCTAGATTCAAATAAAATTAAAACAGAAGCTTTTTATACTATTGCCAGTGAGTTTGATAAAAATATGGCCATCGAATTAGTTAAGTATCATGAAAGTTTTGGTGGTATATCCAGACACGTGAAGTTTAGATATTTTTTTGAAGAATTACTTAAGAGAAATAATTTTGAGGATGATTATCAATACTGTTTGGATAAGTTTTCTTGTGTAACATTAGAAAAATTAAAAGAATCAAATTTTACTGATGGAATTGAAAAATTTTTAACACTTGTTACAGATAAGAAATTATATGTAGTCTCTGGTGGATTAGAGTCAGATTTAGATGAAGTGTTTAAGTATAAGAAAATTTTTGGTTTATTTGAATTTGTCGGTGGAAGTCCTGATTCCAAATATGAAATTGTTCTGAGATCAAATTTAAGTAAATATGATGACTGCCTTTTTATTGGTGATGCAATAACAGATTTTGAAGTAGCAAAAAAGTTTGATATGGATTTTTTATTTTTAGGAAAGTATTCAGATATTAATTATAAAGAAATTCCTCCAAGAAAAGAAAAGAATTATTATTTTAATACATTTTTGGACTTACTTAAATAAAGATTAATACCAGCTTTAGAGTCAATTAATTCATAATTTTCATTATTAATATTATTTTTTGAATAGAATAAAAAAGGAGCATTATTTATGGAACTTCTAATCTTATCTAATGTGTCGATCCTAACATCTTCTGCAAGTTTTGAGTCATATAACTTTTTAGAAAGTTGATACCTTTTTAAAAGTTGTTTTTTCTTATTTGGGTTTAAAATATTCCAGAGAAAATGTTTACCTATGTAGATTTTTTTATTTAAATAAAGTCCTAATGCTAACCCATTATCACTTTGTGGAGGGTAAACAATAAACAAGTCATTATTATTTTTAAATCTATCTATAAGTATATTTGATTTACCAAAATACTTTGTAGCTTGTACTTCCTGTGTTCCAATTGGAGGGGAGATTTTCCAATACCCTAAATTTATAACAAGCGTGGTACTTACAATAAATGCTAATAAAACTCTTGTTTGTTTTTGTTTGACTATATTGTTTATAATCATCTCAATTATGTAAGAGATCCCAATAAGTCCTAAAATATTTATAAAGTAGATTTCCTTAGTACACATTGCATAATAGGAAATTTTTGAGAATACATTTGTACCAGAAAGTTCAATAAGTTGCTTTGATTGGCCAATAAAATCTATCACTGCAATTAAAAGAAATGTTCCCATTAATATTATGAATGGCCTATGAGTTTTATTTTTTTTAAGAAAAATTAAAGTAAGTACAATAATTGGAATTTGAAACAGTTTTGCATTTATAAATCTCTCAAAAAAATCTAGGCCATTTCTCCATACATATATAAAGTCCATGATTTCAATTAAGTTCGGACTTAATACAACTTGTTCCTTATTTGTAAAATTAAGAAATTGATCTAGATATCCAAAACAAAATGATGATAACAAAAAGTATAAAATGGAAATAAGGAGAAACTTGAATGATTTTGAAGTTTTATCAGCAGAGAAGAAATGTAACGTAAAGCAAGAGGCAACTAGAAATGGAGGAAAGCTTGGATGAAATATATTTGAAATTGATGCAATTGCATAAGCATATTTCCAGTACTCTGAATTCTCCTTATAAGCTTTAAAACTCAATCCAAAAACAAATGGGGAGAATATTAATGCAATATCATGTGGAACAGCACTACTTCCTGGAATACTTGAATTTATCCCATATTTAACAAAATATACTATTGATAAACCTCCTGCAATAATTAGGTGGGATAAAGGTAGTTTTGCCGCTTTGTTTAAAAAGTATAATGAGTATAAATATAGTAACCTTAACGTAGTCGACAAAATTGCTACTGATGTAAATGCGCTCCCTCCAAGAAAGTGTATTGGAGAATAAAAAGCTTTCCAAATCAACATTGTAGTTTTTCCATGATTGAACCAGAAGCCTTTGGTCGTCTCATCATTAAATATGCTTGGTAATAATTTCTGTAGAAAAATATAGAAATAGGCTTGTTGATCAGAGTCATGGAGTAGGTATGTTAAGGTGTGTCCAGAGCGATACTGCAGCGTATCATATAGTATTAATGCTAAAGCTAAAATAATGAAAGTAGCTTTTTTTAAATATTTAGTATTCTCTAAAGCGGTGCTTAAAGAGTTCATTTTATCTATCATTTTTGCCTTTAGAAACCTTTTAGAGTTTATGCTATGAGGGAGGTGAATATATTGTCAAGAATGGAATTGCGAACTTAAAACTTAGGGACATGCTTAAAGCCTCATGTTAGTATTTACCCTAATTTTATTCATTAACTTTAGGTATGTAATTGAAGATATTTTTAACTGGTGCAACAGGTTTCATAGGTCATAGTGTTCTTAGTAAATTAGTCTTAGATTCTAAAGTTGAAAAAATATATTGCCTAGTAAGAAATAATAATGAACATACTTTGCTTTCTAACAAAAATGTTGAATTTTTAAAAGGATCATTAGAAGCAATAAAAAAATTTAAATCTGAATTATTAGATTCAACGCATGTGATACATTGTGCAGCTGATGCATCTTTTTCTGCGAATAGGTTAAGTTGTGAAATAAACTTTAAGTCAGTTGAGAGTTTCTGTGAAGTTTTACAGGAGTCGAGAAAATTAAAAAATTTCGTGTTCCTAAGCTCTATAGGTGCAGTTGATAGACATAAGTTTGATTTTTGTTCAAATAAATTGAATGAAGAAAGTAAGTTATTTCCAAAATCTAATTATGGAAAGTCTAAAAAAAAGGCAGAAGAAATTATCTATAGATCTAAATTGCCATATACTATTATTCGCCCTTCATGGGTGTGGGGAAAGGGAATGAGATTAAACTCTCATGTTGCAGTTTTAAAAAGAATGGCCTTTAAGAAAAGCTTAGTTAGTAAGGTTGATTTTCCAGGTAAAGTTTCGTTGATTAATGTCGAAGACTTAGCTAATGGAATAAAGACTATTGTTGATAACCCCTGTGAAAATAGAGTTATATATGGAGCTACTGAGTCAATTAGTATAGGTCGAATTTTTAAAATATTTAATCCTTCTGTTAAGCAAATTAAAGTTCCTCGAATAATGCATATGATAAGGTTTGTTCATGGATTTTTACCAATTTCAATTTCAAATTTATTTGCCAATTATTTGCATTGTGAATCTGAGACTTTTTCTAAATTAATAAAATATAAGTTTAAAAAAATTGAAAGCGAAGCTAAAGAAATTAAACTTATTAAAGGACCTATTGTAATTACTGGAGCAAACAGTGGAATAGGAAATTGTTTGGCTAAAAAACTAGACTCAGTTTCAGATTTAATTTTAATTGATAAGAATGTTGAAAAGCTTAAAGAGTTTTACGTACAAAAAGTAATAAAAATAGATTTATCAAAAGAGTGTCAAATAAAAGAGAAGTTTGATAATGAGATAAAGAATAAAAATGTTTATGCTCTAATTAATAATGCTGGAGTCGGCTTGAAAGGAGGTCTTGATGACTTAACTTTTGAACAAATGTCATTGATTATAGATGTAAATGTAAAAGGGCCACTTTTATTAACAAAGTTATTATTAGGAAAGATATTAAAAAATAAAGGTGTCATTATAAACATTTCTAGCAGTGTTGCCTTTTCACCTTTACCTGGAATGAGTATTTATTCAGCCTCAAAAAGCTTTATTCTGAATTGGTCGGAAGCACTTAGTTATGAGTTGTCTAATGATGATGTAAAGGTTTATACAGTATGTCCATCAGGCACGAATACTAACTTTCAAAAGTCTGCAAATGTAAGAGTATTGAAGGGAGGGAAAGGTTTATTAAGGCCAGAAGAGGTCGCAAGTCGAATTGTTAATAAATTAATTAACAAGAATAATTCTAAAACCTTTGTTCTTGGCCTACCGTCTATAATATTAATAATTCTTACAAGGTTACTACCGCGAAATACAAGTTTAAAAATATGGGGAGGGCTTTTTGCAAAAGCTCGTTAATAGTAAATGTTGGATTTGTAATTCGAATATGCAAGTAGTTGATGAAATGTATTTTAGATGTACAAGTTGTCATCATGAAATAACCTCAATGATTGAGAAAAGTGTAGAAATTATAAATGAGGATTTAAGTGATGAAACTTCAAAAAAACTTAACTTGTTAGACAAATTTAAAAATAGCTTAACTTTAAAGTATAAGAATAATTCGGAAGTTCTTATAGATGTTGGATCTAGTACTGGCAGGTTCTTGAACTTAAACAAACAAAAATTTCCTAAAATATATGGCGTGGAATTATCAAAACCGAGTATAGATTTTTGCGAAAAAAACTATTCTATACAAGTTTTTGATGATTTAAGAAAAGTTCCAATTGAAGGAAGTACATTAGTTACTTTTTGGCACTCATTAGAGCATATTCCAGTAGAGGCAATTGAAGAATATTTTAAATTTCTATCAAATTTAAATAAAGAAATTACTATAATTATTTCGGTTCCTAACTCTAGTTCATTGCAAGTAAATTTATTTAAAGAAAAATGGCCTTATCGTGATGAAATAAGTCACATCCATCAATTTTCGTTTGATTCCCTTGAAAAGTTAATGAAAAAATATAATTTTTGTAGAATTGATTTAAAGACATCGTTAGCTTACTCTTCATTTGGGTACTTACAGGGGTTTTTAAATAAATATTTTAACATTTTTAATTATTATTATTATCGAAAAAAAAGAGGCTGGGATTTTAAGCTTAATAAAAAAACCTTGAAAAAATACGACTTTATTAATGTTTTATTATTAATTACTTTTTCTCCATTTTCTCTTTTTCTGACTTTATATGATCTTGCTTTTCCAAAAAGAGCGGGGGTTATTAACGTTGTATATTACATTGGTACGAAGGGGTAACTTTGTTTTCATTAAAAACGAAATTTTCAATTTTAAAGGCACTACTATTTAAAAGAAAAGCTCCCTATTATATTCAATATTATATAAACGGAAGATGTCACTTAAAGTGTAAGCAATGTAACATTGTTGAAACGAACTCTAATGTAAAAGAGGCCAGTTTAGAAGAAATTGAAATTATAGGTAAAAATATTGCTGATATTGGTGGAGGTGTTGTTCTTTTAACTGGAGGAGAACCTTTTCTTAGAAAAGATATTCATTTAATTGTTAAAACATTAAAAAAGAATAATCTAGATGTTAGACTTCAAACAGCTGGGATTGCAACGACAGAACAATTAGAACTATGCTATAAAGAAGGAGCAAGAGATTTAAATATCTCTTTAGATTCTTTAGATTCTAATAAGCAGGATTATATTAATAGTGTACCTAATTCGTGGGATGCAGCAATCGATGCAATTTCAAGAGTTTCAAATGTATTTTCTGATGAGTCAGCAATCTGTAGTCTTGGTTGTGTTCTTTCAAAGTTTAATTTTAGAGAGATTCCTGCAATTTTAGAATTTGCAACAAAAATAGGTTGGTATTTGTCATTGGTCCCCGTGCATATAACAACTCAAGAAGAATTTATGGGCTTTAGGTCTTATGATAACACTTTTTTGTTTGAGGAAGGTGACTTTGAAGAGTTGGAAAAGGTTATTAAAAAGTTAATAGAAATGAAGTCTCAGGGATATAACTTATTTGATTCAGAAAGCTATTTATGGAGTAGTTATAATTTTTTGAAAACTGGAAAAGAAACATGGAGAAAAAAGGGCGTTTGTGACTCCCCTGATTTGTATTTTGCAATAAGGCCAAATGGTGAATTTACAACATGCTGTGATTATACTTTAGAGGAAACAAAGAGTTTGGCAGATCCAAACTTTTCTAAATATTATAAAGAAGGAGTTTTACATAAGTTAAGTGACCCTTATGTTAAAAATTGTAGTGGATGTCATTATGGAAGTTATCCTGAGGTTACGATATCAGTAAGAGATCCTAAAGCTTTCATAGAAAGAGTTAAGCTTGTCCTTACGCAGGGGAAGGGCAAAGTTAAGTCACTTCCAAAAATAGAATATTATAATATTATAAATGAACTTAAAGAAAAGTATAAAGACGTATATGAGGGGCAACCTCATATGTCGAATGTTCTTATTAAGTGGAAAGACCCTTCATCAAGAAAGGAGTTAATTAAGCAAGATAATGAGGTTAGAAAAAATCAAAATAGATTAAGACTTAGACCTAAGGACGACCTATAGAGGGAGAAATGAAAAAGCATATTGAAATAATTTTACCTGTTTATAATGAAGAAGAGTCATTACCAAATGTATTTGAAAGACTTAAAAAATTATCAAAGGCAAATAGTAATTATTCTTGGAGCTTTTTATTTGTGAACGATGGTAGTTCAGATAAATCAATTTTTTTAATTAAGGATATTTGTCAAAAGGAAGAAATTTTCAGATATATTAGTTTTAGCAGAAACTTTGGTCACCAAGCAGCTGTGTCAGCTGGTGTTGCTAGTGCGAATGGTGACTATATAGGTATAATTGATGCTGATCTTCAAGATCCTCCTGAATTGTTTGTAGAGATGGCAAGGGAACTCGATAGTGGAATTAACCTAGTTTATGGAACAAGAAAAAAAAGGGCAGGGGAAACATGGTTTAAACTTTTTACTGCAAAAATGTTTTATATCCTTTTAGATAAGTTGTCTGGTGTTAATATACCAAGGGATACAGGAGACTTTAGGCTTTTTGATAAAAAAGTTCAAAATGCGTTTTTGAAAATGCCTGAATATCATCGTTTTATTCGAGGGATGATTGCTTGGGTGGGCTTTAAAAGTAAGCCTCTACATTATGACAGAGTTGAGCGATTTGCAGGTGAAACAAAATATCCATTATGGAAAATGTTAAAATTTGCGTTAGATGGTATTTTTTCATTCTCAAATTCTCCACTAAAGATTGCAAATTACATCGGAACTTTTACTATCTTTCTTGGCATATTAGGACTCATTTATATAGTTTGCCTTAGGTTATTTTTCGATATTTATATAACAGGTACTAGTACGGTATTATTTTTTGTATTATTCATTGGTGGGACCCAGCTTCTTTGTATCGGAATAATTGGTGAATACGTGGGGCGTATTTACGAAGAATCTAAAAGAAGGCCTTTGTATATAATTGAAGATAAAGATTTAGAAGAGGAGTTAAATAAATGAACTGTATGGTTTGTGAAACAAAGTCAAGTCGAGAGTTTCATTTTAAAGATGTAGATGTATTTAGGTGTCCGTGTTGTGGACATGCATTTTCAGCAAATTATAGAGTAAATGTAGATGAGATTTATGGACTACATTATTTTACTGAAGCACATAAAAATTGGTTTAATAACCCTGATAAAAAACTGTTTAAGTATATAAGTAAAAGTATTTTAAAGTTTAAAAACAAAAATGCTTCAATAATTGATTTAGGGTGTGGCAATGGAAACTTTTTAAATTACTTGGCGTTAAATGGTTTTAGAAATTTAACAGGGTTAGATATTGTAGAACAAAATAATATAGAAAATTTTGAATATATAAAAGGTGATATTGAAAAAATTGAAGGTGCTAGAAAGTTTGATGTTGTGGTTACGATGATGAATATTGAACATTTGAAGGACCCTAATAGGTATATTCAACAATTGAAGAAGCTTGGAAAAGAGGATTCCATATTTATAATTAATACGATTGATGAATCGTCTTTAATTTATAAAATCGCAGGATTTTTGTTTAAATTTGGCTTTAAGTCATCAGCTGAAAGATTATATCATCCTCATCATATAAATCATTATTCTCAAGCTTCTTTGGAAAGAGTGTGTTACAATAATGGTTTAAATTACCGTGAGAAGTTTAAAAAGAATTACCCTTTGAATTCTGTAGATATTGATAATGAAAGTTTTAAGTATTTAAAATTTGCTGGAATAATAGTAATAAATTTTTTGTCAGACTTTTTTAAAAGGCAAATATCGCAAACAATTATTTTAGAGAGAAAAGCTACTTAGACTTTATTTTTTTAGTAGATTTGGATCATATACACCTTCATATTCACAAGGAGTAATCCATTTCATCGGGGAGCGTCCCGACTCTTTGGCCCATTTATTTATTCCATTGATTGATTTTTTTTGAGCAACTGCCCAATATTCTATTTTTTGATGTAATACTTCCTGAGATACATTGCCATACTTTATTTCATTTTTATGGTAATGGTAATATTTATCATCTTTTGTTTCTAGGTATTTAGTCCAACCGTCAACACCAGCAACATAAACATTTTTTGCTCCCATCTGATAAGCTACAATCATCATTATATTTGTAGAGGTTCCATCGATAAAAATTGTTTCATTTTCATCAAAATAAGGTGTTTTTTCATAATTTGTAGAACTTATGTCTTTCCACTTGATGAGATCAAATGATGTTTTACAGTTTTTAAGAATTAACTCATCTGTAAATAGAATTGATAAAAGCTGTTTTGCCTTTGCATTCTTACCAAATTGTAGAAAACGCTTTCTATTTGAAAATCCAATATAGTCTGGAATTAGAAACTCTTCAATACTATTAACTCCTATTGTAATAAGGTCACCTTCTCTAATGAAGTCTTTTATCTCTTTTTCAAAATTTGAAAGTGATGCTCCTGTTCCTAATATAAGAAAGTCTCTCCCTTTATGTCTGTTTTTATATGAGACAGGGATGGTCCAGTCTATATTGCTTCTGACTTTTGGCGATTTGATAATTTTAGAAAAAAAAATATTTAAAAATTTTTTAATAGTATTCATTTAGTAAAACCTAAAAATTTTAAAATTGAGTTGACCCTAATACATTATATATTATTGATGAACATTTATAATGTACATAGAATCATAAAGATTTATATTAAATGCTTAATTTGACAAATTGCTTTCAATCCAACTTATCCAAGATTTAACTTGTTTTTCCCAAGTGTAAGAATTTTCAATGGATATTCTAGCATTTTCACCCATTTGCCTTACTTTTTTTCTATCTTTTTCAAGGTCAATTAAAGTGGACTTGATCATTTCTTGATCTCTAATTATAAATTTTCCATTATAATCTTCCTTAATTAGATCTTCACAACCTCCAACTTTTGTTGTTACAACGCATCTTCCACATGAAGCTGCTTCAAGTACACTTTGAGAAAAACCTTCTGATGTTGAGCAACAAAGATATAAATCAACTTGATTATAAAGTTTGGGCATATCCTTTCTTGCAACTCGATTTTTTGTATTTTCTCCAAGAATTTCTACTTGAATATTATGTAGATTTTGTAATGGTAAGATAAACTCCGTAACCCCTTTTAAGAAGTCGTGTTTTTTAGTTCTCGTACTTCCTGAAAAACCAACTTTTAAAGGTTGATTATTATCAGTATTAATATCTCTAGTAGGATGAAAGAGGTTATGATCAACTCCATTTTCAGTTAGTACTATATTATTCAAACCTGCTGTTTTGAATAATTCGTAAAGTCTTTTACTAATAACATTTATCGATTTTAACTTTGAAAGTTCTTTAATTAAACTTTTATTAGGCAATACTAATTTCTCTGGAAGCGATAAGTAATCGTCCCAAGATCTATGAGAGTGAATACCTGTAATGACTTTTTCTCTATCAAGAAATGTTAACTGTTCATTATATTTGCTGAATAATTTTTTGATACCTGTATTATTTCCAATTAAGAACTGCCAGCCCATAGGGAAAATAAGGTCATAATTTTTATGAATTGATTGTACTTTTTTTATGTTTTCGCCTTTTACTTCTTCTATATCGATGTCAAAAATATTTGAAGAATTATAAGACATTATTCCTTTGGCAATTGTATCGTATGACCAGCCCTTTTTATCTATTAAAATTAATACTTTCTTTTTCATTTATTTTATATCCATTATGTCTTTTGCAATTATAACTTTTACCTTTTCTTCACCTAGGGCACAAAGAACTGCAGCTCTATGGTGGCCACTTAATATTTCATATTTATTTGATGGATGCTCTACCTTTACTCCAAATCTTGATTTTATAAATGGTTCTTTTAGGACTATTATTGGGTGGCCTCTATGCTTTCCTCTTAAATATCCAGTTTTTTTAATTGATTTGTAGAGGTTAATTAGTTTCGTTACTTTAATTAAAATGTCCTCTCTTTTATAGTGAACTTTTATTTTTTCTTCAGGATTGAATAAGTTTATTTTTTTCCCTTTAATATTAAAGGCTAAGAAAAATTTATAATAGTCTAATTTTTCAATATTTTTTTCTATAAATTTTTTTCCTTCTTCCAAATATGTTCTAAGTAGTTTTAAGTGAGGTGAGTTTAATATTGACCTATTAATATTACCTTCGCATTCGAAAAATGCCCTTAAGTCCTCATCAAAGTCTATACTAATTTCAAAGTTTAATTCATTTAGGTTAATAGTTTTTGACTCAATAAAATCAATCTTTAAACTTTGTAGAGCCATATATTCTTTTTTGTTTATAAAAGTCTCTTGATCAAATTTAATTAATTCAGGAGAAGCGAATATTTTCTTTATCTTGTTTAGGACTTTTTTCATTTTAATCTTAGATAGAATACTACTCTGACATCGTCACTTTCATCAATGTCTATGATTTCAAATTTGTTTGATTGATAGTAAACTTTGACATCATTTAGTGAATATTTATAAGGATAATTATTATAAACTTTTTTTTCTTTCTCTGTTTTTGGAACGTAATCATTTCGAATAAAGTCCACTATCATTATACCATTGCTTTTCAAAACTTTTCTGCCAATTTCAAAAACTTTATCAAATTGAGATGTAAAGTAAGTCCAATTTAGTGGTAAGTAAATATCAACAGTGTCTTCAGGCTGGAATTTTAAAACATCGAGACCATCACATTCATATAATTGAGCCTCAACATTTTGTCTCATTAAAAATTCTTTAGCACCGAGAAAAGTATTGTGATCAACTTCAACACCAATAAAGTTTTTAAAACCATACCTGGCCAAGATGCAAAAAGTTTGCCCTATACCACATCCACTCTCTAAGATAGTCGAGTCACTTTTAAAGTTTTGAGCAATAAATTGAGTGATTTTTTGATGATATGCTCTTTGAGCTGGAATTTTTGTGAACCACTTTTGAATATTATATTTCTCAACCACATCTCTAGAGTTTTGAAGCATTTTTTTGTTTTCAGGAAAAGAGAGTATTATTTTAGTTGGAAATTCCCTAATTCTATTAAGTATTGATTGAAACACATTAAACCTCAATTTCACTTATAGTCTTAAATGTGCAGTTATTTTTTTTTAAATATTTAAAAGTTTTTTCTAAGGTTTTTAGAATAAAGTCACATTCTTTCGAACTTGGACAATAGGGACTCTTACCTGGAATCAATTCTACGTTATGAAACATGCTGCAATAAACAGGGGTTTCCGATTGTTTTTGATACCAGCTTAATACTTTTTTAGTTTTTCTAAAATTGGAGAAGCCAGGTGTTGGTCTTAACCATTCTAAGTTTGGTGTTATAGAAACAGGAACCTCTACTATTTTTGAATTTCCTTTTTTGGTTATGTCATCAAAGCTTGGGTGATATGGCCTTACTGATTCGATTTGAGAAAAGTCAGCCTTTTTATACCAATTTTTAAACGGGGTTACACTAGTATCGTGAGTATATTCTAACTCTTCGAGGCATTTTATGGTATGTCCTCGCGCTCCAAAACGACCTGCTCTGAATGACTTCGGGCTTCTATTAAAAACAGCAATGAATTTTTCTGTTAGAGTTTTCAGCTTTTCAAATTCAAGTTCTTTCGCGTATTCGCACTGCATTTCTCCAGGGTCTTTCCCAGAGAAGTCTGGAGCTAAGTACTTCGCATGAGGTCCAATATACTCCCCGTGCAAGTGTGTTCCTAGTTCACATTTATTTTGATCTAGAGATTTAAACAACTTAATACAGTCTTCATCAAACATGGTTGCGGGACTTATTAGATAAGTAGGCTTAACTCCATATCGATCACATAAGATTTGAAGTTTTGGAATTCCTTCAATAACGCCTAAAAAACTTTGAGGAGAAGAGGTTTTCCATTTTGGGCCAGCATCTATTTCAACATCAATAGTTAGGGTATACGTAGATGGCTTTTGTTGTTTTAAAAAGAACACTAAGTTATCCAAAATTATATTTTTACATTACTAGATTAAGGTAGAACGTTGATACATTTTTGTCATGCTTAATTTACTTTTTTATGGAAAAAAGTTAGTCTTTATGGTGTTTTAAACTATTTTGGGGGGTTCAAATGTCACTTGGCATTTTCAATAAATTTTATGAAGCATTATATTCTAGAGGATATGTAAGTGCTAAGAAGTGGACTCATCTTGGAATGGAAGATAGCGGTGCGAAGAAAAAACGTGAATTTTCAAATTATTTAGACTTTGATCACCCAGGAAGAAAGTTATTTGTAGAATTAGTTAAATCTAGAAAACCAGGTAGTGTACTTGAAATTGGTTCTGGTGGAATGCATGAATTGAGAGCATTATCTCAAGAAGGTGTTACTAAAGATTTTTTAAAATATACAGTAATGGATATTGCAAAAAAGTTTTTAACTGAAGGGGAAAAAGAATTTCCTGAACTAGATACAATCGTTGGTAGTGTCAATAAGGCTGTTGAAGATAATGGAAAAGAGAAATTTGATTGGGTTTATTGTAGGCATTTAATCGAACATCAACCTTACTATGAAGTCCCAATAAAAAACATGTTCGATAGATCAAAAGAAATAGTTATGATTAATTGTTTCAGATGGACTTTTGGCAATGATATTATTAATCCAAAACCGTATTTTTCTAATCACTACAATGTCTTTAAGTTGATGAGTTATGTTTCAAATCTTTTCGAAAAAGTTGAAACATATATTATATTAAAGGACGAAAAATATGGGCAAAGACATCGTAAAGAAAAGGATCCTTTAACTCAAAGGACATCAGATCACTTGTTTTTTGTTTGTTATAAAAACAAAGAAACGCCTAGCTTAAGTATTGAAGAAGTGGCTGATCAACATGGAGTTAACTTAGTTTCGTCTCCATACTCTGAAGTAATTAAGAGAATACAATAATGAAAACAGTAATATTGTGTGGTGGTTTTGGAACTAGAATAAGAGACGTGGCTGATGATATTCCGAAGCCAATGATACCAATCGGTGGACTTCCGATTTTATGGCATATTATGAAATATTATGCCTCCTTTAACCATAAAGATTTTGTTTTATGTCTAGGGTATAAGGGACACTCAATTAAAAACTTTTTTCTAAATTATGAATCAAGTACTCGAGACTTTACGATACAGTTGGGAAATCAGAATATTGATTTTCATAATACTTCAGAAGAATCAGATTGGAGTGTTACTTTGGCCAATACAGGTTTAAATACCATGACTGGCGGAAGAGTTCGAAATATTAAAAAGTATATTGGCGATGATGATATGTTTATGCTTACTTACGGTGACGGAGTTAGCGATATAAATATTGATGAATTAGTAAAGTTTCATAAGTCTCATGGTAAAACAGTTACAATCTCTGGTGTAAGACCTCCTGGAAGATTTGGAGAGTTAGAAAAAACTGATGAAGGTTTAATTAAGGGATTTAATGAGAAGCCTCAAGCTAGTGGTGGTTTAATTAATGGAGGGTTCTTCGTTTGTAATAAAAATGTTTTTGATTTTTTAGATGGAGATGACAGTTTAGTTTTTGAGCAAGAACCAATGAGAAGATTAGTCGAGTCTTCAGAGATGATGGTTTATGAACATCAAGGATTTTGGCAACCAATGGATACTTATAGAGAGTATAGTTTATTAAATAAACTTTACGACCAAGGTAATGCTCCATGGGTAAGCTGGAAATAAGGATAGATTATGAAAAAAGTATTAGTTACTGGTTCCGAAGGTTATATAGGTTCGGTACTTGTTCCAATGTTAATTGAAGCAGGTTATGAAGTTACTGGTTATGATGTTAACTATTATGCAGATGGAAATTTAAATAATGCTGAGTTACCTCAATATGAATTAGTGAAAAAAGATATTAGAGAAATTGAATTAGCAGACCTAAAAGACAAAAACTTTTGTGGGATAATTCACTTGGCAGCTTTAAGTAATGATCCATTGGGAATGCTTGATAGTGACTTAACTTTTGAAATAAATCACAGAGCATCTGTAAGTTTAGCAAAGTTAGCTAAGCAAGCGGGAATAAGGAGATTTGTTTATGCAAGTTCTTGTTCACTTTATGGACAAGGAGGCACTAAGGCCTTAACTGAAGAAAGTGAGTCGAATCCTCAAACTGCTTATGGTAAATCAAAGATTTTGTCTGAAAATGATATAGCTCAATTAGCTGATGATAATTTCTGTCCTGTTTATATGAGAAATGCAACGGCATTTGGACTCTCTCCAAGAATGAGATTTGACCTTGTTGTGAATAGTTTATGTGGATTTGCCCAAGTTGATAACGAAATTAAAATCCTAGGTGATGGAACTCCATGGAGACCGCTTGTTCATATAAGAGACATTTCGGGAGTTGCAATTAGATTATTAGAAGTTGATGAAAACTTAATAAGGAATGAAGCCTTTAATGTTGGAGATAATTTAGAAAATTATCAAATTAAGCAAATAGCGGAAATTGTAAAAGAGTTTTATAAAGATTGTGAAATTAGTATTGCTCAAAAAGATGCAGGTGATACTAGGGATTATAATGTTTCATTTGATAAGCTAAATAAAGTTTTAGATTATAAAGTCCAGTGGCCTTTAAAAAGGGGCATTGAAGAAATAGTTAACACTTTTTCTAACATCAATTTAAATAAACAAACGTTTGAAGATAAAAAATATACAAGGTTAAAGAAGATACAATATTTATTAGATAATAAAAAAATTGACAACAAGTTGAGAGTTCAAGGAGAACTTAGATGATTGATGGTGTACAGGTAGTTAAATTAAGAAAAATTCCTGATGAAAGAGGCACTATTTATCACATGCTAAGATCAAGTGATCCGCACTTTAATAAATTTGGAGAGATTTACTTTTCAAAGATATACAGAGGCGCTGTAAAAGGATGGCATACTCATAAAGAAATAACGCTTAACTATTGCTGTGTTGATGGAATGATTAAGCTCGTATTGTTTGACTCTCGAGAAAGCTCACCTACAAAAGGCGAGTTAATGGAGTTATTTATTGGGGATGATAATTATTGTCTTGTAATTATTCCACCAGGAGTATGCAATGGACATAAAGGAGTCACGGAAACAGCTCTACTGGCAAATTGTCCTAACGTCCCACATGATCAATTAATGCCAAATGAGATGGAAAGAATTGATCCATATGAAAATAATATTCCTTATAGTTGGGATAGAAAAGACTCATGAGGATACTTGTTACAGGGGCGAATGGTTATCTAGGGGCCCATATTACAAAATGTTTGTCTGAAAATAATAATGAGGTTATTGCATTAACTAGAAATAAACATAAATCCGATTTTCCATTTAGTGGTAATTTAGAAGTAGTGAATGGAGAAATTACATCAAAAGAAGTCATAGATAATTTAGTTGAAAAATTTGAATTTGATGCAATTGTTCAATTAGTTTCTATGGATCATAAAGAGTCTAATAGATGTGCAAGAGAAGTTTCGAAAGTAAACGTTTTGCCTACATGGGAATTATTAGAAGGCTTTAAAAACAAAGGATTAAAAAAGTTTATTTATTTTTCTACAGCACAAGTATATGGAAGGACAGGCCCTATTAAAATTAATGAAAATACTCCCTGCGAGCCATTAAATCAATATGCCTTAACTCACTTAATGTGTGAGGATGTAGTGAGTTATTATAATAGGACTTCAGAAATTAACTGTTTAAATATCAGACTGTCAAATAGTTATGGTGCTCCAATTTTTAAAGAAAATAATTGCTGGTGGCTTGTGGTAAATGATTTGTGTAAATCTGCCGTTTACGACGAAAAAATTACCTTGCTGTCTGATGGAAGTCCGCAAAGAGACTTTATTCACATTAGAGATGTTGCCTTATCAGTGAAGAATCTTTTAGATACTGGATTCTCTAAAGATCTTGAAACTCTTAATTTGTGTTCTGGTGAAACTAAAACTATTTTAGAATTGGCATTTGTTGTTAAAGATCAATTTGAAAAAAGGTTTGATAAAAAAATTGATGTTATTACGCCAAATGGTGTCGTAACAGAAATAAAAAAATCGTGTGAACGTTTTAATTTTATTCCTTCTTTAAGAGATGAAATGGGGATCACTCTTTCAACTTCCTTAGAAGATGGAATTAACGATCTATTTGATAAGCTAAGTGAGCAATGAGTGGACCACGATTGTCTTAATATTGTTACTTTGTCTGCAAATGAGTATAAAACTTGGCTCACATATGAGTTTGAATATCTAAATGATGCTTTTTCAATTGATAATCGTTTTAGAAATCTTAAGTTAGGACGATTCCGACCTAAAAATTTTAACAATTTAACTGATATCGAGTCTGTTGAGAATTTTTTTAATGGCCAGTCTCCAGATGCTTTATTGATTGATATAAGCTTTATGGGAGAAAAAGATTCAGAGGATAATTTTTTAAAAGATATATTAGCGCATTATAAGGATAAATCTTTTATTATTTTAAAAACTGCCGATCCATGGAGGCAGATTGATTGGGTTGAAGAGTTACAATTAAATTATAATCCAAATGCATATCTTATTCATTCAAAGAAATATACAGAAATGTTTAATGAAAAATTATCCGATACAAAAGCATCAGCTTATATGTTTCCCTATTGTTTTGGAAGAAGATATTTTAATATGGGACTAGAAAGAGAGTTTGATGTTGGTCTCATTGGACGATGTGAGTTAGAAGCTCATTTATTAAATAAAAAATCATTTAGAAAAAGAGGATGTGAAAAACTCAATGTTTTTTATGAGCCGAGTCTTTCAAAAATAAGAAAAAAAATTGGTAGAAAAAATTATTTGTCTAGATATGCACAACTTATATTAAATCTAAATCAAGTGATGGTGTCATGGAATTCTCCCGTTAGACCTAAAGGTCAAAGAGATCACTGTCATACTCCGTTTCGTTACGTTGAAGCACCTGCATGTGGAACGATTTCTCTTACTCCTCATCACTTTGAAGAATTAAATGAATTCTACTTTCCAAAAGAAACTTATCTTTGTTGTGACAATAGTATTGAAAGAGCAATTTCTCAAATTACTTCATTAAAGAATGAACCGGAGAGTTATTTAGAGCTTCAAAAAAAAGCATACGAAATTGCAATGGGAAATCATCAAGCTCAAAATAGAGTAGATTTTTTATATAACTTAATAAAAGGTAATGAGAAGGTTGATGTTCGAGATTTTTATAAAATAGGTATATGATGAAAAATATTTTAGATGTAAAGATGCCTTTTGAGTTGACTCAAGATGACTTAGAAAGAGTAAGTTGTCCAATATGCGAAAATGACAGCAATGAAAACCACTTTGAACTGAAGATAAATGGAGTTTCATTTTATTTAGCATATTGTAAAATTGATGATCTATGGTGGGTAAATCCAAGACCACCGGCTTCTTATTATAAGAGACTTTATGAAGAAGTTTTTTATAGTAGTCCTTGCCCTGATCATTTTGGTTATGCAAGTCACGAAAAGGATGGTGAAAGAAGAAG
Organism: uncultured Oligoflexia bacterium; assembly: GCA_964015265.1. Classification (GTDB taxonomy): domain Bacteria; phylum Bdellovibrionota; class Bacteriovoracia; order Bacteriovoracales; family Bacteriovoracaceae; genus CAXHCD01. The sequence continues at coordinate 40,392 of CAXHCD010000009.1, forward strand.
GTTAAAAGCGGCCAAAAATATAGATGATATAGAGAAATATATTTCGAATGAAAACCGAAATAGCTTTTTTGAGATTGGATGTGCTTCAGGTGAACTTCTTGAGGAGGTTTTAAGCCGAGGATGGAATGTTGCAGAAGGTGTCGAAATTGATAAAGAGTGCTGTGATAATGCAATAAAAAAAGGACTTTCTATTTATGAAGGTTTTTTTGAATCAATCAATTTTAATGATAAAAAATATAATATTATTTTTTCAGATAATGTGATTGAGCATGTATTAAACCCTGATCTTGTTTTTAAAACTTGTAGGAATTTGCAAAGCAAAGGAAATTTACTCATTTTTAGGTTGCCTGATACTCAACATCCCGGTCCGACATTGAAACTTATTGATCATACATATCATTATACGCGCACCTCTATAACAAAAATATTTGAGAAATATGGATATAAGGTGATTGATATCATTTATTCTGGAACATATTTAAGTGAAGATAAGCTTCATGAAATTAAAAATATGACAATTATAGGTGAGAAGACTTAAATGAATTATGAAGATTTAGGGAAACAAATTTCTAACAAGGGTATTGGTTATGCAATTGTTCGAGGTTTGTTTAGCTCTGAGGAAATTGATCGCTATCGTAATGAATGCAATGAATATATCAAAAAGGGAAGAAAAGTTTACGCTAGAATTATAAGAGATGATCTTCCTGATTATGTTCATCCGAGAACTGTTTTTGAGGATGGTACCATTGGAACACCAGATATGCCTGCTTCAAACTGGCGAATTTATCAATACTTTCATAATAAACATACTGATGAAACGGAGAGTTTTTTTAAGAAGGTCTTAACAATTAGGGATAGAATAGAGCAGCAGTGGGAAGATGTTCCTGGATATCTAAGTGAGAAACAAAAATTAATAAATTATAATATTGTTACTAAATATATAGAGTCTAGTAATGGTCTGCCAAAACATATTGATTATCGAGGTGAAGCACCTTTTCCATTTATTCAAAGTGTTGTTTTATTGAGTACACCCGAGATTGATTATAAGGGAGGAGACTTTATTTTATATTCAAAAGATGGGTCAAAAGTCAGTCTTCAAAATGACTTAAAAATGGAGAAAGGGGATGTTTTCTTCTTTGATAAATCTTTACCACACGAGGTCTTACCTACTGAGATTTCCGAGGCGAGCAATATTGGCAGGTGGAGTGTGTTAATTGGGGCAAGGGCCAAGAAAAGAGGAAGTCGGTTTGACTTAATTAAATATTCACATCCAATTTCAATGGCAAAAATTAAATTAAAAAAGCTTTTAGATCGCTAATTAAAGTCCAACTCGTGGACTTTAGAGTGTTTTGATCATATTATCTCATGAAACTGATTATAAAGGTAAGGTTGCATAGTGTCATTGCTCGAGCAAAACTCTATTAGAAATATTAAAACTGATCAACAACGTATTAGCTTATTTAGAAAAAATATTAATCTTTGGATGATATTTAGCTCTAAGGAAGTTCATACATTATGGAAATATTTAAAACCAAGAATAGGCATAATAGTATTTTTAATTGCAGCTTCTTTCGTAGTGGCTTTGATAGAAGGTTTTAAATCTTTAATCGCCATTGGATTGATTCGTTCACTAACGGGTCCATTGAAGAGTTCTCTTGACTTGATAAAAGTTAATGCATTTGGAAGAACGATCGATTTAAATAATTTTTTAAATTTAAGTAATAAAATAGAGTTTTTATTTTTTGTATTCACTTTGTTAATAGTTGTTTCATTAGGATTGGCAGCACTGAAATGGTTTTTGGTTTGGTTGAATCAAAAAGTAAGAATGCTACTTTTAAGAGATATTAGAAAATCAATTGTTAAAACTGTTTTTTCATTAGACTTGGATTATTTCAATCAAGCAAAAAGTGGCGAGTTGATGTTTCTAATGAATGCGGAGACAAGTCGGTTTAGTAATCTCGTTGTACACTGTAGTAATGTTATTAGCTATTCAATTCAAACAATCATGTATCTTGTGATTTTATTTTATTTTTTTCCAATGCTGACGTTGGCAATTCTTGGGATTGGACTTTTGTATTTTATAGCTCACGTTCCTATTGATCTTAAAGTTAAAGTTCAAAGTTGGAAAACAAATGAAATTCGAAATTCTATTTCTCAAAATTTTCATCAAATAATTTATGGAATAAAAATGATTAAAATAGGGGCATTAGAAGGAAGAGAGTTTAAAGGATATGTAGATAATCATGAGAAATTTGAAACTGAAAATTTAAAAATGGCGACAATGAGTGGACTATCTAAGTTTGCTCAAGAGTTTTTATTTGCCATATTTCTTGCAGTTATAGCTGGTAGTGTCTATTTATTTAAAGGTGGAGAAACTTTTCTAAACAATCCATCAAATGGTTCATCTTTAGTAGAATATTTATTTATCTTATTAAGACTAGTAATGGCAGGAGTTGGAATACAAGCGGCAAGATCATCTCTTGTTTCAATTTACGGGCCACTATCTCGAGTAATCGAGTTTCTCCATTTAGAGACTAAAGAGCAAGATATTGACAAGGATTCATCGCCATACAAGGGCATTTCTAAGATCAAAGTAAATAATTTAAATTTTTCTTATGATAGTGATAAGGAAACATTAAAAAATATAAATTTAGATATAAACAAAGGAGAAATGGTTGCCTTTGTTGGTATATCTGGTTCAGGTAAGTCAACAATGCTTGATATTCTTTCAGGGTTGCGAGATGGTTACTCCGGAGAAGTAATAGTTGATGATAAAAAGTTTTCGGATCTAGATGTAAATAGATTCAGAAATACAATCGGTTATATGAATCAAGAGCCAATTATTTTTCACGAAACATTAGAAAAGAATGTGACATTCTTTTCGCCAGTCTCTTCGAAAGATGAAATTGAAAAAGCATTGGAGCTTTCACTTGTTAATGATTTTTTACCTAATTTAAAAGATGGTTTAAACACAGGACTGGGAGAAAGGGGACAAACAATATCGGGTGGAGAGAGGCAAAGAATTGGACTTGCTAGAATGTTTTTACAAAACAGAGATATTTTGTTTCTAGATGAAGCGACAAATGCACTCGATTATATAACAGAAAAAAAATTCTATGATAATTTAAGCTCAATTAGAAAGAATAGAATAATCATTGTGGTAGCACATAGATTAAGTGCTATTAAAAACTTTGATAAAATTGTTGTTTTTAATAAGGGTGAAGTTGTTGAGACAGGAACACATAGTGAACTTATGGATAGAAAAGAAATGTACTATAGCTTGTATAATGTTCAAGAACAGTCATTGGAGAATAAATGATTTCTTTTTTTTATAAAGTTCTTACTGAAGTCAAGCTTAGGTTGCCACCTGTAAAGGATTGGAAGTATCAAGTTCAAACAAATCCTCCAACATTTGGATGGGCTAAAAAAATAGATGAAAAGCAATTGAATGAAATTGTTTTGAGAAGAAAACAAAAATGTATAGAGCTTAATCAAAAATATTCTGCAAAAGATTGTGTAAAAGGAAAGGTTTCAATAGTTGTGTTGTCTTGTAAGAGATGGTGGACTTTAGAGAGATTAATGAAAACAGCAACGCCTTTTTTTAAAAATATAGAAAATTATCACAGTCTTGAAAAGATACTTGTTGATAATGGGTCTGGTGAAGAGCTTATTAATAATGTCCGTTCTTATGATCTTTTTGATAAAATTATTGAACATAAAGAAAATTTAGGAATGGTTGGTGCTCTTAAAGATATTTTTAATAAAGTGGATAGTGAGTATATTTTGTTTTTTGAAGATGATTTTGTATTGGACTTTGATAAACCTTTTATACAAAGTTGTATTGATATATTTAATGAATATCCTGAAATTGGAATAATACGATTAAAAAATCAAAATAACTGGTGGAAACCTTTTAGAATAATTTCTCCATTAAGAAAAACTAGATCTGGAACTGAGTTTTGGACTTGGATACCATCTAATGATGGAGAATATAATGTTTGGGCCGCGGGAAGTGTAATGTTTAGAAGGTCTAGCTTTTATTCAGTTGGTGAACTAGAAGATACACCACACGTTTTGCGAACAGATAAAAAAATGAATCATGCATATTTGTATGAAAATGTATTTGCGAGAAAATATAATAAATATTGGTTGGCCGCAAAAATTAAAGGAGTAACTCCATTTATACAACCAAATGATAATCAACAGTCACCTGGATGGGAATAGGAGAGATAAATGCTGTTTTTTAGTAAATCACCAAAAATAGAAACTGATTTAAGATTAAAACTTAATGAGAAAATAAATAGCCTTTCACCTTGGTATCAACCAATAGAATTTGCTAGAGGGGTAAAAACAATTCCCGTTACAAAATCAGGACACAAAATTTCTCTTAGAGATTTAGATCGTGGAATTAAAAAATGGAATAAGTTTATTAAGCCGGCGCTTCCTTTTGACTTAAAAGATAAAACGGTTTTGGATTGTGGATGTAATGCTGGACTTTTTCTCGTGCAATCAATCAGAGAAGGAGCCAAAAAGGCGATTGGAATTGAGGTTGATGATCATTATTTTAATCAATCAAAATTTGTTAGAGAGGCATTTTCTGAGATTGAAGGGCGTGACTTTCAAATTGAAACGCATAAGTCTTCGTTTGAAGACTTTGATTATGAGTCAATAGGAAAGGTTGATATAACTTTCTTCTTAAATACTCTCTACCATATTGGTAGAGCAACTCATGCAAATTCAGACCCTGAGACAATTTTAAATGTACAAAGTGAAATGATTAAGCGAATTTCAAAAATTTCAAAATATATATTATTTCAATCTAACGCTCTTAAAGATGAGGGACGAGGAAAAGGTCAGAAATCTTTACATGAAATTCTTAGTGCTGCCGATGTCGAAATTGTAGAAGAGCTGGATTTTAATCATGAGAGAGGATTAATTACTGTGGTCACGGCAAAATAAAAAGCTATGGAACTTCCATTTGATATTTTTAGGAATAAATTGTTTTTAAAACCCCATGAGTCGGCCGAGTTTAGTTTTGCAAAAAAAATTTCGGAAAAAGATATTTTTAATTATAAAGAAACTAATTTTTATAAATTAAGAGTTGGAAAAGTTGATTGGGAGGTTCCTGGAGTTGCAAATCTTCCAAAAGGATTAAAAAATAAACCTCCTTACTGGGTAATGCCTTGGACTGATAAAAAAAGAAAGCCTCTAACTTTCTTAGATAAGATTTTAAAAACTATCGAGTTTAGAAAAAAAATGAATTCTTTTAAAGAATTGTTTAAAAGTATTAATGAGAATGGCTTTGATAATTCTGATGGGCCAATAAAAGGTTTTTTGTTGATTAATGAGTTTAAAGAGAAGCAATTTATTTACACCGATGGAAATAGAAGATTGGGCATATTGGCCGAAAAATGTAAGAGAGAGAAAATAAAAACAAGTAGTATTTTAATAACTGTAAAAGTCGTTGATACAATTAAAAGGGATGAGCTTTTAGATAAAATGAGAACTTTAAAAATTGACGAAACATATAATTTTGGAGATGAGGATGCATTTAAGTGGTTTGATTGTGCGTTTTCATAAGCTTGCATTTGCTGCAAAATTCTATTTTTTAAAAGAGTGGAAAAAAAATGTAGCTAAATGTCCAGAGTGTGGTGGCGAGTCACTTGAGAATTACTACTCAAAGAGAGAGGGATTTATCTTTGTTAACTTAAAAAAGTGCTCAAATTGTAACTTTGTTTTACAATCTCCAAGACTTAGTGATGTTGCTTTAGAGAACTATTACAAAAAGTCTTATCGATTAATGAGACCATCAGATAATATGCAACATCAATTTGAAAGAGAAAAAAGAAAAGGGAGAAACTATTCTGAAATTATCTCAAGATACTTTAAAGATTATAAAAATTTAAACATTTTAGAAATTGGAAGTGCTCGCGGAGGAATACTACAGTTTTTCAAAGAGAAAGGAGCAGTTGTTCAAGGTCTTGAATGGGATGAAGGTTGTAGAGAGTTTGCTAATAAAATTGGTGTAAAGACGAATATACATTTTGAGGAATTAGAAAATAAAAAATTTGATCTAGTTATTCTCTCCCATGTTTTAGAGCATGTTCATTCTTATTTTGATTTATTAAAAAAAATAGATAAACACTTAAATGAGAGTGGTAGAGTTTTTATATCTGTTCCCGGAAGAGAAAATTTTGATCGAAGTGTACAGCTAGCGCATTTATATTATTTTGAAGAGGCTTCATTAAATAAAATCTGTAAAAGAGTGTGGGAGAATTGTTTATACAGTGACTCGAAAATTAATGTTCTTTATCAAAAAGGACAAATATGAGTCTGATTTATATAAAAATTGATGACGGGAAGTGGATTCAAGGTGATAAGTTTAAGATTATATCTAAATCTCTTGCAAGTAATTTACAAATAAAAATTATAAATGAATCTTTTGCCTTAAGAAAAATGATTTCAGATAAGTTCTTTACTCCATGTATGTTTGCAAGTTGGAGGCAAGTATTAGTTAATGATAATTGGAAAAGACTTCCTTTAAAAAAGTGTATTGCCTCAGTTTCAAGTCACTATAATATTGGTGGAGGTCTTAATCCGATAAGTACTATTGGAAAAAATGATAACCTTGAAGATGTTCACGAAAAAGCAATTCATGTCTTAAAACAATTTGGATCAGTTCTAGTTAACTCATTAAGGTTATATAATCATCTAAGTCCTTATGGACTTAATTTACACTATATTCCTAATGGTGTTGATACATCTTTTTATAGACCTAAAAGCTTTGAAAAAATGCTCAGTAAAAAACCTATTATCGGTTGGGTTGGTAAGGTAAAAGGCGCTAAAAATTATGAACTTGTTAGAGATGTGAAAAAGGTATTGGAAAATATTGGATTTGAATTTAAGGAAGTAGCTTTAAAAAAAGGTGATAGTAATATATTGGGAAAAGAAGAAATGAAAGAGTTTTACAACTCAATTGATTATTATTTATGTACTAGTTGGCATGAAGGGACCCCTAATCCTTGTCTTGAGGCCGCTAGTTGTGGAGTTCCCTTAATAACAACTCGAGTTGGTAATATGCCTGAACTTGTAAAAGAGAGAATAAATGGATTTTTTATAGATCCAAACATTGCGTCTGTTGAAAATGTTTTAATAAATGTAAAAAGTATTAAGCAATCTGAATACAATAAATTATCAAATAATATCAGAAATGACATTGAGAATGAATGGGACTGGAGTCAAAGAGGCGAACTATTTTCAAATTTTTTCGAACAACATATTAGGTTAATCAATGAGCAATAATATTACTGTATTTGTTATTACTACTGGTGAAGAGTCCATTGATGATTGTTTAGAGGCAATTAATAAACAATCATTTAGAAAAAATGAAAATTTTGAAGTGAAAATTATTAGTGATGTTTATCCTATGAGCGAAGCTTTCAATGAAATGCATCGAAGATGTGAAACAGACTTTTTTATTCAAGTTGATGCAGATGTGATTTTGAAAGAAGATGCAGTAGAAGTATTATATAACGGAATAAAGGATAAAAGTTTTTTTACTTATGCAAGTCATGCCAAACTTTACGAGGAAGGCTTTGGTATTGGAGGAAGTGTAAGGTGTTGGAGAAAGAGTTTTTTCAAATACTTTCCATTTAATGACTGTCGGACAGTTGATAGAAACCTATATAAAAGATCACGTCCTTTTTTCTTTAGGAGAAAATCAATTGATAAAGTTGTTGGAATACATAGGCCAAGACACTCTTTATTTTCAGAGTATTTAAAAACTAAAAGTGATGTAGAAAAGTGGAGGTTTTTGGGACGGAAACCTCAAAAATATGCACTACCTCTCCTTGAAGAGTTATTATTAGATACACAGAAGGAAAAATATAGAATTTTTGGGTTTATTTTGGGAGTTCTAACTTCTAAAGAAAGAGTTCTTAAGTCAAAAAATAATAAAATAGAAATCAATAGGTTGAATAACGTCTTGAATGAATTAGGAATAAATTCTTTAAAGGAGCTTGAAATTCGCTCAGCTTCTTTTGATAAGCAATTAATTCATGACCTTTCTGAGTCCTATCGATTTAATAATAATTATGATTTGAAAAATGTAGAATCTTTAATAAAGCTATTTTCAAATAAAGAAAATATTAATATTGAAAAGTTGTTAGGTGAAATACGTAAATGAGTAAAAATTATTTTATTTCAACACACACTTTATATTTCAAAGTTTTAATTCCATTAATTATTAATCTAATCAAAAGAGGAGAAGAGGTAATTATTGAGAATGGCCTAAAGGATTTAATTCCTTATTCACCTGATCGTTTTTCAAAGAAACCAACACAAAGTAATCAAATTAATTTAAGCTCTTTATCTTATGTTGCGGAAATTATCGACCTTAAAAGTGAGTTTGATCTAGTTAAACATAAAATTAAGTTTAAATTATTTATTTTTCCTCAAGAAAACGATTTATTATTTTGCACAACAAAAAATATTAATCTTGTAAGAAAATACAAAAATAAAGTTAAAGATATAATAGTTTTAGGTTATCAACATATGCCAGTCGTCCTCAAGTTTAAAGGGCATGTAAGTAAAAGCCTAAAAAATAAAAGAGTTGATGAGGTATTCATTAATAATAATCATTTTTCAGGTCGTCATAAGTTTACGAAGGTGATACTTGATAAGGATATAAATGATTATGGTTATGTGAATTTTTTAAATCTTGATAGAATTTACAATATATCAGCTGAAAAACTAGAAAAGGATTCTGTTTTGATTTTTCATCCTGGAGGATATCGTAATTTAATTACTCCACCTGGTGCATCAAAAGAAAAGTCTTATGTTGCTCAATTAGAGTTTATTAAAAAGTTTTGTTTTCCTGTAGTAGAATCAGGGCAAATTGCTATTATTAAAACACACCCACTTTTTGCAAAATATCACTCAAAAGTAGACTTAATTTCAATTTTAGATGAATTGATAATTGAAGATGAGCGTTATAAAAATGTTATTGTAACTGATGAGTCATTTTGGAAATATGCAAAATCTTCCTATTTGGTTGTTTCTTTTGGATCATCAAGCTTATATGAATTATTCTCTGCTAAAATTCCTAACCTCGTTGTAAGTAGTTTCTACAACGATGAAAGGAGTGACAAGTTTACTATGTTTGAATCAATTTTTATTAAAGATTATGAGGAATATTTACATCTAGTAAAAAATAAAAAGAGCAAAGACTTAGATGATTTAACATCAAAAGTTTACCAAGCATATTCAAGCCTACATGATGGAAAGGCCGTTCATCACATAGTGGAGGGGTTATGAAACCTCTTGTTTCAGTTGTGATGGCAAACTATAATGGTTCAAAACATTTAGAAGATTCAATTTTATCAATTTTAAATCAGTCGTATAAAAACTTCGAACTTATAATTATTGATGATGGAAGTACTGATAATTCACTGAACATAATCAAAAAACTTCAAGAAACAGATTCTAGAGTGAAATTAATTCAAAATACAAAAAATTTAGGTTTAGCAGCTTCTTTAAACAAAGGAATAGAGAAGAGTTCTGGGTGCTATATTGCGAGACAAGACGCTGATGATATATCTACCTATAATAGGCTAGAATTACAATTATCTTATATTCAAGAACATAAAATTGATTTATTGGGAACAAATGTAACTTATATCGATGAGAATTCAATTGAAATAGTTCATGAAGAAGGGCCAAGAAGTGAAAGCTTTTGTGAGGCTTTATTTTCACAACAGGCCATTTTCCCTCATGGTTCGGCAATAATGAGAAAGGAGTGTCTTCTTGAACTCGGTGGATATAATGAAAAATTTATTTATACACAAGACATGGAGCTTTGGTTAAAGTTTTTAAAAAATGATAAAATTGTTTCACGTTTATCTGAACCATTATATAAGTTTCGTCTTCAAGTTGATAATACAAGCATTGCTAAAATCTATGGACAAGGAGCTTATACTAAAGCCTTAAAAAAGAAGTATTTAGAAAATATGGATATTGATGGTGAATTGGATAAAATTAATAGTCAAATATCAAATCTAAGAAATCAAAAAATTAAGAGGTCGAAGATATCTTTATACAGTTCATATTATTTCTCCTTATTAAAATATTTCCTTAAAGGTTTAATAAGATACAAAGGTTATTACCTATATGAGTAATAAATCCCATATATTACTATTCATGACATATGGGATGTCTTTAAAAGAATGGGATGAAATGGGAATCCTATCTAGAGAAATACTACCTTACAAAAAATTAGTTGAAATAGGTTATGAAGTGACAATTATATCCTATGGTTATAATGAGGACAAAAAGTATTCATCTAATGGTATTAATGTAATTCCTATTTTCAGTTTAAGAAATAAGTCAAAATCAAAAGTAATAAATTTTTTAAAGTCCTTCTTTATTTATTTTTCAATTAAAGAGGTTATTCCTCAGTATGATATTATTAAAACAAATCAAATGGGAGGAAGTTGGGCCACATATTTATTTAAAATGTTAGATAAGAAACCCTTGATAATAAGGTGTGGATATGAATTATTGTGGAATCATTATAGGGAAGAACAAAAATGGATTCGAAAATACTTAATTTCGATGATTTTTTATATTTTAGAGTTTTTCTCTTATTTTCTTGCAGATAGAATTATATTAAGTAATGTCGGAGCAAAACAATTTATAGGTCGTATGTTTCCTCCATTATTTTTACAGAAAGTAATTATTATTAGAAATTATATTGATACAAATAAATTTCATCCAATTAAAGGTACAGTAGAAAGTGAAGAGGTTCTTTTTATTGGAAGGTTAAATTCAATTAAAAACTTGGACTGCTTAATTACTAATTATTTAGGACGCTCTTTTACTTTAAATATTATTGGTGAAGGGGATCAGAAAAAAAATATTTCAGAAAAGGCAATTGGATCAAATATTAAAGTTAACTTTTTAGGTAAAATAAAAAATGAGCAGTTACCTGAAATTATTTCTAAATATAAGTATTTCATATTGCCCTCAAAATTTGAAAACTCCCCAAAGGCACTAATGGAAGCAATGGCATGTGGAAGAATTGTTATTGGAAATAACTCTTTTGGAATAAATGAATTAATTATTGATGGTGAAAATGGTGTTCTAATTGATTTACAAAAATCTTTTTCAAACAAGCTTGAATCTATATTTAATATGACTCATGAGAAATCAAGAGATCTAATGATAAATAGTCGAAAATATGCTGTTGAAAATTTTTCTTTAGAATCAATTTTAAAGAAAGAAGAAAAAGTACTGGAAGAGCTTATTGTATAATATGAAAATTGCATTAGTTGGAAACAGTCTGTTTACATTAATTAATTTTAGAGAAAATTTAATTGAAAAATTAATTTTAAGAGGTTTTAAAGTTGTACTTTTTTTTCCTGAAAATATAGGTCCAAAATATTCGCATTCTTTTGAGAAATTAAGAAATATGGATGTTCAGTTTTATACATATAACTTAAGTAGGAAGGGATTAAATCCTTTTAAAGATTTGAGAACAATTATTGAGTTATATAAGTTATACAAAACTCAGAGTATTGATATTGTTTTAAACTACACAGTGAAGCCAAATATTTATTCAAGTATTTCAGCTCATTTTGCTGGAGTAAAAAAAATTTATTCTAATATTACTGGACTGGGTTATGCTTTTACAGGTGATACTTTTAAACAAAAAATTATAAAAAAAATAATTTGTAACTTATACTGCTTTTCATTAAAGCTAAATAATAAAGTTTTTTTTCAAAACACAGATGACAGAGATGATTTTTTTAATATGGATCTGATCTCCAAAGACAAAGCAGTTTTGATAAATGGCTCCGGTGTTGATCTTGAAAAGATACATTTAGTAAATAAGAATAAAATTCAACAAAGTTTTGTTTTTGTCGGACGACTATTAAAAGATAAGGGTATAGTAGAGTTTATTGAAGCAGCCAAAATAGTATCAGCGAGGTATCCAAAATCTAGTTTTCATATAATAGGAGCCATTGATGATAATCCTAATTCTCTAGACCTTAAAGCGATTAAAAGCTATGAAGAAGAAAAAATTATAAATTATTACGGTGAAGTTGATGAGGTAAAAGAATTGCTGGAAAAATTTGAAGTATTTGTTTTACCTTCATATAGAGAAGGCACTCCAAGATCAACTTTGGAGGCTATGGCCTTAAATATGCCAATTATAACAACTGATGTTCCTGGTTGTAGAGAAACTGTAGTTGAAGAGAAAAATGGTTTTTTAGTTCCTTTAAAAAATGTAAGAAAATTAGTCGAATCAATTGAGTTCTTTTTGAAAAATCCTGATAAAATTGAATCATATGGTATGAATTCAAGAGAATTATGTGAAGAAAAATTTGATGTTATTAAAGTCAATAACAAAATTATAGATGTGATTAGTGAACGGTAATTGTTCCTGCTTCTGAATCTGCCTCATGGTATTCCGGAACTAAAGTTCTTAAATGATTTCTAACTTCCTCTATTGAGCAATTAGGAGCGACTTCTAAAAACTTATTTAAAAAGTTCTCTGTATTATCAGTAACTTCTCTAGCTTGAGCTATTTTTAACTTAGGGTGGGTTGTTTTTATAAGATCCTCGTCATTTGCCAAGAGTTCTTCATATAATTTTTCTCCTGGTCTCAAACCAATGTATTCAATCTTAATATCTTTGTCGGGTTCTAACCCTGCTAAGGTAATCATTTGATTTGCTAAGTCAACAATTTTTACAGGAGAGCCCATTTCTAAAATAAAAATCTCACCTCCATTTCCCATTGTTCCAGCCTGCATCACTAGTTGAGTTGCTTCAGGAATTGACATAAAATATCTTTCTATATTTGGATGAGTTATTGTAACTGGCCCGCCTTTTTGGATCTGTTTTTTAAAAAGAGGAATTACACTACCACTGCTCCCTAATACATTTCCAAACCTAACCACCATGAATTTGGTTTTATTTGTTTTACGTTGATTTATTTGGCAAACAATCTCAGCTATTCTTTTTGATGTTCCCATTATGTTTGTGGGGTTAACAGCTTTGTCTGTTGAAATCATTACAAATCTTTCAACTCCAGCATTGATTGATTCCTCTGCTACTACCTTTGTGCCAATTACATTTGTATAAATTGCTTCCATGTGATTAGACTCTAGTAATGGAACATGTTTATAAGCTGCTGCATGAAATACTACATTTGGAGCATACTTATTCAAGGCCCAAGAAACTCTACCGGCTCTTCGTACATCTCCTATTACTGGAACTATTTCAATGTTTGGATATTTTGTATTTAGTTCTTGCTCAAGCTTGTAAAGAAAGTATTCAGTTTGTTCAAAACAGATCAGTTTTTTGGGAGTATACTTACAAATCTGATTACATAGTTCACTACCAATTGAACCTCCGGCTCCTGTGACAAATATAATTTTATCTTTAGTCATCTTTTCAATTGCATCAGTTTCAAGTTGGATGCTTTCACGTCCTAGCAAGTCTTCGGCTTCAACATTTCTTAACTGGAGTAACCCTGATTGATTATTTAAAAGATCCGAACTACTTGGTAATGTTTTAAATTTGATTTTTGTTTTGATACATAATTTTACAATCCTTCTCATATTATTACTTGAAGCAGATGGAATTGCGATAAAGATTTGATCAACTTTATGTTTTTTAATTATTGAAAGGAGTTGATTTGTTTTTCCTAATACAGGGACGTTATGAATAGTCTTTTTTTGCAACAAAGGGTCATCATCAATAAAGCCAATGGCCTTCATATCAAATGATGGATTGTTAATTATTTCTCTTACTATTCTTTCGCCGGCCCTTCCAGCACCAATGACTAAAATTTTTATACCAGCCTGAGTTGAAAAATTATCTTTCCACATTCTGTAAGAAAATCTTCCACCACCTAAAGTGACAATAAGAAGTAACCAATCAATTGCAAAACTTGTTCTTGGAAAATTTTCTAATCTATTCCATAGAAAAAATGTACAAACAGAAAGTAAAATTGCTAATGATACACCTTTTATAACTCTTACAAGATCTGGAGTACTAGAAAATCTCCAGATACCACGATAAAGTCCAAAGAAATAAAAGCACAGTGATTGAACAGCTGAGGCAATCAAGATTGCAATGTGTAACTTAGGTTCATTAACAAAAATATCAGTAGAGCCTAACCTAAGATAAAGGGACATATACAATGCGAAATATGCCATAAGGAAGTCATACAGAACTACTAAAAATGTCTTATTAAAGTTTATAATTAATTGCATACTTTTTCTTTGTTGCAAGTGTCCTTAAAAAAAAGACATAACCCAAATGCTAATCCGAAAATGTAAAAATACCTTATTTGAAGCAAATACAACAGCATAAAAAGTATATAGGTTAAGAAAAGTTGCGATGAGTCATTTTGTTTTAGATCTAAAATAATTCTTTGCAGGCAAGTAAAAAATAAAATTAACCAAATTGAGATGGCAAGTATACCACCGTTTGATAACATTAGAATTGCTCCCATATGCGGAAGAGCGTTAAACATTACTGGAAAATCTCTTCTATCTTTTTCTAGGATATAATTAGTTGCAGGTAATGCAACTAGTCCGGGACCAGTGCCAATAAGTAAATGTTTTTTGTTCTGCGAAAGAAAATTAACTGCGGCACCATCAAAGACTTCAAGTTTCCCCGCTAGACTATTGGACTCTAGGATAAAGCTTCGTTTTTTGAAGTTTGTCATCCATGCTTGCCACTTACTATCGTGTCCTGAGTTATTATAAAAATATATCCCTAAAGTAGATGCGAAGATGATAAAAGTGGTAATGCCATGAACTACATACTTTATTTTAATTTGAGCTTTACCTAGATGGGTAAGATAAATCAAAGTTCCAAAAAGTATTGCTAATCCACAGCATAAAGTAATTAACCCAGTCATTGAAAAAGTTAATACAAAACCCACAACTGTGAAAAATAAAATAGAACATATTAATTTTAAGTAGGATTTTCTAAAATATATTATCGAAATGAGAATTCCATATGCACAGTTTTGAGCAGCCCCTCTAGGTTCGTAAGCAAAACCTCTCATTCTCTTTGGAACATGGTACTCTCTTCCACCTGTAAAAAAATGATAAAAGTCAAAGTGTTGATTGAGCTGAGAAAGAATAAACTCAATCAACATACTAAGACCAAGTATCAAGCACCCATAGTATAAAACTTTTATAGCATGATCTCGATTCTCTTTTATAAAAAATTTTTTACTTAAAACTACTGCTACTAAAAATTCTAGGAACATGCTTCCCAAGTGAAGAATACTTCTTCCTTGAGGGAGATCTTTAAACTTTCTTAATCCTGTAGGGTCTTCCCAAGGAATTAAGTAACCATATATTATCCCTAAGGAAAGCATTAATAGAAAGAACAATAATAAAAGTTTTACTCCTTTATTTTGAAAAATATTTTTAAGGTTTAGAAACGCATACGGAAGGGCCACTAAACCAGTTAACTTTAAGGCGGTTAAGTTTAAGTAAACTTGTGAGTTGAATATATCGAGTGTGACACATAGAGCAATCCAAGTAATCAGTTTTTTATCTTGATTTCTATATAAAAAATACGCTGGCAAGAGCAGACATATAAGTACCATTATAGGTTGTGGAAAAATTGAAAACATAACAAATAGGATAACTAATTTAAAATTATTAGTTAAGATATTTTGTTACCATTTTTAAAATTGTTTTTGCTATTGCCGGAGATGCAGTGAAGCCAGGAGACTCTATTCCTAAGGCTTCAATATATCCAGGGATTGACTCATAACTTTCTATTAAAAAGTCTGGGTATAACTTTTTATTGAGTATTATTTTTGATCTTATTCCGCAATAATCGAGTTGAAGAAATTCTTTTTCTACATTCTTAAAAACTTTATTTATAGAGGGCCACATGTTTTCAACTAAGTTTTTGTTTATATTATAATCAATCTCACTTATTTCCTCTGTATTAGGTCCAAATTTAACATTCCCCTCAGTATCAAAAGATGTATGAACACCAAGTCCTTGGGCATGTGCTGGAGGTATAGGGTAAATGAGGTGTGAATTGTAGTATGTCTTTGTATATTTTAAATAATTTCCTTTTATAGGATAAAGTTCAATATTTTTTAAGCCTAGTTGCTCACGTAATTTGATTGCTCCAAGCCCGGCTGAGTTAACTAGTATATTGGATGTGATTTTTTCACGATCTGACTCAATAATAAATTTTTTGTTTTTATATGTAATATTTTGTACTTTATCGTGAATTGAGACCATTACATTTTTTTTATAAAGGTCATTTTTAAGACTTGATATGGCCTTTGACTGATCAATTATAGAGGTTGATGAAGAAAAAAAACATTTTTGTATTGAGTTTACTGGCAAACTCAGATCACGGGGATCATCAATCCATTCTAAGTTTTTTACACCATTCCCTTTAGCATTATTATATAATTTAATTAAGGCATCTACTTCATTTTGAGTAGTTGCTACAAGATATTTACCACAATTATTTATTGGAATGCTAAGCTCTTGAGCTATTTTGGGCCACTCCTGTAAACCTTGTATACATAATTTGTGTTTAAGAGAGCCTGTTGGGTAGTATAGGCCTGCATGCAATACACCACTATTTCTAGAACTAGACTCTTCCCCAAGGAAATGATTCTTTTCAAAGATTACGAATCTTTCATTACTAAAATTTTTTTCAATTAGTCGCGCTAGTTGAAGCCCAACAATTCCACCGCCAATAATTGCTATATCTATATGCATATATGCAGAATATGTTGAGATTTACTTAAAAACAAGGTTCAATATATTAATAAGAAAATTTAAGGAAAATATATTAAAAAATACATAGTTCAAATCTCTTCTTTGATGATTAATAAACTTGGACAGCTGATTCTTGGATTCGCTGTGTCAGTTTTGTTAGGTCGTTATTTAGGTCCAGATAAGTTTGGGATTTATAGTTTGGCCGTGAGTGTTTTTTCGATTTTAACAATTTTTGTTAATTTTGGACTTGATGAACCTTTTATAAAGAATATTGTTGGTAAGTTTGAAAATGCTTTAGATGAATTGTGGAAAGTTTTTAATATTAAGTTTTTAGTATCTATATCTATAGTTTTACTCTTTTTATTATTGTCGTGTTTTTCAAATACTAAAATTATACATTACATAAATTATATTATTTGGGGCTTAATATTTGTTCCATTTTTAACAATAAATTCTTTATATGAAGCAAGAGTTGAATCAAAGAAACTAGTAATTCCTCTACTTGTTCAACTAATAATGAGTGCTTCATTGAAGATGATTGGAATTTATTTAAAGTTGCCGCTTGAGTTTTTCATAGCAATGTTTGCATTCGACTTTTTTCTACAAGCACTTCTCTTAATAATTATATCAAAAATCGAATATAAAGATTTAAAATATAAATTTTCTATAGCATTCAAAAGATATTTCAAATCATCATGGCCATTATTTTTTTCAAGTGTAGCTGCAATTATATATATGAGGCTTGATCAATTACTTCTTAAATACTTGATGGGTGATTTTGAAGTAGGTATTTATTCAGCAGCATTAAAATTTAGTGAAGCATGGTATTTTATTCCAGTAGTAATTGTGAGTAGTTTTTTTCCTTCACTTTTATCTAGTGAGAAGAATTTAATAGATTTAAATAAGAAGACTCAGACAATTCTTGATTTATTAATGTTGCTTGCATTCTCGGTATCACTTATAACAATATTAAGTTCAAGTCTTATTCTTCAAGTGACTTTCGGACAGCGTTATTTAGAGAGTTCTCATATTTTAAACATACATATATTTACAGGGATTTTTGTGTGTTTAGGTGTTGCAAGTGGGAAGTGGATGATAACTCTAAATCTTCAAAAGCATACTTTTTATCGATCCATAGTTGGTTTACTCATAAATATTATTTTAAACTTTCTGCTAATTTCTAAATATGGAGTAGCTGGAGCTGCATATGCAACTTTGCTTTCTCAAATATTTGCAACCTTTCTTTATGACTTATTTGTGAGCGAATTAAGACCTATTTTTATATGTAAGATTAAATCTTTGTTTTTTATATTCCGATTAAAAGAGATTGGTTTGTTTGTAAGGTCAAAGTTGTAGCGATTTCATTTGCTTAAGTAGTTGACTCTTTTTGTCAGTATGTCATTGATTTCTTAATTTAAATACTCAAAATTCCGAATAGCTTGATGAGGAGTGTGAGTGAAAAATTTTGCTTTAATATTATTATTTGGACTTGTTACTTTTTTAGGTTCTTTAAAAATAACTGAAGTTATAAAAAATGATGTTAAAAGAAATCCTTCAAGCGTAAGTTCAGTTTCGATTTTAGATGGATCTGGTGTTAGAAATCCCAATTTTTTTGTTCACAAAGGCTCAAATATATATAGTAGGGGAACCCTAAACTTTTTTCAATTTTTGCCACCAACAAATTTAAATCAAGGTAATCCAAGTAAATGGTTTTTATACCAATATAATAAAAAAATCACTGGTACATACTCTGATGCTGATTTAATTAATCCAGCTCGAGATTTCGTAGATAAAATCAGTCAAAACTTACAGAAGGGAAAAGACTTTGTGTATGGCTATGCTCCTAAGCATGATCTATCTTCAATGTTTGTTTTTAATGATGAAAGTAGTAATGAATACTTTATAGAAATGAGAAAGAAAAATGGCCTTGATAAAGAAATATCTGAGCGAGGAATCTTTCTTGCAAAAGGCATTCAAGACGAACGAAATATGTTTTTAAATAAAAATATGTATTTTAAATTTAAAGGTAAAATCAAAAACACTCAAGATATTAAAAACGAAAATTATAACGTTATTTCTGGCGGGGAAATTTTATTCAGAGACCCAACAGAACAAACTCCTATGAGAATCTTATTTGAAATTAACCATAATAGTGACCCCGAAAGAGAGGGGCTAATAGAAGGAGTTTGGGTAACAACTTCAAAAGGTGAAAAAATCTTAAGAATAACTCATCATTTAGCATTTGGTGAGCCTGGAAATTTTAAAAGAGATAGTTTTAGTTCTGTTTACTTTCAGGATTTGGAATACAGTATTAATGCAAATATTTGTCAACTGGTAGATAGACAAATACCTACTCGTAATACATTAGGTGAAATTGAAATATTTAGATTTCCAGTTTCAGCAATGAATTTAGAAAACTGGCAGCTAAAACATATTTATCTAGGATTAAGAACCCTTGAGGATGTGGAGTCAAAAAATGACTCAGACGAAATTTCTTTTCAGTTTAAGTCTGTAGATGTTCAAAGAGAAGATAGAGGGCCTAATGTTTCTTGTGAAGAATACAAGGTTTGTAAACCAAAAGTCTTTAGAGGTTGCGAGAAAAAAGAGGCCGTTGAAGTTCGTTGTGGTTGCGAGTACTCTAACGGTAATGGTCTAGAAAGCATCGGCGAAGGATGCTTTATCAAGCATCTAGGAAGATCATGTGAAGACTCTACTTATTGCTCTGATAAGAATAAAGTTGTCTATAAAAAATGTGGAACTGGCCGACCTCAAGGGGATCATTGGGACCTTGGAGTAGATGGTTGCTATTACCTTGTCACCGGTTATTCTTGTAAGTAAATTTCTCGAAAATTATGCGCTGCTATTAGGAAAAAAATCGATCTGAGTTGTTGGAATTAAGTTCAAATTCGTGATAAAACTAATGAACAATTCTAACAGAAGGTAATGGATGATACCGTTTATTGATCTTAAAGCACAATACAAACCAATTGAAAAAAATATTAGAAAAAGACTTGATGCTGTACTCGAGCACGGAAGATATATACTTGGCCCTGAAATTGAAGAATTAGAAAATGAACTATCTCAATATTTAGGTGTTAAGCACTCGATAGCATGTTCTTCAGGAACAGATGCTTTAGTAATGGCCTTAATGGCCTTAGATATTAAAGAAGATGATGAGGTTATTGTTCCCGACTTTTCTTTTTTCGGTACTGCTGAAGTTATAGAATTAGTTAAAGGAAAAGTTGTTTTTGCTGATATTGATCCAGATACTTATAATTTAGATCCAAAGTCATTTGAATCAAAGATTACATCTAAAACAAAGGCCGTAATGCCTGTTTCTTTATATGGCCTTTGTGCTGACTACGATCAAATTAATTCAATTGCAGCTAAACATAATATTGCTGTTATTGAAGATGGAGCTCAAAGTTTTGGTGCCTCATACAAAAATAAAAAATCACTAAATTTAACATCAATTGGTTGTACTAGTTTCTTTCCTTCAAAGCCCTTAGGCGCCTATGGTGATGCTGGTGCAGTTTTTACGAATGATGATAAGTTGGCAGATGAGTTACGTAAAATACGTATGCATGGTGAAAACGGAAGATATAATCACGAAAGAGTTGGATTGAATGCAAGAATAGATTCATTTCAAGCAGGTATTTTAATTGAAAAGTTAGCAATTTTTGATAAAGAGCTTGAGTTAAGACAAGAAGTAGCTCATCGGTATCAAGAGGCATTATCTGGTGTTGTTAAACTTCAAAAAATTCCAAGTGATTACGTAAGTGCTTATGCTCAATTCACTGTTGCTGTTGAAAATAGAGATTCATTTATTCAGAAAATGACAGAAAAATCTGTACCGACTGCAATTCATTATCCAAAACCTATGTCTCAACAAACTTTTTATAATAATAAATATGAAGCTCAGCCTTTGTCTTTAGAAGCTTCAACAAAAGTTGTTAGCTTACCATTTTATCCATACTTAAAGGTTGAGGATCAGCTAAAAGTTATTGAGGCAGTTAAGCAATCAATATGATTAGAATTGTTCTTAGTTTATTGCTCTTTTCAGTTAATGTTTATAGTGCAAGATTAGAGTTTAATAAAGACCATTCTCAAGTCGATTTTAAAATTAAATATCTAAATGCTATTTCAATGAAAGGAAGTTTTCTAGATTTTTCAGGAAGTTTTTTATTAAAAAATGATATTCCTAAAGAAATAGAATTTAACATCAAAGTAGAGAGTATTTTTACAGGTAATAAACTTAGAGATTCTCATCTAAAAAGAAATGATTTTTTTGATATAAAAAAATATCCCAATATTAAGTTCCAATCTAATAAAGTTAAACCCGTTGGAGAAGGGGAGTTCGAAGTATTTGGTAAAATTCAAATAAAGAATATATCTAAAAGTATAATGTTCTTTGTTGAGTTTATAGATGTCAAAACAGATACATGGAACAAAAAGAGTTGGTTTTATAAATTTAAAAGTAAAATTAAAAGGTCAGACTTTGATTTATCGTGGAATAAAACTTTAGATGGTAATGACTTATTACTAGATGAAGTAGTTTATATTGATGGACAACTTCAAGCACAACTTCCAGGAAATAAAACATCATCATCTAAACATATGATTGCTGATAATAAGCTATTAAGAGATAGAGAGAAGTTTAGCCGTGGAGAGTTAACTGAAAATCAGCTATATTCTAAACCTAAAGATATTGTTTCAAAAAAAGAAAAAGATATTAAAGAGTTAAGTGCTGACTTAAGTAATAATGTGAAAAACTCTAAGTTTGAGCTTGAATATTTTATTTCTATATTAGTAGTAGGTTTTTTTGGATTTATTGGTGCAGGTTGGCTTGGATACAAAGCCTATAAACTGATTACCTTAAAATACGAAAATAACTTTGCAATGGATATGGTAGGCTGGGTAAGTGCTATGTTTATAACTATGGCCATGGGCAGTGCATATTTTCTATTATTTAAGAGTTAAGTACTCATTTTGTTGCCACTAAAAGATCCATTTTTTCTTAGCTTATTTTTCTAATTTATTGAATTTATTAGCTTTCTTAGGAATTGAATAATTAATATCTGAATATCAATAATACTAATTAGGTGGAGGAAGTTTATTCATGATCGACCTAGTTAAATTAATTGATAAAGACTTTGCTATTGAAAGTACAGAGGTTGAAAAAGGTATTTTTTGTATAGAGCTTTTTGAATTAAAAAATGGAAGCCCTCTCAAACAAAGTGTTCTTAAATGTAATTTATATTTTGAAGAAGTTTTATTTGAAAATGAAATGTTAGATTCTTATATCAAAAAATCAAATGGAAAAAATGTAAAGATTGAATATAAATTAGATAGTCACTTCACTAGTAATCAACATCAAAAATGTAAGGCCATATTATTATTTGAAAAATTAATAAACTTTATTCGAGAAATTATGTTGGGGGTAAACTTATATTTTTCAGTTGATTCAAAAAAAGCGACATTGAGATATTTTGAAAGAAAACTTAAAGCAAAGGCATTATTTCAATTTGAAAGTAAAAAAGGAGAGCTTCTAACTTCATTTTGTCTAAGTTAAAAGCTCATATTTTGAATTAAAATCTATAGTAATTATTATTAAAACTTCTTCCATAGTTAAAGTATCCAAAACTATAATCATACTCTCTATTAAAAGAGTTATATCTTCTATAGAATGAGTTACTCGTTGTAGACACTGGACCTGTTTGAGTCGATCCATTAACATCAACCGTTAATGAATAAAACCTTCCATCTTCGTAGTATGCAAGTATCGCTTTGTCATTCGTTAATTGAAATGAAGCGTTTCTAAAAGCTCTTCTCGTTGAATAAATTTCTCTTCCTGAGCTATTATATAATCTGATCATATGCCCACCATTTTCATAATAACGTAAGGCCAAAATATTTTCAGATGCGTTGATATGAACATCTCTATCATTTGAGAAGTTTGCATTAATCAAAGTTGCACCATTTGCAGCATAAATTTTTACCGATTGACCAGACCTTTCTTTATTTAAAATAGCAACAAAGTTATCCCCTGGTAGAACCTTAGATCTTTCACTTAATCCACCAGAATATAATGTTCTTCCAGAAACACTTAAAACAATAGTCTGCTCTCTATCTTCACCATGCATTAATGCAATAATGTGCTTTGTTAATTTAAATTTTGGTCTTACTAGAACTTGATCATTTAATAAAACTTGTCCTTGAGAGTTATAAATCGTAATTCTATCGGAGTAATTTGTATAAGGTGTGGAAAAGATAACATATTTACCACTATACTTATAATAGAACTTTGTATCAAAACTTTGTCTCGTAACATTGAAAGTTCTATTACTACTAGTTGTGACAACATAGTAATTTTCAAATGCCTGAGGTTGCACCGTTTTGATAGTGTCATTTATAGAGATTGGGCTCGTAAACTGATTTACAGTTTGATTGTTAGAATCACCAACTTCATTATCACTACCGCATGAAATAAGGGTTAAACTAAGTAAAATAAATATCGTAAGGTTTAAATTTTTCATGGGCCCAATATATCGCATTGTGCCATTATTTTGGTAGCTATTGAAAAACTTACATGATTTAGCCTAGAATACTAATATAATCCATATGTTATAAGGATCAATATGATGCTAAATAGTAAGTTTCCTAAGATGGAAATGACAATTTTCTCTCAAATTTCACAAATGGCCAAAGAATACAATGCAATAAATTTGGGACAAGGATTTCCAGATTTTTCACCAAATGATTATCTTGTAGAGAGGATAAAATATTATATTGATCATGGGGTTAACCAGTATTCTCCAATGCAAGGTATGCAAAGGTTAAGAGAGTCTATTAAAAATCTGCATCAAAAATTGTATAATATAAATTTAAATACTGAATCTGAAATTACCATTACCTCTGGAGCAACAGAGGCCATTTTTTGTGCAATATCTTCAATTATTAATGAAGGAGAAGAGGTCATAATATTTGATCCTTCATATGATAGTTATGTGCCAAATATTGAATTAAATAAAGGTGTCCCAATAAGATTAAACTTAAATAATGATTTCAAGGTTGACTGGGAAATTGTTAAAAAAAATATTAATGAAAAAACTAAATGTATTATTTTAAATACTCCTCATAATCCTAGTGGAAGTATTTTATCTAAAGATGATTTAGATATACTATGGGGATTAATTAAAGAAAAAAATATTTTTATTATTTCTGATGAAGTTTACCAACATATTATATTTGATGGCAAAAAACATATCTCACCATTTAATGATAGTAGGTTTAAAGATAGAACATTTTGTATTAGCTCTTTTGGCAAATCATTTCATGTTACTGGTTGGAAAATTGGTTATTGTTTAGCAAATGAGGAGCTAACTAAAGAATTTAGAAAAATTCATCAATATACAACTTTTTGTACTATTGGCAATGCACAGCTTGCACTTGCTGATATGTTAGATAATAAGCTTGAGCTTCTGATCAATTTATCTGGTTTTTATGAGAAAAAAAGAGATATATTCAGAAAAAGTTTAAAAAATAGTCGATTCAAAATCTTGTCTACAGAGGGTAGTTATTTTCAATTAGTCGACTATTCAGAAATTGACTCATGTGATGATATTGAGTTTTGTAAAAAACTTATCAAGGATCATAGTATTGCGGCCATCCCAATTAGTGTTTTTTATAAAAATTCTCCCAGTCAAAAAATTATAAGGTTTTGCTTTGCTAAAGATGATCAAACTTTGATCTCTATAAAAAATAAATTTATTAATATATAAAAATTATTGGAACGACTGCTGTTGCGATCCGGACTTGCCACTGGCAACTCCTCTCGCTCCAGTGAACCACGACCCCTGCGGGGCCACAAATTCAATCCAATTACTCCATTCATATTTCATTAGATTACTTTCCTTGTTAGGCAAGGAAAAATGAGTTTAAACGTAGGAGCTTACTAGTGAGTAAGTGACAAGTTTAAATGAAGTTTTGACGAAGCCTAAAAGGAAAAGAATCAGCGAAATGGTCGGAGTGTCTGTAGCACTCCAACCCGTTAATAATACAGTTCTTTTTATATTCAAGGTCACCAAAAGTCACCACTATAAATACGTTATGCACCAAATATTGAAATAACATTATCCGGCGTGTCCTCTTCTTCAGGTATTTCAAAGCTTGTATGCTTCGTAGCACCTTTTACATTTACAACTGAAAGGCGGTGGTATTGATCCGTTGTCGCCATTTTTGAGTGTCCTACTTGCTTCATTACCTTAGAGATACCTGTCCCATTTTCTAATAAATTAGTTATGAGACTGGCCCGTAGGTCGTGAAACTTAACAGAGGTGACACCAATAGAAACGCAAAAACGTCTTAAAACCTGTGCTTGCATTCCATTTTTCCACTCATTATGGCGAGGCAGTACAAGATTTTCAACCTTAACGGGTATCTTGTCTCTAATTCTCTCTCCACCTTGGTAAATCTTAGTGCCAATTTGTTCACCGGCCTTTGCCTTTCTCCATTCGCCCCACTTCCACATAACTTCTTCAAAACTGCCATGTTTTTCTCGAAGCTCAAGTAAAAATTTCTTGAGCATTGGATTAAGTTCAATGGTTTTTGATCCTAAAACTGATGTCATCTCTTATAGTTACAATTTTTTTGTCTAGAAACTATACAAATCGAAAATGATTACAATTTAGACAAGAAAGTCACTCGTAAAAGTTGGGAAAATGTTATCATCCAATGGATATTAACTATTTTCTTGTAAAACAAGGATATTCCTATGAATAAATTTAATTTTCTATTGGCCCTTATTTTAACAATGAGTTCGTTTAACCTATACGCAGACTATGACGAAAGTAAAGTACTAGTAGAATTACATAACGTTTTTGTAGATGAAGGTTTAAATAATATTGAGGACATTAAGATAAGTCAGGAAAGATTAGAGTATAATGTGATTGATGATCTTAAGTCTCCTTTTTTGGCAGGTGATCAAGATTCTCCTAAAGTAACTTTTTGTCAAAGAATTACTTCTGGATGCATTCAATATAGCTGTAGTTTATTTCTTACAGATGGAAAAATAACGCGTGTTGGAGATTGTTCTGTAGAGTTTGAAATTAAACCTAACATTTAGACTACTAGATTGATGTAGTTGGGGCGATTTGAAAGGCCAGGAATTTAAAATTGAATTAGGGTGACCACAAAGGGTTGCCTTTAAATTCAAGGATTGATGAGTTTAAACGTAAAGACATAGAAAAAATGGGCATGGCCCGAAATTTAACCATTAGTTTAAAACACAAGGAGAAGACGAATGAAAAAACTATTAATTGGATTAATTCTTTTGGCCTCAATGTCCGCTTTGGCAGAAGATTACGATACTGAAGTTAGTGAACAAGTTAAATTACATGATTCTATTTTGAGATGCATGTTAACAATCACGTCTGTGGAGAAGTTTCAGTTAGCTGTAGATAACGGTCTTAGTAATAACATATTTGAGTCAGAGAACACCTTGAAACAACTATTAGTCAAATATGCCAATAATCCACAAAGTCTTAAGATTTTTAATCAGTTACAGGTTGAATACTCGGAGATGTCCGCCTCTCCAGTTATTTCGGGTGACCCTAATCATAGAGAATCAATGAAAAGGCATGAGCAATTCATTTGTAACATCTAGAATGATGAATTTGGGCTGATTTGAATGGCTGGCGATTAAAATTTGAAAAACGGCGAGCACGAAAGGTCGCCTTTAAATTCAAGGATTGATGAGTTTAAACGGAAATACATAGAAAAAATGGGCAAGGCCCTAAATTAAAACATTACTTTTTTTACACTCAATGTTTTTAATATACATATATGTGATATAGCTCGGAAAGCTAAATTATTTAAATAGCAAATAAGGTGGAGGAGTTATGAAAAAACTATGTATATGTATAGGATTAGCTTTGATAGTATCTGTACAGTCTTTAGCAAGCGTAAGAGATTGTGCTAACCCTGTGAATGCTCAGCTAGTTAATGGTACAAGTATGATGTTTTGTGAAATCTCTGGGGGGAAAAATGTACGAATTGGAGAATATGAAAACTCGAAACCTCGAAGAGACTTTGAAATTTTTTACATTGGGCAATATGAGGTAACGCAGCAACAATTTAAAGCGATAATGGGCTATGAGCCATGGAAAAATACTGATGGATCGCCCAAATACAATGTTACTTTGGGAGATAACATCCCTGCAGTCTTCGTGTCGCATGAGGAAGCAGTTAGCTTTGCAAGTTCATTAAGTATACTCGATAAAAATGCCACATATAGACTTCCTACGGAAGCCGAGTGGGAACATGCTGCTCGTGGGAAAGAGTATAGAGAGGCTACTCATTACTGGGGGGATTTTTTTACTCATCAGTATGCATTTAAATATTCCTTTTGTTCTCTTAACTCTCAAAATGAAAAAGCCCATGCTCGGTCAGTTTTATCTTGTCCTGATACTGTGTATAACTCTTCTAGACCAGGGTATTGCGCAAATGATTTTGGTTTAATGCATATGTTAGGAAATGTTAGTGAGTGGACGGCAGATGTTTATGTAGATAGCTTTGCTAACGCACCAATAAATGGACATACTCCGGTTGTTATTGATAGATCTAAACGAGTTCAGAGAGGTGGTAGCTGGTTAAATATTGATTTCTTTCTGAACTCTCATGACCGTTCGGGGTTAGAAGTTAATTTTAGTAGTAGTAGATTAGGCTTTCGACTAGTTAGAGTCCCTAATGAGGTTAAGAATCTTACTCCACACAATTCGTACAATAATATTAGGCGTTGTGCCAACCCAGTTGAAACCCAATTAAATGGTGATGTTGGAATGGTATTTTGTGAAGTTCAAGGAGGAAAAAGTGTTAAAATTGGCAAATCAAATTCTAGAAGAGATTTAAAAACATTTCATATTGGTCGGTATGAGGTAACACAAGAACAATTTAAAAGTGTAATGGGTTACGAGCCATGGATAGACGAATATCAGCTACCTCGAGATTCTCATTCTGTTGGCAAAACACTACCTGCCAATTATATTTCGTATGAAGAAGCTAGAAAGTTTGCCGACGCAATGACTAAATTAGACAATAGTGCCACATATAGACTTCCAACAGAAGCCGAGTGGGAACATGCTGCACGTGGAAAAGAGAATAGAGATACTAAATATTACTGGGGTAATGAAATCGATCCAAATTTTACTTTTAATATTAGAAACTCAGGAGAACACTCTAATTCAGTATTTCAATGCCCTAATTCCTTTTTAGATGAACGTCAAAAAGGCTACTGTGCGAATGATTACGGTTTAATGCACATGTTGGGGAATGTGGAAGAGTGGACGACAAATGAAAATGGATTTTCTGAAACAAAACCTGATAAACAATCTGTTCTGCGCGG
This sequence comes from uncultured Oligoflexia bacterium, assembly GCA_964015265.1. Lineage (GTDB taxonomy): Bacteria > Bdellovibrionota > Bacteriovoracia > Bacteriovoracales > Bacteriovoracaceae > CAXHCD01. The sequence goes on from CAXHCD010000009.1 coordinate 68,574, forward strand.
GGGTAATTTTTATACAGGTAAACATTTTGCAACAGTATTTGATCGAAATCCTGTCAGATCAACTTTTCAAATTAATTTTGTTGGATTTCGATTAGTAAGAATACCAAATAAGTAAATTAATAAAACTATAGTGGTTGTTGGTAGTGAATGAAATATATAAAATTATTCAAAAAATACTAGGTTTCTAAGTATTCGCCACCTGTAATGACAATAGAAAAATGAGAAAAAGGGTCAGCTTCAAAACTGACCCTTTCGTGTTTTTGTCTACCTTTCAACACATGGGTTTATGAGTGGGGGTGGTAAATTTTTTTAATATCGAATTGTTGGAATTGGCTTTTGTGGTATTTCCTCCTCTATAGATTCCGCATTTTCAGTGTTATCAGGTTCTATTTTTTCAGTAAGTTCATCATCAATTGAAATACCATCAAAGCTTTGCTCTGTTCCTTCTTGTTTTTCTTTTTCCCAAAGTTTCAATTCTGTAGAAACTGCGCCTTGGCTACAATTTGCAATTTTAGCAATAGCGGCGTAAGTTAAACCTTTAGAGCGAAGTCGTCTAATTAAGGCAGATGGACGAGTTTTCTTTCTTCCAATTTTTACACCACGCTCTTTAGCAGCTTTCAATCCATTAATTACGCGCTCTCTGATTAAATCCCTCTCTAATTGGCTAATCGCCGATATAATCGAAAAAACAGCGACACCTAAAGGCGTGTCTGTATCAATGTTTTCAGTGATACTGACAAAAGCAACTTCTTTTTCTTTAAAAATAGTAAGGGCCTGTAAAAGATGAGAGGTTGATCTTGCATATCTTGAAAACGAGTAAACAATAACCCTGTCAATTCGGCCTTCTTCAACGTCTTTCATCATTCTATTAAGTGCGGGTCTAGATTTTTTGGCCCCTGAAATTCCATCATCTTCATAAATTACGTAATCTGTTATCTCTCTTTCAGTACAGTATCTTCTTAAAGCTCTGACTTGGGCATCAAGTCCCGAACTTTGCATAGCGGTCGATGTTCTGGCATAGGCCGCAGTAAATTTTTTATTTTTATTATTCATAAAACCTCATTCAAAAGTTAATTCTCAGTCAATAAGACTGAAGCTTCGATCTCACATGAAGCGAACCATACGAGGCTTAAGGATTTCTCCTTTTTTGAATATCCTTAAAGAATAGCATTAAGGATAAAATGGGCGATGAGATTCATCACCCAAGACGAGACTTTATTTTTTGACTTTCACCCAAGAACCTTGATGCCCTGTAAGGACTCTTGAATAAGCTCCATATTCAGTGAGTCCTTTTTTATGTGCATCCGCCGCTTTGCTTGCCATGTCCTTAACTGTGCATCCATGTTGAATTACTGCTAGTAGCGATAAGACAACCATCCCTTTAAATAAATCACCAATTAAATTCATTTCCCCCTTCCTTTTGTTAACATTCTTAATCTTTGCAAAAGAATAAGGGATTCATGGCCAAAGCAGACGATTACCTTGGGATTTTCAAGGTCACCACCAAGGTCACCAAAAGTCACCACATGGTGAAATTTAGCGACATTTCAAGACATTTCAGACTCAGATAGCTTTCTTCTGTTTCTAAAATTAAGTATTTAAAATGATTAGGTTTTGATTTTTGAATAAAAAAGTTTGCAGAAAAATGGTCGGAACGACTGGATTTGAACCAGCGACCCCTATCCCCCCAGAATAGTGCGCTACCAAACTGCGCTACGTTCCGATTGTAAAAAAATTCTTGTTTAATATTATTAATAATTAATTTCGAGTAGGCAACAATTCAAATTTTTCATTATTCTTTGATATCTATAATTAAAACACCTTGGGGTGTTACTTTGGGTAATTGAGCTATTATTCCAATGCTTTCAGGATTAGATTCAATATATTTAACAATCATTTCACTTTTTTTAAATTCTTTTGGAGGATATCCTCTACCTGAGAAAAGTTTTCTTCTCCAATGCGTTAAAAATTGTGAAGCATCCATATTTAAAACTTTAGTAAGAAATTCTTGAAAAGAAGGAGTTGTAACTGCTACATGAGTTGGTCTAATTCTTTCTCCTGATTTCCAAAAAAGTTTTTTACCTAAGAAAATATCTTTTAATATTATTTTAGTAACTTGTTCATTTTTAGCAGTTTCTGATCCTATTACAAAATAGTTTGCTAATGCCAAATTTGAGAAAATCAATATAGAAATTAAAAATATTGTTATTAATACGCTTTTCATAAAACCTCATGATAATTTTAATGCGAATGTGTTCTGGATTAAATTAAAAAAAGAGTTAAAAATTAAAATGCTCAGGTATTGAGATGTTAAATTTCTTAAGATTATATAAATATCGAGAATTGATAGATATAACTATCTAATATTAAAAAACTTATTAATTAACTTAATCTTAAAATTTTGTCTTTCTTAAATCTAAAAAATTAACTTTAAACCGATAAGTCTTAAATGAAAGAAAGTAGAGACATCTATATAAAAGAAGACCAAGACTTATTTCCTAAAAAGTTGGCCTTAGGAGCAGTCTTTTTGACTGTATTATATGTTTTTTTTAATATTACTTTCTTAAATCAAGTTTCGGGACAGCTTAAACAAATAAACCGATTTCATTTTCCAATGCAGGAAATGAATGCTGTTGTGATAAGATTAGGGTTGACGCTTTCAGGTTTAACTAAAAATTTAATATTTGAATATAATAATAAAGATTTTAAAGAGTATTTATATCAACGAGATTCATTAAACTTTGCATTAAAGAATTATAAAGCAATTCTTTCAGAATATAATCGTTTACCATTTTTAAATTATGAAATTAATCGTGAACAGATGAATGAAATTGAAAAAAGAATAATTCAACTAGCTAAAGAAAGAAGAAAAGATGAGGCGTTGAGTTTATTTAAAAGTAAAGAATACTTAAAAGAGAAAGAATTATTTTTGGAGAAAACTCAATTTGTTGCAGAAGAACTTTCACTAGAAAGAGAATCATATATTGAGAAAAAATCGGGCATAATAAAAACATCTATTACACTTTCTGTTATATTTTTCGCATTAATTTGTTTGGTTTGGTACAAGGTTTTTTCAAGTTACAAATTGAATTTAGTTGAAAAAATTAAGGCCGAAGCAGAATTAGAAGATGAGAGGGCCAAGTTTTCACATAATGCAAGAATGGCCAGTTTGGGTGAAATGGCCGCAGGAATTGCACATGAGATTAATAATCCTTTAACAATTATTGTTGGCTATGCAAAACAGTTACAAAAATTAATGAAATTAGATTCATTTGATAAAAAAAGAATTAGTAATGCATCTGAAAAAATACTTGATACAAGTTTTCGTATATCAAAAATTGTAAAAGGACTAAAAACATTTTCTCGAGATACACATGCTGAGGAATTAAAAAATGAAAGTGTTGTAAAAATTATTAATGAAACTCTAAGCTTTTGTAGTGAACGATATAAGAATGCAGGTTTTTCTTTGAGCGTAGAGTTTGAAAAGGAAGAGGATCAAGACTTGTTAATAAACTGTAGATCTGTAGAGATATCACAAGTTATACTAAATCTTCTCAATAATGCTCATGATGCGGTTTCTGAAAATGATGTTTTAGATAAATGGGTAAAAATTTATATTTCTCATAATGAAGAATTTAATATTATTTCGGTTATTGATTGCGGTAAAGGAATTTCTAAGGAACTATCAGAAAAAATATTAGAACCATTTTTTACAACTAAAGACGTAAATAAGGGAACGGGATTAGGATTAAGTATATCTAAAGGAATCATTGAAAAACATGGAGGATCTCTTAAAATAGACTTTAATTCAAATAATACTAAGTTTGATATAATTCTTCCAAAGACTAATATAGAAAAAAATGATCGCAATAAAAATACAGGCGATAGAGCAGCCTAATTCAAATCTTTTAAAAAATTTACATTTGTAATCACATTTTTATCGTTAACTTCAAAAATTAAATGCTTAGAATCTCTGATAATATGATCTAATCTAGAATTAAAATCAGCATAATTAATTTTATTTATAATTTCTTTATTTAAAAGTACTGGGTGACCTTTTTGTTTTTTAAAAGAAGGTATCTGACATTCATTATTTTTAATAAATAAGTTCCATGTGTCATAATTTAAAGGGAGTAAAT
>CAXHCD010000010.1:0-72582 GCA_964015265.1 uncultured Oligoflexia bacterium
ACACGAGCTCTATCGTCGGCAGCGTCAGATGTGTATAAGAGACAGAATTATAGATATGCCGATGTTTTTATTAAAAAAGAAGAGGATGGTTCGATAAGAGGCAGTGTTCCTTGGTTCGATGAATTAAAAACTTTATTTGAGCGGGAGTTTCAACCTAGCATTAAATCTGAAATAAAATTAAATTCATATAATATTTTAAAAATTGATGTACTTAAAATTTATAAAGATCCAAAACTTAATCCTCGAATTCAAATTATTGTAATTGCAACTAGTTTTCTAATGATGCTATTTGGATCTATTTTTAGTTTTTTAGATAGTAGAAATAGCAGAAAAGAAGTTTTGAAGAAAATTACATTTCTTAATCAAGTAGTACATGAAATTAAAACGCCACTTACAGGTCTGAAATTAGATGGTCAATTATTGATGAAATATGGAAATGATGAAAGTGTATTAAAAAGACTTAATCAAAATATAGATAGAATAAATAAATTGTTTGATGATATTGTTTTAATAAACTCAAAAGATTCAAAAGTGTTAAAAAGTGAAGTGTTGCTCGAAGAAATTATAAATCAGCTAGATTTTCCAAAACTTAAAATTATAAATAACTGCGAAGAAAAAGTTTCTGTTGACCCGCTGAGATTAAAAATTGTACTTTCAAACTTAATTCAAAATGCGTTCAAATACGCTCAAAATTGTGAGTTAAATATTTACAAAAAAAACAATCAATTGTTTTTAGAGGTAATTGATGACGGCCCAGGAATATTATCTAGTGAGAGTTCTAAAATATTTGAAGAGTTTTATCGATCTAAAAAAGGAAAAGAAAAATCACCTGATGGAATAGGTCTTGGACTTTCAATTTGTAAAAAATTATGTGCGCAAATGGATGGCAAAATAATATTAGTCAATCCGGGAAAAGGTGGAGCTCATTTTCAGGTGGTAGTGAATGTTTAAGATTTTAATTATTGAAGATGACTTAATAATTTCTAACGGACTTAAAAAAGCTTTTGAATATGAACAATATAATACTATTCAAGCTCACGATGGAGAAGAAGGCGTTTATATAGCAAAAACTCAAAATCCAGACTTAATCATACTTGATGTTATGATGCCTTATTTAAACGGGTTTGAAGTTGTAACTGAATTAAGGAGAGTTGGAGAAAATGTTCCAATTATTCTGCTTTCAGCTAGAGTTCATAAAGAAGATAAAATTAGAGGTCTTGATCTCGGTGCTGATGATTATGTGGAAAAGCCTTTTGATTTAGATGAGCTATTAGCTAGAGTACGGCGGTTTTTAAATAAAGAGAAAAAAATTATAAGGATTGGTAATTGTACTTACGATTCAATTGCTCAAAAGCTGATGGATGAAAAAAATAACTTAATAACTATAAATGCAAAAGAAAGGCTTCTCATTGAATACTTTGTAAAGCATCAAAATATGATTTTAACAAGAGAGCAAATTATATTGGCCGTTTGGGGAGATGATTATGATGGGACAGATCGAACTGTAGATAATTTTATTCTTAACTTAAGAAAAAAAATTGGAAAAGAGAATATCATTACTGAAAGGGGTGCTGGGTATCGTTTTGTCATGAAGTCTATGACAGTAGATAGATAATTATATGACATTAAGAATTTAGAATGAAGTTAAAGAGAAACCTTTAACGGAGAAAGAGAAAATGAAAAAAGTTATGTTGTTATTATTAATCCCTAGTTTTTGTTTTGCAAAAAATGGATTTGAAATTGCAAAAGAATATGAGCGTGTTATTGAACTAGCTCATGTTCAAGGAAGTTATAAAAAGGCTAGACAGAAAATTGAAGGTCTTATTGCTCAAGTTGATACTTCACATCCATTATTTAATGACATTTATAAATTATATAAAAAGATAAATAAAAAGGATCCAAATTCCGACACACAAAAAGCAATTAAATTTGCAACAGGAAGAAAAACAGAGTTTTACTGCAAAGATAAAGGTTTAGTTCTAGCTCGAATTAAGCATAATGATGGAACAAAAAGTAAATTAGTATTGTTAAGTTCAAATAGAGAAATGAAACCTGGTTCATATAGTATTATGACAGGTGGAAGTTGGGCCTATGAATTAGATACAGAGTATAGGCAACCTATAAAGTCTGAAGTTTGGATTAATCACTCTAGTGATAAATCTTATTCTCTAGAAGAGTTACGTCGCTTTCCAGATTCAAAACCAGATAAAGGTTTTTGGAGAGCTAATTGGACTTCTTTAAATGACTTTTACAGAAACTCTAGAACGAATGGAAACTCTAAAGAGCCAATTCCTATGTATATGGGAGTGGATTATCATCTTTTTGGTAATAAAGACTTAGGCTATGAAATTAATTTTAAAGTCGGTGAAATTGATCAATTCAAAACTGATGAAATGATGTATGACAATAAAACTCTTATTAAGCTAAATTCAAGAAGAAGAGTTGCTAAGCATTTAGACACATTTACAGTAATTGACTCAAAAGGTGTAAAAAGAGTTTACAATGATTGTTTTCAAGTTGTTTCAAGAATTAGATTTAAAGGAATCGATATTTAATATTCAGAACACGAAGACTCATAAATGGGTCTTCGTGTTGTAAAAAAACTTAATACCTATATAATATAGATATGAAGATACTTATAGTCTATATAATTGCTGCAAGTTTAATCAGTTCTTGTTCTAGTACATTAACTAAGAATGAATGTGAGACTACTAACTGGTTAAAGAAAGGACGCGAAGATTACTTTTCCAATAAAAAATCAAAAGTAAAAGAATATAAAAATCAATGTAGAGATCATGAAGTATCTATAAATGAACAAGAATATATTAGAGGGTTTGATTCCGCTGAATTGTTCAAGTGTTTACACTTAGAGAAAAATGTGAAATCGCCAAGCTTTGAGTTTGGTAAAAATTTATCATTAAATGGAGAAAGAAAGTCTAACTTTAGTGTGCATAGTAAAAAATGCCCAGGATTAAAAAAAGAAGAATTCGAGAATGGTTTTAAAAGTGGTCTAAAATATTTTTGTGCTAAATCAGAAAAAATAGATGAAATAGGTTGGAGGGGAATTGGCAAAAGAGATGCGTTAAATGGACAACCCTATACTTATTTAAAGTCTTATAATAAGGAATGCATTAGAAGAGGTATTGTCATTCCATGGAAAGAATATAGCAAAGGTCATAAGGAAGGACTGAAAGAGCTCTGTTCTTATGAAGGTGGTCAAGCATTGGCCACTAAAGGTATGGAAAATCAAAAAACCTGTAAGAATAATAATGAAGACCTATTTAATTTAGGATATGCAATAGGTGCTAGGTTTTATAATGCAGAATTAGCTAAGAAGGAATTTTCTGAGGCAAAAAAACTTTCTGATGAGAAAGAATTATTAGTAAAAAAAATGGATGGAGAAGTCGCTAGCCTTGAAAACCAAATTCTTGAAGGTAAAAGTAGTTTGGCCAATGACAAGTTAAAACTAGAAACAGAAATAAGCTCATTGAAGTTAGAGTTGGCCAGTATGCAAAGTGATTTTAACTCAATTGAAAAAGATAAAGAAAAAGAAGATGAGAAAAAAGAGCTAAGTGAAAAACTAGATAAATTTAAAAAAAATCTAGAAGAGAAAAAAAACAAAATTGTAGAACTTGAAAAAACAACTGAGCAAAGAAGAAAAGAAAACGCTGAGAAAATTAAAGAATTAAGTAAAAATCTGAAGCAACAAAAATCAGAATTAGTTCAACTTAAACGTAGTACTTCAAACCTTGAAGAGAAGTATATAAAGTTAAATAATATTGCAGTTGAGTTTGAAGAACAAAATAGATATGACCCTAATGATGAAGAAAATAATTATGAGGGTGATAGTGAAGAAGATGATGAATAGTTTATGCCCTCGTTGCAATATCTAGCGAAAATTCTACATTTTTACTAATTGAAGTGATCAAGTTTGGACTATCACTAATTTCAAAAGAATTGATTAACTCAATTGAGTTACCTAAGCACCCGATTTTTAAATGTTTTCTTGAACAGTTTATGAGTAAGTTCTTAAGTGCAATATTCTTTTTCAACTCATTAATATCACCATCAGGAATTAAGACGTATGACATTTTTGATAGATCAACATTGGAGAAACTATAGTCAACTTTATAAAATAATCCACTAGTTGATTCAAAATCTTTACCATTTTCTGTACATGTCTTTATTTCACCATAGGCATGTAATAATTTAGTTGTAAAAATTAAATCTTGATCATTACAACCAGGGTAAAAAATTATAAGTGTGTTCATATTTCTCTCTTGAAAGTGAAGCTACAATAACATTATAAAAATTAAAAGATCTATAAATAATTAATAGTTTGACTCCTCAAACTTTTTACAGTTTAATTCGCACAAATGAAAAAATTTATAATTATATTCTCGCTTTTCTCAACACTTGGAATTGCTTCGGAAGTTCTGTTGGACCAAAAAATTCAACACTATGTAAAGCAGTTTCAACTTAGACCACTCGGATCTATTCCGAAAGAAAGAAAGGCCGTAGTTATACTAGGTCGAGAACTTTTTTTCTCAAAAACTTTGTCAGGAAATAAAAATATTTCCTGTTCTACATGCCATCATCCAAAGTTTGGTAGTAGTGATGGCCTCCCATTACCAATTGGTGAAGGTGGAATGGGAACGGGTAATACTCGATTCCAAGGTAGAGGAAAAGTAATACCAAGAAATGCACCTGATTTGTTTAATAGAGGTTATCCAAGTTTTGATAAAATGTTTTGGGACTCTAGAGTTTCAATGAATGTAAAAAAGAAAACATTTTCTACTCCTGAGCCAAGCTTCAATGGGGTTAATCCAAAGAATAAAGTTATAACGAGAATGTTCTCAACGGCCCTTGATGCACAGGCCATATTTCCTTTAGTGTCACATGATGAAATGAGAGGTAAAAAGGGAACTAATGAAATTGCAGATGCTCCAAATAACTTAATTGCATGGCAAAGAATTGTTCAGCGAGTTTTAAACGATTACGAATTATCTTCATTATTGAGGAAAGCATATCCTGGAGTTAGAAAGTTCAATATAGGGCATATTGGAAGAGCGATTGGTGCATTTGAATCTGTAGCATTTAAAGCAAATAATACACAATGGGATAAATATTTAAGAGGAAGTAGAGTAGCTCTTGATTTAAAATCTAAAAAAGGATTTTTAGTATTTGTAGAAAAAGGACAATGTATTAACTGTCATAATGGTGCTCATTTTACTAATCTTGGATTTAGATCTGTGGCCACTCCTCAAATAGGACCTGGTAAAAATAAAAAAAATAAAGATTATGGATTGTATCACTTAACTAAAAATCCTAAACATAAGTATCTTTTTAAAGTACCACCTTTGAGAAATTTAATTTTTACGGCCCCTTATATGCATGATGGTTCACTTTTAACTTTGAAAGAAGTCATTGATCATTATGATGAGCCTTTTAAATCTTTGGATGCTTATTCTACAGATAAAATAGAGAATAAATATTCAAGAAATTACAATAGAACATTAAATACAGAATTAGATTTAAATGAATTAACTGAAATCAAAAAATTTGCAACACCTATATTAAGAGGTCATCAAAAACATTTTACAGATATTGAGAAAGATCAACTTTTACATTTTTTAACCTTTGCTTTAACTGACAGATCTTTTCAAAGAAGATTTATGTATATAATGGATATGAAGTGAGTGATCTTTTAAAAGATTCATATAATAAAAAATATATTCAAAAACTTTCAGAATCAATATCCACTCATTATCCTTCTTTTGACAATTCTAAGTTTATAAAATCGATCTTCGATAATACGTGGGAAAGTTTAGAGCTTAAAGAAAGGATGAGGCATATATCCAAAACACTAGGAAAGTTTCTACCTCAAGATTATAAAAAGAGTATTGAAATTTTAATAAAAGCGGCCAAGGGTTTTGGTGGATTTGAAGGTATGTTCTTTCCAGATTTTATTGAAGTTTATGGAATGGAAAAGAAAAATGAAAAAGTCTCTTTAAAGGCCTTGAAATATTTTACTACTCAATCAAGTTCAGAATTTGCCATTAGACAGTTTTTGTTAAGAGATCAAAAGAATATCGTGGAGCTTTTAGTGAAGTGGTCATGTGATAAAAACTATCATGTTAGAAGACTAGCTTCAGAGGGGTGTCGGCCAAGACTACCTTGGGCTGTACAACTTCCAAGTTTAGTAAATGATCCAAGACCAATTTTTCCAATATTAAAAAATTTATATAATGATGAAGAACTTTATGTAAGAAGAAGCGTTGCTAATAATATTAATGACATTTCTAAGGATCATCCCGATCTAGCATTGAAAATGGTTAAAAGCTTTGAAGTTAAATCACCTGAAGTAGAATGGGTCAAAAAACATGCTTTACGAACTTTATTAAAGAAGGGTGATAAAAGAGCATTAAGTTTATTTGGATTTAAAAAAATTAAAACTGATAAGTGTTCTATAAAATGTGCTAAAGCTGTTAAAAATGGTGAAAGTATAGAGTTCATATTCAATTTTGATTTAGAGAAAAGTTCTTTAGTTCGTGTAGAATACGCTATTTATTTTTTAAGAAAGAACGGAAATTTGGGAAAAAAGGTCTTTAAAATTAGTGAAAGAAAATTTGATAAAGGGCCTCATAAAATATCTAAATCACACTCCTTTAAAAAGATAACTACAAGAGTTTATTACCCCGGTGTCCAGAAAGTGTCTCTTATTTTAAATGGAGAGGAAGCTTCTATTAAATCATTTAACTTATTGTAATTACTTTAAGTTATAAGGTGTCTTTATATGATAGATTTTATCTATTGATCTATTGTCTATAAATATTAGAGTTAAATTCAGAATTGAGCGATACTGTTTATGATTTAAATATTTCATAGGAGGTTAGTTATGAAATTTGAAGATAAAACAGGAACAAAAATACCTAATATTAAATTCAAGACTAGACAGGGTCATGAGTGGGTAGAGAAAACTACAGATGACTTTTTTAAAGGGAAAAAAGTAGCTTTATTTGCACTACCAGGAGCATTTACACCTACTTGTTCATCTACTCATTTACCAAGATATAACGAGTTATATGAAGACTTTAAAGCAGCTGGTGTAGATGATGTGATTTGTCTTTCTGTAAATGATTCATTTGTAATGAACTCTTGGAAAGAAGATCAAAAAGCAGAAAACATTACAATGCTTCCAGATGGCAATGGTGAATTGTCTGAAGCACTAGGTTTTTTAGTAGATAAGACTGACTTAGGTTTTGGAAAAAGAACATGGAGATACTCTATGGTTGTAAACGATGGAGTAATCGAAAAAATGTTCATCGAAGAAGATCTCCCAGGAGATCCATTTAATGTATCAAATGCTGAAACTATGTTAGAATATTTAGGAGCTAATATATCTAAATCAATAACTATTTATACTAGACCGGGTTGTTCATTTTGTTCAGAAGCAAAAAGCTTATTGAATAAAAATGGCCTGAAATATGAAGAGCATATTCTAAATAAAGACTATTCTGTTAAAACTCTTGTAGCTATCTCTGGATCTACAAAAGTCCCCCAAATTTTTATTAATGGTGAAAGAGTTGGTGGTGCGCAAGAGTTATCTAAAATCCTATCTTGAGATAATTGGCCCCGAAAGGGGCCTCTTCTTAATTAATTTCTAAGAATTCCGATAAATAAATTGTGAGAAGCTTATTGTTTTTTCTATTTATATTTTCTTCATGCGGAATTAAAAATAAAAATTCAAATGAAACTAATAGCAATATCAGTGCTTTAGAAGCTCAATATAATTATAAATATTGTGGAAATCTTGAGTATAGGAATTCAAACCTGAGTTCATCTGTCGGACATTTTCTCACGGTTGATACTACTTCATATGTGGTAATGGGGGCCAATAGTGATATTAACTCTCAAATTTCATCTATATCAAGTTCGGCCAACGTATGCGCCTTTACTAACACTCAATCAGCACAAGGTTATGAAGGTTTAGTTATTGTTGTTGAAGCTCTTTCTTTTCTTTAAAATAATAAAGTGAAAAAAATTTTATTTTATTTAGTCATATTTATTTCTGCATTTTTAATGTTTTTTATTCAACCTTTAATAGGCAGAATTATTACTCCTCATTTTGGCGGTAGTGCTCAAGTTTGGAGTGTTTTATTATTATTTTTTCAATTAACATTATTTTTCGGGTATTTACTTTCACACTGTATTTTAAGAATCACTAAGAAAAAACAAGTTTTAATCTATTCTTTATTATATGTTTTAGGTTTAATAGTTTTTAGCTTTTATTCAGACTTTTCATTTAATTGGGTAACTCAGAACTCGCCATCATATTCAATTCTATCGTATCTTTTTGTTAATTTATTTTTTCCATGCTTATTAATATCTTCCGTGAGTACATATTTTCAAAAAGCATATGACTTTTTAAATCTTGGGAAAGCCTATAGATTATATGCTTTATCAAACTTAGGCTCATTAATTTGTTTATTATTATTTCCACTATTATTAGAACCTATTTTAGATAATCAAGAGTTGTTAAAAACTTGGAAACTACTATGTGCTATAGATCTAGTAATAATATTTATTATTTTAGGTATATTGTATTTTAAAAACGATTCAGGTGAAATAAAAACTGAAAAGATTAATTTTGATCAAGCCAAAATTAACCAAATAAAATGGATCTTATATAGTGCTTTTGGAACTTCTTTATTGGTTTCTGTTACACAATACACGACATCTGAAATAGCACCTGTTCCAGTTATTTGGATAATACCATTGATGATATATTTAATAAGTTTCATTTTAATTTATAAAAAAAATGGAATATATGATCATGAATCAAGAACAAGTATAATTTATTTAACTCAAATTTTAATTTTTTATTTTATTTTCTCTTCGAGTTTAGGAGTTGGAGACTATTTAGTTTCATTTTTAATTTATTTTTTGGCCCTTGTAATTTTACATGGTGAAATATACTTGATTAGACCTAATGAAAAATATTTATCTACGTACTATTTATATATTTCACTTGGAGGTGCATTAGGAGGAATATTTTCCAATCTAGTTTTACCATTATTATTAAGTATTAATAGAGATTATCAATTTAGCATGCTTTTGTTTATTATTCTTACTTTCTATATTTTGAAGAAAGAAAATTTATCTATTTATAAACAAAAAAGAATCGAAAATTTATATCACTTTTCAGTATTATTATTAACAATTGGTGGATTATATATTTTATATGAAAAAACTTTAATGCATAAACATTATAGAAATTTTTATGGATCTATTTCAATTGAAGAATATAAAACTCATAAAAAATTAGTCCATGGTGTAACCACCCATGGAATTGAGTTGCAAAATTCAACTGTTCCAACTTCTTATTATCATCCAGCATCACCTTTTTCTTTAGTATTTAATTTTTTAAAAAGTGAAAAAATAAATATTGATATTGTAAATATAGGTCTTGGAATCGGGACGATCGCCTCTTATTTAGAAAATGGTGATAATTTGCATTTTATAGAACTTGATCCAAAAATTGTTAGCATTGCTAAAAATGAGTTTAGCTTTCTAAAAAAATCTAAGGGCAATATTAGTATAGATATTGGAGATGGGAGAAAAGTTTTAGAAAGAGATAATTCTAAATATGATCTAGTCTTTTTGGATGCATATAATAGTGATGCCGTTCCTGTTCACTTGTTAACTAAAGAGGCGATTGAAATGTACATGGAAAAGCTGGGTGATAAGGGCATAATCTTGTTTCATTTATCTAGTAGGTACTTAAATTTATATAAAATGTGTGATGCATTAGCAAAGGAATTAGGATTATTAAATTTAGTTATATTAGATCACACAAATGATCAATTTAGTTCAAAGTCAATTTATTCTATAATGATTAAATCAGTTTCACATCTAGATAAATTAAAAGCCAGACTTAAAAGTGAAAAGTATAGTGATTTAAGAGAATTAAAATTTAAAAAAATAAATTCAAAAGTATGGACAGATTCTTATAGTAGTATATTTGAAATCTTAAAATTTAAAGAAGAAATCTAGTCTACTGAAGGAAAGTATTCAACTTGATCACTAATTTTATGATTTGCTGGAAAATCAATTGCTAGATTATCAATTGAATAAATTGTCTCATCTAGGTTTAATGATTTTCTTAGTTTTTCCATTGTTTCAGGTGCAAAAGGATAAATCATAATCAATATGTTTTTTAGTATATAAAAACTTGAATATAATGCATCAATTCTATCTTGTTCTGGCATTCTGTCGTCGTGTGGTTTATATACATTAAACAAACTATTAATTATCCGAGCATAGTTTTCAAGTGCACCTAATGCTTTAGCATATTCAGCTCTTTCCATGAAACGTGTATATGACTGAACTATTTTTTGAGTTTCTTTTTCTGTTTTACCTATGAACTTACCTTTAGGAACAACTCCACCAAATTTTGAATGGCATGCAGAAATTGGCCTTTCAAAAGAAGCATTCATAGGACCAGCAAGAAATTGATTTTTACTTTTAAAATTTTCAAAATCAAAATTTGAGGCTTTCTCAGATAAACTTAATGAAGAAAGAAAGTATCTAACTTGATCTGGACTATAATTCATTTCATCAATTAATTGGTCTGCTGAATAAAAGTTTCCTTTAGATTTACTCATTTTCTCACCTTCAATCTGGAGGTGAAAATTACTAAATATTTCAGTCATTTGATATTCATTATTTTCTGGTAGTCTAAGAGGATCAGATTGAGTTCCAAGCCACATTGATCCTTGCATGAGTACATAGAAGAATACATTGTCAGTTCCAAGAAACTGATAAACCTTAGCGTCTTTGTTACACCAATAATCTTTAAACTGATTAGGATCTTGACCTTGTTTTTTTAAAGCTACTTTTGTGAAAGATATGGGTGCAATTAAAGATTCTGGCCATACATATAAAGTTTTACCCTTCATCGATGGGTCAATATCTTCTGGAACTGGAATTGCCCATTTAATATCTCTCGTAATTGATCTATGTGCCCAGCCATCATTAAGTTCGCTCTCAATTTCATTTTCTTTTAATAATGTCTTAGCAATCTCTAAGTCATTAAGACCTTCAAATTGAAGAGCAACTTTTTTTCCTGGAGCATATCTACTTTTATGTTTGGGGAGTTGATCTTTAATTGACTTATATTTTTCTTCTAGTTTATTAGAAAATAAAACACATGGAAGAACTGTTCCAAGTACTTCCTGAAGTATAGATTTTCTCCAACTTTTTTGTTTTGAATTTAACCACTCAATTAATGGGTCTGTAACTTTCCACATATCTAGATACCAATGGTCTGTATCTTTAAGAATGGGAGTAGCATCACTTACAGTACTTTTAGGGTTTTGAAGTTCTCTAGGGTCATATTTAGAGCCACAATCATCACACTCATCACTATAAGCTTGTTCGTTAGAACAGTTTTCGTTTGGACAAATACCAACAACAAATCTGTCCGGAAGAAACATATTTAATTTTGTATCATACCATTGGCTACTTGTTCTTTTTTCAAGCATTCCATTTTTGTATAGTTTTCTTAAAAAATCCTGGCATAGTTCAACATGATCGTTGTAGTTTTCTTCTCTTGAAGTTCCGGTATATACATTTAAAGAGATAGAGTATCTATCCATTGTTTTTTGTTGTTTTTCGTGAATTTGAGCAATGAATTCCTCAGACTTTAAACCAAGTTTTTTGGCAGCTACTTCACTATTTGATCCATGATCATCAGTTCCACACACGAATAAAACATTTTCATTTCCAATTAATAACCTTGTCCATCTAGCGAAAATATCTGCTGGAACATGGGCCCCTGCAAGGTGTCCTATGTGAACTGGTCCATTTGCGTATGGCATTCCAGCTGTAATAACTGCTTTCTTAGGTCTTGAAATTCTTCCTAGGATTGAAGGGATGTCCTGTTTTGGTCTTTTGTCTTGGTTGTCTTTATTTTTTGTGCTCATCTTGTATTTTTAGCATTTTAAGTAAGATTTAGTCTACATTTTGAAGTGTTGCGTTGCGTCTGTTTTTGCGCCGTTGCATAACTTTTACTTATTACATTTATTTAATTTTCCTATTTTATTTATACAAAGTTAAATCATAGTCTAGCTTCAGATAACCTAAGGGGAAAATGATGAATACAAAATGGCATAATGAAGATTTAACAGCTTATATACTTGGTAATCTAGTAGAAATATCAAATTTTCAAGAAAATGTAACAAACTTAGATTCAATCAATTCAATTCATAAAGAAAAGATTTCAAAGGCCATAAGTAATAAAGAGAAATTTGTCTTTTATTGGACGTTTAA
This sequence comes from uncultured Oligoflexia bacterium, assembly GCA_964015265.1. GTDB lineage: Bacteria > Bdellovibrionota > Bacteriovoracia > Bacteriovoracales > Bacteriovoracaceae > CAXHCD01. The sequence continues at coordinate 12,334 of CAXHCD010000010.1, forward strand.
TGAAAAGTTAAAAAACAAAGGTAACCTATGTGAGAATTTGTATATTTTTGTATCATAGATTATTTAAAAATTTTTCAATCTCCTTACGAGATCTTAATTGATGAAATGAAATATGTGAATAATTTGGGTCATTTATCATTTGATTATATCTTGATATATTTTTTTTATAGGTTTTTATAAGCCATAAAATTATAGAGTCTTTTGAAAACATTCGACTAAAAGATTCTTTATTTCCTGTTCCTTCCCAAATTTCATTTTTAAGAATGGCCCTCTTAAGAGATCTTGAAATATTTTGATAAAGCGTTTGCCAAAGTGGAAGATTGAGCCAGATTACAGTATCTGCCTTAGGCCAGGTGAGATGATTTGTACGTCTATAGTTTCCATCTAGAACCCACGAGTCTTCTTGTGTGGCACTTATAATTTTATCGAAAAACTCTTCGTCTGTACTCTCTGTCCAGTTAGGTTTCCAAAATAAATTATCTAGTTCAATATGTGAGTAACCTAGTTTTCTGGATAATTTTCGAGCAAAAGTAGATTTACCACTACTAGTAGATCCAACTATTATAATTTTCTTCAAAAACTCCTCCAAAATTCTATTGAAATCAGATAGTTATGTGTAATTTTATTGTGAAATAGCGAGTATACAAAAATATTAGTGATTAAGGTAGCTTTTACATAAAGCGTGAAGAAACATTGATTTTCTTCTTATTCATAGTATCTATTTATAATGAGAGTCATTGTTTATATATTTCTTGTTTTTTTCAGCCTTAAGGCTAACTGTACTTTGCTTCAAGGGCGAACTTTTCGACAAAATGAAAGAATGGACATTAACTTAAATGGTGAATGGCTTTTTAAAAGAGATTCTGAGCAAAAACTAGAAAAAATAATCGTGCCTGGGACATGGAATCTCAAAAAATTCTATGGAAATGAGGATCATCTCGAATTAAATGGAAAGTTTAATTATTATAAAACTTTTAACTATACCAAAGAAAAAGACTCTTATCCTGTGCTAACGATTGAGCAGGCTTTTAAATCTTATAAAGTTTATTTAAATGAAAAGTTTGTAGGGGAGTTTAAACATCCATATTTAAGTGCACAGTTTGACCTCACCGATTATGTTTATGAAGGGAAAAACGAACTTAAAATTATTGTAAGTAATTTAATTAATAATAAAACATTACCTACGAAGAGCTTTTTACACGGAAAAAAGCTTGGCTGGTTTCCATATGGTGGTATAACGGGAAGAACTTTTATTACGAATGAAAAATGTGATTCTCCATGGCAAGTTAAAATTCAACAAGGAAATGTTTATTATAATACTTTTTGTAATTTAAAATTTAGAAAAAAGATTATCACTAAAAAAGAAGGCGAATTGGTAATTAATGATTTTAACTATAAGTATAAAGTTAAAAATAATTATGTGGAAAACAAGAAAATATATATTGATAACTCAGAATTTAAAATCAAGGGAATGAATAGACATGCTGATAGTTTTGAAAATGGCCCAGTTTTTGACTTTAGAGATGCAAAAAAAGATATAGAGTTATTAAAAGATTTAAATGTTAACTTTATAAGATCTGGTCATTATCCAAATGATCCAAGATTTTTAAATCTATTAGATGAAAATAATATTAAATACGTACAAGAAGTTCCGATTTACCAATGGGGAGTAAAACAACTTAGAAATAAAAAGTTGAAAATGTTGGCCCATGACTACTTAAATCGATTAATGATTAGAGATTCTATTAGGCCAGGCTTTGTTATGGTTTCTCTCGCAAATGAAGAAGCCCATTGGTTTAAATCATGTGGTAAACTCATCAAATCTTTACATCGAGAAGTTAAAAGCTTTGATTCATCTATGCTTACATTTAAAGCGGTTCTTTCCTATCCTAAAATTGCTACTTCATTAAATATTGTAAATGATAGATGTTCTGATTCAGTAGATGTAATAGGAATTAATAATTATGCAGGTTGGTATTTTGGTAAGACCAAATATTTGAGATATTCAATAGATAAGTATAGACAAAAATTTCCAAAAAAGCCTTTGTTTTTATCAGAATTTGAAGCAGGTTCAATTTATGGAAAATCAGGTGAAGTTGATGGGGAAGAGAATGTATTTGATCATAGTTTTTCTGAAGATTTTCAAGATTGGTTTATATCTCAATTTTTTAAAATTGGTGAAGAAAGTGGTGAGTTAGTTGGGTACATGCCATGGGTATTAAGTGATTTTAGAACTCAATGGACAATTGGAACAAATAAAGAAACATTGGGTTTTAATTTAAAAGGTGTAACTACTTACAAAAAAGAAAAGAAAAAAGCGTATTTTAGAATTAAATCATTTTATCAAAATAAATAATCATATTAATTTATAGCTATTTCTTGAATTATTTTCAGGATTTAGGACGTGTTTTCTTTAAATAAGTCTGTCAAAAATTTGTACATTAACACTCTCTAACTAGCTGAAATCAAAAATAAAGTTTGGCATAAATCTTGATCTATATGCACTCAAAGAGCACTTAAAAAATTAAAAGAGGAATTTTATTTTGAAAAAATTATTTTTAATCAGTTACGTTTTATTTATGTTTTCTAGTGTTAATGCGTTTTCACAAGAAAACTGGACACCAGACTTATCAACTACAGAAGAACGGTTAAATTTTTTGGCCACACTCTATAAAGAGCATCCTCATTTTCCAACGGCCAATAATGCATCTCTCGTTGATCCTTTTAAAGTATTAAATAGGGCAATGAACTTAATAAATGAATTGGGTGATAATGCTCATTCAATAGAAATTATTCCTGCTAATGTTAAGGGAGTTACTTATACAAATTCATCAAGCTTTAGTTATGATGAAAAGGCCATAGAAGAGTTCAAAAAAGAAATTAATAACTCTATTGATAAATTAGAAGGAGAAATACCTAGCTTTAGTAATGTCAGAAATGACTTTACAGAAATATCTCAGAAAAATGAAAAACTGGTTGATGATTTTTTAAAAATTTCACCTCTTATATATAATTTTGAAAATATTGCAGTTATAGAAGAGTTCAATTCTCAAACGTTAAAAGAAAAAATTGCATCATTAGAAGCTGCTGACATTGATAATTTATATGATGATTTATTAAAAAATCATATCATGCCAGATATTCAAGAAATTTCAAAGGGTCAATTAATACAAAAAGTTCAAAGCTTTATAAATCAGTTTATCAATAAAACAGTTAAGAAAACTTTAGTTGTTAAATCTTCAGATGGAAAATCGCTTAAGACAACAACATTAACTTTACAAAAAGCTCCTACATTAGTTGGATTATTTAGAGGTTGTGCTGGTTCTGATTGTTCTATGAGCACTGTTGCTACATATGTTATGGATAAGGATGCAGATGTTTATTGGATTAGAAAGAGTAGCGATCTATCACAAAAACCTGATGGTTATGTAATTGTAACTAAAGCTAAATATAATGGGAGGCAATACCCTTATATTGTAACGGTTAATGGAAAAAAGCTCGGTGTTGAGGATACGAAGGTTATTCATTCACTAATTGCAAAAGAGTATAGCTCAAACAACTTAATACTTACTGACGTTTCAAAAAATTCTTGGACTATGAATACGAATCAAGTAAGACAAGGTTTTAATTATCCGGAGTCTCAAAGTATAGAAGCAGATCTTAGTGAAGGTTGGAAGAGAGTCTCCAGCTCGGCCAATAGAGGAGAAGGTACAAATTATTATGCTCCTGAAAAATTAAAGACAGCAAAATTTGTAAATATAGAGAGTGAACAAAATAAATTAAAAATAAGTGTTGTAAGAAATTATCTTATAGAAAATTATAATCCATACAAAAAAGTTGATAATTTAAACTCTTTAACTACTTATGAAAAGGCCGTATTAGCTTCTCAAGCATTAGAGCAGTCTTCAAATGAAGCAGCTCAAGTAAAAAGTATTTTATCTGTGAATGACTCTCAAATTAAGTTAGCTTCGAGTGTTAATAAGTCTCTTACGTCAAATAGTGCAATTAGTTTTAATACATTTATGAGACTTGTAGAGGAATTAGATTTTAAATTTGAGGAACTATATAATTTAAATATAACTATAAGAGGAGCAACCATTGGTAACCTTTATAAATCTAGAGGCCTAATTCCAATGAAATTTGCAAATGATGATGTATGGGGCAAATTAGTACGTGAAACTTATGGAACTTTGAAGCATCAATTTGTTCAAGTTCTTGAAATGGTGAAGACTGAAGGCTGGACTGATCAGAATAAGAAATTAGCACAAGAAGCAATTCTTAATATGTACGCTATGCCATCTAAATATATTCAAAATTTTTATAAAGATATTGAGTTTTTCTTTAGTGAGTTAGATGAAGGTTTTCGAAAGACAATTGTCTCTAGGATATTACACTTTGTAAGCTATGATGAAAAAGAATTTACTAAGCTTGTTGATTTTCTAAAGGATGAATGGGTAAGAACTTATTTAATTGAAAATGAAGGTGAGCTATTTAAAAACTTGCTTACAAAAACTATAGAGTATCCCAAGTTGCAAGCTAAAAGAGCGGAATTAATTGATTACTATATTACTCAAGGAGAATTTGGTAGATATAATTTTAAAAGAGCTCAATTTTATATGGAATTATATTTATTTAATGACGTTGACAGTCCTGTTGATAAGTTCAGTGAATTTGTAAAGTTAACAATTTTTAAAGATGAAGTTAAAGGAAGTAATGATTCAGCAGCTCTTATATCTGAATCTTTAAAAGTTTTATTAAAAAATATAAATAATGAAGAAGATTTGAAGAAACTAGTTACTATTTTCAACCAAGAAGATTTATACCGAAAAATAGGTGTTGATAATATTCTTATTGATAATATGAATTTACTTTCAAAATTATTTAAGAATAATCAGGATCTAGCAGTTCTCAGGCAAAATATTTATACAAGTTATATTGCGAGAGTTAAATGTGGAGGACATGATTATTGTGCAAAAGTTGTTACTGGTTTTGTCGTTGAGGATATTAAAACGATTGAAGATCTATATGCCAAAGCAAAAGAGGCCCAAAAAATTGATTTTTCTAAGGAAAGAGCAAAATTTATTAATGCATGTGCTTTAAAACTTACAGAGTTTTTAGAATTATAAAATAAATAGCCTCGTTAAGGTCCGATTAACCTAAACGGGGCACCACTTTGAGGGTTAAAGTAAAGAGTTCCACTAAGATTTTCCCACCACACATCAGTACTTCCTGGAATATTTGATGGAGACAATTTTCCTGCATTAATATCAAAGTCTAAAAAGCAATCACCAGAGCTGAAACATGCAGTTGATGTGATATTAGTGCCAGATGCTACAAGCGTGTTGGTATTATCCCAAGTCATGAAACTAAAATCTAGAATATCTCCAGCTATGACAGATGTTGTTCTATTATTAACAATAAATTTACCTCTATTGCCACTAACTGTTTGATAAACAAAAAAAGATCCAACCGTAAGATTTGCTGGGCTTGCTGAAGCTGTTCCCACTAAATTCAAACTTGTAATTGAGTTTAATAATGGGGCAGTTATACTTCCATAGTTAATACTAACAGGAATTGAAGATAATGTGTCTCCTCCTATGCCTGCTCCATCGCCAAGTTGAGATAAATTTATTGGCTCAATACTATTTACTAGAGCATAAATTGTGAAAGTTGATGAGTTATTTGGAAAGTTAAAAGTAGACATTGCTGATGAACATGCGCCCGTAGGATAAAATGAACAAGTGCCGCTACAAGTTGGAGTAAAGTTAAATGAACTACTTGATGCTGTTATGGCATTTCCTTCATGATGTTCAAAAATAATTGGTGTACATGTATTATAGTTAAAATTAGTTAGGGATGTATCAAATTTTAAGCTTCTAGGAGGCACCCTCTCTTTGAATAAAAAATAATTGCCGAAATTTGAATAATTTGTACTTTCTTCACCTCGAAAAGTTCCTTCATTTGGTCCATTAAAAAAGTTATATGTATCCATTTTTCCAGTGCAGCAGTCTCCTGTACAAGAATTTCCTGTTGGTGAGTAATATACTTGAGTTTTAAATTTAAGATCAATATTTGTGTCCAATAGTACTGGAAGATGAATGTTTGAACTATAAATTGCTCCAGAATTTAATTTGAAACATGAACTTTCAGCCTGAGAATTATCGTTGATAGATTTTAGAGATGGAATAATCACTCTTAGTCCCGTTGCTTGTCCAGTATAGGAGGCTCCGCATCCTCCAGCTTGCATAGAGGAGTAAAGGCTTGTGGGATTGCATAAAATAAATGACCAGCTATAAGGATAATTTGGTGTTGGAGAAGTATTTATTCCACCCGGGGGAAAAATACTTTGCGCTAAACAATTATTTGAATTTAAACTTAGATTAACTTGATCACTAGAGAGAAATAAATCTTTTTCAATTATTTCAGAACATTTTAAGTTTCCAGCAAGGGGAGATCCACCGTCCCAGGTATAAGCAAAAAAAGTCCACAATCCTTTTGATACTTCCTTTTCAAAAGTTGTTTCAAAAATAACTTCCTGGAAATACTCTTGTGTATCTTTATTTTTACCAATTACGATTACACCTTCAGCAATCGAAGAAAGGCTTAGAGAAAAAGCATTAATTTTTAATGCTGTTTTATCCTTTCTTCCACCACATGAAGAAATAAACAAGATGATGAATATGGGTATTATATATTTTTTCAATTTATAGTTCCAAATGAGAATCTAATACTATTATCGGAAAGTTGGTCATTATTATTGAGAGATGAGAATTCTTGAATAAAAGAATCAGGTATGGATGTTATTTATTTTTTTCACTAATTCTTCGAACGTGATACATTATTTATAAGTAGTCTAAGTTAACAATTTTTAATAAATTTTTATAAGGGCATACATGAACTTGATAATTTCATTTTTTATTTTATTCGTATACGGATGTGGTACTGCAAAAACCCAATATATTGAAACCAAATATGACTTATGTATGAAGGGTTGTAGTTTGAAATATAGTCAATACGATTCAAAAAAACTTTCCGAATGTCGTAATAAATGTGTTAGGAATAAGTACAACCAAAACTAATAAATTAAGGTCGTACTTATGAATACAAAATTTTCATCTTTTCCGAAAGAATTAAAATCTCTCGTTAATATTTTTGTCAAAAACTTAGGAGATGTAATTCGTGAAGAAGGTGGACTTAAGGTTTATAACTCAGTTGAAAAAATTAGAAAAAATATGGTTTTATACCGAAAAGCTACAAATATTCAAAAAGAAGAATTATTAAATAAAATGTATAAAAGTTTAAAAGTTAAATCTGCTAAAGAGCAAAGTCAGATTGCTCACTCTTATACATTAATGCTTGAAACAATAAACGCATGTGAAGCAGCTTATCGAACTTATAGACTACAAGAAAATAAATCTATAAACGATCTTCCAAGGTATGATTCAACATTGGTTTATGTATTAACGGCCCACCCAACTGAAGCAAGAACTCCTGCAAATATTGAACTTTTTCATCGAATCCAGTCTATAGCACTTAGAATCTTGCAAAAGTCTGGTGAAGAAAGTTATTTAATATCAATCGTTAAACATAATTTTAAAGTTGCATGGTTATTGCCTATAACAAGACATAAAAAACCAGAAGTTGCAGATGAAGCAAATCATCTTTTCTCTATTATTTTAAGACCTGACATATTTGATGTTTTGTTAAGAGCAAATAGAGACATTGGAACTGTTCGAGTTCGAACATGGGTTGGGGGAGATAAAGATGGCCATCCTGGAGTAGATGATAAAGTTATGATTCAATGTTTACAAGCATCTAGAAATCACTTTATTTCAATTACGACTAAGTTTTTAAATGACGTTCAGAAAGATTTAAGGCACTTAGATATTGGAAGTTTAAATATACAAGTAGGTTATCTTTTTAATTTGTTAAGGGAAGTAAAAAAACTTAAGTCTAATGACTCGTTAAGAGTTCGTACTTTTAAAAAAGAATTACGAAAATTAGAAAAAGAGTACTTTGAAAAGATTGGTGGACGAAATCCTCGTTTATTGAAATTACTTTCAATAGTAGACTTATTTCCAGGCTTGGTTATTCCAATAGAGGTTCGTGAAGATAGTGAAATAATAGCAAATGCTTTAAATGCACCTATAGAAAAAGATTTTGCTATTACTAAAATGTTAAAAGCACTTAAAGATCTTAGTGGAGATGGAAAAGTTAGTTGTTATGCTCAAGGAATGATAATAAGTATGTGTGAGTCTTCACAAGACATTCTCAATACACATAAATTAATGAATAATGTATTTGGATACCCAGCAATTAGAATTATTCCTTTGTTTGAAACAGCAACGGCCTTAGAAAATTCGAGTAAAATTGTTACTGAAATCTTAAGCATAAAAAAACTTTCTAATATCGTTACAGATAAATGGCATAATAAATTTGAAGTGATGCTTGGTTACTCTGATTCTTCAAAAGGAATGGGGGTTCTTGCAAGTCGTCTCGGAATAGCTAAAACTATGAGAAGTTTAGATGTACTTATAAAAAAATATAAACACATACCTGTATTTTTTCATGGTTCAGGTGGTTCAGTTGATAGAGGTGGAGGAAGTTTGGAAAACCAAACTGCTTGGTGGCCAAAATCAGCATTGCAAATTTATAAGGCTACGATTCAGGGTGAAATGGTTGAAAGAAATTTTTCAACATCTGAAGTTACACTATCAGGTATGAATAAAATTTTATCCAACCTTAAAAAAACAGAATATAAGAAAGGTCATATAAAGATTGATAGTGAAGTTGAAAGATTTGCTGATATGGTTAGTTCTTCTTATAAAGATAAAATTTCAAAACCATCTTTTTTTCATATGGTTGAGAAGGCAACCCCATACTCTTATCTTAATGTTTTAAAGCTGGGATCTAGACCTGCTAAAAGGGCCAAGGCTAAAGTCCTAGACTTTAGCTCCATAAGAGCGATACCTTGGGTATTGTGTTGGACTCAAACTAGAGTATTATTTCCAACTTGGTGGGGAGTTGGACAAGCATACGCAAAATATAAAAAAGATAAAAAAAGTTTAAATGCATTGAAAAAATCATTGAAAACGAGTTTTTTATTCTCTTCATTTATTAGAGTTTTAGGGTTCACATTAAGCAAAGTAGATTTACAAATTTTCAAACTTTACTTATCTAAAAGTACACTTTCTGAAAGTGAGAAAGAACTTTTCTTTAAAGAGTTTGAAAAAGAGTACACTTTAGCCTGTCAGTTCGTTAGGTTTATGTCAGGAGAAAAAAACTTATTATGGTTTAGGCCATGGTTAAGTGAATCTATAAACTTGCGATCATCTATGATTCATCCTTTGAATGCTCTTCAAATTATTGCTAAAGAGTCTAATAATGAACACTTGATACGTAAGACTACTGCTGGAATTTCTTCGGGAATGATGACTACTGGTTAAAAAATCATTTAATTAAGTGGTGAAAAAATATCTATTTGATTTCCGTCAGGGTCTTTTACCGAAGAATACCTCTGTCCCCAAAAAGCATCCCAAGGCTCTTTTTCTGGATCAAACCCTGATTCAATTATTTTGTTATAAAGTTCATTAACCTCTTCCGGAGTCTCTTTTAAAAAACAAATTGTCACTCCTGACTGTATAGGTTCTTTCCAATTTGGGTTGATTTTTTTCATTAACTCAAACGAATCTAGCATTATTCTAATTCCACTTGGAGTTTGACCTTCAAAATGACCTTCACCGAATTCTTTAAAAGTAATTCCCAGTAATTCATAAAACTTAATTGATTTATTAATATCACTACATGCTATACCGATTGCATCTAAACTCATTATATGTCCTTTAAAGAGTAGCTAATTATAAATCTCATAACGAAAACTATCGTGCCATGCACCTTTAAATTCTTTGTGATTTTTTATCTCACCAACTTTAGTCATTCCACATTTTTCCATTACTTTATAAGATGGAATATTTTTAACGTCACAAGTTGCATATATAACTTTCAAATTTAACTTTTCAAAAGCAAAGTCAAACATGGCCTTAACTGCTTCAGATGCAAAACCCTTTCCTTGAAAATCAGGATTAATGGCATAGCCTAAATCTGCTACAAGACTATTTTCTGTTATTCTTCGGATACCAACTCCGCCAATTACTTTATTAGATTCTTTATGAACGATGGCAAGATCAAACTTATATCTAAGATCATGATTAGCCTGATCAATCATTGTGTTTACAAAATCAATTGAATCTTGTTCGGTATTTGGTCCCCAAAAATCATATTGAGAAAATTCGGGAACTTTTGCATACTGATGAATATCTTTCCAGTCTTCTGGTTTATGGTCTCTTAAAAGTAAATTTTGTGTTTCAATCTTCATAGGATGATATTAATTTACTTTTTATTAATTTGAAAGATAGAAAAAGGGGGATTAATCCCCCTGTCTATCATAGGAAAAATTTGGAATTCTTGGCCAGTTTTTCATAAACCGACTTATTAACTTTATAAACCCATGCTCCCTTTTCTAAATTAATTCTTTGAGCATCTCCTTGAGCTTTGATAACGTCTTCAATCTTTTGAAGTTCTTCTTTCCCGTCGTCTTGCTTAACAACAAATTGTTTGGGAGCCTCCTCTAATAGAGCTGTCAGCTTTACAAAGTGATCATCTTTGTCTTTGGCCAAACTCACTTTATAAATCAATTTATTTTTAAGTTGAATTTTAATGTCTTTATCAAAGTTCAGTGCTTGGACTTTAGGTTCTGTCAGAGTATAAAAATCATCAAATCGAACTGAGGAGAAGCTATTGGCATATTCTTCAGCTTTTTCCTTTTTGTACTGCTTGTCAGTTGGATTCTCTACAACAAATTCTTTGTCTTTTTTAACGATCTCAAGGTTTTTATCAGATTTTAGTGAAACCTTTTCAATATCATCTTTTTTAACTTCTAAGAGAACAGTGTTTATGAAGTCTTTATAAGATGAGTTAAGCCAAAGATTTTCTTGAGATAGATAAATCTCTTTTTTACCTTCTCTGAGTAAGTAATTCCCTTTGCCCTTATGTGATTTACCGACACTAAAGGCCACAGTTTTTTTACCATCATTGTCAAAGAGTTCGATAAGATATTTTCGCTTGTTTTTATTAAGTTCAAACTTCTTAAGGTCTTCTTCATCGGCACCTGAAACTATCTTTTCTTTTACTTGAATACTAGCGATTTTATAGATCAAGTCATTAACTTTATCTGTTGAAGCAGGGTATGATTTATGGTTTTCAAGTACAAAATGATTGGAATCCCTAGTTAGGGTGATTTTCTTGTCACCACTAAAGCTTAATGATATTTTTTGAATTTTGTTAATATCTAAACCTTTGACATAATCACTTCCTGTCAAAAGATCTGTACCTCGTTTATTTTCATTCATATAAACAAAAATCGAAGCAAGAAATAATATACTTGTGAATATTGAAAGTGTTTTTAATTTCATGCGTTCACCTCCTCAAAGTTTTTAAGGCGAGTTGATTGCTTAGTATTATCATTACTCTTTTTATTGATACGTCTCCCTTGCATTAAGCGACTTCTTTTACGGTTGTAATAAACACCAAAAGTGATGACAAAGAATGGTACAAATAAAGTATTTAGATACTGAAAAAACTTCCCAATGCCTTCAATTTTCTCGCGCCCTTCACGTTTAACTGCTCGAAGTTCCTTTTTTAGAACTGCAATTTTTTTAGCGAGCTCCTTTTTCTTTCTGATACCTTCGTTTTGAAGTAGAGCAATATTTCCTTCATTGGCCTTTTTACCCATTTGATTTAGTTCAGCCTGAAATCTCGCAATACTAGCGTTAATTTCTTTAACTTTGTTAGCAGTTCTTTTTTCAGATTCAAATTCAATCTGATTAATGACATCAAACGATCTATTTTTTCTTCCCTTGGAGCGAACACTCAATAGGTCAACATCACCTGTAAGTGCCTCAACACTATTTAAGAACAATGTACTATTGTCATTGGCCACGGCCATTCCTAGGAATGTATCTTTAAAGGCAAATTGATCATTTATAAAATCAACATCTGAGAAGACAATAATTGCACTTTCTTTTGAGGACTCTTTAACAACTTTAGCTTTATCATCTTTTTTGTTAGAGGATTTTTTTGCTTTTGGGTCCTTTTTATTATCTACTTTTGTTTCTGTTGATTTCACACCATTGGGAAATGCTGTTTTATACTTGCCGAGTGCTTTATAAGCAATAACGACAGGCTTAGAGCCTTCGGAGAACTTATTCCAAAGAGTTTGTGGATTATTCAGTTCATACCCAATTGCTGTATAGCTATTCCCTTTGGCAGTTGTAGACATAATTGGAGTATGTTTAATGCCCTCAGTTTTTTTGGCTTCTAAGACTCCTGGAAACACAAATGTAGAATTGTTGATTCCAGAGGTTACATTATCCTTATATTGATTCGTACAGTTTTCGTTACAGTTTAATAGAGCAAGTAACCTACCCGCAGGCATATTGGGACTAAATCTTCCAACTCCACTTAGGTACTTATCACCAGCATAGGTATTTGTTTGCATCTCAATACCCCATTTATCCATAAGTTTTTTGAAACCTGCATCTGGGGAACTTGATGTTCCTCCATACATCCCAATATTTTTGTCACTGACAGCATTTGGGTCAACAAAAACAAGTAGGTTTCCACCCTTCATAAGATATTGGTCAATGGCAAAAAGTGTTTCTTCAGAAAATTCTTTTGGATGAATAACTACTAACGAGTCGATTCCAGTTATGAGCTTAGCATCTTTTTCAATCTTTTTTACATTATAAAATTCAGAAAGCATTCTTGTGACAACCCAAGACTCATTAACGGCCTTTCCTTGCATCCTCATAATTTGTGCCATATAAGGGCTAACGTTTTCAGTCATTATTTCCATCGAGGATATAATTCCAATATTTTTCTTTTGTGGATTTAAAACAGTATAAATAAGTTTTGTAAGATCATACTCGAGTCTATCTTTTTGATTTGGGTCAAAAAACTCAATAATCTTTTCTGTTCCTGATTCATTTTCAGCAACTAGTCCAAAAAAGTATCTTTCTGTTTCCGTTAGGTTAAACTTTTTAAGGCCATAAGCAAGTGCATCTTCTTCTTCAGGAGTGTCTGGCCTGGGATCTATAACATCCAGAGTTAGATTATTCCTAGAATTGCCCACATATTGGCGTAATAACTCTTGAACATATAAATAGTGATTGTTAAATGCTCTAAGCCCCTCTGTCCCTTTGTTCGCAGCGGTCTTTGAATAGTAGAGTTTTAATTTTATAGGCGAGTCTAGTTTAGATAGAATCGATTTAGTACCATCAGAAAGCGTATAAAGATTTTCTTCTGTGAAATCAATTCTTGCTTTTTTAAATAATGTTGTTCCTATGTATATCATTAAGGTCATCGAAAATAGACCAAGAATGACTTTTAGATAATTTTCATTATGTTTATTCATTTCCATGTTCTCCTAGTTAGCCTTATTCTCGTTAAGTAGAATAATATTTCCATATAGCCAGCAAGTAATCATAACTGCAAAGAACCAAAGATTACTTAAACTAAATACACCTCTTTCAATTGAGTCAAAATGGTTTAAGACACTAAGAGACTCAAAAAGATCAACTAAGTATTTTGGAGAAAATGTTGAAATAAACTCCAATATTGGAGGAGAGCCTGCCATGATTAAAAGAAAGCTCACGCAAACAGTTAATATAAAACTAATGACTTGATTCTTTGTTAGGGCCGAGAAAAAACCTCCTACAGCAAGAAGTGCTCCTGCCGTCAGAAACGAAGCAAGATACCCTAAGAAAATTACTCCTAAGTCGGGATTTCCTAAATAAATTACTGTGAAAATCATTGGGAAGGTTCCAGCAAGGGCCACACCTATAAATGCCCATGATGCTAAAAATTTAGCAAGTACAACTTGCCCAATTGTTACTGGCATAGTTAATAAAAGCTCTATTGTTCCAGACTTTCTTTCTTCAGACCAAAGTCTCATACTGACAGCAGGTATTAAAAATAGAAACATCCAAGGAATGTATCTGAAGAATGAGCTCATAGAGGCTTCTCGCATATAGAAGAAACTTCCACGCCCTGGTTCAAATGTTAAATAACCTATTCCAAAAAGAAAAATAACTAAAAAAACATAACCAAGAGGAGTTTTGAAATAACTTGTAAACTCCTTCATAAAAAGGTGTTTTATGGACTGATTTTTCATATTGCGACCCCTTGTAATTGACTCCCTGTTGTTATTGCTCTAAATACATCTTGTATTCTACCTCTATCTGATTTGGATTTGAGTTCTGCGGGAGTGCCTTCGAAAAGTTTCTCTCCTTCGCCAATAATAATGCAACGGTCACAAACTTCCTCAACTTCTTCTAGGATATGAGTTGAAATGAGAATACATTTTTCTTTTGCTAAATTTTTTATTAGTTCTCTTACATCATGTTTTTGATTTGGATCAAGACCATCTGTCGGTTCATCTAAAATGAGAACTTTTGGATCGTGGACTAAAGACTGAGCAAGTGAAACTCTTCTTTTGTATCCCTTTGAGAGAGTCTCTATTTTTTGAAATTCAACTGTTTCCAAAGCGCACATTTTTATGACTTTATTAATTCTTTCAGAAATTTTAGATTGTTCAACTTCTCGCATTTTTGCAATAAATTCTAAAAATTCTCGGACGAACATTTCTTCATAAAGAGGAGCATTCTCAGGAACATACCCAATATTTTTTTGGGCATCGAGAGTTTCTTTTTTAATAGATTTTCCACAAATTGTAGCATCTCCTTCTGAAGATCGTAAAAAACCTGTAATCATTTTCATTGTGGTTGATTTACCTGCTCCATTGGGACCAAGAAAACCTAAAACTTCACCTGTGTTGGCCTTAAAACTAACTTGATCCACAGCTTTGAAATCTCCAAAATTCTTAGAAATTGAATTAACTTCAAGCATGATTTAACCTCCTAAATTATAAATTCCTCTCATGATTAACGAATCTTTCATCTCCATATTCAAAAAAATTCTTATATCTCTTGTGTAATCCCTTTTTTCTAATCGAATGTTTAATTGGACACCAGTATTGTTCTGTACGGGATGCGACTTCTCTTACGTAAGCAATGAGGCCGTTGAAGTAGCTACAGTATGTACAGTTAAGTTTTTGAATGGAATTTAAATAGGACAGTTTATGACGATCAAAGGCAATATATTGAGATCGTTCAACTTTTTTAATTCCATAAACAGGAAAACAGATTCCTTGGTAGAAATAAATAAAAAAATCTAAAATAATTGCAGGTATTATCATTGAATAAATAAATGGTGCAGTCAAAATAAGAAGAATATTTGAATTTTGAAGGTTAAACCTAAGAACATTTTGGAAGTGATTTTTGTTTACTAGTTTCATAAAATTGTCTCCTTAAAAATATTTAATGGAACAAAATACTCCATTTCTTTAAAAAGATTTTTTCATTATTTGCTAGATATTTGTTTATTCTGCGTATCGAATAAGTCATTAAATTACCTTCTTTTCTCAAAATTAGTCTCCTTTCCTATGGGCATAACTGCCCGAAAAAAGGGGTAAAATAATCGCTTATAATAAAATTGGTATCGAGTTTTAAGGTGTCAAGTCTTAGAAAATAAAAAATTATAATTGAGCTTTTTTGTCGAAAAGTATGTAGCCCAAAGTGATACAGGGAGAAGTTTTTCTTCCCCCTGTATTTGGCCTTGCCTATATGATTAAATGGAAATCCTTTAAGTTAACTCTTTTCCTTTTCACTTAAAAGGTAGTTCCATGTTTTATTTTTAGGGCCTTCATTAATTTCAATTTTTTTTGGCTTCACTTTTTCAATTTTAGGTAATGCAATATAAAGTACACCATCTTCGCAATGAGCTTGAACTTTATCCTTATCTACATATTTAGGCATATGAATAGTATGAGATATTTTTCTTGTGTTCTGTTCTCCCTCGTGAAATCTGTTTTTTCTAGTTGCATTAACTAAAATATGATCACCTTCAATTTGTAATTCCATACTTGATTTGTTTACGCCAGGTATATCAACACTAATGAAATATGCCTGATCAGTTTCTTTAAAGTCAGAGGAAGTAGAATTTTTCTCATTGCCTTCCCAAAGATTTTCAATTTCATTTATAACATCTTTGAAGTCTCTATTGACTCCCCAAAATGTTGGTTTTAAGTGAAGATTTCTTATTGGATAAACTGTTGTTCTTAACATTAGTATTCTCCTTTGTTAGTTAAAAGATTTGTTATTTTTTCATTTGGGTTTTTAGTTGTCGATGAGTAATGATCATTCGACCAATTTTCAGTTGAACAAGTATTTGTAGTTTTTAATGAAGTGATAAATGGAAATTCTACTTCTTCTCTGCAAAGTAATCCATTCGTATAACTCAAATAGTTCCACCGCCAAAAGTCTTGCTCCTTATCAATATTAAGCGGGGTAATTAATTCTTCTTTTGCTATTACTTTATTTGCTGTAAGTGAAAAGGCAGCAATAAGAAGAAAGATTGAATACAAAAAATTCTTTTTCATTATTACCTCCTGACATAGTTATGTTCTTGAGACAAAAGTGATATACATAAAAAAAATGTCAAGCTTTAAGAATAACTTTTAATTGTAAAAATTTTTTTTCAAATTTTTATGCTTGACGAATTTTAAATTAATACTATCCTAGGATTGATGGTGAGTACTCCATCTTTTTTCAATGATTTAAGTTTAATAGTTAGGTTGTTGAAGAAGGAAGGGCTATTTAGTTATCGGCCACCTCTCAAAGCTTGAGTTATTAAACATAAAGAATAAAATAATATGTGCTGCTTTTAGTAAGTTAGTATTACGTTTTAGTGTTTATCAAGGAGGTATGATGAAACCTTTTTCAACTTATCTGGATTCACACTTTAATAAGAACTTCACTAGAGACGAAGTTGACCTGAGTTTGGCTCCAGAGAAAATTATTACTGGAATTCTTAATCCGATTAAATGGTATGGAAATGGAAAAATTAAAGAATTTTCAATTTATTCAAATGAAGAGGACATTATTATTGAAGGTTATAGAAAAAAAAGAAAACTTGAAAATTTATTAAACAAGCTTGTAGTAGCAAAAGGACAAATAAGAATAGGTGAAAGCGGAGAAAAATTTATTAAACTTAAAAGTATAAAAGAATTAAAAAGTCCTACTTCACCTCCCGCTAATTTAATCAAACCAAGAGAGTCAATATTTGGTGAAGAATATTCAGTTCTGATACCAAAGGAATATGCATTTATTAAGCTTTATTAAATTGGAGGTTTATTAATATGAAAAAGAAGGAACGATTTAGTAAGAGAGAAATACTAAAAGTTAAAAACCATATAAAAAGAGTTTTCCCTCAGGCGAATAGAATTGATGTTAAAATTAGTGAATTACCAACGGGAGAATTTAAGTCTTTTATCAGAGTACATACTTCTTCAAGAAAAGAATTAATAGCACGAAAGAAAGATGAATCATTCAAGAAAAGTCTTGAAAAATCACATTTAGCAATAATCAGGCAAATTCATAAAGTTAGAACTAAATGGAATAGATATAAAAACGATGGAATGCCTGAATTCATAATGTCAGCCTAAAATTAGGAGATGTAGTTATGAAGGTTTCAAAAGCGAAAAGAAAAAATAGAAGATATCAAGTAAGGATAAGTGGGTTTCACTTGAAATTTGATGAGCAGTTAATGCTTCAAAAAGGAATTGTAAGAATCTTGAAGAAAATTCCTCAAGACTCAAAAATTGAGTTTAAAATATCTAAAAAAATATTTTATGAGGCACAAATATTTATTAAGGGGTCAATGTTTGGATGTAAGTTCAATTCATCTTCTGGTAATTTAAAAAAATTATTAAGTATTATTTTTGAATTTACTGAAGATGAAATTGACACTTGGAAAAATTCTCCAGGGTACAATGATGAATTTGCTCCTTACTTTGGAGGATATCCCTCTTACTATAAGGAGGTGAACATTTAATATATTTCTTTGAGTAGGAGTATTTTATAACTTTTTTAAATTACCCATTTTTCCACTATTAAAATCATTAATAGCTTCAATTATTTCTTGTTTACTATTCATAACGAATGGGCCGTACGCAACTATTGGCTCATCTATTGGTTCTCCGTTTAAAAGTAACGCTTTAAAGTTTGACGATGTAGCAAACTCTAGACTTTTTCCATTTTTCTCAAAGATTAAAACACTTTGTTCCCGATATTCTTTTTCTTCCAATTTCAAAGTTCCTTTTAATATTAGAAGGATAGTATTCGTATTTTCTTTCAAATTTAAAGATAAATTTTCTTTTTTGGTACTAGAAATATCGTAAATATTAATTGGTGTGAATGTTGACGAGGGGCCTTTTGTTCCTTCATAATCTCCAGCTACAATGCGTATTACGGAGTTTTTATTTAATTTTATTTTGGGAATTGTTTCTTTTTTGATTCCTTGATACTTTGGTTCCGTCATCTTATATTTTTTAGGTAAGTTTATCCAAAGTTGGACCATTTCAAATGTTCCACCCGTTTTTGAGAACTCTTTTGAATGAAATTCTTCATGAACAATACCTTTTCCTGCAGTCATCCATTGGACATCTCCAGGTTTTATAATTCCTCCTCCGCCAGAAGAGTCTTTGTGTTCAACCTCACCTTGGTATGCGAACGTAACTGTTTCTATTCCTCTGTGTGGATGTTCTCCAACGCCTTTTGGGCGATTAGTTTTGGGAAATTCTTTTGGAGGAGCATAGTCAATTAAAATAAATGGACTTATGTATATATTTAATTTTTCTGATGGTCTAAGTAGGTTGTAAACGTGGAATCCATCTCCTACCCAATGTTTTGTGTCACTACGATATGTGTATTTAATCTTTTTTATATTATCATTTATTTTCACTTTAAAGCCTTCTAGAGCAGAACTTCTTAAATTTCTTTTATTCATTGTAACTTATCTTTCTTCGAGCTTCAGTTATAAATGAGACTGTGTCTAAATAAAATCAAAGTTATCAATTATTATTTCATTTAAGGTGAGTTTAGGACTAAATAATTTACACTCCCTTGACACATTTTTATGTTTTTTTGTGAGAGTCTTTTAAATAAGAAAAGGTAGATGACAGTCATGAAACTTATAACTACATTGTTAATTGTATTTTTATCAAATTCTGTGTTAGCAAAATCAAAGTATAAAATTATAGCTTTTGATGCTTTTCCTATCTTTGATCCACGACCTATTTTTCTAAAGACGAAAAAGATGTTTCCTAAAAAAGGAGATGAATTAAACAAAATGTGGGTAAATAAACAGTTTGCTTATACTTGGTTAAGAGTTTCTGGTGATAAGTATAAAGATTTTTTTAAGGTAACTGAAGACGCCTTGGTTTATTCTGCTAAGGCTATCGGTATCAAGCTAAGTGAAGTGCAGAGAAAGGAAATAATGAGTTCATATATGAGTTTGAAGCCTTGGCCTGATGTCGAAGACGCTTTGAAAAAGCTTAAAAAAGCAGGAATTAAGTTAACATTTTTGTCCAATTTTACTGAGAAGATGTTAAATGCAGGAATCAAAAATTCAAACTTTCAATCCTTATTTTCACCTTTACTAAGTACGGACTTGGTGAAAACTTTTAAGCCAGATCCAAAGGCATATAGAATGGCAACTGATAAATTTGGAGTGAAAAAAGATGAGGTCTTATTTGTTCCTTTTGCCGCATGGGATGCCGCGGGGGCAGAATGGTATGGTTACGATGTTTTTTGGGTAAACCGAATGAGTCAGACTAAAGAAGAGTTAGAAGCTCATTTAAAAAACAACGGAAAGTCTCTTAATGATTTAGTCGATTTTGTATTAAATTAAAAAATTATATCTAATAACCATTTGTCTAGTTCAAATTCAAGCTCAACTTTGACCATTACTCCCTCAACTATTGATTCTTTCTTTCTGATAAGGGCCTTAATGGGAATAAGATAGGATTTTGCTTTTGTATCATACCAAATAGCGGTATTCCATTTTGTTGTTCCAATTGTGGCACAAGTTTTAAGGCGCCCCCATCCTTCTTCTGAAACATGATGAGTTTTCCTAATTTTATTTGAAACGGATTTAGGAAGAGTGATAAAATACCACCCACCTGGCCCTCTATTTTTCCACAGTTTTCCTCGAAATGAGTATGAGAATTTTTGATTTTTAACTGAAAGGTTTTTTTTCTGGGAGCTATTCATTAATAATATCTGCAAAAGTTAGCATTTCGAGTCCTTCAAATTTAACAACCTCTATTAAATCTAAGAAAGATAAAGCATGTTTATTTTTAGTCCATTTTTCACATATTTTTTGAGCATCATTTTTAGTATTAGCGATAGTAACATCCGCATAAAGATTTTCTTCTATTTTAATAATCATGTGCCTTACAAGAGCTTTCTCTTTAGAGAGAAATAATTTCTCCATTTCTTTATTGGCCGTGATAATTTGTTCCTCATTAACCTCAATCTTTCTTTTAAAAAAACCTATTTCAAAACCTTTTTGCATTTGTTCTCCCATTTTCGTGTCTTTTGCAGTAATTATATCTAAAAATATGTCATTATATGGCATATTAATTAGCTTGGATAAATATGGGAAAAGGTAGTTTAAAAGATAAGCAACATAGACACTCTTTAATTTTGTCTCTTCTTAGAAATGAAGATTTTTGGACGACGGAATTACTTTGTAAAAATCTCTCGATTGGCCCTCGTACTTTAATGAGAGATTTATCAGAACTACGAGAATTAGGTCACCCTATTGAGTCAGAGAGAGGGAGAGGTGGGGGTATATCACTCAAAGGTAGATGGGGACTAACAAAGCTGCTTTTAAACAATGAAGAAATTATAAGTATGCTTGTCTCATTAGCTATTGTTGATGCGATTGGGACACCACTTTTTGGTGAAAATTTGAAAAGTATAAGAAAACGAATTTCTGATTCCTTTCCATTTGAACAAAAAGAGTTAATTAAAAATTTAAGAAAGAGAATATTTATAGGTAAAAGTGCCTCAAGAGATATTTTAAATTCATATTCTCCACCTAAGAGTTCAATATTAAATAATATGAGTAGATCGTTTTTTCTTCAGAAAATAATTTCAATAAGTTATAAAGATGCTAAAGGTATAATTACAGAGAGGACGATAGAACCTAAGATTTTGCTATTAAATTGGCCAATATGGTATTTTTTATGCTGGGACAAATCAAAAAATGATTCACGACTATTTAGGATTGATAGAATCGAAAAAGTAAAAATTCTCAATTATAATTTTAAAATTAATAATATGAAAAAT
This sequence comes from uncultured Oligoflexia bacterium, assembly GCA_964015265.1. GTDB lineage: Bacteria > Bdellovibrionota > Bacteriovoracia > Bacteriovoracales > Bacteriovoracaceae > CAXHCD01. Next base: position 33,645 of record CAXHCD010000010.1, read on the forward strand.
ATGATGAAAGATTTTGAAGATTATTTTGAACAGCTTTAAGATAAGGCCATCTTACTAAAAGTTACTGGAAATAAAAAAGTTTTGCGATTTTATTCTTCAACAATTACTCTGATTTTTATTATTTGGCTTAATTAGCTCTAGTTCTTCATTATATCGAATAGAGCGAGCAGAAACATTAGTTTTTTTACTACTTTATTTGTTTTCATAAATAGCTTTACCTTAATATAATGTTATAGTTTAGAATAAGTGAAAAAGGAGTCGGGATATGATGAAAGGGAGTTGTTGTTGTAAAAGTGTCTGTTTTGAAATTACTGAGCAACCTGAAATGATGGGGACATGTCATTGTACAAGATGTCGAAAAAGTGGGGCAAGTACATTCCTTTTAGTAAAAAAAGAGTTTATAAAAATCAAAAAAGGCTACGACTTCATATCAACCTATCATCCAGAGGAAGGTTATAAGTATAGGAGAAATTTTTGTAAAAAGTGTGGATCAGCCCTTGGAGAAATTATTTCTAATGAGAAAATGGTACCGGTGCCAGCAAATACAATTGATAATGAACTTAGATTGAGCAATAATTTTCACGAATTTGTTTCAGAAAAACCCAAGTGGTATGAAATATGTGATGATGCAAAACAGTTTTTAGGACATCCAACAGAAGATTGAATCTAAGCCTTCTTCGAGAGGATATAATTTTACTAAGATTATGAAAAGAATAATCTTAGTATAAGAAGGGATAAATAATGGATAATTTGACTGATGACGAATTAAAAGAAATCGCTAAACAGTTACGTTGCCCAAGTGGAATTAAGGGCGATGAAGTTAGTGAGATTATGGAGGAGACAAACTCATCTATGATACTTACGACAATTGAGCACCTAGATTTAAAAATGGGAGATATTTTATTCGAGCTTGGCCCTGGAAATGGATATCATTTGGGGGAATTAATTGAAAAATGTAAACAAGTTTATGCGGTAGATATTTCAAAGTTAATGATTGAAAAAATAAAATCTAGGTATAAGAAAGAAATCGAAGAAAAAAAATTGATACCTTTAGTAGGAGATGGAAAAAACATTAACATCTCAAAGGGAGCAATTGATAAAGGTTTTACAGTTAATACGATTTATTTTTGGGAAGAACCGAAGAGATATCTTTGTGAAATTAGTGAATGTTTTAGGCCAGGTGGAGAATTTATAATTACGTATGCCCATAAACGCTTTATTGAAACAATGCCCTTTACTCAATATGGTTTTAATGCCTATGACGAAGAGCAGGTCGAATCTCTTTGTAAGGAAACGTCTTTCTCTATTATTTCTCAGACGAGTAAAATCGAAACTGTTAACTCTAAGATAGGTAAGACTGTTCAAAGAGAATTTATTGTTGCTAGATTAAAAAAAGATTAAGCTCTTCGTTAATAACTTTAACCAAATGGTTTGTTTATACAAATCAAAAATGCCTTTTTGGCATTTTTGTCGGGCGTGAACTTCGTTCGAGCCCAACTTAATACAATCATTAATTTCAAATTCCCTGAGGCTTAAGTGAAAAACGAGCAATGTCGAAGGTATGATAAGTGACTGAGGTATTGACGAAGTTTTGAGCTTAATGGTTAGGGGATTTCAAATTAATGGGGTGGACGATGGGACTCGAACCCACGACAACCAGAACCACAATCTGGCGCTCTACCAACTGAACTACGTCCACCATTAATTGAATGTCAATTTATAGATGGGCTAGAGTTGTTAGTCAATGAAATTTAAGGTTTTTGCCTTGCGTAAAACTCTAAGAAATTTTGACGTCGAGCGAATCTAGTGAAACAATATTCTCATATGACAATGAAATGAGGAGAAAAGATGAAAGGAATCAAGTTATTTTCTTTAATTTTGGGACTTGTAGCGTCTTCAAACTCTATGGCCTATGGGCTTGGACAAAGTTCTTACCCACTAATGATTGATTCAAAAGCAATCTCAACTGAATTTACAGGAATTGTATCTACAGGTGGAGGAGTTGGTCTTCAAGCGAGATATACTCAAAAGCTAAATTCTAAGACTATTGTTGATGCAGGTTTAGGAATTTCTGGAGGAGAGAGATCTTCGAGACTTTTTGCTGGTATGGATTATGAAATTCTTCCAGATTATGGAAATCAACCAAAGTTTACTTTAAAAGGAAGTTTTGAATCAGCAAAAGAATTTAATACACGATTAAACATAATCGGCCTTGCGCCGACTATTTCTAAAGGATTTAGTTTTTGGGGGCAGGAAGCCTACCCTTTTCTTGCGTTACCTATTGGAATTGGACTTGAGAGTGAGTCGAAAACTTACTCTACAAGAACACAGGTCAGTACAGGTATCACTGGAAAATTACCGATTGAAGGTTATAGACATTTAACTGGAAGTTTAGAAGCAAACTTCAATTTAAGTGATAGCCATTCTTCAGTAATAATAGGTCTAGCATATCCTTTAGACTAATTTGATTCATAAATACAAAATAATATTTTCAGACTTTGATGGGACCTTAACTCAGGATGATGAGTTAAGGCCTATTTTTTTTGATATTTTAAATACAATAATTAAAAATGAAGCAGAGTTAGTTATTGTATCGGGTAGATCTTTAAGTTGGGGACATTTCTTTTTAACTCACTTGCCGGTAACTCATACAATCATGGAAGGCGGTGGAGTAATTCAGTACAAAGATGAAAGAGGATTATTACAAAATGATTTTCAAATATCTGAAGATGAAATGGATCGTTTAGCTTTATGTAGTGACAAACTTCTCCAAAAATTTCCTAATGTAAACTTGTCTGCTGATTCAATTGGAAGAAAAACTGATAGAGCGATTGAATTAAGAGAAGTTGGTTTGGATAGCACTTTATCAAATGAGATTAGAGAGTTTTTAGATGAGCAAAATGTAAATCACTCTACTTCAAATGTTCATATAAATTTTTGGTGTGGAGAGGTTAGCAAATATAAAGCAGTAACTGAGTATTTGAAGAAGTATAAAAATATTGATGAACAAGATTGTCTTTATTTTGGTGACTCTTTAAATGATGAGTCAATGTTTGAACATTTTCCAAACACAGTTGGTGTCGCAAATATTTCAAAAGTAATCGATCAATTAAAGTTTAAACCATCTGTTGTTTTAATGGGAAAGAAGATGGAAGGACCGAGTGGGCTTCTTCATCATCTTAATTCTTTAGTAAAATAATTATCAATTTCAAGAAATAATTCTTTTTCAATTTCATCAATTGAGTTTGAAAATTTTGATTGTATTAGCTGTCCTAAGTCATTTGGAATAGATGTTTTAAAAACTTTGTCTTGACCTTGATAGCACGCTTTTAAGGCCATAGCGTGTAGGGCATGTCTGCTAATTTCCATTAGCTCATGATCTTCTTCACTGGCAATATTATCTTTAAATCGTTGAAACATTTTAAAATTTCCAAGATATAGTTTATCTCCGACTAGTGGTAGACCATTAATCATTGCATGAACTCTAATTTGGTGTTGTCTACCTGTTTTTGGAAAGGCAAGCCCAATTGCATATTTACCCTCTTCAAATAAAACTTTAAATGTGGTTTTTGCGTGCTTTCCTTCTGTTGAGTTTTTATCAAAATGATTTATATATACTCGCTTTAATCCCGTTTCATTGGTGCCTAGTCGTGCTTCTTCTACAAACTCACTTTGGGCATAGTCTTCATTTTTTTTACTAACAAACATATAGCATTTAGAAACTAGATCTTTATCAAATTGATCTGTCATAAGATGAGCTGTTTTTGGGTCTTTTGCCAACATCATAACACCTGAAGTTTCGCGATCAAGCCTGTGAATAGAATGAATCGTTTTTTCATATTTTTCTTCAAAATATACTGTTGCACAGTTAAATAAATGCTTTCCAGTTGGATGGGCCGCCATATAGGCCGGCTTGGAAATAACGATGAGATGATCGTCTTCAAAAACTATATCAGGTTTTAACTGAAGATTAAGTAAGCTTCCATTCCACCATTCATCTTCTTGAGTTGTCTTTTTTAATGTTAAAGTAACAATATCACGATGATGAAGTTTGGTGTTGGGTCTGTGCTTTCCTGGGCGATCCTTAATAACTACATCACCATCTTTAATTTTTCTTTTAACTTCTTCTCTAGAAAAGCTTTCCATGTAAATTTGGATAAACTGATCAAGTCTCATTCCATGTTGATCTTCGTCAACAAAATATTTTGCCTGATAATAAGAAGTTCGAAATGACTTTGTAAGGATTCCCATGGAATCCTTAATACCTCTCTTTGATTATATATTTCAAGAGAGAAAGAGCACCTTGTTCAGAATATTGATATTTTTCCTGTAAATTTGTTAATACTCTCTGAATTTCTTCTTTCTCTTTCTTGGCAAGAGGAGTAGATTTTGATTCATCCTCAGATATTTCAGCCTCAAAATAAACTATGTTTTTTGAAATATTTTTTATGAATTTCTTTTGTTCATTTCTAAAAGATTCTTGAAGTTTTTCAACAACATCTGGAAATACTTCGGTGTAATCTATCTTTTTTATACCAGGATTGTCTAAGTAGAATGCTCCAAGTCTTGAAATTAAATGGGAACGATAGGTTTCAGGATTGTCTTTTAAGTTAATATTTTGTTCAAATTCTTTAATAAAATATTGATCATACTCTTCATATTTTCCAGTAATTTGGTTTTTAATTTTTTCACCCTTTATAAGTGAATTTACATTTTCAATATATTTTTTAAGGTATTCATCATAAGAACGATCATCAACTAGACCTAAAGATTCTCTTAAAGATTTATCAAAAATAGATAAGCAGTGCTCTTTTAAAAGACCTATAAACCTTGCCGGATGATGATAGTCACCTTGGGCCGTCATATTTAAAAAGTCATAATCATTTTTCTTTTGAATGAGTCTATGAAGCTCTTCAAATACTTCAATAAATGTAATGTTTTTGTATTTATTTGAAAGTTTATAAATAAACTTTTTAATATCTCTTGGAGAAAGTCCAAATTTTCCCTCGTAAAGATTTTCAAACTCATATTCGTTAACTACATCAGACTTACCTTGTTTTAGTATTTGTTTTGATTCCACATCAAGGTGTTCAGGAATTTTTGTATCTTCGCTCAAAAACAGTGCTTTATCTAATGGATTTAATTTCGCTGTTATCTTACTAAGTTTTTTATCAGTATAAGTTTTACCTTGGCATGAACGAAGTCTGGTCATTACACCAAATAAACATATTGCCTCAAGACTATGAGGTTCAAATGTACTTCTTTCTTTTAGTCCATGAACTTGTTTATTATAAATTTTAATTTCTTCTTTATAATCTAATAAGTAAGGAACTCTAATAAAATTAAAACGTCCCTTAAAGGAGTTATAGTCAGGATGTTGTTTAAAGGCAGCAAGGTGAATCTCGTTAGAAGTACCAGCAAAGAAAATATCTAACTGAGTGAGTATCCCCTGAAGATTTATACTTCCCGTTTCCATAGTCATTAGAAGATATTTATAGGTATCTAATGGTCTTTTTAAAAGATCTGAAAATTCTAGAATACCTCTGTTGGCCATTACCGCTTCGCCCTGCATAGAAAATAAATTTAGCGATTGAAGGCTAGGTGGAAGACTAGCAAGTCTTTTATCCATTGTGATTTGTTGAAGTCTTGCATCAACATGAAGTTGTGGTTCAATTGTAACTGCGCCATTTGAGTATCTTTTTGAAATCTTAAATCTTTCGATTCTTATATGTTTTAAAACATCTTCATGAGATCCTTTATAATTTTTAAGTAGCGCATCGTAAATCATTCTATTTCTTTTTGAAAGATCACCATTATATAAATATGATTTTCTAATTGAGTCTAAATAATCTTGATCATCTGCTAGGCACTCATCAATAAACTCTCTCCTATATTTAATTGGAATTAACATTAAGGGATGATCTTTTAATTCAGAATTTAAAATAGCATTAATATCTTTATCTTCAAGATGTGCGAATGATTGTAAATTATTAGTAGCTCGTCTTGTTGAAGTATCAACATTTATACCTAGTGAGCCTTTAGTGTAATGATCAATTGGAAAGACCCAGCTAAATGAGTAGAGTTTTCCTTCTTCAGACTCAGAAAATAACTCTGCACCTTTCATAAATTTTCGAATGATGCTTGATTTAGAAGATCCATTTGGACCAACTAATAAAATAAATTTATTGTTGAAGCCCTCTTCTTGGAAATTTATCAAGTTTTGATATATCGCTTCTTGCGTTTTATATTGCCCAAATACCGCTGGGGAGTCGGAATGTTCCTCCTGGAAAAGTTTGAAATGATTCCGATCATCTTTTTTGAAATAGTCTAGCATTTCAATGAGGTATTGGTACGATGGACGTAACTCCCTTCTATTAAACTCTCTGAAGTATTCCAAATATTCTTCATATGAAAGAATTTCTGTATTCTTCTCTTCTTCAGTGTTTTCTTTTTCTATCCAATTTAAATCCATGATCACTCCGAACTAGGCCCTTTAATTAAAAGAGCATTATCTATATAATTTTAACAAGAGATTGGAGTTTTATGCGAACATTTAATTTTTCCCTATTGGGAAAAAACATTTCTCTCACACAAAAACAGTTAGGTATTCTAATTGGTGTCACTTTGATTTTATTACTTGTACTTTATACTAAAGTAATATTTCCTAATAACAGGGACACCGTTATTGAGAAAAGACAGTCTATTAGGCGAATAATCGTTGCTTCTCATAAGCTAAATCAACTTTGGAGACAGGGTACTCAGAGTAAATTATGGAAAGATAGTTTTAAGTGTAAAGAAATACCTGATGTAAAAAGTTTAGATCCTGCATTGACTCAATGTAATCCAGCTCTATTAGAATGTTATTTTGAAGCTCAGGGAGAAGATAATCCTTCATTTGTTATCAAGTCAAAGAAAGGAAATATTAATATTTATGCTGAAAAAATTGACGGCAGGTATACAAATGTCATCACGAGATCAAATAGGGAGGGACCTTATGTTCCCACGTTTGCTTATCAAGTTAGATTGACCGTTGAAGAGCCCACCGATCAATATTTAGATGTTCTATTTGAAGATTCATGTAATGATGTTTTTTTACCACGAAGAATTTTTGGTTATGGGCCATATATAAATGAAAAAAGAGACGAAGATTGGAAATGGGATAATTTTGGAAGATTTATATACATGGATAAATTTCACGTTAGTTATAGGAAAGTTAAGAACTGGCAAAAAATTGATTCAAGTGTAAAAATTCCAAATTTACGAAAACTATACGACTCAGATGATTCAGCGGCAATTGGGCTTTCACTTGAACAAATGAAGGCATATTGTGCTTTTGAAGGGAAAGTTTTAGCGGGTGCAAAAGAAATAGATGCATTTAGTTTTCACCCTGGTGACTATGAAGTTAATCGACCACAAAGAGTTTTAAGAGGTCCATATCCTTGGAATAATAGGCGACGTGGAAATTTTTTATATGAGGCTATTGTAAAAAAGGATTCATTTGAATTTAGAAACGAATATTGTAAACAAATAAATATTAAAGAATGTGAAAAACTTAAAAAATTACATTCAATTCCTAAGGCCTTAGGGTGGACAGGAATTTTTGAAACTTTAGGTGGACCACTTGAAGCGGTTGTAAATAATATTGATCCAAGTAGAAATTTACAAGGTTCAAGTTTTTACTTTGGAAGTAGTTCGTATTGGCATCAAATAGGAAAAAGAGGAACTTGGTCAGGAAGTGGAAATGGGCCAGCAAGTATAAAATGGACAAACTTAAGTGAATTAGATGGAGTAGATTTTGATGATCCACCTGAATCTAAAAGTCCTGAATATGATATTGCATTTAGATGTATGAAGGAAGTTAGTGAAGATATTTAGTATTCTATCAATACTATTTTTATTTGGATGTGCTGATAATAGTTATCGGCTACTAGAATATTTTGAAGCGTATAATTACGCCAATTGGATGCATGTTTATAAACTAGAGACTTATAACGATCATTATTTTAATAAGGGAAAGGAAGTTAAAAAACCATTAGGCACTTGGCAAAACTTACTTCGAATGGAACTAGTTGGTGAAGAAGGAAAAGAAAGAAAGATCCAATGCCTTATTTATAAACTACCAAACCCTCTTGGTGATCATCGAACCTTAGGAATTTTAAAAGTAGTAAATGTTAAAGAAGATGAAAAGTGTGATAATGTTTGGGATAAAAGTGCAGAAATTGAATTAGAAGATATAAATTCATTGAAGATTTTTTTAAGTAAAAATAAAAGAAAAATAGGTCAGGGCAAGATCACATTAGATCCCTATACATTAGTTTTAAAAGTAAATTGGGGATTTGATAGAACTGATAAGTGGATGTTGTTTCCATTTTTAAATTTAGCAAAAAGAGTTCGCCTACCTTATATGAATAAAAGATATTCTCCTTCGTTAAAAATTAAAAAACTTTCAGGTCTAAGTTTTTGGCCTGAAGAAATGAGTAATACAAAACCAGTAAAATTGATTGGAAAGTATACTGATTCTTATGGCCAAAATAGCGCTACTTTATGTCACAAGGTAGATGATAAATGCCAAACAATAGGTTTGAATACATGTTCAAGATGCCGTTATGGATATTTTGAAGTCGTTAGTAGTAAATGTACTAAAGTATTTAACAAGTATTGTGGAGTAAACAATTGCGGTAAAAAAGGTGAACCTGCTTGTATTAGAGGATTTGAGTATGAAGCCGGAAAAAAATTTGAAGGCGGTTGTTATAATGATTCCAAGTCTGTTTATTGTAATAAAGGCTTAAATCCTATTTGTGATGGCAATCAAGTCATGATTTGTAATTAAAATTATATTTATTTATCAAAAATTGAATCCAAAGATTTATTTAAATCTATAAATTTCCAATTGTATTTTGAACTAAAATCTTGCATAAGGCTTTGTACAGGTGGAATGAATTCTTTTTCAAATAAATCATTTAGCGAAGGGTTGATTTTTTCGTAATAGTTAATATATCGAGGTGGAAGAAATAAAACTACTTTGAAATTATACTTTAAACTTAAATCTCTTAATTTTTCTAAATTAACTTTATAGTTGCTTAATGAATAATATTTCCACTCTTCAATGGAGTTAAATAATGAAGTTGGAAGTACATCATCTTCATTAAAGTGGTGTTTTAACTCATCGATAGTTAAATTTCTTTTTATATTACTTGATATATTTGTAATTAATCTAAAAAAATAACTTTTATAATAAAGTGTTTCGAAAATTTTGCTAAAAATTCTTTTGCTAAAATATCTCTCTTTTTTAAAGTTAGGTGTTTTTAAATTCTTATTAATTTTCCTATTATGATCTTCATATTTTTTATTAGTCACAAACATATATTCATTAATCCAATGTCCCCAAAAAATATATTTAGGAAGAGGTGAATTTGTCGAAGTTCTATCTAATAATAACTTTTCTAGACGTTTTATAGAGTAATCAGAGCTTACCCCTCCTTCAGCATAGTTTTTAATGTTATTGTTTTGAGATATTTTTTTATAGGTATCTACCCAGCGAGACTCTTTGCAATATTTACCTTTTGTCGTTGATCCACCTAGGAACCAAATAATTTCATTTTTTAAATTTAACTCTTTTGTTTCATTAAAAAAATAAATTGAAGACTCATAGCTAGCTTTGTCTTTTTTATGGATGAAGTCACAAAAATACTCTAATTTTTTCTTATCCAAGAATTTATGAAAATAAGGATCGTCTTTATAGATATATCTATTAACAAAATATGAGGGTAAGAAAAGTCCACTAAACCTGGAAGTTAGTTCAAATATAATTACAAGAATTGGCGTAATAGCAATTGATTTTAAGATTGGTTTAAACCTAATGTTCATAAGCTTTTAATCGTAGCATTAAGAAAAACTTTAAATGTATTTTTATTAAGTATTTAGATAATATTTTGTGGCAAATAGACTAATATAAATAAGATACACCTGTCGCAACAACGCATCACCAAGAGATTTTGCTAATAAACCTTTTTTCCTAGAAAGCTTGCGGGAATTTCATCAGGATCATCAATGCAAGTCATTGAGGCCCTAGCAAAGTATTTACATGTCTTTATTGGAGAGTAAATTCTCATTTCTTTAGAGTTTTTATTTATAGAAAAGATTCCGATAAATGGGGAGTTTTTAGGAATTCCAATAACTGGCGTTTCGTCAATGAACCCTGTAAATGGGAAATTACTTTGTGTAATAATAATATTTATTAAATCAGGTGGAATTTTTTTTATAGTTTTTTCTAGATTATCTGTTTTATTTTCAGGGCATTTAATTTGATTTTTTGAATTATCAATAGAACTCATAGAGTAGGATTGATTCAAATTTTGGCAGTGAGTAATTATATTTAAGGCCAATATATTTATATCTTTTAGATTATCTTTATTTTTTAAAATATTTAGAGTTGGGTCTTCAAAAATAATTCCGTTAATTTTTTTTGAATGTTTTTCATTATAGATATTCATTCCTAGAAGACCAATTTCAAGATCATCTTTTTTAATAATATATTGCGGTTCACTTTTTTCATTAAGTATGGGGAGATTAAATAATACATTTTTAACATTAGAATTTATTAAGCCCGGTTCATTTGTATAACTGGCCGGATCTGAGTTTGCATTAAATAAAATATAATTGAAGGAATACTCATTTTTTTTATAAGTTTCAGATTCTATTCCTCCTAAGTCGATGTGAATTAAACTATCTCCAAGTTGAGTTTTTGCAATCTTTATGTACTTGTCAAAAATATCACTTTTGAAAGTATTAGATACTCGTAAATGATTAGTTATTAGAAAATTTATGTTTGAACTATTTTTTATATTGGTTGGTAGAGTTCCAACTCCAATTTTTTCTTCAAAAAAATTACAGGAGCTTATAATGAATAAAATTAAAATTATCTTATACATTAAAAACTTTTTAATTTTCCGAGCTTGATATAAGTTTCTTTAAGAGCATCATAGATTTTATCATAATCTGATAAATTCGAACAAAGACATAAACTAATTCTAACAACTCCACGTCCAATATCATCAGATACATTCATGGCCTTTAGAACTTTTGAAGTCACAGGTTCATTATCCGAGCAAGCTGAAGAAGTTGTTACAAAAATTCCCTTAGATTCAAGTTCAATTTGAACTCCTTGTCCGTGAATTCCTGGAAATGCGATATAGGTTGTACTTGCAAGTCTTGGAGCTTTATCACCTAAAATTACTACATTTGGAAAATCTGTTTTAATCTTATTTTCAAACTCAGCTCTTTTGTTGGCCAGTTGACCGATTTTATCAAAGTTATCATGAATACTTTTTAGGGCCACAGCAATACTTTCATTACCAAGGTAGTTTTGTGTTCCGCCTCTTCTACCTTTTTCTTGACCACCGCCTAAAATTAGACACTCTAAAGTTGAGGGATCTTTTGCAATAATAAATCCACACCCAGTCAGTGCTCCAATTTTGTGTCCTGACATTACAGCATAATCAAGTCCTAACTCATTGAAGTTAAAACTCGTTTTTCCAATATATTGAGTTGTATCTGAAAAAAATGGAACTGAATATTCCTTACAAATTTTAGAAATTTGATCTATTGGTTGAATTACACCTGTTTCATTATTAGCGGCCATAATTGATACAAGCGCCGTTTCATTACTATATTTTCCTAATAGCTCATTTAACTTTTCAACTTCTACAATTCCATCTTCGTTCACAGGAAGATAGTGGGTTGTGAATCCAAGAGATTTAGCTCTTTTTGTTTCGTTTAAAACTGCCGAATGTTCAATTGAAGAAGTTATAATATGTTTTTTTCCAGAGTTTAAAACTTCTGGACGTGTAAAAGTATAAAAAATATTTGTAATACCCTCAGTTGCTCCTGAGTTAAAAATAATTTGATTTGGTTTTGCTCCAAGGTAATCAGAAATTAATTTTCTAGATTTTTCCATGGCCATTAATGTTCTTGCACCAACTTGGTGAATAGCATTTGGATTAGCAAATGGGCCATTTTGGATTCTATGAATTAAGTACTCTTTAACGTCATCTGAAAGTGGTGCACTTCCATTAAAATCTGCATAGATATTCATCTAACCCCCGTTTTATGCAATCGATTATGAAATCGACAACATGGTATCTAATGCAATAATTGAATTTTTAGTAATTTTATCCGAAACAGACACGATATTGATAGGTTTTTGTGCCTTAATTGCTCGAAAACTTGCAAGTAGCCATCTCGGTCTAACGCGATACATTGTTGTACACAAACATTGGTATGGAGATAGTGAGCTAATTTCTTTATTTGGAAACATTGAAGATAATCTATTTACTAAATTTATCTCTGTTCCTACGACCCATTTACTTCCTGCAGGGGCATCAGCAATAGTATTTATAATATGAGCTGTAGAACCATTTAAATGCGAAGCTTGAACAACATCAAAGTTACATTCTGGGTGAACAATTATTGTTGAATCAGGAGAGTTCTTTTTAACTGACTCTACTTGATCTTTAGTGAAACCTTGATGAACTGAACAGTAGCCGTACCATAAAATTACTTTTGCTTTAGCTATTTGTTCTTTTGAAAGGCCACCTTGATACATATTTGGATTGTAAACAACCATATCTTCTAACGGTATTCCTAAATCGTAACAAGTATTTCTTCCTAAATGTTGATCGGGAAAAAATAAAAGCTTTTCACCTTTTTCTAAGGCCCAAGAAATAATTTTATGTGCATTTGAAGATGTACAAATACTTCCACCGTTCTCACCAACAAAAGATTTTAACTTGGCATCACAATTTATATAGGTGATAGGTATAACTTTTTCATCCGTAGACTCGGCAATATATTTCCAAGCTTTTTCAATCTCTTCATTATTGGCCATGTCTGCCATTGAGCATCCGGCATTCAAATCAGGAAGAATTACTTTTTGATTTTCTTTCGTGAGCATATCAGCTGTTTCTGCCATAAAGTGCACACCACAAAAAATAATATATGGTTTATCCAGATTGGCTGCTTCTTTTGCTAGGGCCAATGAGTCACCCTTATAGTCGGCGAATTGGATAATTTCATCACTTTGATAGTGATGTCCTAAGACAACAACTTGATCTTTTAACTCTTCTTTTAATTTAAAAATTTCTTCTATTACTTTTTCGTCAGATAACTCTGTTTCAGAAATTTCAGGAATATAGTCTTTATTATCTTCAAATAAATTTAACATCTCTTACTCAATAATTTTATAACCGAGTTCTCCCCAGCCTAAAATTCCACCCTCTAAATTAGTTAAGTTTGAATAACCTTGCTCTTCTAGAAAGTGACAAGCATTTAAACTTCTTTTACCACTTCTACATTGCATGATTATTTGTTTATCTTTGTATTCATTAAGTTCACTAAATCTTTCTTCAAGTACTGAAAGAGGAATTAACCTTGCTTCTTCAATATGTCCTGCATCCCATTCATCTTGTTCACGACAATCAACTAAAATAAGCTCTTCGTTTTTATCTAATTTTGATTTTAATTCTTCAGAAGTGATCGATTTGATTGCCATAAAATTATTCCTTTTTGTTTGAATGCAAGTCCTAGAGGTCTTTTATAAAAATCAACTATTGACGTCAACTTTGATGTAAGGCGTTGTAAGACTATCACCTTAAAATTGTTGAGGTTAGGTTTTGACTTAGCGTGATAATTGGTTCTACAATTTATTTATAGGACCACATTAAATAGGACCTGAACAACCAAGACGGGAAGTGAAGGCCGAAAGCACGAAGGTTCTTATGGGCCGGTGTGGACAGGAGGTTAAACATGGAAGTTATTACAGTGGCAAATAATAAGGGTGGCGTAGGGAAGACTATGCAATGCTATCAATTGGCATCCCACCTTGCCAACAAAGGGAACAAAGTTCTTGTTATCGACTTAGACTCTCAAGCAAATTTAAGTTCTACGTTCGGTGTTCAAATACAAAGAACATTGATACCGGAATGGTTAATTGGAGATGTTGATTTAGAAGATGTTCTAGTTCCTGCAGAAGGTAAGTTTAAATTCTTTGAAAATATCACTGTTGTTCCATCAAGTAGACATTTAGCAAATTTATCAAAACTTTTAATTCTTTCAGAAGGTGAAATTAGAAAAAACTGTGGAAGAAAAGAAAGATTGATGAGGAAAAGACTTCAACAAGCAGAGGGACTTTTTGATTATATTGTAATTGATACTCCTCCAATGCTTGGTGATGAATTAATTATGGCACTCGTTGCTTCAGATAGAATTTTAATTCCAACTCAAGCCCAAGATTACTCGATCGATGGTCTAGAAGAGTTAATGGATACATTTGAAATTATTAAAGAAACTGAAAATCCAGGTTTAAAGTTTGCAATTATTCCTTCAATGGTCAATTTGAGAAGAAAAATTGAAAGACAAAGAATGGAAGAACTGTCTCAGTCTTTTAAGATTACTCCGGCAATTAGAAATTTGGTTCAGATGCAAGAGTCGATTTCTACTAGAAGACCTGTATGTGATATGGGTAAAAAAACTAGGGGTTCTCAAGACTATAGTGAACTTTGGAATTATTTAGAACTTTAAAAACGATTTTAATTTTTTATCCAAGGAAGGAAAATAATATGGCAAAAACATTTGCTCCACGTGTTGCTAAGAAAAATAGAAAAACCTTAGATCTTTCTGAAAAATTAGGAAAAGATGTTTTCAGAATGAAAGATGATAGATTACTTCAAGGCGCAAATCTAGACGAAATTAATTTAAGAGATATTGATGTTAAGGAACAAGTAAGAACTAAGTTTAATGATAGTTCCATTAAAGAACTTGCCGAAAACATTAAGACAAATGGTTTAATTCAACCACTAGTACTACATAAGAAACGTGGAAAATATACTCTTATATGTGGTGAAAGACGTTATAGAGCAATGACATCTATTAATATGAAAAAATGTCCTTGTTTTGTAATCGAAAATAAAACTGAACAAGAATTAATGGCAATTCAGTTTTCAGAAAACTCTTCAAGGGAAGCTCTCCACTATATAGATAAAGCAGATGGGATTTTAAATTATCAAAAAGCTACAAAAGCGAGTGAAAGAAAAATTACAGCAGCTCTTGGTATTTCTAAGTCAGAAGTTCATAGAAGTCTTATGATTGCGAAGATGGCAAAGAAAATAAAAGAAGCAGCAAAGGTTCACAATATAGAAAAATATGTTCTTCTTGAGTATGATGCTCTTTCATCTTCACCATTAAAAAAGAAAGTTGAAAAATTAATTTTAAATGGAGAAGTTACTAAGAGAGCACAACTTAAAAAAGTTATTAAGGATGGCGGAGTATTATCTACTTCAAGAAAGAAAAAGGCAGCTAAAACAGCCTCATTACCTCCGGGACTTTCGGCCAGTGCCTTTATTAAAGCTATGAATTCTAAATCTAAGGACATGAAATTAGATAAGAAAACAAAAGATGCTTTAAAAAAATTAATGGCGGAAGCAAAAGATATTGTTGATGTGTAATCAAATATTAATTGTATTTATTAACTACTAGGGAAGGAGATAAAAATGAGGTCAATCAAAACAGGACTTCTATTGGCATTTTTCATGTCAGTATTTTCATTAGCGACGAATGCTAAACATTATGGAATGGCAGGTTGTGGACTAGGTTCACTTGTATTTCAAGATCAACCAGGAATGATTCAAGTTGTAGCCGCAACTTTGAATGCTACTGGTGAACAAACATTTGGTATTACTACAGGTACTTCAAATTGCCATGAACATTCAGGAAATATGGCGAAAATGTACATCAATGTTAACCATGTTGCTTTTTTAAAAGATATTGCAAAAGGACAAGGTGAGACTATAGATGCACTAGCGAAAATGTATGGTTGTGATTCATCTGAATTAGGGTCAACATTAAAATTTAATATTGAAAGAGTTCAGCCATCTGAACAAACTTCTCCTTTAGAAATCGGAAACAATGTTGAATCGATTTTAAAAGATAAGTTATCAAACTCTTGTAAATCACTTTCATAATTTAGGGTAGGAGAAAGAAATGAAATTTTTAACATATTTAGTAATTGGACTTTTGACATTTTCATTAGTTGTTGAAGAAGCACTTGCAAAGAAGAAAAAAAGAAAAAAGAGAAGAAAGAAGAGAATGAAAATGAGCAAATCTTGGGAAAGACCATATGGTATGGCCGGTTGTGGACTTGGTAGTATCGTTATGGGAAAAAGAGGATCACAAATTTTTGCATCTACAACTAATGGAACTTCAGGATCTCAAATTTTTGGTATAACTACTGGGACTTCAAACTGTGTAGATACTCCAATGGGAAAAGTAGCTCTTAAAATTGATGACTATGTTCACGTAAATAAAGTTGCTATTGCTTCAGATATGGCAAGGGGAACAGGTGAAAATTTAACAGTTATGGCAAAGATCTTAGGTTGCCAGGATCAAAAAGCATTTAACGATTCTATGAAAAATAACTTCAAGACTATCTTTAAGTCACATACTGAAAATGTAATAGACATTACTGATTCAGTAATTAATACTGTCTTAGAAGATGAGAAACTTAATTGTAAAAATATTACTTTATCTTAGTATAATTACTGGCCTGGGGTATTCAACCCCAGGCTTTTCAAATCCATTAAATATCCCAGAAGAAAAATTAAAAAAACTAGCTTATTCAAAAGAATGGTTAAGACTTGTTCATTACGATAAAGGCCTATTTGGGTTCAGCGCTAGGGCCGATGGTAAAAACTTCTATTTGGCAGAAGATGGAAAAACAAACCCATTCTCTGAATTAAAGGCCTCTATAAAGCATTTTTTAAATGAAGAAAGTAGTAGAGAGGATCATCCTATTTGCCAATTTCCTGCTAGAGTAAAGTGGATTGAAAAAGTTTTTCCTAAAATTGATATTCCAGAAATGAGTTGTGAAGATTATGAAAAGTTTGTAGAACGTGTTGATTTAAATAAAGTCTACTTAGTTTTTTCTTCTTATTATTTAAATAATCCCTCATCTGCTTATGGGCATACGTTTTTAAGATTTTCTAGGTCAAATGAACACTCTTATTCACATGAGCTAATGGACAGTGGGATTAATTTTGCAGCGAACCCCACAACAACGAATCCTCTTGCATATGCCGTTATGGGAATAATAGGAGGGTTTAAAGGTCATCTAACAAATATTCCATATTATTATAAAGTTAGAGAGTATAATGATTTTGAATCGAGAGATTTATGGTCCTATGAGCTCAATTTAAATAAAGATGAAATGGAAATGCTAGTCGCTCATGTTTGGGAGATTGGTGGAACTTATTTTGATTATTTTTATTTCACCGAAAATTGTTCGTACTTAATTTTTGCTGCTCTTGAGGCTGCAAAACCTAGTTTAAATTTATTAGATAATCTTCCTTTTTGGATAATTCCAAGTGATACAGTCTTAACTGCTATTGAAACAAAAGGTCTTGTTAAAAATATTTATTATAGGCCATCGATAAGAAAACAGTTTTATCATAAGTTGAAGTTATTAGATGAAGTTGAAAAGAAAATTCTGAAAAAGAGCTTAATTAATCAAGATCCAATAATTAAAGACAATATTTCAGAAGAAAGAAAGGCTAAAATCTTAGATACGGCCCTTGATTATATTGATTATAAACATCCTGAACAAAATAATACTAAAAAAGATCTAACGAAAAAAAGTATTAAAGTTAAGCAAAAATTCTTATTTGCAAGGGCGAGAAATAAAACAATTTCTCCTAAAATTACTGTTCCAATGCCTCTAGAAGAAGCTCCACATTTAGGGCATAACTCTTCTAGGTTTTCTATTTCGAGTGAAAAATTTTTAAATGAAGATGCTATAAGAATTGAGCAAAGATTTTCTCATCATGATTTTTTAGATAGATCTGTTGGCTATCCTGAAACAGCTCAAATTGAAATGTTTAATATATCTGGACGTTATCTTTTAGACTCAAAAGATATTGAACTTGATAAATTCACGTTATTAAAAATTAAATCTTTTTCTCCTCTTTCATATTTTGAAAAACCAACATCATGGCAATTGGAATTGAGTTTGAAAAAAGATCTTAGCTCGAATTGTGACTTATGTGACTCTGTGAATTTTCAAACTGGCTTTGGTCATACACTATCTTTTTTTAATGAAAAGTTAATGGCCTATACTTTGTGGAATGTTAGAGCAAATTATTCACCAAGCTATTTTAATGAAGAGTTTTTATTAACTCTTTTTCCAGAGGTAGGCCTTTTAATTTTCTTAAATAGTAAAATAAGAGCAAGTATTGCTTATCAGTATTTATTTTATTTTAATGGTCAAAATAATTATGAGTATACACTGAATACTCAGCTAAGATTTTCTCTTTCTCAAAACTTCGCAATAGATATGAAGGCCAATCTTCTTAGAGATTTTGACAGTAAAGTTTTCTCTCTAGGAATAAATTATTATTATTAATTATTTTAGCTTTGATTTATCAAAGCTATCTTTTGCTTTTTTATCCCAATACTTGTTTATAAATTTATCTCTACCAGAGTTAAATCTATAGAATTTATATTTAATTTTACTCTTTTTATAATAATCCTGATGATAGTCTTCAGCCGGATAAAACGTAGTGAATTTTTCTAATTTTGTAACGATAGGTTTTTTAAAAATTTTTAACTTATTTAATTCTTTAATAGAACTTTCTGATATCTTTTTTTGTTCTTCATCATGATAATAAATTGCAGATGTATATTGAAATCCTTGATCTACAAACTGTCCGTTTGGATCAGTTGGGTCTATATTTTGCCAAAATACTTTCACAAGTTTTTCAAAACTAACAAGCTTTGGATCATAAGTAACTTGAACAACCTCTCTGTGTTTTGTACTTCCACTAGATACATCTTTATAAGTTGGATTAGCTTTAGTTCCTCCACCATATCCAGAGATAACAGATTTGACTCCCTTTAATTTTTCAAATGGAGGTTCCATGCACCAAAAACATCCACCAGCAAAAGTTGCTTTAGAAAGTGTTTGTGAATATGTGTTCAAAGAAAACAAGATTGAAATTAAAAATAAAGATACCTTCATATTCTATCCTCTAGTGAAAAAAATTTTATAGGCCGATTAAAACTTTTACAAAAATAAATATACAACTAATTATATTTACATGTAAAAAATGGCACAAACATTGCTCTATATATTAGTGTAATAACTTTGGAGAATGTTATGAAATTTTTTGGGGTGGTTTTTGCCACCGCCTTAACATTTAGTGGCGACTATATAGTGGACAATTCTTCTGTTCAGCAAGAAGGTAGAAGTCCAAGTGTTGTTTCCTTAAATATAGAGAGAAGTATATCTTCCAACTTCGAACTTTTAGGTTCTAAGTCTGACGATAATGATCTTTATAGAGCTCCAGCTATAATCATAAGCGAAGATTAAAAACTAAATTTATTTTAATTTGAGGGCAAGTATCTGATTTTGCTTGTTTTTAAACTTTTGTATAAAAACATAAATAGTTTGTGAAAAATATACACAATGTTAAAATATTAGACAGGTATGACTTCGTAATTACAGATGCTTATCTGCTTTTAATAGTTGTAATTTTTGGCATTGCCATTGCAATAATAAATACAGAAAGAGAGAGTAATAGAGAGGTAATTAAGTTTATGAAGACACTTAGGATATCTACATTAATAGTTTGTTTCGCTTTAATCTTAAGCAAAGCTCATTGTAGAAATCTATCTCAAACTATAACTCTAGAGCAGTTAAATACATTAGAAAAATCAAATAATAGAGCACCTGGTGCTTTTATACCGAGCGACTCAATTGAAGAGAGTCCTGTATCTCATGAAATCTGGATTAACGAGTTTTTATCTAATGATGAGCATGGAATTCTAAGTGAAGTAAGAGACCAAATCAATAATTGGATTGAGATGGAAGAAAATGAAAAAAGGTTTAACTTAGAAGAGACAGGTTTAGTTGAAATTCCTTCAAATGGAACTCAAAAAAATTATATTTCTAAAAAGCTTTTAAAGTATGTAGATAAAAGAATTTCTGGTGAAATTAAAAATGCACCTGAAGGCTCTAATTGGAAAAAAGTGGGCGAAGTGCAAACTGCCTTAAAACCACAGACAAGAGTTGGCATTACTAAAACTATTAAATTAAAGTTTAAGGCCAGAGTTTTAAGTGGTAGGGCGATAATGAATGTTGAAAACCCATATGTTGACGCTAATGCTACATATAGCTTATCGGGTAAGGCCCATGTAAATATCTCTAAGGACTTCAAGGAATTAGGGGTAAAGAGTGCTGTTGAATATGATGTTAAAAACGGTCAATATTTTGCTTATGTTGATAAAAATCTTACTGATTCAATTAGGGCCAGAATCTCTTCAAGTCAAAGTGACAAGGATATGGCATTTTCAGAAAACGCTGACAAAAGGCTTGAACTTCTTTACGGAATTGGCTTTTAAAATATCCTAATAATTGCAATTATTCGTTGATCTTTTAATAGTTCGGATCTAACCTTCATTAAATTTATTATTAAAAATCTAAGGGGAAAAGCGATGAGCATTTTCGAAAGTTCATTAATTAAAAATGCGTTGAGTCAACTGGAAATGTCTTCAAATATTATGAGTCTTGATCCTAATATTGCTGAGAGACTAAAATATCCAAAAAGAGCGATGCAAGTTGCAGTACCTATCAGACTAGATGATGGTACAGTAAAAACGTTTCAAGGTTTTAGAGTTCAACACAATATGACTATTGGCCCGGGGAAAGGTGGTATTAGGTATCATCCTAACGTAACTTTATCTGAGACTGCTGGTCTTGCTATGTTAATGACATTTAAATGTGCTCTAGTTGGATTACCTCTTGGTGGTGCAAAAGGTGGAGTTTGCGTTGACCCTAATGATTTATCAAGACAAGAACTTCAATCTTTAACGAGAAGATTTACAACTGAAATTAATATGATTATTGGACCAAACATTGATATCCCTGCTCCAGATATTGGAACAGACGGACAAACAATGGCATGGCTATTGGATACATATTCACAAATTAAAGGTTATACAATTCCAGGTGTTGTTACAGGTAAGCCTATTTCTGTTGGTGGTTCTTTAGGTAGAGCAGAGTCGACTGGTAAAGGTGTTGCTTACTGTATTAACTTTGCTGCTAAAAAACTTAATATGGAAATTGGTAAGAATACAACTGTTGCTATTCACGGTTTTGGTAAGGTTGGTGTTCCAGCTGCTGTAGACCTAGCAGAACAAGGGGCCAAAATTGTTGCTGTTTCTGATGTTAGTGGCGCTATTTATAATAAAAATGGAATTGATTTAAATGCTGCTGTTGAATGGGTTAAGAATGGAAACTTCTTAAAGAACTTTAAAGGTGCAGACAATATTACAAACCAAGAATTATTAGAATTAGATGTTGATATTTTAATTCCTGCTGCAATTGATGGAGTCGTAACAAAAGAAAACGCTGGTAAGGTTAAGGCGAAAATTATTGCTGAAGGTGCCAACGGTCCTCTAACTGAAGAGGCGATTAAAATCGTAACTGATAATGGAATTTTTATTATCCCAGATATTTTATGTAACGCTGGTGGTGTTATTGTTTCTTATTTTGAATGGGTTCAAGGATTACAAAACTTTTTCTGGGATCTAGATCAAATTAATGGAAAATTACACGATATTCTCAGTCAGTCTTTTGAGACTGTTTACCAATGTTCAGTGAGATACAAAACAGATATGAAAAAAGCTGCTATGATTGGAGCTCTAGAAAGACTTGAAGGAGCAATGAAGCTTAGAGGTCTATTCCCGTCTTAATTGATTTTTTTAGTCATGAATACGTAGTGCTTTTTAACCGAAGAGCACTACGTGAAATTATTAGTATTTTTAACATTTATAAGTTTCTCTCTTAACGCTAAAGAATATGTGTTCGAGTTTTTTAATGAATTTGGTAGCTTAAATGATAAAGCTCCTGAATATGTTGAAGAGATTAAAAATATAGATTTTCAAAATCCATCAAATAAAGTCATTTTAAAATTTCCTAATGGTAAAGAAATTTTAATAAAAGATTATATTGGGGCCGGTGGAAATACTGCAATTTTTAAAATTAGTGTTAATGGAAAAACATTTGCGTTAAGAGTTCCTTATACAAATATTTCTATGATGAGAGAATATATAAAAGGACGGTTTGCTCTTGCTTCTCAAAAAATTAATGTTCCTGATGTATACAGTTCTGGAAAGTTAAATACTACTCCCTTATATATTATTACTGATTATGTGGATTTTGATTACAATCTAAAGTCATTTATCAAAGATTATAAGGATATTTCTAAAACAGAAATACATGTAATGAAATCTGAGTTAATTAAATTTGCAAAACAATCTGCCAACTTTGGAAAGATTGGAGATTTTGGATACGATCAAATTGTTTTTGATCGAGAAAATAAAAAATGGGTATTACTTGACTGGGACTCCGATCATTATTTTTCAAACTCACCAAAGGCCAATTTGTTTACTGAAGATTATTTTATTGAGGCAGTTTATCAAAAAAATGGAAAAGGTCCTTTACTGCTGGATGCTTGGCAAGAGAATTTACGTAAAGCTCTTGAGTTTGTGGTTTCTATGGAAAGGAAAAAATTAAATCTATCTGGTCGATCAAAATGTATGATCGACCATATAATAGATATGCGTGGACAATTGTTTAAATTAGATTAAAGTTGAATTAACTGTCTTGAATCTTGTAAAAAACTATCGTTTGTACACTTCATCATTTTAGAAATTGTAACAGAATTAGAAGCTGTTAATCCTCTAAAACATTGAGTTTCATTTTCTTCATTAAAATTTCTGATTAAAGAATATCTCGACATTTGAGCGTTACTAAATTCATCTTCACTTAAAATTGGATCGTAATCTAACAGCTCATGAATTGCTTTAAAACTTGCTTTGTTCTTAACAAAAGTACAAGACTTAACTGTTAAACGATAAAGAGAATCTCTTTTTTGTAATTCTAAAAAACATTTATAAGCGTATTTATTATTAATACCCTTACAAATTGTTTCGTCTGCCCCAATAGTAACTTGGCAAGCTCTTACAAAATCAGCTGGGCCTTTACCTGCAAAGTTAATAGCGTCAGCGATGTCATCTAAAAGACCAGCATTTGAGTTAATAGAAAAAATAAGTAATAAGCATGCAATTAAGTGTTTCATATAGTCTCCAATAAATATTTATGCCCTTAAATAACAAATAATTAGACTGGCTGCAATGTAATGTGTAAAAAGGTGAATCTAGGTCCTGCTAGGAAAATCTATAATTTCAGTAACTTAATTATATCTTTTATATTAAATGGAGAACTCAGTTTTACATGAGGTAGATTAATATTTGCTTTAGCCCCGTGATCAAAAAAACTAATTATGCCTTTATTGCTGTTCATATCAGTAATAAATATAAAAGGGTCCTTAATCGTTACTAGAGGGTTATTTGGAAGTCTATCGACAATTTTGTTTGAAATCGCACAGGTTGGGTCACATGAATAAGATATAGATGTATCTGATTTTGAAATATAAAAATATCTAAAGTCGTTAACTTTATATTGAGAGATATTTCCAAGGTTTTCAAACTGATCAGTTAACTTTTGAATTAAGGTAGGTTTTCCTTCTGTAAATGATAACAAACAGTCACCTTCACAAGCTTGTGATTGTTCAAAGCTAAATTGAAAATAAGTATTATCAAACTCTACTAATTTATCTAACTCCTTTTGATCTTTGGATGTTTGAATTTCAATCCATTTTCTTTTTTGTTTTTCAACAACAAAATATGAATCACCTTGCATATACAAATGTCTTAAGTTTTTTGAATTTTTGTCTATCCAATAATTTAAGGACTTATATGATTTGTCTGTTGATTTAAAAGTAGAAAGTTTTTTGGCCCTTAACCTTTTTTTCCAAGACAGAACAAAAGCTTGGTTATCAGAAATATAGAAGGCCCATTTTTTATCTTGATTCCAATGGATACTTTCAGGACAGCTGCCAGCATGTTTGTGAATGGATTTGTGTTTTTTAGAAGGAATTTTCATTAGCTTCCAATTACATTCATTATTTCCAGGCTTTAAATAAAAAAGGTAATCAACATTTTTTGATGCTGAAAAGGCAGTCGTACTTATAAGAAAAAAAAGAATAAATTTCATTTATTTAAAGTATATATTTGTATTGAAATAAGTAAAGAGCTTATAATGGATATATGAGTAAAGTTTTGTTGGCATTGTTGCCAATTTTTATCAATATTTCTTTTGCCGCAATTCAATTTAAAGTGACTGCGCCTTCATATAAATACATCAAATTCAAAGAAGGCTGTGCAATTATGGGGATGAAAGATACACCTTTAGTTGAAGCAAAAGGCCAGTCTCATATTGATTGTATGGGAACTTATTTTAATGCTGGAAATATTTGTGCAAAAAAATTTGCTGAAGATCCAAACCTAATGAGAGGTTATGTATTTAAGGAGACTAATGAGATAGCTTGCCAGTCAGGAGAGTTGGCCCACTTAAGTGTGGATTGTAAGAACACCAAAAAGTTTTGTAAGACACCAAAGAAATCATGTAAAGAATTACAGCAATATTATGCTAGAAGACTTGATCTTAATCATTATTCAAAAGTTCAAAATAATTTAAATTGTTATTATTCAAAAAATTCGCAAATTGATTTTAACTTTAAATAAATCGATAATTTATAAAAGTTTAAAGAAGTAAATTTTTGAATTATGTTATTTCATGGAAATGAGATCATACGGAATTTATAAAGATAAATACGACACAAAGATGCTATCAATTTTTGGTCATGCCAATAAAGGAATTCCTGGGCTAGAAATTATTATTCCTGGGATGCAGACAAGGTATTTAAAAGAAAAGTTTGTTTATATTTCTAAAAATTTAGGGCTAAAATTTCCCTTAAAAAAATACACCATTTGTGTTGATACATTAGGTGAATCTATTAAATCTGATCACGCCGATTTGAATTGGCTTGAACTTCCTTTATTGATTCTTTATTGGTCATTAGCAGGAGTTTTACCTATTACAAAATTAAGTGATTGCTTTTGTGGTGGAAAAATAGGTGTTAATAAAAAAATTCTATTACCTGGAAGTCTAATTATTAATAATGTTAAAACATCGAATGATTTTAAAGTAATTTCATTATCTTCGGTTCAAAATGAAGTTAATAATTGTGTTTTGTCAGTAGAAGAGATTTTCTCTGAATTAACTCAATTGCACTTTGAGTTTGAAAAATTAAATCGAAAGTGACCTTGCTAACTCTAAATAAGGTGCGCCGTAATTGTCTTTCTTCTTCAAGCATTCGTTGAGAGGAATAACTTTTACAGCACCATTTACATAGGCCGTAGCATGAGAAGTTTTACCTTCAAGCAGTCCTACGACAGCATCGTGTCCCATTTTTGAGCCTAGGAAACGATCAATTCCAGTTGGGCTTCCACCTCTTTGAATATGTCCTAAAATACAAACATGAGTCGCTATTTCATATGACGATTTCAATTCTTCTTGAATTTTATAACTTAGACCAGCTGTTTCTCCTTCTGCTACAACGATAATTGAAGAATTTTTTCCTCTGGCAACACCACGCTTTATATCAGAGCAAATTTTCTTATAATCAACGTCTTTTCCCGGTAGAACAATATTTTCTGCTCCACAACATACTCCTACATGAAGAGCAATAGCATCAGACTTTCTTCCCATAACTTCAACAATGAAATTTCTTGAATGTGAAGAGGCCGTGTCTCTAATCTTATCCACTGCACCGATTGCTGTTTGAACGGCCGTATCAAAACCAATCGTTAAATCAGTTCCTTCAATATCATTATCAATTGTTCCTGGAATTCCGATAACTGGAAAATCATGTTCAGAATTTAATTGATAGGCTCCGTTAAAAGATCCATTCCCACCTATAACAATTAATGCATCAATATTTTTTCTTTTTAATAAGTTAAAAGCTTCTTTACGAACATCTTCATTGTGAAACTCTGGGCATCTAGAAGTTTGTAATACAGTTCCACCATGTTGAATTATATTACCTACAGAAGAAGCGTCCATTTCTTCAAAGTTACCTTGTAAAAGCCCTGCATATCCTCTTTTGATTCCGAAAACCTTAATTTTTTTACCAATTGCCGTTCTAACAACTGCTCTAATCGCACAATTCATACCTGGACTATCACCACCACTACACATTACCGCAATTGTTTTAATTTTAGAGCTCATAGCAATTCCTTATTTGAAAATTGAATTTCCTTCAAAAGATTTTGGTTTATCTAAACCTAATAAATAAAAAGTTGTTGGAGATATATCTTTTAATGAAAAGTTATCGCCATTAATTTTAATTTGATCTCTTTCTATAATTTTTGAGTCATATAGGCAAACGGGAACTGGAGCTTTTGAGTGAGCAGTATGAGGGCTACCATCGGCGTGTTCCATTTCATCACTATTTCCATGATCAGCAGTTAAAAGCATTGTATAATTAAGCTCCTCACATCTTTTTGTGAGTTTACCAATACATTCGTCTAATACTTCTATGGCCTTAACGGCAGCTTCATAGTTTCCTGTATGTCCAACCATATCTGAGTTGGCAAAATTAACTAAGATAAATTTATAATCATTTTCCATCTCGGCCATTAATCTTTCAGTCACATCTCTTGCGGCCATTTCTGGTTTTTGATCATATGTGGAAACTTCTTTTGGAGAAGGAATTAATATTTGATTTTCATTTTTAAATGGCTTTTTGCTGCCGCCATTAAAAAAGAAAGTTACATGAGCATATTTTTCTGTTTCAGCAATTTTTAATTGTTTATATCCAAGGTCTGATAAAATTTCAGAGCAGGTATTGCTTAGAGGCTCCTTATCAAAAAGAATGGGAAGCTCTACTTCATCAGGTATATATGGAGTCATACAAAGAAAGTATTTTGCTAAAAACTTTCTTTCATATTCTTTAAAATCTTTGTCATTAAATGCTAGAGATATTTGCACTGCTCGATCAGGTCTAAAATTAATGAAGAATATTGAATCATTTTCTTCAATAGCATAGTCCTTACTAAATAATGTCGGTTCTATAAATTCATCAAAGATATCTTTTGAATACTGATCGTTTATATAATCTAGGGGAGTTTGTTCTGTAATACTTCCATGACCTGTCATCGTGTCTTGGGCCAATTTGATTTTATTCCATCTTCTATCCCGATCCATTCCAATTGAGCGGCCTTGCATTGAAGCAAACTTAAAACCTTTAATTTCATTTAGCTCTTTTATGTATTCATGACCTTTATTTCTTGGTGTGTCCCTTCCATCCATGAAAGCGTGAAAATAAACTTCAAGTCCTTGAGAGCTAAGCTTTTTAATTAAAATTTTTAGGTGATCAATATGAGAATGAACACCTCCATCTGAGAGTAATCCCATTAAGTGAACTCTATTTGAATTTGACTTCGTTACGCTAACGAGTTCTTGAAACTTTTCCATTTCAGCAAGGGTATCATTTTCAATCGCCTCATTTATTCTAATGAGGTCTTGTCTAACGGCCCTACCAGCTCCAAGATTCATATGACCTACTTCAGAATTTCCGCGAACACCTTTAGGTAGCCCTACGAGTTCTCCACCAGCTTCAATAGTTGTATAAGGAAATTTTGAAAAGAGATAATCAAGGTTTGGTTTTTTAGCATCCCTAATTGCATTTTTCGTGGAAGTTTCATTTATTCCAAAGCCATCTAATACTACTAGTAATAGCTTTTGACTTAGTCCATTTACGGTATTCATAGTGTACTCACATATAGAAATAAAAAAGGCGTGAAATTCACGCCTTAAAACTCTTATATATTAATACTGTGCAGTTATTTGGTAAACATGATTGGCAAAGTATTCTACCCATTCGTACTCTCTTGCCACATATCTTTTACTATAATGGACTTCTTCGCCTCTTCTTCTTTTGTCATAATCATAAAGTGGGAGATTCTTATCTGGTTGTAATGAATCTCTCACGATGAAAACACCTCTTGATCTACAACCTTTCTTTTTTAAAGCTGCCATAAATCTTTTTCCTCTTCCAATAAAGTACTCAATTCTGTCCTTTATTTTAGCTTTTACTTGAGGATTCGTTTCGTCGTTGTATTTCTTTTTTAGTTTTAAAATTCTATCTCTTAAATAAGGAGGATAATCTTTAACGAATTTACAATTGTGCTTGAAACCATCGTCATATCCTAAGATATAAACTGCGTGCCAGTAACCATAGTGATTATAGATTACTTCTACTGGAGCCTTTCTCTTATGAAGAGCTTCTTTAATTTCAGCAACAATATTTCTTGGAGTAACTAATGTATTCCACTGATTTTTTTCTGGGTCAGCAAATAGGATATGTCTTTGAAATTCTGGAAGTGGAACACTTGGAGCTCTTACTCTTTTAGTCGTAGAGGCCCAATTGTATTGCGCACCATATTTTGCATCTTTTGAGTTTGCTCTAGCTTTGATTGTGTTTCCAGAGTTGTCGTATGAAAACCAACCTTTTGCAAAAGGATAGTACTTATTTCTTACGTGTTCTTTGTGTACATTAAATCTATAAATTGTATCAGTGATCCAATTATTAACAACGTGGTTTCCAATTTTATCATTGGCCATTGCCACAGAATATCTTTCACTTAAATCAAACGGTCCATCAATCCTAGTTTTAACATGTGGGTTCAATCTTGCTAGCCACCATTCAACAATTCCAGTGTGTGACATAAAAAGACAAGTTCCTGCATCATCTTGATACGGAGAAGGTAGAGAGTATTTTACTAGTGGTGCCCATTTTTTGAAATTAGACTTGTCTCTACTTTTTTTATTAATGTCGTAATCATATGCTGTAGATTTAACGGGTTCTTTTAAAAGGTCTTCCATCCCATCGAATAATTGTCCATTAGGATTTAGCTTAGAATGAATTTCTCCAGCGAATGCGTAAGAATTCATTAAAAGAATAAGTGCTGTGATTCTTAACATAGAATGATCTCCTAAATAATTTATCAAAATTTCAAAGTGTTAAATAATCGCTTTTCAGATAATTCTAGTCAAGGACAGGGTGTTAAGAACAAAAATATAAGTATTTAATTTTATGAAACTGAGTTGGTTCGCAAATTACAAAATAACTTATTTAAACTTTCATTTAAGAAATAGCTACAGGTATTACTTGTTTTTGCACTTATATAAGCTCCATACCCTAGAGCGAGAAAGCCAATTTCCTATATTAAATTTGAGACTCCACTTAGGGTAGGCCATGAAAATAGACTTACAATGTGGGTAGCTTTCCATTTTAAAAATATAATGACCTCTATTAAAAAAATGGTATTCATCTGAATGAATTCTATCTTTGAAATTGGTAACTTTCTCAATACTTATATTTTCTCTTTTGTAATAGTGAATATTAAGGCCCAACATTGTGAATGGGTTTTCAACTTCCGTTACAATCTTTTTAATTTCTGGATGATTCCAAATAAATTGATAAAATTTTACTGATGGATTGGCAGCTCTAAAGATACTAATAACTAAAAATAAAATATTTATTGAGACAATTACTTTTAGAGTTTTAGGATAGCTTAAAACCTTATCTCTGTATTGCTCGAAAAAATAAACACTATAAATGGTACACATAACGATTACGGGAAAAATATATCTTAACTCTTTGTGACCGATATATGAGTGAAATAAAAATAATGGAAGTGTAGCCCACGTTAATGGGTGTTTCCACTTTTTGTACCAACCCCAAAATGTTGCAATAATTAATGGTAAGCTAACTGGTGGTATACCAGAAAATAATGACTTCTTTATATAATACCAAAATGGACTTACTCCGCTTCCTTCAAGTCTTCCATCTGTGAAATTAGAAGTGAATAAATTTAAAGGAGCAAAGGTCCATTTTCCGTAGCCCCAATAATCAGTTAGAATTCCAAATCCAATCATTAATAAAATTGATACAGCAATAATAGCTAAATATTGTAACTTTATTTTTTTGAATATGAGTGCCCAAAACCATAAAAATGCAGTCATCAGTGCTAATTGATACCTTACTAAATAACTGGCCCCTAGAAAAACTCCACTTACAAAGGATGTGAAGTAAGACTCTCTTTGTTGAATTTGTAAAAACAAACTCATTCCAATCAAGAATAAGCTAGTGGACATGCTTTCAGCGTTTGTTCGCGTTTGAATGTAGGGAATGTACCAACAAAAATTTAATAATACTAAGGAGAGTTTGAAAGATTCTTCTTTTTTAAACCATTCTCTTAAAACGGGAATAAAGCAATAAATTGAATAGAGTCCAAAAAAAGAAGTTATTAATCTAAAAATAAAGGCAAAGATAAAGGGACTTTGGATACCTAAAAAAGAGATGGCCTTTTGAATCCCTAAATAAAAATAAACTTGAATCCATGGTCTAACCATTTCACGGTGTTCCCATGGCAGGTCTTGCGCTGGAGTTTGTCCTAGTTTGAAATTTAAAAACTCATATATTTGAAAGTGTTCGTCAAAGTGATGAAATCCTGAACTAAAAATTGAGGCAATTAAATGGATAAGACACGATATTAAAAATATTTTTTTAATAGATAAATTTTTAATAAATTCCACTAGCAGTATTTCCTGTAAATTTTAATGAGTTCTAAAGGAGTCTTTAAAAAGTCTGTAAACTTTAGTTTACTTCCGGCCACATCTTCCCAATTTGTAAGAGGTAGCTCATAAAATGATGTTAAGTATTCTTCTTTTTTAATCGTAGATAAAATTCTAAAAATTAATTCAACGTCAAAAAACCACATTGAGACAAATCCATCAGTGAAAATATTTTTGGCAATTGAACCTTTAAAAATTTTAGCTCCACATTGAGTGTCATATACTGGAAGCTTTAACATCATACTAACAATAGTCGCAAATACTCGACCAAGGTAATGTCTGTAGGCTTTTCTTTTAATAGGAGCCCCAAGCCTTAAAATTCTTGCTCCCATTATGCATAGAATATGAGGATTAGAGTTTAATTTTTCTAAAAAGTTTTGGACTTCACTTAATGGCGTTGCTAAATCAGCATCAAAAAAACCGATATATTTATAATCTACTTCTAATGAATTAACAGCCTCTCTAATGGCGTGAGCTTTTCCAACATTTTGTTTTAGATCTAAAAAAGAAACATTTTCAAATGAATTTTCTAAATTATTTAATAGGTGAGCTGTTTTATCTAAGCTTCCATCATTAACAAATAAAAACTCAACATTTAAGTAGTTTGAAAAGGCCTGTTTAAAAGAATTTATATTGAGCCGTCCTTCTTCATTATAACAAGGTATAATGAGACATAGCTCTTTTTGGTTTGTCATTAATATTTCCCTTATGACTTCTAAATTTATAACTATTTATCTAAGAATGCCAGTATATTGAGAATATTTGTTGTGTATTTCCGATACTTTATGTGTGTCATAAACTTTACATCCATGTAAAAATTTTGATTTGTGAGATCGAGGCATTTTAATGACTTAGAATGTCTCATGCGCTGTTTGTTTATACTTATTTTATTCCTTCTATATTCATTTTCAGGATTTTCTGATGATAAGTGTAAAGAGGCGATTAATGAGCTTCTAAATGCAAGCAATCAATTTGAAGTAAAGCAATATGAAAATAATCGTTATATTGAGGCTTCTTATATTGTTGATGGGCAAAATAAATTGATTGCTGTTTCTACTCAAGATGACTTAGTTAAAGATAGAGATTTAAAAGATTTAATGAAAACTTATTTGAGTTTAAATATTTCGCTTTTAGATGATTTCGAAATTCCTAACCAATTAATGATTATATTAAGCAAGCATTTAACAACTTCTGTCGTTTCTTCTAAAAGTCCTCATTATAATCCAATTCGCTCAAGTGTTAATGTTCCGGTTCAATTTCTTAAAAGTGGATTTCATAAGTGGTATGCTAAACATCCAAAATTTTCAAAACCTATTCAAGTTCATGAAATTGCCCATGCAATAATTGATGCAAGTTTTCAAAAAACTCTTGAACCTTGGGCCAAGTTTAAACAAACACAAAAAGATTGGGCGAGTATTGGTGCTCAAAAAAATCAATTAAACCAGGAATTAATTAGTATTGTTAATAAGTATCAAAGTGCTGAATCAAAAAAAATAATTGAAGACTTATTTGAAAAAAGAGCAACTATTACAGGTGAAAAAGCAGATTTAGAAATTAAAATATGGAAGAAAAACTTAGATGAAAGCAAGCATAAAGAATCATTAAAAAGATTTGATCAGAAAATCACAAGGCTTAATGAAAAAATTTATAATGCTAGATTATATAGTATTACTGATGAAAATGATAAAAAGCGTTGGGTTGAAATAATTGAAGAGTTAAAACCTATAAACGAATTATATAATCAATACATGGAGATATTACAAGCTGATATAAACTCTCAATTGTTTACTGCTTATGACGAATTTTTAGCAGATACAATTACTGTAACTTATTTGAATGATCCGAAATCAATTTCTAAATCAATAGAGTTTTCAAATAGTAAAAAAGAAAAGATTTCAAGAGATTTTGAGAATAAACTCCCTTTATCAGTTCTTCCAGACGTGGTCCAAACTGATGGAGTAAAAAAAGTATTTACTAGTTTTGATTTAAGCAATGGTGTAATTTATCAAAAAGATGTTGTAACAGAATGGGGTCGTAATAAGTTTTATGAGGCCCATGAAATTTTAAATGCAACTCGTGGTCACGTATGGAAATATTATTTATCAAATCCTTTATATAGCAAAAAGAAATCTCAAGTTTTGGGGCTTATTGCAAAGGCAGTTGCTATAGAGATACAAGCTAGAGTTGCTGAACCGGAATTAATTGGACAATTTTTATCACCAAGGCAAATGAATAAGCGTTTAATTGAAACAATTGATCGAGTTATTAAAGAGGCCCAGATTTAAGAACAAGTTTTGCAAATTTTATTGATTAGATTATCTCTAGAAGACTTATTTCTAATACCATTAAAATAGATTTTAATAGTTTTATCAGTATCAATTAAAACAGTTACTGGAGTTGCTGTATTTAATAATAAGTTTTTAGCCTCATATAATTTAATAACTTCTAATTCTGGGTCACTAGCGTATAAATAACTGGTTTGATTTTTTTTCGACCAAGACTGAAGCTTTAAATAATGCTCACTTGAAATAATTATCATTGTAGTTTTTTTAGAGAGTTTTTCTTGCCATTGGCGAACCTTTTTTAAATGATTCGTACAAAATGGACACCAAGTACCCATAATAAAATTTAAAACAACGGGACCATTTTTTAATAGCTCATAAAGCTCAACTTTTCTTTCGTCAACTAATAGGATTTCAAAATTTGGAGCAATATCACCGGTTTTCATTAAGATTAATTATAAGTTAAAACCAAATTACTTTCATCACTTATCTAAGTGTTTGTTAAATAATTGGCCGTCAAAATAATAGACAGTAACATGAGTGATTCAATCCTTTTTCTAGCTACTTATAAAAGATTTTTTTGGCATCGATATTGCTTATTATCTGTGTAGATAGATTTATACTTAGGAGAGGATAATGAAATACTGGAAAACATTATTAATGTTTCTCATCGTAGGCGTAATAGCTACAAGTTGTGGTGGATCCGGTGATGAGGAGAAAGAAGAATCAATAGTGATAACTAATCCATCTACTTACACTGGTGGTGTAGGAAATGTTGGTAACGTTAGTAATTATTCAAGCTTTGTTACTGAGGTGCAGGCCGGAAGATTTATATCTGTACCAAATGGAAGAATGACGTTTATTTATAATCTTTATAGCTATGAAGTTAGAGAAAGAGATGGAATATTTGGAATTGATTATACTTCTACAGATGTTGATTTTTTGAGAACGTTTGGTCGTTCAGTTAATGGTTCAACAGTTAATCACGAGTTTGGAAGTTCAAACCAAGAGATTATAAATAACTTAGTTAATATATTAAATAATGTAAAAGCGCAGGTTCAAACAGGTCCAGCAGCGTTTAGAGTATTAACTTTTAATGATGAAGTTTATGAAATTAACTTAGCAATTCCTTTGGTTGGTAATCCAGTTTATTACGTAAGTGAAGATGCTGAGCAAATGTATCAAATTACAAATATGTTTTAATATTCTTTAAAAAAATCTTAAATTATATTTATTTTAAAAGGGCCGAATCTTGGGCCCTTTTTTTCTTTAAGAAATTCAATTTCCATATATAATAGAGGGGTCTTAATCCATTAATTACAAGGAAGAATTTTATGGCCCAATATAGAACAGATCTAAAAGATATTAATTTTAACCTTTTTGAATTATTTCAATGCCAGAGCTATATAGAAGGTTATGAGGTTAATGATTTAAAAGAAATTGTTAATCAATTTGATAAGTTTATTGAGAACGAAGTTTTTCCTACAAGAGAGGAAGGAGATACTGTTGGTGTTAAGTTGACAGATGCGGGCGTCGTAGTTCCTCCAAGTTTTAAAAAGGCCCATGACGGGTACTATGGAAATGGATGGATGGGGCTTGGATACCCAGAAGATATTGGTGGAATTCCTGCACCAAAACAAATTTATGTAGCTTGTAATTCAATTTGTAATAGCGCAAACGTTTCATATGCTATGTATCCGAACTTAACTCAAGGTGCACTCAATACTATTAGAGCTGCCGGATCACCAGAGCAAGTAGATAAATATTCTGTTCCAATGATTGAAGGTCGTTGGGGTGGAACCATGTGTTTAACTGAAGCGGGTGCTGGTTCTGATGTTGGTGCTTTAACAACAACTGCTACACCTTTAGATAATGGAAAGTATTCAATTAAAGGAGTGAAGATTTTTATCTCTTCTGGAGAAAGTGATCTTTATGAAAATAATATTCACTTAGTTTTAGCGAGAACTCCTGAAGGAGTAGAAGGAACCAAGGGGATCTCATTATTTATCGTTCCTAGATATAAAATTAATGATGATGGTACATCAGGTGAATCTAATGATGTTAAATGTACAAAGATAGAAGAGAAGATGGGACTTCACGGACAAGCGACATGTGAACTAACGTTTGGTCAAAATGGTCAATGTGAAGGTGAGCTGATTGGAAAAGAATTTGAAGGTATGGCCAATATGTTCATTATGATGAATGAGGCGAGACTTTTATGTGGAGTTCAAGGCGAGTCTCAAGCAAATATGGCCTTTGAATTATCTGAACAATATGCAAGAGAGAGATCTCAATTTAAATCAGAAATCATTAATCTTCCTGATGTAAAAAGAATGCTTTTAAAAATGAGATCAATGAGTAGAGGAATGAGAACTCTTAATCTGTATATAGCGAGTTTATTTGATCAAGAAGAAAGCGGTAATCATGAAGTGAACGATCTGATTGCACTATTAACACCTATTTCAAAATCTTTTTGTACAGATGAAGGATTTCAAGTTTGTGTTGATGCTATTCAAGTTCACGGTGGTTATGGATACTGCTCTGAATACGGTGTTGAACAATATGCAAGAGACTCTAAAATTGCTTCAATTTATGAAGGAACAAATGGGATTCAAGCAATTGATTTTGTCACAAGAAAAATATTAAAGGATCAAGGAAAGGCCATTACAAAACTAGCGACTATGATTCAAAAAGATTTAGAAAGTCCACACGCGGCCAAGTTTAAATCTGAAGTAGGATTTATTGCTAAATCACTTGCAAAGGCCCAAGAAATTTTAGGAGCCTATACAAAGAAAGCTTCTGAGAAAAATTTTAATGGCATTTTAGCAACGGCTACAGATTTTCTAAATTATTGTGGAAATTTAACTATTGCTTGGCTTTCTTTTAAGAGTGCTTGTAAGGCATTAGATTTAATTGACGGAGCTAATGGTGATGATAAAAAATATTATCAGAGTAAAATAGATGACTTTAAGATCTTTTGTCAGCACTACCTTGTTAGAAATTCGGGGATTGCCCAGTCAATTCTAAACTTTGAGGAAGATTTAACAAGCATGGAGGTTTAGCCAAAATTCTGTTAGACTAATATTAGATTATGATTAAAAAATTAAATAAAGGTTTACATGAATTTAGAACGGCTATACGAGGAGATTGCCTCGTATTCGAAGGAGACTCACGGTAGTAGCAATTACGACAAGGAAACATTGATTGTAAGAGGCAAGGACCCTGGGGAGTTTGCTCCATTTAAGTATCTCGTAAAGAAGATTGACGAACTTACAAGTGAAGATCAATTAGTAAAAAGTGGATTTGTATTTGATTCATTCGATCTCGTTGAAGTTCCGAAATTAAAAAGTTGGTTTGAAAAACAATATGGTAAAAAACTTGGCGTACGAAACGCGAAGAAAATCATGGTTCTTCAATTACCAAATAACAAAGAAATCTTTGATTCCATAGAACTTGTAAATAAATGTTATGAAACATTAAGTAATGAACAAATTCTTATGAATGGAAAGAACTTACCTGTTCAGCTAGGTGAGTGGTATGCAAAATCAATCTTTGGACTTAAGCAATTAAAGTCAACTTCTCAAAGAGGTTTTGATTTTTATCTACAAAATAAAAGAGTCGAAGTTAAGATTCCATGGGGGAACGCAACTTCTCCTAAGGGAATAAAACTTAGAAAATCTCTGGTTGAGTTAAGCCAATATGTCATTATTGTTTATGTTGGTAAGAACTTTATGATTAGAGAAGTTTGTTTTCTAGATTCTGATTTTGTTTTACGACGATTTGCTGGCAAAGGACATACAATCTTTTTAAAAGATTCAGATGTTTCAGAATACTTCTTTTCTAAATCTAATAAGCACTATGATAAAGTCGCTAACAGTAATGTGTTATTGAAGTATTCGCTCCCAAGTTATGCAATGAAGCTTGCTGAGCACTTCTAGAAATGATCTTTGTATATGGCACATTACAAAACTCACAAGTATATGAGCTTGTAACTAAGGCCAGCTTTGATGATGATTTTATTTCACAAGCTACCCTTGAAAATTACAAATGTGTCTATGTTAAAGATGAAGAATTTCCAGGTCTAATAAAAGATAAAGACTCAAGTGTTGATGGTGTTTTACTTAATCCAAGTGAACAAACAATAAAGCTATTAAGTGTTTATGAAGGCGAAGAATACGACTTAATCACTGTTGAAGTACAGGCCCTAGAAAAAAAAGAAAGTGCTCAGACATTTGTTTATAAAGATTTAACTTTGCTCACGCAAAATTTGTGGGACTATAAGGAATGGATTCAAAAAATAGATCTATCAGCTTATTTGAAAAGAGTAGAAAATCTTCTCTTAACTGGAGACTGGTAGGCTAAATTTATCTATATCTTTTTAATCGCTTTAGAATTAAAATTCTTGCAATAACAAGATCTCACTGGTATCTAATTTCACAATATTTAAATAAAAGAGCAGGTGAAAATGAAATATGTAGCTTTAGTTTTTACATTACTTATGACGATCTCGGCATCTCAGGCGAGACAATTAATGATATGCAAATTTGAAAGAAACTATCAGTCTAGTGGTACAGCATATGTTCTTTATGATGATTTAAAAGCTAACGATTTAAGAATTTATTTTCAAAAATCTAAATATAAAACAGATGCCATTGGCTCAAATCTTTCTTCTGGAGAATGTGGGCTAACCAGTAGAAGATTTTTAAACAAAGAATTAAATTACTTGAAGTTTAACTTTAATCCTAAGGTAAAAGTTAAAATTAGTAGAGATGGAAAATCAAAAATAGAACCGGTAGAATTCACAAGAAAAGTAAAAAATAATAAGGTTCAAGTTTTTTGGGTTGAGAAAGACTCGAAAGAGAATTTCTTTGAGATATTAGAATAAGTTTGAGCATAAGGGTAAGTTGTCGAAATTACAGGGTTTGATCTATTCTTGACATACTTGAAAAAACTACAAGATTCAAAACGCTTACTCAACTGAATGCTAAAATTGGGTATGAAACTTTTTTTAGCACTACTTTTACTTTCATTTTCAACAATTAGCTACTCTAAAACTTTTTCTAATTGTTTTGAGCATGCTTTAAAAATTTTAAATATATCAGATAGTAACCAAGTCCAGACTCAAAAAATTAAAGATGAGCTAGACCTTAATAGTGGAAAATATGCTTCAAAAAAAGAAAATCAGAATTATAAAGCTATAAATA
Source organism: uncultured Oligoflexia bacterium (assembly GCA_964015265.1). Lineage (GTDB taxonomy): Bacteria > Bdellovibrionota > Bacteriovoracia > Bacteriovoracales > Bacteriovoracaceae > CAXHCD01. The sequence goes on from CAXHCD010000010.1 coordinate 71,783, forward strand.
AAATTTTAAAGAAATTAGATTCTAATCAATTAGATGAGATTGAAAAACAAATTAGTTTTTTAAAAGATATACCTACGGGATTTAAAATATCAGATCTTAATGCAAACTTAGATGCAATTGGACACGGCTTAGCTTATGGAAATACTTTTGCAACTCCTATGAGATCTAGAATTTCTGAATTTGAAAGAAACTCTTTAGGAAATTCAGTCGATAGTAATTCCTTATTTCAAAACTTACAAAATATGATTAATAAAAGATCTCAAAATCTAAAAAAAGAAATCGATAAATTAATTGATTTTAAATTATTAGAAAGATCTTATGATCTAATTGATTCTCAAGGTTTGTTTTTATACTCAAATCCAAAAGTTCATACAATGGTCGATATCTTAGAAAAAATGGATAGAGTTGGTTCTTTTAATACCTATATAAAAAAACATGAATATAGTGACCTTATAAATGATTTTGTCTCTGCAATAAGAAAAACTAGAGATGATCACTATTCTGGCAGAAACAAAATGCTTAGAGAAAAAACATTATTAGAAGCAAATGGAACATTTGTGGGAGTTGGCAGTGAAGCAAAAGATATTACTTTAGATATGGTCATCTCTTCAAGAAGGTTTTTAGCTGGCAATGCTGGAGCAGGCTTATGGGCCCCAAGTGATGCTGTTGGCAATTTTAGCAAAGAAACATCTTTTTTTCCTTTGGAACAACTTTACGGTGAAGGTGCTACCAGAAAAATATTTTGGGTTCTTAATGATCATAAAAGCTGTCTCTTATACACATCTGACGCTGCCGACGAT
>CAXHCD010000011.1:0-71421 GCA_964015265.1 uncultured Oligoflexia bacterium
GAGATTGGCACTAGTCTCGTGGGCTCGGAGATGTGTATAAGAGACAGGAGGAGAATCATGAAGGAAGAAATACTAAAAATAATGGAATTGAACAAAAATGGAAAAATTTCAGATGACCAAGCAGCTGAATTACTTCAGGCATTGAACTCACCTGAAGAAAAAACAAATTCAAGAAGCCATGAAGACACGAACGAAGATAATTCATTTTTTGGAATAGATAGATTTGTTAATAATATTGTAAATAAGGCAATTGGAGATATTCAAATTGATGAAAGGAAAGGTTCAAACAATCAAAAAATATTAAGTAAAGTAAATCACCCGGAAGGTGAAGAGTTTGAATTTAATGGAAATGAGTTTCATGTTTCTAGCTGCAAAAATATTGAATTAAATCAGTCTAAGATGAATAAAAATCAATTTAATGCTAGTAAAATGGATTATGTTAATTTATCTCAATCTAATTTTGACTTAAATCAATTCAATGGATCTCATTTAAAATATATTGACGTTCTTTCATCAAACTTCAATGAAAATACATTAAATGGATCTAAGTTCAAGGAACTAAAAATATCAGATTCAACTTTTACTGAGAATGAATTTTCTGGTTCTGTTATTAAAGACTCTAAATTGAATAAATCTAAATTTACTAATGCAAACTTCATTGGTTCAAGCATTAGAGATACTATTTTTATTGATTGTGATATAGATTCTCTTAACCTAGAAAGCGTAAAAATTAGAGATACAAAGTTCATTGGAATTACCATCTCAAAAGCTGACTTAACGAATATTTCAATCTCTGATGAGATTATTGATTCTCAAGAAAAATGGAATAGTTTAATAAAATAAATTATAGAGGATCTAGCGAGAATGTAGCTTGTGATTGGAAACTAAACTTACAAGTTACATCTCCCATCCAACTTCCTTTACACTTAAAACCTGTTAACTGTGATGTTGGATTTACCTCTAACTCTGCATCAAACTTTAACAAATCACTTATTAAAGTTTTAATAGGAAACTCTAAATAAGAACCAAATACGTCATTAGCAAGATCATCTTCTAATTCTACAGAATTAAGCTTTATTCTTTTTTTCAAAATAAAAAGAGGCCTATAATAGCTAGTTTTTAAAGTTTTAGACCTAATCGTAATAAAATTATCGTCACCTAGTTTCGTTGAAATAATTTCTTCTAATGAAGAAAGCTCCCACTGATGTGTGATTGAAAAATTTGATTGAACTCCTTCCTTTAGATTATCAATTTCTTCAAAGTATTGAGAATAAGTCTTTATTCCAAGTTCAGAGTCCTCTTTAGGCCCTAAATCTATATCCTTAAATTTATACTTTATAGACTTGGCCAATAGAACACTTTCACTGGCCTTAAACTTGATTTCAGCAGAACCCTTTGCAATTGAACTAAATTCGACTGCAAATGACTTGGCGCACATAACAATTAAAAACAATGCCCACTTCATAAAATCCCCTGAAATTTATTGATTGGGAGCAGTATAAACAAATTTTTGGTTTTGAAAAGGACCCTTAGTAATCTTTACGGCCTATAAATACTCAATTTTTCAAGTTAAAAGTTAAAAAGTCCTTGCAAGCTTATGCTAAGTGGCGTATCAAATTGAATCTAAATTTTAAATTTATGCGGATTATGAAGCGGAGATAGAAATGGCAGTACCTAAGAAAAGAACATCTGTATCAAGAAAAGGTTTAAGAAGAGCTGGACAACACCACAAATTATATTCAAGAAACACTTATTCTTGTCCAAACTGTGGAGCTCAATCACTTCCTCACCATGTTTGTTCAACATGCGGACATTACAAAGGTAAAGAAGTAATTGTAATGAAGTCTGAAGAAGAAGACTTAGAACAAGATGCTGAGTAATTTAATATTACTTTTTTCTTGTCAAATAGACCTATAAGTAAAAAAATATTGATCCAGGGCCCATATAGGGCCCTTTTTTTTAAATATAAAAATAAATTGCAAAATTAAATCAATGCAAAATAGACCTAGGTCCTGAATATGTATAAATCTAAAATAAGTGGAACAGGAATTTATCTTCCAAAAAAAATAGTAACAAATCACGATTTAGAAAAAATTGTAGATACAAACGATCAATGGATTTTCGAACGTACAGGTATAAGTGAGAGACGAATTTGTTCAACAGAAGGTGGAGAATGGCCAAGTGATATGGCCTATTATGCTTCACTTGATGCCTTAAAGGAAGCAAACCTAGAAGCAAATGATATCGACATGATAATTTTCGCTTCAGTTACACCTGATTATAAACTTCCTAATTCTGCATGCTTACTACAGCAAAAATTAGGAATTACCAATAAATGTGCAGCTCTGGATATTTCAGTTGCATGTTCTGGATTTGTTTATGGTCTTAACATGGCCGATTCATTTATTAAAACAGGAATGGTTGAAAACGTACTTGTTGTTGGATCAGAAATGTTAAGTAGAGAAGTTGATTGGAAAGATAGAACAAGCTGCATTCTCTTTGGTGATGGCTGTGGAGTTGGCGTTATAAGTAAAGCTAAAGAAGGAGAAGAGTCTGAAATACTCTCTTCTTGTTTAGGGGCCGATGGCAAAGGAAAAGAGTTTTTTGACCAGCCTATTGGTGGAGCTGTTTTTCCAATCACAAAAGAAAATATTGAAAAAGGTGATCACTTCATGCAAATGAAGGGTAAAGAGATGTTCAAAGTCGCAACAAGAACTTTGGCCTCAAATGCTCAACTTGTTCTAGAAAAAGCAGGGCTAACTCTAAATGACGTTGATTGGTTAGTTCCTCATCAAGCAAATGTTAGAATAATTGAAATGACAGGGAAAATTTTAGGAATCAATCCTGAAAAAGTTATAATCAATATTCAAAAATATGGAAATACTTCCGCAGCTACAATTCCTATCGCTTTTCATGAGGCTATTAATGAAAGCAAAATAAAACGTGGTGATATTGTTTTATTTGATGCATTTGGAGCAGGTCTCACAAGTGGCGCCACTTTATTAAAATATTAGATTGAGGTTTATATGAGTAAAAATGTAACACTTTTGTTTCCTGGTCAAGGCTCTCAATATGTTGGAATGGGAAAATCTCTAGAGGGACAAGCTCCTTACCAATTGTTTGAAAGGGCCAATCAAAAATTAGAATTCTCCCTTTCTAAAATTTGTTTTGAAGGTCCTGAAGAAGACTTAAAACTTACAGCTAATGCACAACCGGCGATACTTACTTATAGTATTGCTCTTTATGAAAAACTTAAACCAATACTCGATAAAAAAAATATAAATATTGATCAAGTTCTTGGTCACTCAGTTGGAGAATATTCTGCACTAGTTGCAGCGGGTGTTCTTAGCTTTGAAGACGCTGTTCAAGCAGTAAACCTCAGAGGACAATTCATGCAAGATGCAGTTCCCGCTGGTAAGGGAAAAATGTATGCAATTGTAAAAGTAGATGAAGCACTTGTAAGAAAAGCATGTGAAGAAGTTTCAACTCCAGAATCACAAGTCATGCCAGCAAACTTTAATGATCCTTCTCAAATTGTTATTTCAGGAGAAGCCAATGCTTGTGATAGAGCTGTTAACTGGTTACATGAAAATTTTGAAGGAAAAATGAGAGCAATAGAACTAAAAGTTTCAGCTCCATTTCATTCATCATTAATGAAACCTGCTGCTATAAAGTTAGAAAATGCTTTTGAGGCTTTTAATTTTAACAAAAACTCAATACCTTATATTGCAAATATAAATACTGAAAAATATGAAGTTAATACTGATCCATCAATCATTAAGGAAAACTTAATCAAGCAAGTAGATGGAAGTGTTTTATGGACACAAAGTATTCAAAAACTTGCAGATAATACAATCTGTATTGAAGTCGGACCAGGAAGAGTGTTGGCCGGACTTGTTAGAAAAATTAATCCTAATATTACCGTAATTTCCTTAGATAAAGATGGAGCGTTTGACAGCGTTGAGGAGCTTTAAAATGAGTGTTATTTACCCTGATTTAAAAGAAAAAATAATATTAATAACTGGAGCAACTAGAGGCATTGGAAAAGCATTGGCCTTAAATTTGGCCAAACAAAATGCCCACATTGTTTTTAATTTCCGAGAAGGAAAAGAAGCAATTGCAAACGAATTAGCTGAAGAATTAAAATCTAACGGAGCAACTAAAGCAACTCCTCTTTTATTTGATATTACCAATACGGAGCAGATGAAAGAAGCACTTACAAAGTTTCAAGAAGATTTTGGAACAATCACTGGACTAGTAAATAATGCGGGAATATCTAAAGATCAAATTATTCTTAGATTAAAAGAAGAAGATTTAAGTAGAACTTTAGACACAAATTTAAAATCTACAATTATGCTCACTCAACTTTTAACAAGAAACTTCTTAAGAGCTGAAAATGTATCCGTGGTGAATATTAGTTCAATTGTAGGTTTAATGGGGAATGCTTCTCAAATTTCTTACGCAGCTTCGAAGGCAGGTTTAATTGGATTTACTAAGTCATATGCAAAAGAATTAGCGTCTAGGAATGTAAGGTGCAACGCAGTGTGTCCTGGATTTATTTCAACAGATATGACTGATACTCTTGATGATAAGGTAAAAGAAGCGTATCTTTCTTCTATACCTTTAAAACGATTTGGAGATACAGAAGAAGTTGCCAATCTGGTAAGTTTTCTACTAAGTAAGTCTTCAGGTTATATTACTGGTGAAACTATAAAAATAGACGGTGGTTTATACATTTAGAAATATTTTAGGAGAGAAAAAATGGAAGACAAGGTAATCAAGCTAATTAGCGACCAAACAAAAATTGATATTGCTAAAATCAACGGTACAACTAGTTTTGTAGACGATTTGAACCTAGATTCACTTGATATTGCAGAGTTAATGATGAAAATGGAAGATACTTTTGGAGTAGAAATTCCAGAGGAAGATGCAGAGGGTCTAAAGACTGTAACTGACGTTGTAACATATTTAGGTAAAAGTAATTAATTTAAAAATACAATCACCAATAAATGAAGGGCCAATTTTTGGCCCTTTTTTTATATCCAACTTATCGGATTCTACGAGACTAATTATAATCCCAATTAGGTCTTTTCCATTGGCCTTAAAAATTCTAAAATCCTAGTGAAATTTTAGTCGAAATTAGGAGAAATTCTATGAGTAACAGAGTCGCAATTACAGGAATGGGAGCCATTTGTGGTTTAGGTCATGACCTTGAAACAATTTGGACAAATGCTGTAAACGGAAAATCAGGAATAAGTAAAATTGAAAACCAATATACTAATGAAGATTTAACTGTAAATATCGGTGGAGAAGTTAAAAATTTTAGTATTAGTGAAGATGTATTAGACCCAAGAGAAGTAAGCAGAAATGATAGGTTTATTCACTTTGCTCTACAAGCTACTCATGAAGCACTTATAAACTCACAAGCATTAACTTCAAATAATTATGATCTCAATAGGGTTGGATCGATTATTGGAGTGGGTATGGGTGGCTTTCCACTTATACAAGAAGGAACTCAAAACTTTTATGAAAAAGGTCCAAGAAGAGTTTCACCATTTTTTATTCCATCAATAATTCCTAATATGGCGACTGGTATGGTTTCACTAAAACACGGAATTAAAGGTGTTAACTATACAATTGCTTCAGCTTGTGCATCTGGTGCTCATGCAATATCAGCAGCAGCATTTGAGATAATGGCCGGTAGACATGACGTAATGATCACAGGTGGTGCAGAAAGTACTTTTTGTAATATGGGACTTCAAGGTTTTATAAATATGAAAGCACTTTCAAGAAGTGTTGATACTCCTGAAAAAGCTTCAAGACCATTTGATATTGATAGAAATGGTTTTGTTATGGGTGAAGGATCTGGAATTTTAATTTTGGAAAATTATGAAAAGGCCAAAGCAAGAGGAGCAATAATTTATGGAGAAATTGTAGGTCATGGCTCTAGCTCTGATGCTCATCATATAACGGCCCCTCACCCAGAAGGAATTGGTGCTGCTCAATGTATGAAAAATGCTATAGAATCAGCAGGAATTGGCCCAGAACAAATTGGTTACGTGAATGCACATGGAACTTCTACTCCACTTGGAGATATTGCTGAAACGAAGGCCTTAAAAGAAACTTTTGGAAACCATGCTCAAAATTTACATGTAAGTTCTACTAAATCTATGACTGGACATTTATTGGGAGCAGCAGGAGGAATTGAGACAGTATTTTCAACACTTGCGCTGTATAAAAAAGTCATACCACCAACAATTAACTTAGATAATCAAGATCCAGAGTGTGATCTTAACTATACACCAAACAAAGCGAATGAAGTTGAAGTTGAATATGCTTTAAATAACTCATTTGGATTTGGTGGTACAAACGCTTCAGTAATAATTAAATCAGTATAAGGGAGTCACTATGTTTCATCAAAATGCAAATTCATTAGAAAAAATGGACCCAGAAATTACAAAACTCATTAACAATGAAATGATGAGACAAGAAGAAGGATTAGAATTAATTGCTTCTGAAAATTATACTTCAAAAGCTGTAATGGAAGCACAAGGCTCTATCTTAACAAATAAGTATGCTGAAGGTTATCCAAAGAAAAGATATTACGGTGGTTGTGAACATGTTGATTCTATTGAACAACTGGCCATTGATAGAGTAAAAAAGGTTTTTAATTGTGAGTTTGCCAATGTTCAGCCTCACTCTGGTTCACAAGCAAATATGGCCGCATATTTTAGTTTAATTAACCCTGGCGATAAAGTGTTAGGAATGAACTTAGACCATGGTGGACACTTAACTCATGGCTCACCAGTAAACTTTTCTGGAAAGTTATTTGATGTAAAATTTTATGGTTTAAATGAAGAAACGGAACTACTAGATTACGACTTAATTAGAAAGAGTGCTCAAGAGTTCAAACCAAACTTGATTGTTGCTGGTGCATCTGCTTATCCAAGATTTATTGACTTTAATAAATTTAGAGAAATTGCTGATGAAGTTGGTGCTTTATTAATGGTAGATATGGCCCATATTGCAGGATTAGTTGCAGCTGATTTACATCCAAGTCCAATTGGAATTGCTGACATCGTAACATCTACAACGCATAAAACTCTTAGAGGTCCAAGAGGTGGAATAATTCTCACTAACGATGAAAAGCTAGCGAAAAAAATTAATTCAAATATTTTTCCTGGAATTCAAGGTGGCCCCCTAGAGCACGTAATTGGAGCTAAAGCTGTTGCATTCTTAGAGGCCTTAACTCCGGAATACAAGTCTTATCAAGAACAAGTTATTAAAAATGCCAAAGCTTTAGGAGAGGCCCTAATCTCTCAAGGACTAGATATTGTTTCAGGTGGAACTGATAACCACCTTCTTTTAGCAAAAACTGACTCTGTTAATTTAACGGGAAAAGAAGCTGAAAAAGCCTTAGAAGAAGCTGCAATCACATGTAATAAAAATATGGTACCAAGAGATACAAGATCACCATTTGTTACTTCTGGAATTAGATTAGGAACACCTGCGATTACAACAAGAGGCTTAAAGGAAAACCACATGAATGAAGTGGCAAATTGGATTGTGACTGCTTTAAAAAATCACGATAATGAATCAATAATTAATGACATTAGAAAATCTGTTATAAACTTATGTAAAGATTTTCCTGTTTATAAATAGAAGTTTAAGTATGAGTATAAAAAAAACTGATGCTAGAGAATATGCATTTAATTTCTTCTTTCAACATATCTCAAGTGAAGGATTAAATGGGCTTCACGAGCATGCACAAAAAAGTAATGATCCAAGGTATATAGATCAATTATTAGATAATTTTAATTTATCTTATTTTATCGAAGATGATGAAAAAGACCAAAGTACTAATCAATTAAGTGATGATCAATTGTTTTATGCTCGAAAAATAATTGTTAAAACATTGAATGAAATTGAAAATACTATTTCCCTTTTGAATTCGAGTTTAAAAAATAAAAATCTCGGTGATCTCTCCCCTGTTGAGCAGAGCATTTTAACATTGGCCCTTGGTGAAAAAGAAGCAATGAAGGAAATTCCAAAGGCAGTAATTTTAAATGAGTATATTGAGTTATCTAAAAAGTATGGTTCCAATGAAAGCTATTCATTAATAAATGGAGTTTTGGATAAATTGATATGAATAAGTTAGAGAAATTAAAAACATTAATTACTCAAAATGTCGCTGGAATTATCTGGGTAACAGACAATAAACTTTCAAAAGAATTAGACCTTTTTTGGGAGATGAATTACTTTTTTGATGGGCAACTTGTAAGACAGGAACTCAACCCTCCATCAAAACAAGGACCCAATATTTATATTTCAAATAGTTTTACAGGAAAGATATTTTTATATCACAATTTAAAAAATGAATTTGAATGTTCAAGTTTGGATATATTAAAAACAATTGATACAACTAAAGAAGATGGCAGAATTTTTGTTATAGACCAAAATGAAGGAACCTTAAAAAGTATTAAGAAAAAGCTCCCTCATTTTGATGTTGAATTATTAAAAATTTAAAATTTCATTAACTGCATCATAAATTTTATCAGCATTTGGCAGTATCGCTTTTTCTAAAATTCTATTAAAACCAACAGGAGTGTACGTAGCGCCAATTCTTTTAACAGGTGCATCTAAATCCATGAATGCTTTTTCAGTTACAATAGCTGCCAACTCTCCACCAAAACCAGCAAATACTTTGTCTTCATGAACGATTAAACATCTATTGGTTTTTCTTACAGAATTCAAAATGGTTTCTTCATCTAGTGGGTTAAGAGATCTCAAATCAACAACTTCAACTTCTTTATTAAGATCTTGAGAAATTTTTTCGGCCACATCTAAGCAAAAATGAACAGTATTCCCATAAGTTAGAATAGTTAAATCACTACCACTTCTTCTAACCTTTGCTTTGCCAAATGGAACTTCATAATCTTGCGGCACGTGATTTGCTGCCCACTTTGCATTATATAAGGCCTTAGGTTCTAAATACATCGTTATTCCTTCAGATCGCATAGATGTTCTTAAAAGTCCTGCAGCATCATCAGCAAAAGCAGGAACAACTACTCTAATCCCAGGAAATGTAGTTAGAGTACCTTCAATATTTTGAGAGTGATAAAGACCACCACCAATATATCCACCAGAGGCCAATCTAATTGTCACGTTTGGACTAAATGCTCCATTACTTCTCCAATAATCATGAGAAGAGTCAACTAATTGCTCCATTGCTGGCCAGAAATAGTCGGCAAACTCAGCACCTTCTACAACTATTCTTGCCTCTTTTTTAAATCTAGAAAAACCATTTGCAGTTCCAACGATAAAGTCTTCAGCAATTGGCGCATTAAAAACTCTTTTTTCCCCAAACTCTTGCTGCATTCCTTTAGATACATTAAAAATTCCGCCTTTTTCTTTGTTGGCCATATCTTGTCCCCAAATAAAAGTATCTGGGTTTGTTCTAAACTCTTCTTTTAAGGTTTCATTAAGAGCAGTAATTAAAGTTTTACTCTCACCTGTTTCATTATGATTCCCATCAAATTTTTGAGGTACATAAGCTGGTGGTGTTACAAAATCATAAATAGAATCAGGAGATGGATTTGGCGCTTTCATGGCTTTTTTATGAGCATCTAAAACCTCGGCCTTCATTTCTTCTTCAATCTTTTGTAATTCTTCCTCTTTAAACTTCTTTTTTGAAATTAAGAGTTTTCTAAAATGTTTTAGTGGGTCTTGTTTTTTTGCATCTTCTCTTTCTTTTTCGTCTCTATACAGCTCATGCTTATCAGAGTTTGAGTGAGAACCAATTCTTACACAATTTGCATGAACAATTACCGGCTCAGCTTTTTCAATTGCATGTTTTCTTGCTTCAGTCATGGCATTCATAGAATCGAATACATCCTTTCCATCACATTTTATTATTCTTAAGTTTGCTAATCCAGTGAAGTTGTCGCATACAAATTCATTAGCAGTTTGATCCTTCTTAGGAACAGAAATTCCATATCCATTATCTTGAAAAACAAAAATGACTGGAAGCTTTTCTTTTGAAGCACCATTAATTGCTTCATAACAATAACCCTCAGAAACGGAAGATTCACCTTGAGAAGAAATAGACACGCCTTTGTGCCCATAATACTTCATTGCTCTTCCTGTTCCAACAGCATGAAGAGTATGGTTACCAGTACAAGAGGAAACATTATGAATATTCCAATCAGGCTTAGCAAAGTGATTAGACATATGTCTTCCACCACTCGCCGGATCTGTTGCTTTCGAAATCCCATTTAAAATTATTTCTTCAGCAGTTATTCCCGCAGATATTGCAGTTAACATATCTCTATAATATGGGAATAAGTGATCTTCATTTAACACGAATGTTTGTCCAATTGCTAATTGAATAGCATCGTGACCAGCATAAGGCGCGTGATAAGACCAACCAATTGCTTGTTTTAAGTAATTTGGTGCTCTTTCATCTATAAGTCTTCCTAATGTCATTAAGGAATACCAAGTTTTTAAAGTTTCTTTATCTGTTTTTTCAAGACTATAATTCTTTGGAACGCTCATCTGTTCATAACTCCACTAAGTTTAAGTGATTAATTTATTTAGATAAATTGCTAATTTTAAAAAGGGATACTATTACTTTTTACCATTTTTGACAAAGTTAACGCTGTGCAAATTACTTATTTATCTAAATTCGCAATTAGCTTCTCAATGGCATTAGCAAAATGACCAGTATTATAGACCGATTTCATATCGTATAAGACTTCTATTAACATTTCCTTAGTACCATCTGTGGACAAGGCCTTATGAACAAAATGGCTAATCGCAATATAAACAGAGTCTACGTGAGAGAGTTTATCACCTGTTAGCCCCCTAGGAAAACCTGACCCATCGGGAAGCTCATGATGATTTAAAATAGCACTCTTAGCTTCTGCACTAAAAAGGTCACTTGTCTCGATTATCTCCACCCCCTTAAACATATGATTTTTGATATTTAAAAGTGTTTGATTATAAGTAGAAATTCCTTGAAGCTCTTCACTCTCTAAACTTAAAATTTGAGCGTGTTCATCCTCAACAAGAGCTATATCTTCGAAGAAGCATGCAAAAATCAACTTCCCAACTAATTGATTTGATCCCCAATCATATTTTTTTACTAAATCAGTAATTAGATAAGATGCAATTTGAGAGTGCAAATATATATGTCCCTGATCACTTTTACTTTCAAAAAGTTTTTTATAAATATCATTGGAACCAATATAATTTTGAATTGAGTTAATAACGGCCGTTGTAAATTCAATACTTCTATCTGTAACTCCAAGTCCACGGACAAAGTTATGAATTGATTCAATTGAAGTCAGTTGAGTCAGTAGTACTTCAGTTTCAGTTAATGAATCCTTTTCCAATCTTCTTTTAAAAGTATCAAATAACCCCGTTAAAAAACCTTCCATATCTTCTTTTGCGATATAAACAAACTTCACATCTTTTTCAAAATAATGTTGGTAAATTTCTTTGCTAAGCCTTTCACCTTTAGATGAAATCTTTACATATTTTTCTTCTGATAACTTCAAGAAAACATCATAATTTGGAATATCATCCAACATTAAAAAACTAATTCGAACTGGGTTTAAATGAGAGAATGAATAATCTTCTTTCTCACCTGTTATTCGCTGAATTTGATCACTAATACTTTTTGCATTAAAAGGCCTTGAAAAAAAACAATTATATTGATGATCTTCTAAAAATGTAGAGAACTCACTTCTTCCGTAAGGTATTTCTGAGGCCAGCAGTAGAAATGGAATTTCTTTTTTAGTATCTCTGATAAACTTATAAATTTTCGCGGCCATTTCATCACGATAGTCAGCATCACATATGATTGCAGCAATATCGCTTTTACGTTTAAGCATTTTTACAGCTGATGCTGAACCGGACACTTCAACAATATCATGCCTTCCACCAAGTAAAAGCTCTAGTAATACAACTAAAACTTCTCTAATTTCTGGTTCTTTTTCAACGATTAGTATTTTCGCCATATAATTCCCAATATAATATTAATTCTAATACTTTATCGGGCACTATTAAAATTGACTAAAGTGAAGAGTTTAAATAACTTTCTTTTAATTTCAGTAACTTACAAGACTTACATTAAGGCTTAGCAATTATATAAGTAACCCAAGATTCACAGTTTTCTTCATTATCTGCCTGATAAAAGTTGCCATCTCCAGTACCATCGTCATCGTCGCCTTCCCAGTAAGCAATAGTCTCTGAAAAGCCTGCGTCTTGTAATATATCTCTCAATTCTGCAAGTCCCCACATTCTCCAATCGTAAGTGAATACTTTTTCATATTTTTTTCCACCTTTCTCAAAGTGAATGTAATACATTACTTCACCAGTTATTGGATTGTAGTCATCGCAGTCCCAAAAATAGGAAAAGTCTACATGGTCAGTTTCTTCTTCCATTTCTTGGCAACACTCAGTGCCACCAAATAAATCTATAAAGAAAAGCCCATCGTCTTTAAGGCCTTCTCTAACTTTTGAAAAATATTCTACAAGCTGAGCTCTTTTTTTGAAAATAAAATATGAAAAATTAAAAGCAACAATTACATCCGATTTAAAATTTTGGTTATCAAGAACATTTCCCATGATGTATTTCATTCTTTGAGATTGTTCTTCATTCAATGTCTTATAGTGTCTATTCTTGCCATAATTCACAGGTTCAGGATCTAAATCAATTGCCCATGCATTATTGTCAGAGTGTCTTTTAACCCATTCACAAGATAAGTATCCAGTCCCTCCAAAATCTTCTCTTAAAGACCTTGGATCTCTTTTTCTCAAATTTTTAAACTCTTTTTCTATGAACTCAATGTCTGCGTCAACAGATTGAACAGCTTGTTCATACAGTAAGTGTTTTTCTTCTACAGACAATTTATTAGAGCGACCACTCATAAAGATTTTCCCTTATAAAAAATATGAACATCAAATTTAGCAATTTTAAAAAGCATAAACAAGTTCAAATATCGTTAGCTATCAACTTATTGTAGAACTCCTCAAGACCTTCTTCTAAGATATCTAGAACCTTCTCAAAACCCGCAGCTCCTCCATAATATGGATCAGGAACTTCACTTTCTTCAAAAGAGTGGCAAAAACTCATCATTTTAAATACTTTCTTGTGGAACTTTCCTGAATCGTCTAGCCTTAGAATATTGTTATAATTTGAGTCATCCATTGCCAAAATATAGTCAAACTTTTCAAAATCTTCATAGACTAACTTTCTTGATCGACTAAGTAATTCAATTCCTCTTCTTTTTGCATGTTCTATCATTCTTGAGTCAGCTTTTTCTCCTACATGGTGAGCAGATGTTCCAGCTGAATCAATTAAAAAATTTTGAGACTGAGATTTCTTTTCAATAATTGATAGAAAAACTCCTTCTGCTGCTGGAGATCGACAAATATTTCCTAAACAAACAAATAATATTTTTTTCATATTCTCCTCTTGATGGTATTTTATAAATAATAACTTTATTTTTGGAAATAGTATGGCCATTAAAGAAATTTGTAGAATGGGAAATCCTGTTTTAAGAGAAGAAGCAAAAGAACTACCTGAAGAGTTGTTTGGATCATTTGAATTAGATCAACTCTTAATTGATATGAGAGATACAATGGAACACTTGGGAGGAATTGGTATTGCGGCCCCTCAGATTGGAATATCCTATCAAGTTTGTATTATAGACGTACCAGTTGAAAGCGAAAGGTATCCAGATACTGAAGAGTCTGATGAGTACATAATAATCAACCCCACTATAGAAGTAATTAATGATCAAAAAATTGGAATATGGGAGGGCTGTTTATCAGTTCCAGGCTTGAGAGGTTACGTTCCAAGAAATAAAACTGTGGTAATTAGATATCAAGATCTCGATGGAGAACCTCAACAACTTGAAGTTGATGGGTTCTTAGCTATCGTTTTCCAACATGAATTAGATCACTTATTTGGAAAATTGTATGTGGATCGAATAGAAGATCCTAAAAATCTTGTATTTGAAGAAGAGTATGTAAAGTATATTCAACCTACTGAAATTAAAGAAGAATAAGCTAGTTTATCTTTAGATTTTGTCCCACTTTACCGAATAGTAATGTGGAGATATGCAATGAGTTTTCCCGTAATATTAATCTTACTATTTCTTGGTACTTCTTGTGGCCACAATACACACAATGAAGGTCCTAAAAGACAAATCGCTGAGCTCCAAGAGTTCTCTAAAAATTACTCCCAAGACCATTTAAATCTTATTAATAGAATTAAATCTTTTCAAATGGATACTGAAAAATACTTAACTTGGAGAATGGATAATTTAAAAGAAGTTCTCAACCTAATAAGTAAACTTGAAATGGGTAAGAAATTAACGCCTGAATCATTAGACGCCATTCAAAATGCAAATAATAGATTTAATGATTTATTAACAAATGTATCAAAGAATACAAAACAAGGTCTCTGGTTATTAAGTAAAGAAATTACATTTTCAGAGTCTCCCACTCATATTGGGTTAGATTCAAAAGCATTAATCAATCCTAAAGATGATGATGGAAAAATGCATATTAAAAATATTTATAGATCTATTGCAAGTTCCTCTCTGGCCTTAGATAGTTTTTTAGTTTTAAAGTCACATTTTCTCATGCTTGATAAACTCAAAGATATTATTTCCTACGATGATGCACCCTTTTTTAAATTAAAAGAAAGTTTTCACTCGAACTTTGAACAAAAGATAAATTTAGAAAACCTAGCAAAGGCCATGATTACTTTTCTAAACCTACAGTCTAAAAATAAAGAATCAAGTAGAAAAATTGATCGAATTGAAGCCTATCTAGAAAAAATGATTAAATCTAGTTTTGTCTTTAAGCAAGTATGGAAACAAATTGAACGCAATGACGTGAGTATTTCTAAGATAAAAAAACAATTTGAAATAAAACTGCAAAGTTTTAATATTAATCATGTAAATCACTTTTTATTTTCCATCACCAATTATGAAGCATTAAATATTGAAAAAGAAAGAAGCAATAAAAAAGTTCCATTATCTATCATAATAAAAGAATTACAACCTGGAGACATTGTTCTTTCAAAAAACATTAACTCTCCCACATATGAATTATTTGGAGGAGCATTCAACGAAATGATGATGTATACAGGATCAATATCTCAATTAAAAGAATTAGGGGTTGCAACTCACCCACTAGTTAATAATTTCTCTTCTATTTTAAAAGACGGATCAATAGTTAGAATTGGAAAAGACGGTGCAAAGTTAAAAAGTTTACAAGAGCTAAATGATAAAGAGTGTATAGTAATTCTTAGATCAAAGACTCCAATTGAAAGTAAAAAAATTCTAAAATTATTTACCTTAATTAATCGCCCATATGATTATAGTTTTAAATTCTATGACAGCTCTTCTTTGGCCGGCAATGAATTAATTGTTTCCACATTTGAAGAACTAGACTGGAATTACAATCCTAAAGACCAGCTATACTCGTTTTCTTCAAAACCAATTACTGATAAAATCGACTCTGGTCATTTTAATGTTATAAATATAATTTCAAAGGGACATGTAGTCGATCAAGATCAAATAAAGCTATTTTTAAATTCAAAAAACGATTATTTGACTTCACATCCAGGTTCGTCATTTTGAAGTTTAAACTCTTTTTTCTCTAATAATTTCTTCTTAAGTTCTTCTTCATCTTCACATCCTTCTTCCTCTTTCTTTTTATCGAAAGTATATTCAGGTCGGTCAATTGTTTTAGATGAGTCTATATTTCCATGTGATGTTTTTTGAAGAAGAACAGGAACAACTTCTTCTTCACTTGAATTACAAGAAACTAGTATAAATAAAAATAAAATATACTTCATAATTAATCCTATTTAGAATAGTTTAAAAATTTAAGATTCATTATGTTCACATATAATGATCTAGGTATCAATCTTAAAAAAATCATAACCAAGTTCATTTGCCATGGAAAAACATATATTCGTTTTTGCTTCATTATTGCCTTATAGATTTTTTTAGCACCTTTTGGACCACTCATTAGAAAAGGCATATCATGATCATTTTTTCTTGTTAAAGGAGTATCTATAAACCCAGGACAAATAGTAGTCACTTTAATATTCAATCTTTTAAAGTCACAGGCAAAACTCTCCAAAATCTTGATAACTGCTGCTTTAGATCCACAATAACAGGAAGCTCCTGGAGTACCAACAAATCCGGCAACAGAAGCAACTCCAACGATATGTCCCTTCTTTTTATTTTTAAAAATTTGATAACAGGCTTCAACGGAGTTAAAAACTCCCTTTATATTGATATCTGTTACCCAACCAAAATTTTCAAAATCAGGTTCTTTCGTTTTACTACCTGTACCAACTCCAGCATTTGCCACCATTATGTCTAGATCGTCTCCAGCAAATTCTTTTACAACGTTAATCAATTTTTCCCTGTCTAATACATCAACTTCAAACATACTTAAGTTTTCATTACTTTTAAATTCTTGATCATCAACCTTAGAGAGGTTTCTTCCACAAATACCTACTCGATGACCATTTTTTAAGAACTCATTTGCTAAATGATATCCTATTCCAGTTGTACCACCAGTTATAAATACATTCATTAATGACATCCACTTTTACGTTTTTTTAACCTTGGCATAATTTCATTAGAATATAATCCTTTCAAAATTAAAATAATAAGTACAATTCCCATAGAGTTTTCTAATAGAGCATAACTACTTTCGTGATTGTGATGAGAGGCCTTAAACTGAAAACCTGAAAAATAATTTTGATACATCCAATCTGTAAAAAATGACATTAAAAGAGCGACTGTAACAATTGCAATTACATTTAATATGACTCCTTTTTTACCTACGTATTTTTGTAAAACTAATAAATTTGAAATATTTGTAGCTGGCCCTACTAACAAAATAATCAGTGCCGTCCCTGGAGACATACCTTTTAGGACCAAAGATGCTGCAATAGGTGTTGTGGCCGAAGCACAAATATAAAGAGGAACTCCAACCAGCAACATTATAAATTTACCTTGAATTCCGCTCAATGTATCAAAGAAGTTTTCAGGAACAAAAAAGCTTATTAAAGCTCCACAAACAAGACCAACAAATAGCCAAAATGAGATATCATTGACTAAATCAACAAAACCATACTTTAAAGCTTTAACTAGTTTATTTTCAGACTTTATTTTATTTTTTGAACAACAAGATTTTTTTTCTTCTCCTACTTCTTTATATTCAAATTTATTAAAACCATTTTGTAATACACCTGCAAAAATTGCAGACAAAAAAGCAGCAATAGGCCTAATTATTGTCATAGGTAAATCCATTAAACCATAAGTCATAGCGATTGAGTCTACTCCGGACTCAGGTGTAGCAATTAAAAAAGAGGATGTTGGCCCATTACCTGCTCCAGATTTTCTCAAACTTACAGCAGTAGGTATAACTGAACAGGAACAAAGAGGAAGAGGGACTCCAATAAATGAAGCTTTAATTACATTTATAAAACTTCCTTTGCCCAACATTTTTTTTACTTTATCAATTGGCAAAAAGACATGAATAATCCCACCGATTAAAAAACCAAATAATAGATAGGGTGCCGATAATTTAACATAATTCCAAAATTGAATTAAAAATTCCATTGTTCTCCCATGGGTGATACTTTCACTATATTAAGATATTTTCTAGTAAATGAACATGAGGTGAAGTTTGATTTTATTACTAGTTATTTTAGGTCTTCTAGTTGGATTAATCTCTACTATTTTTGGAGTCGGTGGCGGAATCATCGCTGTTCCAAGTTTATATGCATTGTTTCCAAAGCTTTCACCACAAACAGTTATAGCTACATCTTTAGGGATGATTTTTTTAAACTCTCTCATCAATACTTTCAATTTTTATAAGCTTAAATTTCGCGCCCCTTTAAAAATAATTTTAATCTTATCCATTAATATGATCATTGGCGTCATACTAGGGGGAGAGCTAACTTTTTATCTAAATAAAATTACAATTAAACAAATTTTTGTTGTAGTAATCGTTCTTGTGGCCTTCAAGACCCTTCTATACAAGAAAAAAGATTCAAGTAATGAAGTAACATGGAATGTTAAGGGTCTAATCATGATCTCTCTTACTGCTCTACTAGGAGGACTCGTTTCAGGTCTTACAGGTCTAGGAGGCGGAGCAGTATTGGTCCCTCTATTTATCTCATTACTTAAATTACCCTTAAAGAAAGTTCCCTTTTATTCAAATATTGCCATGGCCTCTGGCACTGGGGCCGGAGTAATAAACTATATGCTTCGAACCCCAAAAACACCTGTAAGTTTCGAATGGGAAGTTTTAAATCACTTTCAAATAGGTCATGTAAACTGGGCGATTATCCTCTTAATCTTTGTAGGAGCGGCCATCACATCCAGACTAGGTATCAAAATTACCGATAAAATGTCAGATAAACTTCTAAAAAATTTATTTGCAACCATTCTATTAATATTTGCAGTTAAAATTTTTATGACTACAATTTAACATTTAACTTGACGGTAAAAAGCATAACATTTATATTTTTCCAACATCAGACAGTAAATGGGGGCGTAGTTAAGTTGGTTATAACGCCGGCCTGTCACGCCGGAGGCCGCGAGTTCGAGTCTCGTCGCTCCCGCCATTTTTTCTCTAAGCGAACTTTTGCTCCACTGTGACAGTTTGCTGGATCAGGCCTCAAATACAAATAAATCTCATTCCAGTTATTCGGATCAACCTCAATTTTAGGAATCAAGTTTCTAATTACAGTTCTTTTTCTTTCATCTGATTTTTTATCAAAACCAACCAATGCCTTTCTAAGAAAGTCCTCAACAGAATCATTATTGAAGTTATTTCTAACCTTCTTTTCATGCTCAACCCATTTCTCCAAATTGGAATTTACATCAGCCAATTTTTTCTCAATTTTGTTTCTATCTAAAGCTAGCATTTGACATGCTTCTGCCATATCTTTTCCTGACTTAAGGACCTCAGACAGAGCATTGGTTAATTCTTCTAAACGAATTTGGTATAGCTTAATTTCTTTTCTACACTGCTGAATATTTTCTCTAATTAATGGTAGCCCAAGGTACTTATCCTTTAATACTTGGGAGAATATAGACTTAAGAGTTTCGCTATTGCTTAGATATTCCTTAATCCTCTTAATTATTACTTTCTCTATTTCTTTTTTAGGAATACGAATTTTTGATACTCGATCAGCGTAATAGACATTTTTACCACTTTTAGCAGCTTCTCCTATAAACTTATTTCCTGTCTGAGAGTTGAACAAAATACCTGAGAGAAGATAAGTTCGTTTACGGTATCTTCTCTCCTTGTGAGAGTTTTCCTTAAAAATTGAATCGACTCTATCCGTTAAGTTTTTAGTAACTACACGTCCATGACGATATTCCCACCTTACATAGCCATTTTCATCTTGAAGCTCTTTGAACATGTTCCTGTCGTCCTTAAATGTATTAAATCCCCTTAGCTTAGGATTCTTCAAGAGTTTTACAATGTAGTTATTCGTAATCTTTATTCCACCTCTTTTCTGAGGTTCAACTCTTATCCCCTTCTTTGTTCCGCCTTTAGTCCAATACTGCTTTGTCTTGTAACCTTTTAAGTCACAGTATTTCACTAACTCTGTAATCGAGCCTAGTTCAATAAACTTTTTAAACATATCCAAAACTATTATTTTCTCTTTTTCATTTATGACATAAAAGCCAGCTTCTATTGGATCAGCATCTAATCCTAAAATAACACTTGTTCCGTTATCCTTACCGTTAAAGACTTTGGCGTACCTTGTTTTTTCGGTGATTTTATCTTTCAATTCATCAGAGTATTCTGAAGCAAAGGCATTTTTAAACTTAATACCCATTCTTTGAGATTTGTCATTTAAGTCAATAATTCCTGATTCTGCCTCTATAATTTCAACACCAAGCTTATTTGCCTGTCTTAGAATTTTAAGATTAAAAGCATCATCTCTAGAGAGTCGATCAAGCTTCTCTACAATAAGAAAGTCAATTTCTTTATTTTCAATAGCCTTTCTTATTTTATAGATTGACTTCCGCTTCGAGGTATTGCTTTCAGCACCACTTGTTCTTTCCTCAAAGAGTTCTACAATTTCATATTTACAACTGCTCTTCTGATTTTCTCTTTTTATCCAATCATTGATTCTATTGCTTTGTTGTTCTAGAGAACCTCTATTTACATCTTGAAGTTCTGTAGATACTCGTATTAATGCCCACCCTCTTTTTGGTTTTTTATTTTTCATCATCTATTCCGAACGCAATACTCAAGGCTAAATCTCCTAAAAAACTAGTTAAGTCCTCTTTTACATAATCAAAGTCGTAAGCTTCATAAACTCTAAACTCTCCACTAAATGTTCTGTTCACTTTTTTCAGCCTATATTTTTTAGAACGACATTTTTTACAAGCACTCTCCAGTCTATACGAGCCATCTTTTCTTCTCTCTTTTCTGTGAAATTGCTCTAAACCCAAATCCTTTAAGCATCTTGAACACTTCTTAAATTCCTGTTTTTTTGATGCCTGATTACTCATATCTAATCTTAACACATTTTGTCAATTTTTTCACGCAAAAAGTGTTTAAAAATATAAGCATTTACTGTAATATAAATATTATAACTACCGATAAGGATGTCATGAAGTTATCTAACATACTGAAAAAACACCAAATTAGTACAAGGGCCCTAGCAGAGCTTTTGGATATATCCCCTGCTACAATCACCTACTGGAAATCAAACAATGATGAAGTTCCAACAAAATATATTAGACAAGTAGAGAGGGTTCTAAGCACGCTAGAGCGAATCGCTATCAATGCGGACTCAAGCATTAAAGACGTTGTTAAACCAATAATTGAGATAAAAAAATCACCCTTATGGGAAGGCTATGAGCTACTAGAAAAGAGACTTGCTCAAGACATAACTCAGGTTAACAGCGATATTTTATACTTAAGAGAAAATATAAAGCACATTGCCCCAGGCTTTAAAAAAGACAGAACTAAGGAAGCTAGAAAAAAAAACTTTCGTGAACCTCTCGTTGCCTTCGGCGAGAATCACAAGAAAAAGGTATTTGCTCTTTTCTATGAAGAAGAAATATTCGACTTAAATCACATCAAGGAGCTTGAGGACATCTTTAAATCTATGAATGAAGCATTTGGTGAAATTGAATTCATTTTAGTTTTTCAAATATGTGAAAAGGAAAGCCTACTAAGCTACTTGAAAGAATCCTTCAATTTTAGCGCTTTTAGACTAGAGCAAGAAGCACAGTACGAACTAGTAAAAACTTAACTCTTAATTAACAATTGAATCTAACCAAGATTTGAAATCTTCATTATTTCTAGCAGCTTCGATTTTTGACCTTATATCTGCTATCGACTCATTTGTGTTTATCGTTTTTTTCTCACCCTTAGAATCTCTAAAAATAATTTTACGACACTCTTTTGGTTCTTCCCCCTCAACGGGCCCCCCAAAAGTAAATTGGAATCCACCGCCTTTCCCTTCTTTAACTTCTTCAATATCATAAATATTTATTTCTTTAGATTTGCCTGATAAATCTGTAATACTTATTTTACCCAACATCAAAATACTCCTATCTACTAATCAAAGTCTCTAAAGTGTTTACTGATATATCTTCTAAGAGCTTCAAATTGCTTTTTCAGTTCTTCTTTTACTTTTGGTTGTAGCTTTTTTGATAGCTCTGAAAACTCTAATTCATATGTTGAAAGTAATAAGAAGAACGTATCTAGATTTCTACGAACTTTATCTGGGTCATCTTCAAAATACAATGCTGCGTATCCAGGGTGGCTGTCACTGAATACACAAGTAGGCTCTTCATCTTTGTTCATTTTTGGTTGCCACATATTATCATATGGAAGCCTATCAACAAATTTAATCCACTCGTCTACAAGTCCCTCAGAGATTGCTTCATCAAGGTCCATCTGCTGAGCTTCATATTCAGGGTAGTGCTTTCTTCGCTTTTCATCTTTATCAATCATCGAATCGACAGAAGATGGTTTGGGAAGAGTACGTTCTTTTTGTTGCTTATCTGCTATTTCCTTTTGTTTCTTTTTACCAATTTCCATACCCTCCTTACGAAACAGCTCTTCACTCTCATTAAATATCTCATCAAGATATTTAGCATTTATAATGTCAATAAAATGCTGTTCTAATTCTGGCTTGGTTTTTGTATGATCAACTCCGACTAAAGAGTCCCCTTCAGTAAGGTACTCAAGTAACACTCGTAGTGGACTGTGATGGTGACTAAACGGCCGGGTCTTTTGCCAACCACCATGAGTTATCAGCCTCCCATTCCTCATTATATAAAGTCCTTGATCATCAATTTTCACTTTATTTTTAATTTTTGAACTTATCCACCATCTATTTTCTTTTTTTTCTTTTTCAGACCAGTTAAATCCTCTGCCAATATAAGCAGCACTTAGTTTAAAAGAGGCAACCTTTCCTTCTTCATTTTTGAGTTTTATCGTTTTAGTTCTAAAGGCGTGATAGTGATTATTTTGACTATTTTTTTTCAAACCAGGGATGAGAGGATTAAGTGGTTCTACTGGAGTTTTATTTATTGTTATTAACAACTCTTTATTCTCTAGCATCCCATAAAAAGATACCCCAAGGCTACTTTTAAGGCTATCGATAGCATTCTGAGTAATTTTTCTCTCATTTACTTTTCTTATTTCAACAATAGTTCCATATTTCAAACCACATTTTTTCCAAGTATCAGTTTCGCTGTTTATATTAATCTTCATTTTGGTTGTTTTATTTTTTTTCAACTCATTTAAGTCAAGCTCAGCAGAACAAAAGGTCCCCCCTCTTTTTTTTGTATGAACACAAATAATATCCCCAAGCGAAAAACCCGCCGACTTTAGCCCAATTCCATACTTTCCTTTTTTATGTTGTTTTTCTTTGAGCTTATCTCCTGCATTCCCCCATGGTGTGATTGCCGAAGTGAGGTCATCATCGTTCATACCCTTACCGTCATCGATAATCAGGAGACTGTTGCCTCTCTCAGCAACAATTTCAACTAGTCCAGCATCAGCATCGACACAGTTATCCACAATATCTGCAACAGCCTCATGAAATGAGTACTTAAAACCTCTTATAGAGGTATAAAGCCCCGCTACGGAGGCCTCAATACTGACTTCTTTTATTGCCATAAAATTCCCTTTTTAGTTCGCTTCATCTACTGGAAAATCTAATTGAGCAATTGGTAACTCATTAACTCCAACAACACCTTGAATATCGCCAACAAGACATGATGTAGTTTCAATAACGAGATCTAACTGCTTTTCCCTTGCCTTCCATAATCTTGTAACAGCTCTTTTTTCTTTATCAAGATCTGACTTCATGGAAACAAAGCTTTCAATTAGTTTTTCAACTCTATTTCTAAAAGATACACTTGTTAGATAATCATACAAAACATTAGCTTTTTCGTCTTGATTTTTATTTATGCTTTTCATTCGACCAACATCTAAGACACCTTGTCGTAAAATTAAAGCAAGGCCTTTTGCTAGGGATGGTTTAGTAACCCATACGCCATTCACGTTAGAAATCACCTCATTTTCATCTGGTAGAACATCAGAGATTATGACTCCAATCGATGCCGAAGCTTCGAGTATGTCCCCTTTTAATTTATCAATCCATCCATTATTCCAACGCTTTGTTCTCTTGGTTTCCCAAAGGATTTTTCCACAAACTTTTCCTGTTGAAGATACAATAGAGTGATCAACATCAGCTCCATTATGCCCCTTAGGAACAGGAAGAATGTTATCTCTAGGAAACAAATCCATGAGTAATTCCTCAATTTCTAACTCCAATACTTCTCCTTGAGATTGTTGAGAGCCTTGCTCAACTTTTTGTTTCATTTGGGTAAGCTCTTTTCTTAAGTTTGATATTAGCATCTCTCTCTCTTTATCTTTTTTAGAAAACTCTTCCAAGGTTTTCTGCTGACCCTCTTCACGCCCCTTAGATATCGCCTCATCTAGTCTTCTTTGAACTTCAAGTTCAAGATTCTTCTCTTTATCTTCAGCAACTCGTACTTTCTTTCTAAGCTCTATCTCTTGCTTGCGAATATCTTCGATAGCTTTCTCCTTCTCTTCCATTTGTTCTTTTAAATCATCGATCTTAGCACTTTGTTTTTTTTCTAACTTTTCTTTGATCTCCAACCTTAATTCTTTTTCTTTTTCAAAAATTGCTTCTTCAATTTGAGCTTTGGTGTCTTCCTCTCTAATGCTCGCTTTCTTTTCAGCATTAATCAGCTTCTTATTAAGCTCCATAATTTTTTTATCATAAGAGCCTGATATCTGAGCTAAAATTGCTTCAGTTAACTTAATTTCAGTGGAACACTCTGGACATTTAATTGTATCGTTCTTCATTTATATTCTCCTAAATTTTAAAATTGTATGAATTGACTTTAGACCTTGCTTCAAAATCCTCACCTATTGGGTTTTGAATGATTCTTTCTACTGACTTTGACTTCAGACTAACAACATAAAGAAAGGCTCTTTCAGCTAAAGACCTTAAAACCTTTACCTGGTGATCAGAAATGATCACTTCACCACGCGAATTAGAAGTTTTCACTTCAATAAAGCGTGGCTTTAATGTGTTTTCAGACTCAACACTTTCAATGTCATATCCCAACACAGGTTTATCATTAACAGATTTAAGATACTTGTCGGCGACTTCCTTTCCGAGCCTATTTCGCTCATGTGCCATCGCAATTTCTTCTGCAATAGCACCAAGTTTAAAAGAGTTCATTATGACCTCTTACTTCTGAGCTTAATATCTTCCAAGACGTTTTGCTGTGATTCAAGTTTGGTAAACTGTCTAGAAGCCCGCCTCTTTCCTCTAATATCGCTTGGTATTGCATAGACATACCTAAATCCTCCCTCAGGGAAAATGTAAGGTCTACGTATCCTATACTTACTTTGAAAGAAGTCTGCACCATTTGTTGTAATCTCAGCGAAAAATGCAAGTCTCGCACCACTATGCTGTAAATTAAGTCCAGTTGAACCAACTCTATAATTGGCTATCAGAATCTTGCATCTCTTATCGCCATTGAACTGAGATATAGCTTTTTGCTGAAGCTCAGATGAACGCCCGCACTGTAATATCTCATTTTCACAATCTTCAACAGCGAATGAGCCGCTTAAAACAGTTCTACCGACACCCTTAAAAGTATTGTAAATGTTCTCCATTGAAGCATTCGTGGAACAAAAGATAACAACCTTCTTTCCTTGCTCTAGCTCAGAGTAAACTTCTTTCTTCATTATCCTCTGGAGGTCTTCTTCTGAGTCATATGTCACTTTAACTTTTTCGACTTCTGCGTAACTTAAATCATCCTCACCAGAAACAAAAGTAATTCCACTTAGCAAGGAGTAGTCTCTGTCAGGTATCCCATTTTTGTAGAACTGCTCAGGCAGTGGTGAGGTAACTGTCGAAAGGTAACCCCTAACATCCTTTGCTCCCAATGGTAGAGGTGTTGCGGACATAATTATTACCCTGCTTGAAAAAGGTGCAATGCTCTGAATGTGGCGACTCACTCGACTAGTAACATTCTTAATTGAATGTCCTTCATCTACTACTAAAACGCCCTCTCCTTCGACACTTTTAAGCATCTCTCTAATTTCATCAGAAAATTTATGAACTTTTGAAATTGGAAGTACAAGGATATCAGCACTTGAAAACTCTAAGCGACACTTTATTTCAAAGTCCTTCTCATTTGAAAGATCGTCAATTGTTAAATCCAAATAACTGCCAAACTTTACTAGCTCTTTTTGATACTCACTCGTCACTGTATTTGGTGCAACGATTATTGCCTTCAAGCCTTTTTTAAACTTCCACTTTAGAAGTTGAATGGCCATAAACATTGTTAGTGTCTTTCCAGAGCCACAGATGGCGGACAGTAAGGTAATGTGTCCCCTGAGGCACTTGATAAGTGCCTCAGTTTGAATTGAGCGTAACTCTAAATCAATATTTTCTAAAGTTTCAACTATTTCTTGGTCGGTAAATAAAGATGAACCTTCTCTAAGCCTGTCATCCCACCAATCTTGTCTCTCTTTGAGTTCAAGGTTTTCTTTAGGGATTTTAAACTTAACTCCACATGCTTTAAGTTTAGCTACCAAGCCATTAACCATAGCACCAGGAATAGAGGCGATTCTATTTATTCTTTCCTCTATTTTTGGATTTAAGTATCTCAGTATTAGTTCATCTGTTTCAGCAGACCATGAAATCAGGGTCGCTTTAGTTATATGATCAATTTGTAAAACTGCTTCCATTACGCCCCCTATGCCATTGAATCTCTTAGTGTCTCAAACTTTTGGATCACTAATTTAAGTTCATCAACAATATCTGAAGCGACTTGCTTCTCTTGGAGCTCAAAAGTTCGTTGCCATTCTCGGTCACAAGCTTTTTTGATTTCCTTAACAGGTGAATCAGCTTTTATTTGAGCCAGACGAACGTTTACTGTAAGCTTTCTAAGGTCCTCTATATTACTTGAATCAAATTCGTCATCCATCATTTGTGTGACTAGAGAATCTGTAGGCTTTGCCTTTGCCAAGTAAGACAAGGTCGTATTAATGTCATCATGAGCCACCCCTAGTTTTAGATAGCCCTTCATAAGGTCTTCGACCTTTTCAAATCTATCAAAATCCCCCTTAATCCTTAAGTCTTGCAAGTCAGACTTATTGATCTTGTAACAAGTCTCAAAGGCCTTAAACTGAGACTTACGTTCCTCAGCATCAACTCCAAACTCATCACATAAGTCATTCATAAAAGCCGATGTACCTTCAAGCTGTAGTACCTTGGCCCTTGAGTAACCTGTTCTTTTTGAGATTTTATTAATTAAGGTTTCTCTTTCTTTAGTATCAGTAACACCCTTTAATTCGTTGTAAGCCATCCTTGCTTTAGCGAAAGGTGAATGATTAACTTTAGTTGGATTAGCTTCAGGGTTATCTCTTAAAAACTTTCTAGAGTCTTCAGATAAATTTAAAGCAACCAGTGCTCTAACCTCTTTTTTCCCTATCTGTTCTAGACCTAATGCTCTTCTGTGGCCGTGAATCTTTTTAGGCTTTTCCATTCCGTCATTCAAGAAGCAAATTAAAGCTTCAGATGATTGTGGGATTGCTGATAAACTTTTCTTTAGGTTTACGAATTCTTTTGGAGATTCATCCAGAAGTCTTTTTCTATGTTCTTCTGTAGATAGAAATTCTCCCCCCATTCTAATATTTCTTTCATCATCATCTAAGAAATCGGTAGTTGTGTTAACCTCTACCCACTCGACCTCTTCTCCTGATGGAAAGGTTGTTTTAAATTTTTGCAATACTTGATCTTCAACGAAGATCTCTTCATAGTAATTAGACATACTTTCTCCTGTAATTAATCAATAAGTTTGTAAGCATTAAAAAATGCTTGATTAGAAATAAAATGTTCTGATTAAAAACAAGGGACTTAACTTGAGATAAAAATAATCGACTTCATCGATGGCCTCCTCGTAAAATCTCTTAAATATCAGAGATCCTTTAAAGATTAATAATAGACATCGCTCTCTGGTCCGAACTCCCAATTAAGACAGAACGGAATTAGATCACAACTGAACAATATTACCATAACTTACGACTCGTGTCAACTTCTTTGACACTTCTAGATGGGGCTCTCAGCGATTTGGTTGAACTTACCCAGTGATATCAAAAGCTTGGAGTGTGTCTATTATTTAGGCACATGAAATAGGACTACTTCTTTACAGCCAGTTCTTCTGTTTGCAGAGTTGAACCATTTTCTATTTGGTACATCTCTCCAAAGTCTTTTATCAAAGTGATTCGTTATGTTACGTACTTCACTGAAGCCTGCGTTGCTCATAGCCTTCAAAAAAGGTTGAAGCTGTCTCGCTCTATCAAAGAAAGCAACCATTTGAACTACAATTCCGTTATTTGAAACAACAGAACGTACATTTTTAAAACTTTCTTCAATTGTTTCGTAATAAAGTTTTTCTCCAGATTTACTTCTTCCCCCCATCGTATAAAAATTCTCTGATTCAATTTGTTCAGAATCAATAATCCAATGAGGAAGATAGTTTTCTAATCTGCCATTAACTTGCCATTTATTATAAAGAATATGTTTTTGCGGATATGGTGGAGAAGTCACCACAAGATCAATCTTATTATTTAGTTTTGCGACCTTCTTAATAACATTACGATCAGCAACAGAGCCATTAAATATTTTAATCTTTGATTTAGATAGGCCAAGTTCTTTTGAGCGATTCTTACATTCTTCATTGAAGGCAATTTGTTCATCGATTAAGTACTCGTAGTCCCAGAAAATTTCTCTCAAAAACTCAAATCTTGAAATTTTTCTGTTTGGGTTATCAAAAAGCCTTTTGGATTGCCTAAGTAGAATTCCTTTAGCGAAGATTTGGGAGCTTTTACTATTCAGAGTATTTATCATCCTCTTGATTTCTGCAATTACGTCGATAAAGCTTTGTTCAATTCCTTTTGAAAACTCTTCTCTGACAATTGCTCTTTTTAGGGAGCTGAGTCTTATAGAGATTACATCACTAAAAAATTCATCTAGCTCATCAATATTGCTCTGGCTTAGCTTTAGTGTCTTAAATTTTGTTGAGAAAATAGCAATTGGATTAATATCAATACCAATCATTTGTCGTTGAAGAAAATGAGCTTCCACCGCAGTGGTACCTCCACCTACAAATGGATCAAGTACAGTATCTCCAGGCTTAGAGAAACTTTTTATAACTTTATTGCTAAAGCTAGGATGAAAACATGCTGGATACTTATAAAAATTATGAGTTCGACCACCTATGCGTCGATTGTCAGAAACTACTTCTTCAATTTCTCTTACAGCACCTCTAAAAGATCTGACTTCCTCTTTGTTAATCAATTCTTGTAAGCTCAATCCTTGCTCTCCTTCACATAATCCACGTAGTCTTCTAGCGCATGAACGATAATCCATGACAGGTTGTGACCATTCTTCTTTGCAATCTTTTTCAAATCAGAAAGAGTGCTCTCTTTAATTCTAGCGCTAACAGGGTGCGTCTTTTCCTGAACGGGAATATCTTTCGGACTACGAAATTTCTTTGACTTTGCCATATCCTTCGACTCACTTGTATACGTATTCAATACGTATACAAACATAGTAATAAAACAAAGTGACTTTAGCAAATTCATTTATTTTTTCCTTTCTTTGTAATGCTTGAGAATTCTGCTAATCATTTCTGGATGCCAACCTTTTCCTTTTTGTTTTGTTAGAACTTTTAACTCATCCAGGACTTTAGCTATTTGCCTTAAAGAAAGACCTGTTTCTCTCATCTGAAGTATTGATTTGATAACCCTAACTTCAGCCAAGTGATCGACTTTTTCTCCCCTCACAACTTTTTCTCCATACCGGGGTTGTCTTTTATGAAGCGACCCTTTTCTAGGCCTGGTTTCAATTCCAAATCTATTTAGACGATTTTCAACAGTCGATCTGGAGCAAGAAATCTCCTTTGCAATTTCATATACGGTCTGCCCTTTTTCGCTATATTTTTCACGGAGCAAAGCACTATCTAGGTATAGTTTTCGCCAATTAAACTGTATAATATCAATAGCATATAAGTCGGAGCTAAAAAGTTCGCTTACGTCGGCTTTGGCCCGCCATTTTCCCTAACATTTTTACCCAATCATCGTCGTCGCGACAGCGACTCCAGCTCAGTCATTTATCATATATAAACTCCCTCGCCGTCGCTTGTCCGCTCCTAGAGCATTGGGTAAAACTGTTGGGAAAATTATGGGGTGGAGAGAATTGAACGAGTGAAGCGAGTTCGCCACCGAGAAAAAACGTGACTCAATGTCACGTTTTTATAAATTTTTGAAAATGTAAAAATAATTACTCTCTTTTAATGAGTTCGAGGTGGCGTCGCTCCCGCCATTTTTCACAAAATTTCTCGAACAATTTTCTTTAAATCTTTTAGATTTTTACTTTCAAACCAAGGATTTTTTTTCAACCAAATATTATTTCGAGGTGAGGGGTGTGGTAAAACCATAAATTCAGGTAAAAACTTTTTATAGTCTTTTACTGTTTCTGTTAATACACCTTGAGTAGAGTCTAAAAAATAATTTTGAGCATACTGCCCAATAAGTAAAATTAACTCCCAGCTTTTTAGCTCTGTTAATATGCGGTCCATAAAAAGTGTGGAACATTCTTGACGAGGAGGAAGATCACCACTCTTTCCTTTACCTGGATAACAAAATCCCATTGGTACAATCCCAAATTTCTCAGTGTTATAAAACTCCTCCTTGCTTACTCCAAGCCACGACCTTAATCGTTCACCACTTGCATCATCCCAAGGTATTCCACTTTGTTGAACCTTTAATCCAGGAGCCTGACCAACGATAATAATTTTTGAGTTAGACGAAAGGCTAATTATCGGCCTAGGTGGATAAGGGAGTACATCTTTACAAAACACACAATTTCGAATCTCTCTAAGTAACTTCATTTGCTTAAGCTAACATATTAAATGCTCAATATCGAGTTCAGCCACAACTACACTAGACATGTTATTTTTAATGATAATACTATCAGATACTTTCTAGGAGTTTCTTGACTTCTGGTTGGTTTCTAAAGTCTTTAAACCCAATATAATTTTTAATCTCGCTGATCATATAGTCGTAGTTATTATAATTATGTTTTTTCGCAAGTTTGACCATCTTAAGTGCGTGATCAAATTCGTCCATCTCAACATAAAGGCAAACTGCGTTGAAATATATTGCAGGATTTTTAGGGCCATATGGAAGACATTTACTTAAAAAATCTCGATTGAGTTCTTTGTTTACTTCTAATCCAGTATTGTCTTTTTGCAGGACCCATAAGGCGTTACAATAAATTTTTTTTAAATCACATTCCCTTGGCGTTTCAATTTCTAATGCGAAATTATACATGTCGATAGATTTTTTGAAGTCTATACTTTGATATTTGTAGGCCAGTTTACCAATTTCATTAACCATATTGCACGCGAGATTTGGTTTATGATAACAGTAATTTGCAATTAATCCTAGAAGCTCTTGATCCCATAGATTGAACCCCAACTCGATTAAACCTATTAACTTAGTGTAATCCATTCGATAGAACTCAACTATCCCAGAATGTCCTAAGTAAGTAATATACTCAGAGGAGTCCCTTTTATCATTTTTGAGCAAATTGCTAAAATACTGATTGAGAGCAAAACTTAACGAGTCCTCATTGACCAGGGGGCTATCCACAAAATCGAAAACATCTTGATGTTTTCGATTTTCTAAAAGCTGACTCAAATAGACATCAGGAAAAAAGTTCATCAATAATTTTTCAGGCAATTCAGAAACGTTTCCGTAGTCTAATGCCCCTCCAAAGGCATGTTGGAAAAGCTCCTTTTCTTTTTCAATCATCGAATAATAATTTTCATCATTCAGGACGTTTTCTATAAATGGTTGCAATTGGCGGATACTCTCTGCGTGCCACTTGTTAAACTGGGTTCCATTGGACTCACAATCTTCCCCACGGAATACAAAATCGATAGGAACAACCTCGTGAACCTCCCTTAGCCAACGTTCTATATCATCATTAAACTTTTTCAGTGTTGCTATCTTGGGAAAATGAAAACGCCCTTCAAAGTCTATATTTGAGATATCTCCATAACTCTCTTCGATTTCCATATTTATAAATTGTCCACTTCCCGCTACAAGCATTTGATTGTGAAAATTATATTTTTCAGGGCGAATTGGTGAGGGAGCTTTTTCAATAATGGATTTGATTTGTTTGGCGCTAGGTTTCGTTTTAAAACGAACGATAACTTCTCCCCATTCGAAGTAGGTAGCTTCGCCTGCCCCCCAAAAAATAAAAGGAAATCTATTCATATATCACCTATTTACTTTTCTTTAATCTCAAAACTCTTGCATAAAAGTGTTCTGAAATTTCTAAGTTTTTATAAGAATACATACCTGAAATAATTAAACAATTGCTTCAAGCCTTAGTATCTTAATTTATAGAATAATCACATAAAAATAAACATATGTCTCTAGGTAGCCCCCTGAAACAAACACCATCATTGTTAATTTAAAAAAGGATCCTTTTTCAACTCTTTATAAACAAACTCAATAAAAAACTTTAATTTCACTGAAGAATGCCTTCCCTCAGGGTAAAGTATATGAATAGGAAGTGAGTCTGGCTCTAGTTCAGACAAAACAATTTTTAGTTTGTTGACCTTTATATAATCAGATATCTGATAAGAGAGAACATTTGCGATTCCCCATCCTTTAACTGCGGCCCTTGAAGCAGACGCCATAGTGTTAACTCCAAGCCTAGAATTCACTCTAATATATTTTCCATTTTTGAAATGCCACTCTTTATTATCAGTAAGTGATCTCGCTAAAATTAACTTATGATCTTTTAACTCTTCAAGATTTTGAGGGACTCCTTTTTTCTTCAAGTAAGAAGGAGAAGCACAAAGAACTCGTCTTACCATACCAACATTTTTTGCAACAAAAGAAGAATCCTCTAAATGACCAATCCTTAAAGCAACATCCATTCCCTCATCAATTAAATTTACATTTCTATCTGTAAAAAAAGTTTCAATTGTAATATCAGGAAACTTATCTAAAAATTTAGTTATTATTGGAATAAGATAATTTTCTCCAAATAGTATAGGCGAAGTCACTCTCAAATGACCTTTTGGTTGTTCAAAGACACCTGTCGCCAAACTCTCAGCGTTTTCGATAGATTGAATAATTTTTTTACATTCATCTAGATAAACTCTGCCCGCATCAGTTAAGGCCAGAGATCTTGTTGTACGAGTCAAAAGCTTTACGCCTAAGTTCTCTTCCAATAAGTTCACCCCACGCGTCGCAGAAGGCCCACTTATATTAAGCTTGTGAGCAGCACTAACAAAACTTCCATTTGTTGCTACAGATACAAATAACTCCATCATGCTTAGTTTGTCCAAAGTACCTCTCATTTCATTATTCCACAAAATGAAATAATGAAATTTAATTTTAGGTAATTATTTTACATTGTAAAGCAATTAATATTGAACTTAACAAGGCGAAAAAAACATAGGAGAAAATTATGCCAAGAATCAATACACCTGTATCCATTCAAAGTTCACCAGAAAAATCAAAGAACACACTAAAGGCCGTTGAAGCAATGCTAGGCTCCGTCCCTAACATGTTTAGACTCATAAGCAATAGCCCTAATTCCCTTGAAGGTTATGTTTCTTTAAATACTGCTCTTACTAAAGGTAAGCTTAACGGCAAAACAAGAGAAAGAATTGCTCTTGCAGTGGCCGAAGTTAATCAGTGTGGATATTGTTTAGCAGCTCACACCTACCTAGGAAAAAATGTGGCCAAATTATCATTAGACGAGATCCTCTCTGCTCGAGCAGGTAAATCATCAGACCTAAAAGCAGATAATGCAATTAAATTTGCTGTTAAACTTACTAAAAACAGAGGAAAAGTTGATGACAGTGATATCTCATCTTTAAGAGAAGTTGGACATTCCGATGAAGAGATTATTGAAATTGTGGCGAATGTTGCCCTCAACATACTAACTAACTATATGAATGAAGTTTTTAAAACAGAAATAGATTTTCCTGAAGTCGATGAACTTCTATAACCATGCATAGGAGATGGGAGAAGGTCTCTTCTCCCTTTTTACAAAAAATGAAAGAAATAGTAATTGCTTGGTTATCTATTTACCCAACACTAACATTTTTTAGCATCCTATTAGATGAAGAAATTAAAGATTTTCCAATTCCACTAAGAGTTTTAATACTCACTTTAATCGTGGTGCCTATTGCTATCAAGCTTGTCATTCCACTAAACAGGAAGCTCTTCACATAAATCCCCTTGATTTTTTCATTATATGTCATTAACCATCTCAACAAAGTCAATCATGATATTTCCGGGAGCTAGACAAATAAAATGTTTCTGTCCCCAACTTTCAGTTTTCAATGGATGAAGGATCTCTACTTTGTCTTTAATTAAATTCCAGGTCTCATCAATGTTTTCTGGTTCTATTGTGACAAAACAGCCTTGAACGGCACTAACATGCCCCACAGGCACACTTTCATGAGAAGTGTAGACAAGGCCAATTTGTTGTCCATTGTCACTACTAAGTAAGTGAACATACCAGTCTTGTTCAAAAATGGCCTTAAATCCAAGGATCTCAATGAAAAACTTAGCAGACTCCATGGGTTTATCAACACAAATAACAGGATATAAAGCTTTAATATTCATAAAAACCTCCTTTACATATTCCCATTATACATACATACTGTATGTATGTCAAAAAACATTAAAATTCAAGAAGGCCTCAAAACCAAAAAAGACATTCTAAAAAAGGCCAGAAGGCTTTTTACTAAAGGATACGAAAATATTAGTACCCCTGAACTAGCTGAAAACATCGGCTTAACAAGAGGTGCTATCTACCACCACTTTAAAAACAAAAAACACTTGTTTGAGTCTGTAGTCATCGAAATTGCAAAAGAGATTACATCTTCTATAAATGATGTAGCAGAAACCCAAGTTGATGCTGTCGAGTCAATTGTAAGTGGTAGTCTAGAATTCATTCGCTATTGTCAAAAAAAAGATGTTCGGAAAATTTATCTCGAAGAAGCTCCTGCAATATTAGGTTGGAAGAGATGGAGAGAAATCGATGAAGAACATTCTCTAGGATCACTTATTGAGGGAATTAAGCATTGCTACAATCAAGGACTCATATCAAAAGAACAGATAATTCCAATTGCCTATCTTATATCTGGATCCTTAAATGAAGCTGTTTTCCTTACTTCAGAAAAGCAACTCAACAACTTAGAGAGAACTGCTCTTGAGAAGGGGATAATTAAAAATATTAAATCATTACTAACCTAATAGTGCGAAGTTAGAGTGTAAATTACTTTAAGTTGTTTAATATCTATTGTTCTAGCAAGACTATAGGAGGTGAAGTAGTCGTTAATTTCACTTCCGTCATATTTGAACATATTTTAAATAAAAAGAAGGCCAACTAAAAAAAACTGGCCTTCTTTTATAGAGTTTATTTTGATAAACTCCTTAATTCTTTTGCAGCATGTACCATTTTTTCTAAACTCGTGACCACTTCTTCCCAACCTCTCGTTTTAAGGCCACAGTCAGGATTTACCCACAGTTGATTTGGAGAAAGATATTCTTTTGCTCTAAATAGTAAAGAACTTATCTCTTCCTTGGAGGGAACTCTTGGCGAGTGAATATCATAAACACCTGGCCCAATTTCATTAGGATATTTAAATTTCTTAAAAGCATCAAGAAGCTCCATTTGAGAACGACTGGTTTCAATTGAAATAACATCAGCATCAAGAGCTGCAATACTATCAATGATATCATTAAATTCTGAATAACACATATGAGTATGAATTTGCGTCTCATCTTTTACACTAGTGGCTGAAAGTTTAAAGCAATCTATTGACCATTTAAAATACTCTTCCCACTTTGATTTTTTTAAAGGCATAGCCTCCTTAAGAGCTGGTTCATCAATCTGGATAATTTTAATACCTGCATTCTCAAGGTCCAAAACTTCATCTCTAAGAACTAAGGCCATTTGCTTACAAGTTTCGCTATATGGAATGTCATCTCTCACAAATGACCATTTAAGCATCGTCACTGGGCCAGTAAGCATTCCCTTAACAGGCTTATCAGTTAACGACTGGGCATAACTACTCCATTCAACAGTCATTGCTTTAGGTCGACATAAATCACCAAAAATAATTGGAGGTTTTACACAACGACTTCCATAACTCTGAACCCAACCATTTTTAGTAAAAGCAAAGCCGTCAATTAACTCTCCAAAGTATTCGACCATGTCATTTCTCTCAAACTCTCCATGCACTAAAATATCAAGACCAATTTCTTCTTGCTTTTTAATCGCTGCAAGAGTTTGTTTCTTTAAAAACGAGTTATAATCTTGTTCTGAAAGAGCTCCTCTTTTGTATGAAGAACGAGCACTTCTAACTTCTTTTGTTTGCGGCAAAGAGCCTATTGTTGTAGTTGGAAAAAGAGGAAGATTTAATGCTTTTCTTTGGACTAATTTTCTTTCTTCATAAACTGATTTTCGAGAAAACATTTTATTTGTAATACCAAATACCCGATCTTGAACTTTCTTATTAGTTACTTTTGAAGACTTTTTCCTTAAATTCATAGCTTCTCTGTTCACCTTTAAAAGATCATCAACGCTTTGAGCTCCCTCATTAAAGTATTTTGTTATAGTAGTAATTTCCTCTAATTTTTGAACAGAAAATGATAACCAGTTTTTTATTTCATGATCAAGATTAACTTCAACATTTAAATCATAAGGACAATGCAATAAAGAACAACTACTCGAAATCCAAAGTTTGTCCTTTTTAAATTTTTTTGATAACTCTTCTACTTTAGCTATTACTTCTTTAAAATTGGTTTTCCAAATATTTCGACCATCAACAACTCCTAAAGATATAATTTTATCTCCAAAATTGAGTTTTTTAAGAAGCTCTATATTTTCCGATCCTGCGTGAAGATCAAAATGGATAGCATCTACTTCAAGTTGAGGTAAAATATCTTCACTTCCACAGAAATCTTCAAAGTAAGATGTTAAAAAAAACCTAGATTGTTTTTTCCTTTTTGTTAACTCTTGATAAGTTTGTACTAAAACATCCTTTACTTCTCTAGTTAGGTCCATGCCTAAAATGGGCTCATCAAACTGAATCCACTGCACCCCCTCTTTTTCAAGGTCACTAATTAATTGCTTATAAACAGGTAAAAGTTTCTCTAAATGAACTAATGTTGACTCCCCACTATATTTATTTTTACCCAATAACAAGAAAGTAATTGGACCAATTAATACAGGTCTACTCTCAATCATTAATTTTTTGGCCTCTTTATACTCATTGAGAACTTTTTTAGATAAGAGAGAAAATGTTTGGTCCTTTTCAAACTCTGGCACAATATAGTGATAATTAGTATCAAACCATTTCGTCATCTCCATTGCAGTGACATTTTTATCTCCTCTGGCCATTTTAAAGTAAGTATCTATATCAACTTCATCACCTGTAAAATTGTACCTTTTTGGAATTGCCCCAACAGTACAGCACATATCTAGCATTTGATCGTAAAAAGAAAAGTCATTGCTAGGAATAAAATCAACTCCTTTTTCTTTTTGATAAATTATATGTTCTCTTCTAAGGTGAGCTGCTATTTTTTTTAGCTCTACTTGATCAATTAATCCTTTCCAGTACTTTTCTATTGTAAATTTTAACTCTCTTTTTTTCCCAATTCTTGGGAAACCTAATATTGTTGATTTCATTTATTTTCTCCATTTAGTATATTTATAGGTTTTCTTTCATCGTCAATTGCGACAAGAGTAAAAGACCCTTTTACTGCCAGTACTTTATTTTCCTTATACATTTCCTCCAAGAACATAGACACATCAACAATTAGACTCGAGCTACCAACTTTTTTAACCTCACCAATTAGTTCTACAAAATGGCCTCCTGGAATGGGCATACTAAAGTCAACCCTATCACTTGAAACCGTAACAAATTTTTTCCTACCGAACCTTGTTGCAGTGATAAAGGCAACTTCATCCATCCACTTAAGAGCATTGCCACCAAATAATGTATCGTAGTGATTTGTTGATCCTGGAAAAATTGCTCGAACAATGGACGTTCTTGCACTCCTTATCCTTTCTTCAATTTCTAACATAATTACCCTTTGCCATGCTTAAAGCATGTACGACTATTAAAAGACCTGAAAGATGTCTTTCCTCTATTTTTAATTTTTCATTTAATTTCGTAGTTTAATTACTTAGAATAAGGTCATATTCTTCATCATGTTCCTCCTCGGGTAAGTTGGTTACATCGATTTACTAGGATCGGGCTTAATTGCTTACATCAATTATACCGTTGCGGGACAGCGCTGGACTCACACCAGACTTCACTAGCTTAATCAACAGGCTAAATAATAAATTCTCTATCAGCTAAAAGCAAATAAATTATTAAAATATACATTGCTGAAGAAGCATGACTTTTGACACATGTCATCTCCAAAACAAAATCGTTAGATTATAAAAACATTAAATAATATTGTACAAAAAGTATGACTCTAAAATAAATTCAATTTTTGTTAAATTCTAACTTTAAAAAATCTACAAATTTTTGAACTTTTAGTGGAACATATTCTCTAGAGGGATAAATAATCCAAGCAGCAGAGTCAAATTCAGTTGGAGTAACTTTATAAGGTTTTAAAATAGGTATAAGTTCTTTTTTTCTCAACTCATTTTCTATAAATTTTTTAGGAATAACTCCAATACCTGCACCTTTTATTAAGAAATCTATTATTGCTAATGCACCAGTAACCTTTATTTTTGGAGTTATATTAATATCAAAAACTTTATTGCCTTTTCTAAACTTCCAAATCAAATTATACCTATCAAGATAAAAACTTACTTGTTTTTCATTTTTTAACTCTTCAGGGGAGTTAATCCTCCTTTTACCTAAATATGCGGGTGAACAACAAGTAACGTAATCAAGATCAAAAAGTTTTAAACCTATCATGCTTGAATCTGGTAATTTTCCAAAACGAATGCCCACATCAATTCTATCGTCAATTAGATCCAGGTTTTTATCACTAATAATATATTCAAATGTAATTTCAGGGTATTTTTTTTGGAACTTCAAAATAACATCATTTAAAAATAAATTACTAAAGGTTGTATTGGCCGTTAACCTTAAAGTACCAGAAACTTGCTCATCACATAATTTTTCTTTAATATCTTTTAACTCTTCATAAATTGGTTGAATTCTCCTAAAGAACTCCTCTCCTTTTTCTGTAGTACTAATTTTTCTTGTAGTTCTCTGAAAAAGTTTAAACCCTAGCTCACTTTCGAGACTAGCGATTATTCTTGTAACTGAACTTGGGGCTACATTCTTTCTCTTAGCAACTTCTGCAAAGCTCTTAAGGAGATATACTTCAATAAATATTTGAAAAGACTCTAAATTCATTATTGCATTTTACGCAACAATCTTTTGCATTTCAACGTATTTATTCAGATTAAAATATTTCGTATTATAACTATCAACAAAGGAGTATCAAATGAAAATTGGAATTATTGGTTTAGGAGCAATGGGCACAAGAGTAGCAAAAAACATTATTGAAGATGGATATGATACCTATGTATTTAATAGAACCCTCAGCAAAGCAAATGAATTGAATGCAACTCTATGTATTTCCCCTAAAGAACTAGTTGAAAAGACTGATATTATTTTTTCATTCGTTTCTAATGATGAGGCTTCAGAGAAAATATGGAACGACCCCATTACAGGGGGAGGTCAATCTTTAACAAGCGAAAAAATTGTTCTGGAGGCAAGCACATTGAGCGAAGAACAATCAATGAAATTTACCCAACAATTCTCAAATTTAAACTTCTTACTATCTCCTGTTGTTGGAAGTAGACCACAAGTAGAAAGTAGACAATTAGTATTCTTAATAGGTGGTAAAGAAATAGCTTATTCCAAAGTCTCAAACTTAGTTCAATCTCTCTCAAAAAAGGTCATCTATTTCAAAGATCCTATACAAGCATGTCAACTAAAACTAACTATAAATGCATTATTTGGAATTCAAACGATTGCTTTTGCTGAATTTTATCATGGCCTAAAAAATGCTCAATTTAGCGAAGAAAAAATAAATTCTATTCTTCAGGCCCTTCCTATAACGTCTCCAATAATGCAAATTATGCTAGATTTATTTAATCAAAAGAACTTTGAACCTCTCTTTCCAATTGATCTTGTTATAAAAGACTTCAATTATGCTCAAAGATTCCTTGAGTCACATAATGTAGAAAGTATACTTACTAAATCTGCAAAAAAAGCATTTCAGAAAGCAAAAAATATGAATTTAGGAGGTCAAAATATAGCTGGAGTTTATAATATATATAACAAACAAAATTGAATTATTAATATACTTTGAATCAAATATACCGTACCGGAGCGTTCTAATACACTTTTAAAAAGTAGTTATTTATCGTGTTGTTGAATGCTCAACTTAACCAGTGAGGATTCCGATAAGTTCAATGTGAAAAGTTTAATCTATATCATTTTATTTTACTTATTAACTATAGTTATTTCAGGGTGTTCGCATCACCGAGATGTAAAATCTAATCATGAAAGATTCCCCTCTCAAGTTTATGATTCTGATAAAGTAAAAGTTCCAAAATACTTACAAAAACTTCTCTTTGCAGAACAATTACTGATTGATCGTTCTGTTGATGAACAATTAATTATGCCCCCGACAATTACAGGTCAAGGAGTTCAGTATAGGCCAGAAAGTCAACAATGGTTTAAAGTAAAATCAATTTGGATCCCTGAAGATGATTTACAAATTGCAGAAATACCAAATAGCTTTTTTCACAATTCAAAATTTATAAAAAAGTTAAATGGTAAAAGATATTTTAAATTCTTAATTCATCCAGAGTCCGAAATTTTTTATAAGAAATTAATAGATAAATATAAAAATGCTGGAAATTTTTTAGCAACTTCAACATCATCAAGTAGAACTGTTCTAGTTACAGATCAAAAAGGGAGTTTTTTCTTTGCAAAACTCTCATTAGATGTAGAACTAGGAGGAGTTGTACGAACTATTCCAAAAAGTGAAGTGGCAAGATCCGTAGGACTTACACAGTATACTGATGATATTCAGTCTCCCAATCAAAGTTTTCAAATAATACGAGAACCACTAGGAATAAATCCAAAAGGTTTTGATCGAGGTGGACAAATTCTTAGAGAAATTCCAAAAGAAGCTTTTAAAAATGGAAAAACACTTGTTCCATTATTTTCACTTTATTCAACTGCTTCAGGAAAAAATACTCTATTAAAAAAAATGATCTCAGGTCAAAAAGATCCCATTAATTTTATAAAACAAAAAATTCTTGCTCCCTTTGCAAAAGCTTGGATTGACTGGGCAGTGGATGCAGATCTAGTAATGGAAGCTCACGCACAAAATGTTCTCATTCAACTAGATAAAAATGGACTGCCCACAGGAAAGTTTTATCACCGTGATCTTGGAGGATTTAATGCAGACTTTTCAAATTACGATACAACTAAATTACCTTATTTTACTTCTATCACTGAAGATTATCACTTAAAGTTTAATGATCAAGCAATTACTCAATCACTACGAGTTTATTTTGAGGGAGGCTTTCTCTTTAATGTTAATAATGAACTCAAACGCTTAGGTCACAAATCAATTGACTTAAGAATTTATTTTAGAGAGCTTATTATTAAAGAATTTAAAAACAAAACTCAAACAAATATGAGAGGGGTAACTACAAACAATTTATATAATAGCCTCTCAAATAAAATAAGACGTTTAAGAACCACTAAGCAACATTTTTTAGGTACTTGTCCAAGCCTTCTTTTAAAAATGATTGATCCTACTCGGTAACTTAAGAAAAAATAAAATAATTTACTCAGATCTAAACTCAGATGGCAATTTTCCAGTATACTTTTGAAACATCGATATGAACTTTGAAAGAGAATTATAACCGACTTCAAAACTAATATCTGTAATAGTCATTTGAGAAGTAAGTAAAAGCTCTTTAGCTAAATTTATTTTTTTAAGAATCATAAGTTTTTTTGGACTTATTCCAATTTCACTTAAAAATAATTTATTCAGGTTTCTTAAACTTAGTCCTGATTGCTTTGCTAAATCGGACACACTAATTTCTTCAGTTGAACTTATAATTTTTAGAAAAGCTTTTTTTACACGAGAGTCCTTAATCTTAGACTCTAAAATCTTTAAATCATCCTGTATAAAATCTTTATGTGTTAATAAAATATCTACTAGACACTCCGTTAAGGCCTGAACAAATGTTTTTGAATAAGGAGTTTTGGGGTTAAGCAATAAATAAAACAATAGCTCTCGAAGTAAAGAATTAAGAGGTAATACAGCTGGAGCTGCTAGTTTATTAGTTATTTTTTTCCAAAGTTTATCGCTAAAGAGACAAATTATTCTTTCACCCTGCCCTGATGATGTGGAAGAAAAACTATGCTCTAAATTGGGAGGAACATATAACATTTTTCCCGATCCACAAGTTAGACTTTTATCATCATAAGAAACAGTCAGCTCCCCCTGTAATGGAATAAATAGCTCATGTTCCTTGTGACAATGTCTCCCTAGCTCTCTTCCTGGCACTTTCTGATGAATTATTACAATATTTGGAAATGTAATAGTTATATCTTGACCTTTTTTCATACACTTATTTGATCATATCATTGCAATTTAGGGAAGTACCTTATGCCGAAATAGGCAAGTATAAAAAATAAAGTTCAGATAGAACTATTACAACATCACTAACAAAGGAGAAAGGATGAATACATTTTTTAAATTATTTTCAATAAGTCTATTAGCGACTTCATTTACACTTACAAGCTGTGCTTCGATTAAAAGCTCTAAAACAAGAATCATTGAGTACACTTCTGATGCAAATGGTTTTCACACTAAAACATATTTTTTTGAAGGTGAAAATGACGTTGTGGCCTTCGATGCTCAGTTCACACAAGGTTATGCAAAAAAGGCAATCGAGCATTTAAGAAAGTTCACTAATAAACCAATAAGCTGGCTTGTAATTACTCACCCAAACCCAGATAAATTTAATGGAGCTTCAGTCTTTCAAGAAGAAGGTGCTAAAATTATAGCTTCAGAGTTAACTAAGAAAAATATGAAAAATGTGCATAACTATAAAAAGTATTATTTTGTAAAAATCGCTAAGATGTTTACAGAAAAGACGTATCCAAAAATGCCTAAAATTGATGAAACCTTCAAAACTGAACTGACATTAAGGTTAAGCGGAGGTGAAAATATTTATTTAAAAGAATTAGAAAGAGCTGGAATTAGTACAAATCAAACAGTTGCTGAAATACCTTTAGTAAAGTCATTAGTTGTTGGTGACTTAGTTCATACTAATGCTCATGCATGGCTTGAAGGCGGAATTAAAAATAGTACACCAAAACCTACAATTGATAGCTGGGTTGAATTATTAATTGATCTGAAAAATGAATACTCATCTGACTATACAGTTCTTGGAGGAAGAGGTAAAAATACTAGTTCAAACAAAGCTTTTGATAAACAAATCACTTATTTGGAAAAGGCCAATAAATTAGTTAACAACTATGTCGTAGGATTAGGATCAAAAAAGAGTGAACTGAAAACAAGTAAATCTGCTAAGCATTATAAAGCAATAGCTAAAATTTTTGAAAAAGAATTTCCGAAATATGATTTGTCTTACATGATTGAATATGGTGTTTATGGCCTTATAAACTCAAAGATCTAATATTTCACTTTAGGCCCAGTATTTACTTATTGGGCCTTCCCTTTTTATCGGACTTTATTGGTAGAGGAGAATCATTTCCAATTTCATGGATAGGAGGATTATCCCACCATATATTACAAAATTCTTTTTCCTCCGGGTTTACAGGAAAAGAGCACCTATTTTCTTTTTTACTAGTTTCTCCTGAAACTAATAACAACACATCATCATTTGA
Organism: uncultured Oligoflexia bacterium; assembly: GCA_964015265.1. Classification (GTDB taxonomy): domain Bacteria; phylum Bdellovibrionota; class Bacteriovoracia; order Bacteriovoracales; family Bacteriovoracaceae; genus CAXHCD01. Next base: position 43,614 of record CAXHCD010000011.1, read on the forward strand.
CTCATTTATAAATGAATGAGCTATACCAGTTCCACTTGGAAATGCTACGCTGTCCCCTTCTTTTAATAAATAACGTTTTCCATTTATCCAAACTATTGGACTTCCTTTAAGAACATATAAAAACTCTTCTTCAATAGATTCTGCATGGGGTAAACTTGATCGAAAGCCACTTGGTAACTCAACTCTATGTAAGGCAACTTTTTTTGCTCCTAAAGTTCTTCCTAAATCTCTAAACTTGTAGAAAATTTTTAACTCGTTATCAAGGCCTCCAATTTTCTTTTCCTCAACGTCTTTCCAATTTTTTTGATATTCCCAAGTTTCAGATTCTCTGTTGATATCACTTTTTGCCAATCCATTATGATCTGCAAGTTTTTGAATGGGAAAGTCTTCCCATAAAAAACCTTGATTCTTACATTCTAAATTTCGCTTTGGATGAAGAGGATAATATATTAAATCATCATCAATATTTTGTTCCCCAAGAACCATTAATTCTATATTGGATTCAGTATTATTTATAATTGTATGAGCAAGGTTTGTTCCCGGAGGAAAAAAAATTGCATCTCCTATCCTGGCATTATAAACTTTTCCATTAACCCATATATCTGGATTACCTTTTAACACATAAACTAATTCTTCTTCAACTTTATGAGCATGTGGCCAAGAGCTTCGCTTTCCAGGCTTTAAAATTTCATGATGTATTCCAATTCTTTTTAGTCCTAAATCCTTACCTATCGAAGAAACTAAACTAAAAGTTTCATTACTATCAGAATAAGCAGCATACGCATTCCAATCCCTTAAATAACTATGATGTCTAATAAAACTTGGTCTATCATCGTATTTCTTTTTTTCAGCTGGTCTTGGACCTTCATACTTAAATGAATATTTTTTCACAATTTCAACAGAGTCAATATTGCATATAACTTGAAATTCATCTTCATATAAAAAATCTTTAGGCATTTCTGCAATTAATAATGTTCCTAAACCGTCAACAACACTATAATGCCAATCTTTTAGACCTGAATTTGAATATTTTTCTAAACCTGCCTCTTTCCAAAATGATATAGAATTTGGGTATTTTTCCCCAACTTTCGGGAGCCATGAACCATCAGGTTTATTATTTCTTCTTTTATCATCCCTTGAACATTGCTTATCTACTTCTTCATAAATTCCTATATCATTACATAAAAATCGATAGACCTTTTCACTCATAAGTTTTTCCTTTTTAAACTTATACTATAAAAATTTAAGTTTATCAGGGTTTCTTTGAGCATAAATCCTTGCAATCTCACCATTTTCTAATTCAAAGGAAAATATAGTTTCAATCTGCCATAATCCTTTTTGGTTTAAAGATGAAATTATTAATCCAGGAAGATGATTTACAAATGTAAACTCATGTTTATATTCTATTGATGAATTTAAATTGTTTGAGAATATACTTGAAAAAAATCGAGAAATTTTAATCGCTCCCGATATAATCACTTTTACAGCAGAAACCTTACCTCCACCATCAGACCAAAATTCAGAGTTTGATGAAAGTAATTCTTCTATTTTACTTTTGGCCCCTAAACATGAAGCTTCGAAAAACTTTTTTATAATATCTAAAGATCTTTCATCATACTTATCAAAGATAATATTATTATTATTTATTTTGTTATTTGCTCTTTGAAATATTTTTCGACAATTAGATTCTGTTAAATTTATAAACTCTGAAATCTCTTTGTAATTATATTCAACTACCTCACGTAGGATGAATACAGCTCTTTCTTTCGGGCTTAGTAATTCTAATAAAATTAAAAAAGAAGTATGAAGGCTTTCCTTTTTTTCAAGGTTATCTTCCCAAGTAATCAATGTATCAGGTAATACTTCAGGTAACCAAGTTCCTGGGTATACTTCTCGCTTTTTATAGGCTTTCTTTAACTCGTCAATCGCCTTATTTGAAGCAACTCTGATCATCCATGCTTTTGGATTTAATATTTCTTCTTGATCAGCATTCAGCCATTCAATAGCTACCTCTTGCGTAACTTCCTCTGCTTGGGAAAAACTTCCTAACATTCTGTAACACACTGAAATCATTAATGATCTATGTGAGTTGAAAATTTCTATACCTTTATCTTCTTTCATAATTATAAGACGAACAATGAAGGTTATTTGTGACAAAGTAAAGATTTTTCCTGTCACAAATATCATTGCTCATTCGTCTGACTATTAAAGGAGAAAATATGGAATTTATAGATCAATTTGAAAAACATTATGATTATGACTGTAACTACATGAGAAAAATGGCCCAATCCAACCCCCAAGCGTTTGAAACTTTTGTAAACTTCCTACCTATGGGACAAGTTGGAAAATCTCTCCCAGTAGAAGTTTTATGGACTGCTAAAATATCTTCAATGCTCACTGAAGATTGTGGAGCATGTGTGCAATTGAATATCAAAATGGCATTAGAGGCAGGTGTCACTCAAGATCTCGTTAAAATGATAGTACAATCCCCTGAAAAACTGTCAGCTGATCTAAGTACAGTCTATAACTATGCAAGGTCTGTATCATTAAATATTGATACATTTTATCAATATCAAAATAAAATACAGGAACAATACTCTCAAGAGCAAATAACAGAATTAGCACTTGCAATTGCAAGCACAAAGATTTATCCAACAGTAAAAAGAGCTCTTGGTGATTTCAAGAGCTGTTCTCTATATGAGTTTGAATTTTAAATCAATCATTTCTAAACATTCTTCGAAGGGTTTTATGATTTAAAAATCTAGAATCCTTTGGAGAAGATTTAGTGTAAAAAAAGTTTTTATTTTTATAATTTTTTCTTCTTTTATACTTATAATTTTTATATTTTTTACTTTTCTTCTTTTTACGTTTCTTTTTTTTATTTAGAATAGTTTGATATTGAAAATATGTTAGTACTCTTAAATTATTTCTAACTAATTTCAAATCAATTAAACAAGCACTAAAGAGTGCCATTATAAACATGATAATGAGTTTCAAAAATACCTCTACTAGATAAAATTAATAAATTAGAAATTAATGTAGAGATATTCTATTCATGATAATCACCTCATGTTGCACGGAAATAACAATTTAAATGGATTTTTAAGTGATTATATATTCATAATAAAATCAGTATATCATATATATTCAAAAAAATATACCGAATCAACTTATTAAAAATAAAAAGCATTTGAATTTAATGAAATATAGAATAACAGGATAAAAAATACTTTCCTCCGTATCATGTAGCTCTCCTAGCTCCTATTCATTAATAGCGTACTTAGTCAGAATTTTTTGATAAGTTCCTTTTTCTTTAATCTCTTTTAAACTTTTATTGAACCTATTTAGTAGATTTTCTGAGTCTTTTCTAGTTTTACTAAAACATGTAAAATAAGGTGAAACTCTTAGCTCATGATAAAAAAACTCATTTTTATATTTCTTATCTTTTAAAATATATTTAATTGGACTCTTATAAGAATAAATTACATCCACTCTATTTCTATTTAACACTTGGATTAAGTTAAAATCACTGCTTAAGCCCAAAGATTTTATTTTTCTTTTTTTCAATTCAGATTCAAGATTGTAGCCTCTAACAACACCTACGGTTAGACCTTTTAAATCTCCAATATTAGAAATTTTAACTTTCTTTGACTTTGTAAAAATCCCTATAGAACTTTCAGCAATCATATCACTATAGTAAAATTTCTCTTCCCGTTTTTTTGTATATGAGCAACTGCATAGTCCATCAAACTCTCCATTACTAGCTAACATTAATGCTCTTTTCCAAGGTAGAAACTTATATGAAAAGTTTATATTCATGTCCTTAAAAACTTCTCTTAAGATTTCAACATCTGAACCTGGTTTTTCTGGTGACTTTTCAATTTTTAATGGTGGAAAGTGATTGCAAGCAAAAACAACTTTTTCCGCTCCAAAAGCACTGAAACTAGATATTACAAAAACGATAACTAAATGAAGTAACATACTAGTATTTTAAATTAGAATGTATTGCATTTCATTATTTATTTTTAATTATCTAGAACTCTTTGAATTTACGTTCGGGAGCTTTGTCTTTTACCTGTATTGCTTCTTTTATTCGACTTGTTCTTTGATTTTATACCATGATATTTATGAGTTTTATCAACAGGAATTTTGTACTTAATACTCTTTTCGATATTTTCTAGTAAGTTTTTTTCTGAAATTTCACAGAAAGAAATTGAATTGCCACTTTTTCCGGCCCTTGCTGTTCTCCCAATTCGATGTACATAATTCTTAGGATCTTCAGGTAAATTATAATTAATGACGTGAGTAATATCTTTAATATCAATTCCTCTCGCTGCAATATCAGTGGCAACTAAAACTCTAATCTTACCTTCTTTAAAGCTTTTCAATGATTTCATTCTAGCTGACTGTGATTTATTTCCGTGAATTGCGGCCGATTTAATATAAAAAGTATCTAAGTTTTTTACCACCTTATTTGCTCCATGTTTTGTCTTTGTAAAAACAAGGGCCTGTTTAATAGATTTATTTTTTAAAATTTCTCTAAGTAAATTTACTTTATGTTCTTTTTCAACAAAATTTATAACTTGATTAATTTTTTCAACAGTAGATGATTCTTGAGAAACCTCAACCTTTAGAGGATTTTTTAAAATTTTGGAAGACAACTTTTCGATATCTGATGGCATTGTGGCAGAATACATTAAAGTTTGTCTATTACGTGGCAGTTTATAAATGATTTTTTTGATATCATTTATAAAACCCATATCTAGCATTCTATCTGCTTCATCTAAAACAAACGTTTCAAGTTGATTAAGAAGAATATGATCTCCATTCATAAGATCAAGAAGTCGACCTGGTGTTGCTACAATAATATCCATTCCTTTTACTAATTTTTTGATTTGAATTCTTTGATTAACACCACCATAAATCGTCGTAGTTTTTAGACCAAGCCCCTTGCTATATTCCTTAAGATTTTCTTCAATTTGAGCAGCGAGTTCTCTAGTTGGTGTTAAAATCAAACATCTCGTATGATTAGGTAATGTTTTCTTTTTATTTAGAATTAATTTATTTAAAATAGGAAGGCCAAAAGCAGCAGTTTTTCCTGTTCCTGTTTGCGCAATCCCAAGAACATCTCTTCCTTCAAGTAAAGGTGGAATAGATTTTTCTTGAATCGGAGTTGCTTTTACATACCCTTTTTTTTCTATTGTTTCTAAAAGTGAAGAAATTAAACCGAGTGATTTAAATGATGACATAAAAATATTTCCTTAAATAACAAGTGCTTAATCCAAATACCAGCACCGACATAATATTTTCATGTATCCAGATATGGGTTATTAATCGCCTCTATTAAAGTAAAAGTCAATAAAAAGACAAAGTGTCAGTATAACTTACATTAATCGACAGCTACATGATAATGAGGATCTTCCATTATATTTACCTCGATCATATTTCCAGCATTATCCAAAAGCTCTCTACAATCTTGACTCAAGTACTTTAGTCTTATTTTTTTACCTATACTTGAATATCTTTTTGTCAATTTCTGAACTGCTTCAATTCCACTGTGATCTAATATCCTTGATTCTTTAAATGAAACTATTACTTCATTTGGGTCACCACTTGGATCAAATTTCTCTTGAAACAAAGTTGTTGATGCAAAAAATAATGGTCCCCAAATTTCATAATGTTTTACACCATCTTCATCAATATATTTACGTGCTCTAATTCGAATAGCACTTTCCCAAGCAAATACTAGTGCTGATGCAACGACACCTGCTAATACAGCAATAGCTAAATCAAATACCACAGTTAAACTGGTAACAAGAACTAATACAAAAGCATCTGCTTTAGGGATTTTTCCTAAGATTCTAAAACTTGTCCATTCAAAAGTTCCAATACATACCATGAACATAACTCCAACTAGTGAAGCGACAGGAACTTGTTCTATTAAGCTTGATCCAAATAAAATAAAACATAAAAGAAACAAACCTGCAGTAATACCAGATAGTCTTTGCCTTGCTCCTGAACTAACATTAATTATACTCTGACCAATCATTGCACAACCACCCATTCCACCAAAAAAACCAGTAACGATATTGGCTACTCCTTGAGCAATACACTCTCTATTCCCTGACCCCTTAGTTTCTGTTAACTCGTCTACAAGAGTTAAAGTTAAAAGTGACTCAATTAAACCAATACCGGCCAATATAAATGAGTAAGGTAATATAATTTTTAATGTTTCAAATGATAGAGGAACATTTGGAAATGAGAAAATAGGAAATCCTCCTTTAATCGAGGCTAGGTCTCCAACAGACTTAGTAGGTAAATCTAAAAAAATTACTATTGCTGAAACTGATAATATTGCGGCCAACGAAGAAGGGATTGCTTTTGTGAATTTAGGTAAGAAATAAATTATCAACATTGTAACTAATACAAGACTTAACATTAAGTATAGTTCACTTCCACTTATCCACTCTTGGAGTCCACTACTATTTGTAATTTGAAACTGACCAAGTTGCGCCATAAAAATAACAATAGCGAGTCCATTTACAAAGCCATATATCACTGGTTCAGGAACCAATCTAATAAACTTTCCTAATTTTAACAGACCCATTATGGTTTGAATAACTCCCATGACTATTACAGTTGCAAATAAGTATTCTACGCCATGGTTTTTTACTAGTGTCACCATCACAACAGCGAGAGCTCCAGTTGCACCAGAGATCATCCCCGGTCTTCCTCCAAAGATGGAAGTTATCAAGCAAATTAAAAATGCAGCATATAAACCAACAAGAGGTTCAACTCCAGCAATAAAAGAAAATGCTACTGCCTCTGGGACAAGAGCAAGAGCAACTGTTAATCCAGATAAGATTTCAATTTTAAAATCTTTTTTAAAATACTTCGCAATAATGGCCATTAATTTTTCCTTAATATAATTAGAATCGAAATGAAAGTTTATGAATTCTTTTGCCTTACTTATAAAGTGTTTTATATTATAAGCAAAGATTTTATTTTTCGTTCTAAGCTAAATGAATTATCTTTAGAAATAATCGACCTAGAAGTGATTATGGATTTTATCAAAGACAACGATATTTATTTTATCAGACTAGAAAAAGATGAAGATTTGTTTTCGACTCTCGAAGAATTTGCAGCAGAAGAAAAGCTATTATCGGCACATATTAGTGGTATCGGAGCATTAAAAGATGTTGAACTTGGTTTTTATCATTTAGACAAAAAACATTATGACAGAAAAGTATTTCCGGACGAAGCTGAATTATTGAGTTTAGATGGAAACCTATGTGTTTTTGAAAACAAACCATTTTTTCATATCCATACGGTTTTAGGTGGAGCTGACTTTAATTGTTATGGCGGGCACTTATTTAGTGCAAAAGTTGCAGTTACTTGTGAAATTAATTTAAGGCCATTCAATAGAGAAATCACTCGTATTCACAATTGCGACATTGGACTTAACTTATTAAAGCTCAATTAAATTAAGTAGTTACAGAGCTTGAAAATCTTTCAACGCAACGCACAACTATCTATTTTAATGCTAATGTGCTGCCATGGAGAAATTACTATTATTAGCACTACTTTTATTATCGTTTAATATTCACTCAAGTGAGAACAAATCAAATAAGGATGATGCTCATCCATTTCCAAGAATAAAAAAAGCTTATTCTTGGTATATGGAAAAGATTGGAAATCAAATTAGCGACAACCTTTATCGTTCATATTTATATATGTCACCTAAAGTAAAAAAACTTAAAGATGATACTCTTGATTATTACAAACGAGAGCATCCACATACAGTTAACTTTTTATCTGATGTTCCTGCCTTTGTTAAAAAAGGTTATGAAAAAATGATAATCAGAATTTGGCAATGGTTATATACACTCGATGAAGAAGAACTAAAAAAGGCCGGCGAAGATAAATTAGTATCAATTAATATGGCAACTGCTGCAGGAATGGCCCTAAAAAATCCAAAAATTACTACAAAATCTAAACACCTTAATGAATTGATTGATCAAATTAGAGGAGGAGCTTTCGACTATGGGATGAGCGATTGCTACAAGGCCGTCTTATTTGAATATGATATTTTAAATGCTTTTAGTATTGGATGTAATATATTCTTCTCTGAAGAGTTATATAATGAAGTAGACGGTGACTCAGATATGATTCGAGCAATTCTAGCTCATGAAATGGCCCATGGGGATGCTGGCCATGGAATAAAGACTTTATTTAGCCTTATAGGATCAGGTACTAAATATTCAGCGACACTAGTAATGGAAGAACTTTCATGGGCCACGACAGGAGGAAGAAGAGAGTTTTTAGATAGAGTATTAGATGAAGGTCATAATATGATTATTATGGAGGACTTTGGCTCAAGTACAATAGCAACTGAAATAGAAGCTGATCAAAGAGGAGCAAAAATTTTGAATCGTGCTGGCTTTTCGGCAAAACCACTTATTAAGTTTTTAAATCGTGTTGGTGGTGAGCATGAAGACTGTAGTAAAGATACTAAGTCAAAATCAACTCTAAGAACTTATCCTAATTTATGTAAGAGAATTGATGCAATTAAAGAAGTTATGAAATTTTAAACTTCGAACTTATACCCAACAGACCTAATGCTTAAAAAGAACTGTTTATCAGGAGAATCAAAGTATTTTCTAAACCTAGCAACAAAGTTATCGATAGTACGAGTATTTACTTCTTCTCCAACATTATACTCCCAACACTCACTTAATATTTCCTTCCTTGAAACATTTTTGCCCTCATTTGAAATAAAAAACTTAAGCAATTTTAATTCTTGTTGAGTCAATTGAACTTCACCATTTTGAGTTTTACAAAGTCCAGAAACAAGACACGCTGTATTTACTCCGAACTTAAATTCAGATAACTCTTCATTATTTCTCGTATCAAACCATTCTACTTTTTTTAATAGCCTATCAACTCTTAAAATTAATTCATCTAACTCAAATGGTTTAGTTAAATAATCATCGACACCACTTGAAAGAGCTCTTACTTTATCTTTGCTTTCATCTTTTGCAGATAATATTAAAACTGGTAAACGATCAGAAACTTTCCTAATATTTTCTAAAACAGAAAATCCATCCATTTGAGGCATCATTAAATCTAGAATTATTAGGTGTGGTGACCAGTCTTGCCACTTTTTAATTCCAAGAACTCCGTTTTCAGCAACATCAACCTCGTGTCCCTGTAAAGTTAAATTGAGTCTTAATCCCTCAGCTATATGTTTTTCATCTTCTATTATCAAAATTCTTTTCATAACCATTAAATAGGAAGCATTACAATAAACTGCGATCCCTCTCCTTTTCCATTAGAAGTTGCTTTTACAAAACCACTATGAACTTTAGCGATTTGTTGACACATATAAAGTCCTAAGCCACTTCCCTTTGTTGTTTTTCCAATTTGATAAAATTTTTTTAATATTTGTTTTCCTTCTTTTGGATCAAATCCAATACCATTATCTTTAAAAGTTATTTCTAAAAATTTTTTATTCTGATTAAAGTTTATTTCAATTTTTTTATTTTCATCCTTCCCATATTGAATTGCATTTGTAATGAAGTTGTTAATCATAATTTCAAAAAGAGATTTATCAATTGTTACTGTATATTCATTACTTTCTTTTATTTGAATATCAATCCCCTCAAACAAATAAGTATTGCGTTCAATATGTTTTTTAATAAAATCAACAATATTAACCTGCTCTAACTGAGGTTTAAAGTTTCTTTCTTCGATTTTACCTAAATTTAAAATTTGCTGTACATTGTCTGATAATCTCTCAGTATCTTTTAGCATGAAATCTAAATATTTTACTTGTTCATTTCTAGGCAGTTCGTGTTTTCTAAATGTATCAATAAATAATCTCAATGAGGCCAAAGGAGTTTTTAACTCATGAGTGAAACCTGATATAAAGTTTTGTTGTAATCTATAGAGCTGAATCACTTTATTGTAATAAACATAAATAATGGCCAATCCAATCAAGATAATACTTACTAAAATAGACAGGGTTAAAATAGTTACCCATGCTTCTGTCTTTAATAGTTGAGAAGCTTGAAGATTGTGCTTTTGAACAAATAAGTGAAATGCATTATTTACTTCTAAATAAGAACGAATATACATAAATAGCGAACTACCAAGAGCGACTAATGAAAAAATAAAAATAAAAATTGGCCTAAAGTACCAACTAACATTACCCATATCAGTTCCTAAATAAGTTTAGACTAACAGAAAGTATCTTTCTGGAGCTATAATTTCAACAATTTTATGTATATTCTAATCTAGATCCGCGGCACCTTTAAATACAATATCTTCACCAAAAATGACTTCGCCAGAATTTGCTTTGCGATAAATAATAAATACATTATTTTGAAGTTTTAACTCATTAGATAAAGTTGCTGAAGCTATCTTTAGCACCTTTTGCACAACATCAATAGATTTTGGCTCAAACATGATTAACTCGCATATTGGAGGATGAGTATCAAGAGGTTGTGAACTTGCATCGTTACTACCTTCTACATAGAGCCCGGGTTTAATTTCAGCCCAAGTGGCCCATACATGTTTTTCATCGCACCCATAACATTTAGCTATCGCAATACACGTTTTTTTCAAAGCTGATTTAATTAAGCTAGAATCTTTTTGAGGTAAGGCCTTTATATGTAAAATTGGCATTTTATTTTTCCAAAGTTATAAATTTATGTACTTGATTTACTTTAGTTAAAATATCAAAGTCTGATGGAAAGACGTTTTTAGTAATAAGACCGTTATAATATGAAACAAGTTCAATTTTTAATCCCTTATCAATTTCAAAGCCTAAAGCACCTTTTCGTCTCAATTTGTTTAATATTTTTTGAAGTCTTTTAATCCCTTTATTATCAAGGTATGAAGTTTTAAACTTCGTTGCAGGGATATTATTGAAACTAAAACCATTCCCCTCTTTTTCATATTTTGGATATACAATTACTTTTCCAATTTTTGAATTTGTTACTTCATATGTCTGGGCCATCATAACATGTCCATTAGACATAATATTCATACTTCCAGTGCGAAGCTTACCTCCAAAAAGAGTTGTAAATAGTCTTGCGGTGTAAAGAGGTGAAACTCCTACAAATTCAACATCTACTTTAATTTTATTTTTATAATTAAGAGTAGAGCTTGGAGTTCTACTTAATATTATTTTCTTTTCTTTCTTTTTTATCAAACCACAAGACACGAGGACGATTGAAATTCCCAAAAATAAAAATATGTTTTTCGATACAGTCTTTTTCATAGTTTTCTCTATAAGACTGTATCGATTAACTCAGAGATATTATTGAATCTAAAAAAACACTCAACTATTTAGAGATATATTTTTCCTATAATGAAGCCTTTTGAATAATTTCCTCAACTATTTCTGGATTTAGAAGAGTAGAAACATCTCCTAAGTTTGATGTATCCCCTGACGCTATTTTTCTTAAAATTCGTCTCATAATTTTTCCAGATCTAGTTTTTGGAAGTCCACTAACAAAAAGTATTTTGTCAGGTCTAGCAATTGGTCCTATTTCTTGATTTACCTTATTTATTATTTCTTCGTAGATAGAATTTTCATCATATTCACCTAATGAAATAACAAATGCATACAAAGCTTGCCCCTTAATATCATGCGGAAATCCAACAACAGCAGACTCGACAACTGATTCATGAAGATTTATTGCATCTTCAACCTCTGCTGTTCCGATTCTATGACCAGAAACATTTATTACATCATCCACTCGACCAGTAATTCTATAATGTCCCTGCTCATCTCTCTTCGCCCCATCACCAGTAAAATACTTACCTGGATATGTTGAAAAATATGTTTGCTTATATCTTTCATGATCTCCCCAAATAGTTCGAGCAATACTTGGCCATGGCCTTTTAATACATAAATTTCCAGATACACCATTTCCTTCAACAATCTTTCCATTCTCATCTACTAATTCAAGTAAAACTCCAGGTAATGGATTAGTCGCAAATGTAGGCTTCATTTCAGTAATGTGGGCCAATGGAGAAATCATTATTCCACCAGTTTCTGTCTGCCACCATGTATCTACAATTGGACATTTATTCTTTCCAACATGTTTATGATACCAATCCCAAGCTTCTTCATTAATCGGCTCACCTACACTTCCTAAAACCTTTAATGAGCTTAAATTAGCATTTTTAACATAAGATATATCACAGGCTTCAAGAGCTCTAATTGCAGTTGGCGCGGTATAAAAATGAGTAACTTTATACTTATCTATAATTTGCCAAAATCTACCTGCATCTGGATAAGTTGGCACTCCTTCAAACATCATGGTCGTAGATCCATTTAACAAAGGTCCATAAGTTATATATGTATGACCAGTTATCCATCCAATATCAGCAGAGCACCAATAAATATCTTCTTCTTCCATCTGAAAAACATTTTCAAAGCTATGTTTGGCATAAACCATGTATCCAGCTGTAGTATGTAGTAAGCCCTTTGGTCTTCCTGTTGAGCCTGAAGTATATAAGATAAATAGAGGATCTTCAGAGTCCATAACTTCAGCTTCATGAACTGAAGGCATCCCTTCTAATAATGTCTCCCATTTTATATCTCTTCCCTCAACCATATTACATTGATTCTTTAATCTATCATGTACAATAACTTTTTCTACGCAACTTACATTTTCTAATGCTTCATCTACAATTTTTTTTAATTCTATTTTCTTATTTCCTCTATATGAACCGTCATTTGTAATTAATAACTTCGCCTCACAGTCATTAATTCTTTCACTTAAGGCCTTTGCACTAAACCCACCAAATACGACTGAATGTATCGCTCCAATCCGAGCACATGCTAAAACACTTATCATAAGCTCTGGTACCATTCCCATATACAAACAAACTCTGTCGCCTTTTTTAATCCCTAGTGACTTTAATGCATTTGACGTTTTACAAACTTGTTCATGTAATTCTTTGAATGAATATTTGATTGAACTTTCATTAGGATCATTTGACTCCCAAATTAAAGCTGTTTTTTCAGACCTACTTTCTAAATTTCTGTCTAAACAATTATAAGCAATATTTGTTTTTCCATTATTAAACCATTTAATATCTAAGTCATTAAAATCTCCACTTGAAACTTTGTCATAGTCTTTAAACCAAAAAAACTCTTTTCCCTTTTTATCCCAATATGTATCTGATTTTAACTTGGCCAGTTCGTATTCTTCATTGTATTGAACTTCTGATTCAATTTTTGACATATTTACCCCACATTTTTTTATTTATTTTCCTATCTTATATAAAGTATTGACAACCATTTTATAAAATTTTTGAACTCAGAAGAATACACGATACTGGGTAAATATCTGTAAAAACGAAATAAAATCCAATTACTTGAGTATATGGATTAACTAATTTAATACCTATTTCAAAATTAATACTTACTTTGCCCAATAATAAAAAAAATCTATCTTTAGTATAATTAATCTAGTTACTCAAATCTTTCTCATGAGGAAATTATGCAAAATTTTATCCCATTAATTATTTTAATAACTCTTGTGTCCTGTGCACATAATTTTGATGCTAAAAAGTCAGCCCGAAAACAAGCATTTAGTGAATTAAATAATGAGTTTACAGATGAAGGAAGATCAATTGCCTCTTCCGCTGCTTCAAAAAAATATTTAGCAATAGCTCCAGGCATCGAGAATGCTTCAACTTTTAAAGTAATGGTTTTTCCTAAATTGACTAATAAAAGTGAAAAAACTTCTGATTCTGTTTTACCAAATTATGTAATTTCAAAAATGTCTGAGTCTCAACAAAATGATTATTATCAAGAGATGATAGAGTATGGAAAACCAACAACATATACTTTTGATACTCCTAGATCAATTCCATGTTACCAACTTGCTAAACAATCCGGAAAACTTCAGGCTTCTAAATTCTTTGGTGGTTATAAACATTTCGAAGAAAATAAAAAGTTAAAATGTCTAATTTTGAGAGTAAAGTTAGAAAGATTGAAAACTGCTCAAATTAAAAGAGATGATATTGTTGCGAAGTATATTTATATTGATCAGTTTTATCGACCTTACGGTGTGCTTATGCAAATCGCAAATAGAAAGTCTCCAAGACGTTCTGGAGACTTTAGAACGATAGCTTTAAGACTTGATCCAAGTAAAACTCTAACATCTGGCCTAACCCTTTTTCCAATTGATGTTCCTAATTTAGGAGTCAATAATTCTTCACATAGAAATATGAGAGCAGTTAATAATCCTACAGAGCTTCCAAGAGACAGATATGTTAGAAAACAAGTTCGAAGATATTCAAAAGTAGACTTTTGCTCAAAAGGTGCCGCTACTGGATATAAAAATGAATTTGGAGATAAAGTTTTTGTAGGTTGGTGTAGAGGTCATTTATGGCCAACCATAATTAATTCAACCAAATATTTAGCCGTTTTAAAAAATACAAAAGCAAATAAATAAGAGAGAAGAAAAAAAATGAAAAAACTAATAACAATTTTATTTATTTTTATAAACTCCCAAGCAATTGCTGACCTAGGATCTTTTGACGTTCAAACTCAAAACTTGAAAGATTTATTTAATTATAAATCAAGTCGAAATCCAAACTCAGCTTCTCCAAAAAATATTCCATGGATAGGATCTTGGTGGGCCTATAGAGACGACGGATTATCATTTAGTAATATTCCAAATCAAAGTCAATCTCCGGCCAAAAAATTTGATGACTATTGGAACTTAGGAAATAATACTGAAGAGTGGGAAAAATCGGAACACACATGTTCTACTTTTAAAGACGATAAAGCAACGTATGAAAGTTGTACGGGATGGTGGGGACATTGTAACGCTTGGGCGGCAGCTGCCGTTAAAGAACCTGAACCTAGAAAGACTATCGTTTCAAAATCCCCTGTTACTGGAAAATCATTCAAACTAAGTGTAGCCGATCAAAAAGCATTTTTAACTGAAGCCTATATGTCTTCAGACTCTTTATTTGTGGGTCAAACTGATAAAGGTACTAAAACTCACCCTTCCTGGGTATGGAATCCAAACCACCCTAAAGCGAAAAAGAATATCGGATGGGGAACAACAACTTATGATGCATTTTGGGATGTAACACCAAGAGCATTTTTCTTAATTATGACTAATTATGTTGGACTTGGACAAATGGGAGTTGTCATAGATAGATTCGGTGGAGATCAAGTATGGAATCAGCCAATAGTTGGTTATAAAATTATGCCTCTAAGACCAAGAGATATTACAGAAGTTGATGATGAAGGAAAGACCATTTATGAAGTTCTCGTAAGAATGAAAATGTTTTGGGCCGAAGATGGTGTAGGTCACACAGAAATCTCTTCAAGGTTTGATATTGATCAAATTGATAATTATCAAAGTAACACAGAAGGATTCGATGAACATTTATATACTCAAGGAAATAATCACTACACAGGTAGAGAATTAAAGTTTTATCTTTATTTAAGAGATAAGCCTAACGTTTCATCTGATGGAAAATCCATAACAAAAGCAGGAAGCATTATTGGAGATGGAATTTGGTACCATCAAACTAAAGAGGGTGAACAAGAAATAAGAAGAATTGCTAGAGGGTACTCTGGTAGCACAGATGAAGTTTTAACTTATTTATTAGATCAAACTCACCCAGACTTTATTTGGCTTCCAACAAACCTAGTTCCTTCTAATGGTTATGGAAACCCATACATTACTGAAGAAAGAGTTAGGGCCATGCTAAAGCCTAGATCATCTCTTGATTCTGGAGATGTTGCTGACTCTAGTACAAAGTATATAATTTCAATCACGAATGTATCAAGACAATTTCCATATCTTAGAAACTTAAGGAGTGATGAAACGGCCATTAAAAAATATATAAAAAGAAAAGTTAAGGCCATTTTCAGAAGGGAAGGTATTTATACAATATTTGGGTTAGATAAAATAAGTCTAAAAAGTAGAAACGCCGATATTAGTATTGAATTTAAAACACTTATTAGTCAGAAAACAATTAAGGCGATTTTTAATGCTTCTGATATAGACATAACTATTAAGTAATATAAGGGCCATTAAGGCCCTTTCCTATAAATACATCCAACCTGTTTCAAAAACATTTTTACGAAATTCGTTTTTCCACCTTAACTGTGCTTTCATTGCACTTAGTTTTCCAACTTGTATTAAGTATACTTCTCCAATTTTTAACTCTTTCTCTGTATTAAAAATAACACTGCATCCACCAGTGCTTTCATTGACAGGTAATCCCACTATATCACCTTTGAAATTTTTAGCATCAACAGATTTCATACTAAGCCAAGCGATAGTATTTTTATCAGGCTCAAACCTAATATGACTTCGCTTTTTCTTATTAAGTTCAGAATCTAACATTGGTTCCTCTCCGTATAAAAATATCAATTCTTACAAAATTAATATATATTATACACCAATTTTTAAGACAAAAATGAAAATTTGAATAAAACTTAATCAACAAAAAATATATTATATTTCGTCCATTTTCTTGAACTAGTTCGTTTTTCTGGAGATTTATACGAGGATTTTCGGTAACTTACACGATTTGGATCTTTTGCACATTGAACTTGAAACTCGACTAATTTTGTAAGAGGAAAAGTAAAATTTTTTAAACTTTTTTCTTCAATATTTTCAATGTTTAAGTTTTTTAAACCTTTTAAAACCTCACCTACTGATTCCATTGTAGATAAACAATACGATTCAGGCTGATGTTTAATATCAAATTTAGACTTTATATTTGAATCAAAGCTAATCCTAGTAAGATTATGAAGGTTCACACTTTTTCTCATCATTTTTTTAGCGCAGGCCCAAGTACCATCAATAATGAAAATAGTATTATCCTTTTTATCAAAATAGTCTCTCGTATCTTTTGACGATAAAGAAATTGATTTTCGTCCTGGGTATAAAAGAAAACAATTTGATGACAATAAAAGCTCATTAACTCTCTTATCTTCTGTGAAATCTACACCAACAATTATTTCTGAATTTTTTAGTGATAAATGTGTAACCCTACCAGTGCCAACTTTTTCTTTTTTATATTCTTTAGGATGCATTAAAATTACAAAACGAGTTTGTGTACTGATATTTTCAATATAACTGCATAAACATGCTTCTTCAGGTTTTCTGCATTCAACACATGTTGGCCTCATTCTTTTAAAAACTCTCCATTCTTAAAACCAACTCCAATAATTTTATTATCTTTTTCAAGAATAGGTCTTTTTATCACTGAACTATTTTCAATCATCAAAGATATTAGTTCCGTTTCACTTGCATTTTCAAAATCAGACTTTAATTTTTTAAAAGTTGTACCTCTTTTATTAATTGGATAGTTTCCTAATAACGATTTGCAATTTTCAAGAAATTTTTTTGTAGGAGCTTCTTTTTTAAAGTTTATAAACTCATATGAAGTCCCACTTTCATCTAAGTGCTTTTTAGCTTTTTTAACTGTATCGCAATTGGGAATACCGTATAATTTGTACATATTCTCTCCTTATTTACATGATGCGCAATGTATTTAATTTCCTTTTATAATCTTATACAAACACTGAATGAAAATCTTATGTTCTTTGAAAAATATCAGCCTTTCTTTTGGTAGTAAAATTATTTTCGATAAAACCAATTTAACTATCTTTAAAGGTAATAAAATAGGCCTTTTGGGCCTAAATGGAAAAGGTAAATCCTCCTTATTTAAAATATTAAGTGGACATTTAAAACCAGATTTAAATGAAACTGGTTTTCAGTTTGATAAAACAAAAGATGATAAAAATCAATCAGACTCTTTTTCAATCTTTCACGTACCTCAAGAAGTTCCAAAAGAATTTTTAAACTCTAAGGTTAAAGACCTAGTCTATGATTTTTATCCCGATATAAAACGATTAAAAACTGAGTTAGAAGAAATTGAAATAGATATAAACTCAAATCCTTCTGAAAATCTGTTAAATAAACAAAAAGAACTGTTAGATAAATTTGAACATCTAGATGGTTGGAATATTTCTCAAAAATATGAATCAAGATTGAAATCATTTTCCATTCAAGACTTGAACCAGAGTGTCCAAAACTTATCTGGTGGAGAACAGAAAAAACTTCTCCTCGCCCTAGGTTTATCTGCAACCCAAAATATAATTTTATGGGATGAACCGACTAACCATTTAGATATTGAAACAATTGAATTTTTTGAATCAGAATTGATCAATTCACAAAAAACATTTCTTCTCATAAGTCACGATAGATACTTATTAACTAATACTTGTAATCAAATTTTTCATATCAATAATGCCAAAATTGAATCATTTAAAGGAAACTATACAGAGTATCTCGAATTTCTTCATGAAGAAGATATACAAAGAGCAGCGACATTAAAAAAATTAAAAAACAAACTAAATAGAGAAACAGAATGGATGAGGCAAGGTATTAAAGCGAGAGGAACAAGAAGTAAAAAAAGAGTAGAAAACTTTAACGACTTATCAAAAAATGTACAAACGATAAAAAACTCTGCAAAAAAAGTATTAGATTTCTCATTGGCAAACGAACAAAAAAAATCAAAAGTTTATTTCGAGGCTAAAAATTTATCTTTTTCATATGGCAAAAAGGCGATTCTAAAGAATCAAAGCTTTATAATTAACAAAGGTGACAAAATAGGAATTCTAGGAAAAAATGGAGCAGGTAAATCGACTCTTATCAACTTACTAAATGGAAAACTAAAACCATCTGAAGGATTAATTTCAACTGCTAATGATTTAATTATTAAAACCTTTTCACAAAAAAGAGATTCGCTTAAATTAGATAAATCTCCTTTTGAAGTTATTGGAGATGGGAAAGACTTTGTTACTCTTCCTAATGGAAATAAAAAGCATATACATGGTTACTTTGAAAGCTTTTTATTTGACCCAAGTGAAATCCATAGACCTATAAGCTCCTTTTCCGGAGGAGAAAAAGGACGATTACAACTCGCTTTGAATTTAAAAGAGTCTGGAGATGTTTGGATCTTCGATGAACCTACCAATGATCTTGATATCGATACTGTACAAATATTGGAAAAAACTCTATCTGAATTTAAGGGAACAGTTATTATTATTTCACACGATAGATCTTTCTTGGAAAATGTAACTAATAAGATTTGGTTTCTAGAAGATTCATCTCTTGAAATTTTTACTGCTGGATATGAACAAGTGGCCCCTTGGTTAGAAATTCAAAAAATTGAAAAAGAATTACTTTTAGAAAAAATTGATCAACCTCCTACTGAAAGTAAAAATGATAATCAAACGAGTAAAAGAAAACTTACTAATAAGCAAAAAATGAGGATAAAAGAGCTTCCGGCCCTTATAAAAAAGTGTGAAGAACTTGTTGAAAGCTTATCTAAATTACAAAGTTCTTTTGATTTTTCATCTACCGACCCTCAAGAGCATAAAAAGTACGATGAAATTTGTGCTCAGCTAGAAGGTGAAGAAGAGCGCTTATTAAATCTCTATGAAGAAAAGGAAAATTTAGACCCATAGTAATTTCAACAACTTAAATCTTTTTACAATTAATTTCTTGCAATATTTCAAACGTTTGTTTAAATTAAAACAAACGTATGAATTGACACAAGGAATCATACCCATGAAATACTTATTACTTATACCTGCATTATTATCAACTCTAGGACATGCACAAGCTCCTCAAAAAATTTTAATTAATGAGCAAAAGCTTTTTGATTTTGTAAAAGAGTCTCCACCGAATATACTACAACTCCAAGCTTCTTATGAGGCGACAAAACTTCAAAGAGAAAGCTTAGATGAAAACTATGATTTTACTTTAAGTGCTAGTTCAAAAATTACAGGAACAGATGAAAGGCCCTTAAGTAATTTTCAACCTGTTTTTGGACCTGTCAGAACTCATTCATTAACATTATCTAGACCTACAAAATATGGAGCAACTTTCGGAGTTACTGCATATAGTTCTGATTCTGTTTCAACAATAAATAGAAGTACTAATCAAGGTTTTCAATTTGATATTTCTTTAGATCTTTATAAGGACTTGCTAGGAAAAACAACTAGGGCCAATTATAAATCACTCGATTTTTCACAACAAAGAATGAAAATCGATTCAAAAATTAGAACTAATGGATTTTATCAACAACTTAGAAAAATTTATTGGGCCATTATAGCAATTCAAGAAAAAGAAACTCTTTCAAAGCAATTACTAAAAGCTTCTCAAGATCAAGCAAAAGATGCAAGAAGAAGGCTAAAAAGTTCAATTGCTGATATTGGCGAAGTTGCGAGATATGAATCACAAGTATCATCAAGAAAAGCAAATATTGTTCTTCTAAATTATGAAAAAGAAAGATTAATAAAACAATTAAAAGATCTTGTTCCAGAGCTAGCTTATTCAGAACTAATTTTCAAAGAAAATAACCTACAAAAAACGATAGACTCAGTTGTTAAGTGCACGACATTAATTCAAACTCATAAACTTCCCCCACTTGAGTATACAAGATTTGATGAAATGTTAGTTCTACTTGAAAAAGAATATACTGCTACCTCTATGGCAACTGAGAAACATTCTTCACTAGATGTCTCTCTAGATACAAGCTTATCCACTTTTGGAAAAGGTACCAATTATGAACTTTCTAGAGACGCATTTAGTGATGATAGAAGCAAAAGTTATGAAATAGGACTTAATATTTCAATTCCACTTGGTAGCAAAAAATCAAATACTGAAGATGTAAAAAAGATAGTTGAAAAGAAAAGGTACTTGGCCCAAAACAGAGAGTTAATGGGAAAAATTAAAACATTTCATTATCAAATTTTAAAAAACATTAGCCTTCTTTACCAAGTTTTTGACAATCAACAAGAAAACTCTGGAAAACTTGAAATTTCTTTAAAACATATGAAGAAAAAGTTTAAACAAGCAAGAGTTAGCGTAAGTGATTTAATTAATGAACAAGATATTTACTTGCAAAGTAATTTAAGCGAAGTTGATACTCAGTTAGAAGTTATAAATACTTTATTTGAATACTTTTCAGTTTACTCAGACACACCATGTGACATAAATAGGAACGTACTATGAACCAGATAATAAAATTTTTCCTAGACAACTATAAATTAACAGTTATTTTATCTTTAATGATGGTGGTATTTGGTTTCATGGGTCTAATGAAACTAAATGCTGAATCATACCCAACAGTTAACTTTGCCATGGCACAAATTTCTACAAGATATGAAGGAGCCACAGCGGGTGACGTTGAAACAAAAATCACGAAACCAATTGAAGATAAAATTAGAGAAGTTTCAGGTCTTAAGGATGTAAAGTCCGTTTCAAAGACTGGCCTATCAACAATATTAGTAAGAGTTGATATGGACAATGAGGACGAAGATGAAGTTCTTGAGGAACTTCAAAAAGCTGTAGAAGAAGTAAACGACCTTCCTGCTGACCTTCGAGATGACCCTGTTTACTTAGAAATTAACTCTGAAGAATTTCCAGCAATTGAAATTGCAATCGTTGGAGATAATACAAATCGCGCTAGAGATTTAATGGTAGATGATCTTAAAGAAGAACTTGAAGATTCAAAAAAGGTTAAAAATGTTAGATTAGTTGGATATAGAAAAAGACAATTTAATATTAGATTAAAAGAAGAAAAACTAATTCAATACCATATTGGAGTGGAAGAAGTATTAGGAAAAATTTCATCTAGAAATATTGATATTCCTGGTGGTGAATTAAAAACTGAGGGTATTAAGCAATTAATTAGAGTTGAAGGTAAGATTCAAGATGCTAAAACTCTAGGTGAAATTGTTATCAGATCTAATTTCTCAGCTGAAAAAATTCTACTAAAAGATATTGCCGAAGTAACTGATGGCGAAGAAGATGCTCGTGTTTTATCAACTTTTAATGGTAAAGAAGCGACTTTTTTGATTGTTAATAAAAAAGGTGGAGCTGACACACTTGGATTAGTTGCTGAAGTTGATGCCATTTTAAATCAATTTAAAGATCATTATAAAGATCAATTTAAGTTCATTGTTTATAATAATGAAGGAAATAAAGTTAAACAAAAGCTTGAAATACTAAGTTCTAATGCCATAACAGGTCTTATTTTGGTTATCGTATTTTTATTTATCTTTTTACCGGGTAAAGTTGGGTTAATGGCCAGCTTATCATTACCTTTGGCGGTTATGGCAACAATAGGTTTTATGCCAATGTTTGGAATGAATTTAGACGCAATTACAATTCTTGCTCTAGTTATTGCTCTTGGGATGCTCGTAGATAACTCTGTTGTTATTTCAGAAAACTTTGCAAGGCTTCAAGCTGAAAGAGGATACTCTCCCCTTCAAGCAGCATTTGAATCAGTGAAACAATTATGGCTACCAATTTCAACAACAGCATTCACAACGATCGCTGCTTTTGTTCCTATGCTTGTGACGAAAGGAATCATGGGACAATTTATTAAATGGATACCAATTGTTGTTACTATCTCTTTACTTGTTTCACTGTTTGAAAGTTTTTTCTTTCTCCCAATGAGACTTCGATTTGCTGGAAAAGTAAGCAACGATCCTGAAAAATCTATTGAAGAATCAAGTGATTGGTTTCAAAAATTTATTCATAAATTTGAAAATATGATGGATGTTTTAGTTCGAAAAAGATATTTAGTGGCCGTTGGATTTGGGGCAATACTTTTTGGCTCTCTGGCCTTAATGGTTATTGGAAACACTTTTATGCTCTTTCCTCCTGAACAAACAGAAATTTACGTTGGTAGAGTTGAAATGCCTCGTGGAACAACAATTTATGAAACAAGAAAAGAAATGAATGCTATTCAGGACCAACTTCAAACCCTATTAGGCGACTGGCAAAGAGGAGTAACCGCTAGAGCAGGTATTTCTTCAATGGGCCCAACAGATCCAAAAGGAGCTGAAGGTGAAAACCACGGTCTTTTTTTAGTATATGCTTCGAAGTATGCAAAATATAATATTCCTCACACTCAATTCTTAGAAGAAATGAGAAAAGCAAAAGCACTTAAAGCAATAGATTTAACATTTGAGGCTCAGGCAAATGGCCCTCCAGTTGGTGAACCTATTAATGGTACGTTTAGATCTAATAATGCAAAAAATTTAGATGCGATGGTTAATGAAGTTCAAGAAAAACTTTCTAAAATCCCAGGCGTTTTAAATTTAAAAACTAATGATATTTTAGGTGAAAAAGAGATTAAGGTAAAAATTGATTATGATAAAGCTGACCAACTAGGTCTTTCGGTTAATTCTATTGGCTCAGCAATAAGAACAGCTTTATCAGGAACTATTATTTCTCAAGTAACTCTTGATAATAAAGAAGTAGATTTACACGTAAGATATTCTGATGATCATCGTGTAGATCAGACAAATATTGAAAATATTAAAACAATGGATAACAAAGGAAACTTAGTTCCAGTAGGTAAAGTTGCGAAACTTATAGTTACTGAAGGTTCTCATGAAATAAAAAGATTTGATTTTAAAAGGGCCAAGACTTTAACAGGTGATATAGATCAAAAGTTAATTTCTAGTTTTTTGGCAAACAAAAAACTTCAAGAGTTCTATGATCAAGCAAGGCCAAAATATCCAGATGTTGCTTTAGTATTTGGTGGTGAAGGTGAAAGTACTAAAGAGTCAATGCAATCTCTTTTTGAAGCTTTAATTATTGCCCTACTTGGTATTTTTGGACTTTTAGTTTTCCTCTTCAAATCTTATCTAAGACCAATTATTATCATGTCTACAATTCCTTTAGGTATTGTTGGTTTTTCTATAGCATTCTTTTTTCATAATAGACCTATTTCATTTTTGGCCATGATTGGTGTTATTGGATTAGCTGGAATTATTGTAAACTCAGGAATAGTTTTAATTTCTTTCATCGATCAAATGAGAGAAGAAGGAGATATGCCACTTCATGAAATTTTAGTTAAGGCTTCAGGAATGAGATTGAGAGCTGTTCTAGTAACTTCACTAACGACTATTTCAGGTCTTATTCCTACTGCATATGGGATAGGAGGAAGTGACTCAATGTTAATACCTATGACATTAGCTATGGCATGGGGCTTAACATCTGGAACAATTTTAACATTGATGTGGGTTCCAGCAGCTTACGCCATACTTGAAGACTGGAATGCTTTTTTGCTAAACTTAATTAATAAAAGAAAAAATAAGTTAAGTATCGAACCAACAGCTTCTAAAGAGCAAAGTGTTCAAGGTGAAAGTGTATGACTAGAGCTATAGATACTAAAGATAAAATTGTTTCAGTTGCAAGTGAATTGTTTGCGACAAGAGGATATGATGGAACATCTATTCGAGAAATAGCAAAAACTGCTGATGTTAATTTAGCGGCCGTTAATTATCACTTTACTTCAAAACAATCTCTTTACATTGAAGTTTTTAATCTCAATTACACTAAGATGAAGGAAGACTACGAGAAGATAAATGATGAGTTTCCAGACTTATCCACTAAAGAGCTCGTTCTTAAAATTTATAATTACTTAGTAAACAATGGGACCAGTCTTCTAAATGCTTTTAAAGTAATTCTTAATAGTAATATTCTACTTGATGATAATCAAAATGTTTTAGCAAGTGCATCTGACTTTCTTCCTCCAGGGGGAGAAGTCATACTTGCGGCCATTAAACGTGATGTTGGTGAGGACTATCCTGAAGAAGGTTTATTTTGGGCAACGACAACTATTTTTAGTCTCTTAACCCATAAGGGAATAATGATGAATTCTACGATTGTTCAAAAAATCTGCACACAAAATAGTTATTTTAATGAAGAAAATACTGTTAAGTATTTTAATCATTTTGTTGATTCAATTCTTGTACATCTAAAAGAAAGCAAAGATCAGTGGAATAGATAAACAATGATTTAAGTTTGATGCATAAGTAACCGATAATTCGAGTATGTGTAGATTATTTGGATTTAGATCGGTTATTCAAAGTCAGGTTCACTCAAGTTTAGTATCTGCTGACAATGCTTTAGCAACACAAAGTATATCTCACCCAGATGGTTGGGGTGTCGCCTATTATATTTCAGGCGCTCCTCATGTGGTAAAATCTGAGCAAAAAGCTATTTCAGATAATATATTTAAAAAAGTATCGGGTATTGTTTCCTCCGAAACTGTTTTGGCCCACATTAGAAAGGCCACTGCCGGAAACTTAACTATATTAAACACTCATCCGTTTCAATTTGGTCCTTGGGTCTTTGCTCATAATGGAAATATTAAAAACTTAGATAAGCATAAAGATCAAATCTTAAGAAGTATGAATCCTCATCTCAAGAGGTTTATATTGGGCGAAACTGATAGTGAAATAATATTTTATTTCATTCTTGGAAGACTGCTTGGGCATATAAATTTAGATAAGAGAGACTGCCCAATTGATATTCTTGCACAGGCCGTCCAAGAAGCAATAGATGAATTAACCAACATTATTGGTCCGTACTCATTATTAGATCAGGCTGAAAATACTGAAACATTTTTATCATTTATTATAACCAATGGATCAACAATGTTGGCCCATCATGGTGGAAAAGACCTATTTTATTCAACATATAAGAACAGATGCCAAGATCGAGATATATGCCCTAGTTTTGCTCCAGAATGTGAAGCTCAAACCGTCAGTGGATTTGTAAATCATTTAATTTTTTCAAGTGAACCTCTATCAGGAGAGAATATTTGGATCAAAATGTCACCGGGTGAAATACTCGGAATTGATTGGAGAATGAAATTATTTCAAAAATGATACCGGATCTTTTGCCGTCTTTTTTTGAAATATCCTTTATTGATAGAATGATTATGGGAGAAGTTTCACATGAGGAAAAAAATGAATAAAGCCTACCCACTATTTCTAATCTACAGTTTAATTACAATCTTTGTCGCTTTAAAAAGTGACTATTCTCAAGCAAGAAAACCTGCTGTTGAGCCAGAATTATATATTGATATAAGTAAATATGACTTACCAAATGAAGAAAGAAAAGTTGAAGGGCGTGAAATTCCTAAAACTCAACACTCTAGGGAACTAGCAATTCCTACAATGAAAAGTGTCGATAGATTTTATCAACAAAATACAGAAGGATCTGAACATAGTATAGGATTTTTTGTATCACTTTTTACTCTCTTATCACTTCCATTTATAATTTGGTTCTTATTAATGAACCATATTGAAAGTACTCCACAAAATGTTACTAATATAAATGAAAGTAAAAATGACGATAAGGATGACGACTTTAAAATTGCTTCTTAATTAATTTTCCAAGTATTATCGTCCTTAGAATAAACTAAAACTCTACTAATTACATGATACTTAATGGCCACTTCTTTAAATCCATCAAAGTCATAATCAAATAAAGAAACATTATAAGTTCTTCGAATATAAGATTTCTTATTTTTTTCTTCTTCTATAAATAAAGCTGGGCCTTTAGTCATCGTTAGAGTAGATAAGTCTCCATCTTTAATTGTAAGTAAATACAATCTCGACGTTCCCTTATAGTCGATTGTCTGAATTTTACCCTCAAAATAATGAATTAAAATTACTTTTATATTTTTTGATACTGCCCTTATAGAAACTTTATATGGCCAGGCCCCAAAACCTCTGGCTTCTAGAGGATACGAAAACACTTTTTTCATTGAAGAATCATGAATATGAACCCAATCTTCTGAGTCCTTTTTTTCAAAAATTATTCCTTCTTTTTTACCATTTCCGGTTAAATCAATTGCATACAATGGTGAGTTGGTTTTCCAATTATATTTAGGCGCTTCTTGAATTTTAGATTTAATTTTAAATTTTCCTGAAAAGGCTTCTCTAAAAAAACGCTCATCCTGACACATAGCATTCTGGCCAAAAAGAACTAAAGTACTGAAAAAAGAAGCGATCAAAGTCCTATTCATTATTTAATTGTAATGTATTTTTAATAAAAATGTTTAGCTCAGGAATGAAAGTTCAGATGCACTATGGTATATTTTTTTGGTCAATTAAAAATATAAAAAGTAGGAGCATTAAATGCAGTGCGAAATTGGATTGATTCAATCAGAAAATAGAGTTTTAATTAAAAATTTTGAGGCCCAAGACCGTGATGAAAAAATGGTAGAGTTATCTGACTTATCAGATTATCAATTGCAATTACTTTTATTCAATTCGCAAAATATATCAGATGAAATCAAAGAGGCATTACTCATTCAATCAAAAAATGTTCCAATTAGAGATATTAATGATTTCAATATTCAAACAGATGAATTTACAAATTTAACAATTGATCAAGCCAGAGAATTTTCAAGAAAATCTCTAAATGCTTGGATACTAAATAATAATATAAGTCTTATGGACGAACTTTTTGATGTCAGTACTCATTTAAAAAATTTATGGCCAAATGACAGAACGACTTTCTTTGAAGAGTTGTGGAGCTTAATAAAAAATAATCTAGGTTCTTCAGAGCTCACAATTATTTATAATGATATTATTAAGGCCAAGAAAGAAGGTGAAAAAAATAAACTAATTCAGTCTAAGGTTCATGGAAAAAGAAAAGGTAATCCTCAAGAAACAAATGAAAGTGAAAAGAAATTGTTAAAAGACTTATCTCAAAGCTTTCAAAATACATTTGAAGTTCTAGAATACGATATTGAAAAATCACAGGTAATGATTTCTGCGATCATTCAAAAAAGTCCAATTTTAATACTAGCTAAAGGTGTTAAGATGACTAAAATCCAAGAAAAACTTTTAAAGTTACTAATTGAGTCACTATCAATATCTGTCTCTTATACACATCTCCGAGCCCACGAGACTAGTGCC
>CAXHCD010000012.1:0-70938 GCA_964015265.1 uncultured Oligoflexia bacterium
CAGATGTGTATAAGAGACAGGAATGAAGACGAGACACAAGTTATAGACAATAGTAATAATTCCTCTAATCGGCAAAAAATTGTTAGAGTTATTATTGTTATAGGTGTTATTGTTGGTTTTGGATTAGAGTTTTTTACACCAAGTGAAACGCCGAAACAAAGTAATAAAACAACTCAAAAAATAAAAAATAAACCAAAAAGAAAACTGAAAAAAAAGAAAGTATCTACGCCTCAAGAAGTAAATAAAACCGAAAATAGTAAAATGGAAAAACCTGAAGATTTGGCAAAAAATAGTGTAGACCAAAGTGAGGATATTAAAAAAGTCGAAGTTCCTGAACAAGAAGTAGTGGAACAGTCTTTTGATGACCTTGTAAAAGAAGGAGAAAAAGAATCAGAAAATACTGATAATTTAGATATAGTAGGTGAAGATAATTTTAATGGCCAAAATAAAGAAAATGAAAATACATTTATAGTTGAAGAAAATAATGATGATAACACAAGTGAGTTACTCAATAAAATAAAAGAAAATATAGTTGAGGAAATACCTAATCCTGACTTTTTATCCTTAGGTAGAGGTCTAGTCTATAATTGCAAATTAGGCTTTTGGGCATGCGTTGATAAAGCTAATTACTTTAAATGTGAAGATAGTTTAAAAATTGTTAAGAAAAATAATAAAAATATTCAATGCTATCCTTTAGATGTTTATAAAGATATTGAAGACTGTAAAAAAGTGTTAACTTATAATGTAAATAGAGTCGAAGACTCAAGCTTCTGTGACAATTCAAATTAAATAATTCTTAATTTTTATTAATTCATAAATGAAGATTTATCCGTCGATAATTAGTGTCGAAACAATATGATAATATTTTAATTAATATTGATTTGAGGTGTTGTATGGGTGCTCCCCAAAATAAAATTCTAAATGAATTCTTGATTGAGTCATTTGAAAATTTATCATCTATTAGTGATGAACTTACTTATTATGAAAAATCTACTGACTCTGAACTTTTAAATTCTATATATCGAAAGGTACATACAGTAAAAGGGTCTGCAAGTTTTTTAGGTTTTTCAAAACTAGAATCGATCACACATATTGCAGAGAATGTATTAGATCTATTGAGAGAAAATAAATTACAGCTATCATCTGAAATTATTGATGTTCTATTAGAATCATTTGATATTCAATTAGAAATTTTAAAATCAATTGAAGAAAGTGCGCAAGAGCCTAGTCAGGATTATGATGAAATACTGCAAAAATTGAAAAATTTGAGTGAAGGACCAAAAAAAACATTTGGACTTGTGCAAGGTTCTCTAGATCGTACTATATCTATTCCCTCTAAATTAATTGAAAATAGCGTTACTAAAAATGAAGAAGTGGGTAATACTCCAGTATTTGAAAATAAAATAGTTGATGAGATAGAAGAGAATGTTGAAAATGTTGTGGAAGAAAATTCACAAAGCATTGAAAAAAAGATAGAAAAAATTCCTGAAAGAAATAACGTACAGCAGACAAGTATTAAAGATTCAGTTGTAAGGGTAAATGTAAGTCTATTAGATAAAATAATGAATGTTGTTAGTGAACTTGTGTTAACAAGAAATCAAATATTACAACATGCAGGCAGAAAAGATGATCATGAATATATAAAACTCTCACAACAACTAAATACAATAACAACAGAACTCCAATCTGATATTATGACTACAAGAATGCAACCTGTCGGTAGTGTGATTGGAAAATTTGAAAGAGTCGTTAGAGATATCGCCAGAAAACAAGGTAAAAAGATTTCACTTGTTTTATATGGACAAGATACGGAATTAGACAAAACATTATTAGATGCAATTAAAGATCCTTTAACTCACTTAGTAAGAAATTCAGTAGATCATGGAATAGAAAAACCAGAAGATAGGTTAAAAGTAGGCAAGAGAGAAGAGGGGACCATCAATATCAAGGCCTATCACGAAGGAGGCCAGGTTACCATTGAGATTAATGACGATGGAAAAGGTATTGATAAAGATGTCATCAAGAATAAGGCCATAGAAAAAGGTGTAATAACTGAGGAAGAAGCAAAGAGTCTTAATAGCAAGCAGGTTTATAATCTATTGTTTGCACCAGGGTTTTCGACAGCAGAGAGAGTAAGTGAAATATCTGGTCGTGGCGTTGGAATGGATGTTGTGAAAAGTAATATCGAAAAAATTGGAGGCTCGATTGAAATTACCTCTAAAAAAAGTGAAGGAAGTTGCTTTAAATTAAAAATACCTCTTACATTAGCAATTGTTCCAGCAATTATTGTTAGGGCAGAAGAGGAAGTATTTGCGATACCACAAGTTACACTAGTTGAATTAGTTCGAATTGATAACGAAGAAGGTGAAACTAATAGAATAGAAAAGATGTATGATTCTGAGTTTTTGAGACTTAGAGGAGAGTTGATCCCAATTTTTAGGTTATCTCAAAATTTAAGTATTGCAGATAAATGTGAAGGGAAAAGTGTAGTCATTTTAAAAGCTGAAAATATCGTTTATGGAATTTTAGTTGATGAAATTCTAGATATGGAAGAAATTGTTGTAAAACCACTTAGTAAAAAACTTAAAGATCTTTCTTATTATGCAGGATCTACGATTATGGGGGATGGTTCTGTAGCTCTAATTTTAGATACTATGGGATATATAACTACATTTGGAAATATTAATGCTCAAAAAGAAACGACTGATGATTATGTAAGTGATGAGAACGAACAGGCGAAGATATCAGAAGTACTTTTATGTAGATTATCGGATGAGAAAAAATATAGCATTCCACTTGAAATGGTCGATCGTTTAGAAGAGTTTGAGCTATCAAAAATTGAATGGAGTGCTGATCAAAGCTTAATTAGGTATTGTGATAAGGCAATGAAATTAATTGATGTGAGCTCAAGATTAAAAGTTAATAAAGATAAAGAGAATCAAGATATTTTTAAAACGGGTCGTGAGACACTACCTTGTATTGTAGTTGAGAGTAGAAAAGAAAAGTTTGGAATTATAGTAGATGAAATATTAGACATAGAAGAGTCAAAAGAGATTATTGATAGAGCATCTGGTGGGGCATATGGTCTTTTAGGTACACTTTTTGTGAAAGAACAAATTGTGCCTGTTATAGATATTTTGGAAATTATAAAATCGTCTAGTAACAATCAAAATTATAAAAAAATATCTAATACAAACTTAAGAATTTTACATGTAGATGATTCATCATTCTATCAAGTTATGTTCAAAGAATGTGTTGAAGATCTCGATGTTGAAGTTGTAAATGCTTTCAATGGGAAAGAAGCACTAGAAATATTAACGAATCAAAAGTTTGATCTCATTGTAACTGATGTAGAAATGCCTGTGATGTCTGGATGGGAGTTAATTGAAAGCATTAAATTAAATGAAAAATATAAAGATATACCAATTGTATCTTTAACAACTAGATCGTCTGATAAAGATATGCAAAAAAGTCTTGAAGTAGGTGCTAACAAACATTTAGCAAAAATTGAAAAAAATGAAATTGTAGAGTTGATTGAATCAATACAAAAATAGGAATGTTTATGGAAGCAATAGATACAGTTAGTAGTAGTGATATTTTAAAACAATTATGTGGATTTAGAGTTGGAGATGCATTCTTCGCAATACCGGTTGTAGAAGTACAAGAAGTAATACGACCTCAAAAGATTACAAATGTTCCACTTTCTGATCCTTATATATTAGGGCTTATTAATTTGCGAGGACAAATTGTTACTTGTTTGAGTTTAAGAGCAATGTTTGGTTTGAAAGATGACTCATCTGAAGATCAAATGAATATTATAGTGAAAGATGGTGATTCTTTATACGCATTGGTCGTAGATGAAATTCTAGATGTTATTGATATGGAAGAAGAATCTTTTGAGAATACTCCACCAACACTAGATACAAAGATAAAAGAATATGTGAGTGGAGTTCATAAATTAGAGAGTAAATTATTGATAGTTTTATCACTTGAAAAAGTATTCAACAATAAAGGAAATGTAGAAATTGAAAGTACTAATAGTTGATGATTCAGTAGTTTTTAGAAGTGCAATTACAAGTGCATTGGAAGGAGTGAGTTCAATAAAAGAAATTCAATCGGTGAATAATGGAAAAGAATGCATAAACTTTTTAAAAGAACATCCAGATACTGATTTAATTACACTCGATATTGAAATGCCCGTTATGGATGGGCTTACAACTTTAAAAGAAATTCGTAAGTTTAACTCTGATGTTAATGTAATTGTTTTTTCAGCATCTTCTGAAATTAGTGCAAATAAAACAATTTTGGCCCTTGAATATGGAGCAGATGATTTCCTTGTAAAGACATCTGGAAATGGTGATATATCTGCTACTGTAAATCAAATTAAAGAGGATTTATTACCAATGATTGAAGTCTCACTTGAAAAAAAGAGTTCAAAGAACCCAAGAGAAACTAGAGAAGGAAAGAAAATTAAAAAAAGTCTCAATACTGATGCAGGACTTTTTGTTATTGGTGCTTCAACCGGAGGGCCAGATGTATTATCTAGAATCTTCTCTGAGGCTAAGGGAGGTTCTAACGTTCCTATAATTATTGTTCAACATATGCCACCAATCTTTACAGCAAAGCTTGCTGAGATGCTAAATAATAAATCTGAAATTAATGTTGTAGAAGCAAAAAATGGGGACAAACTAGAAAATAATAAAGCCTATATTGTTCCTGGCGATTATCATATGGAAGTAGAAAAAGATGGTTCAAGCTACTTTATAAAATTAAATCAAAATGAAAAGGTTTGTCATGTTAGACCTGCTGTAGATGTGACATTAAAATCACTTGCTAAAAATTATAAAAGTAAATTTATAACAGTTATTTTAACCGGAATGGGAAATGACGGAGAGGCTGGATCAAAAGATTGTTCTAAAAGAGGACTTTCTGTTTATTACCAAGAACAAGAGACATGTGCTGTTTGGGGAATGCCTCGTGCTGTATGTCGGAATGTTCCTGGAAGCGAAGAAATTAAAATTGAAGAAGTTTCTTTTCTTCTAACAAATATATCAAGGAAAACTTTATGAACTTTTTAGGTTTTTTAGTAAAAGAGAAAAAAATTAGTGATTCTCATGTTGAAAAAGTGTTAGAGGAAAGAATTGAAGGTTCTGCTAATATTATTAAAGTTATTAAGTCATTAAAAGGTTTTCCTGATGGCTTTTTTAACGATTTGGTTTGTGCTGGTGATGACCTGAACATAATAGCGATATTAGTAGAAATGGGGCATTTAAATAGTGAAGATTTAATAGAGATTGAGAAAAAACAATTTGAAAATTCTCAATGTTTATTAGATTTACTTTCAAAACATACAGATTTAAATAATGAAGAGTTAAATTCTTTATATGAGAGTTGGAGTAATCTTTCGGCCAAACATAAAGAAAAGGTTGAAAATGAAGTAAGTAGTGAGGTCGAAATAAATTCAGCTGCTCTTGAGTCATTAAGAGAGTTAACTGGTTCAGGAGCAATTGATGAGTCTGTTTTGTCAGATTTGACTCCGGTAGATGAAAGTAAAATCGAATCAATTGAAGAAACGGGTGATTCAAATATTTTTAATGATGAATTTGTTCAAACAATAAATAAAAAATTTGAAAATAAGTTAGTAAAAGAATTTAAATTTATTAAGGAAGCGTATGAAAATAACTCTGATCCTACTAATATGTTTAACTCATTATATAGAGATATTCTCCTGGTGAAAGGGGCAGCAAGCTTAGCTTCTATTACTTCTCTTGTGGAGCTTTTTTCTGCTTTTGAAAATATGATAGAAGGTCTCTTGTCGAGAGATCATGAAGATTATACTTCAAACTCTTCATCTTTTCTCAATATATCGGATGATTTATTGAACAACATTCTTCAAGTATTTAACGACATTCGAAGTAATAATTTTAATGAAAATAAAATAAATGAAATTATAAATTTAATACAAACAAATAGTAGCTTAAAAATAGGGGCATAAAATGAAAGTTTTAGTTGTAGATGATTCAAAAGCTATTTACCACATGGTGAGTGAAATGCTATCTGAGGAAAACCATGAAGCTGTTTGGGCAGAAGATGGTGTTCAAGCCTATAATTACCTTAAAGAAAACAAAGATATTGAATTGATCTTACTAGATTGGAATATGCCTAATATGAATGGACCAGAATTTCTTGAAAAAGTTAGAAATGAATCTCTTGTAGATTTTCCGATTGTAATGATGACAACTGAAAACAAGCCTACAGCAATAAAGACTGCTCTAGAACTTGGTGCTAGTGAGTATATAATGAAGCCATTCACGAGTGATATTTTATTTAATAAAATTGAACTCGTAAGCGAGTAAGAAATGGAAATTTCAAACGAAATTTATAAATACTTTGCTGATATTATCTATAAAAATACAGGTATTGTGTATTTAGAAAGAGATTATTTTCGACTTGAATCTAGAGTTGTAAACCTTTGTAAAGAATTTGGTGTTGAGGATGCAAAGTCTTTATATACTATGTTTATTCAGAATACTACAGCTGATATGTTGAGCAAATTATTAGATATTGGAACTAATAACGAGTCATACTTTTTTCGAGATGATAAGCAATTTAAAGCATTTTTCAATGAGATTGCACCAATTTATTTAGACAAGTCTCATGGGAATTTAAGTATATGGTGTGCAGCTTCTAGTTTTGGTCAAGAGCCTTACTCAATATACATGGGACTTAATGATAAATTTTCTTCAAAAATGTCGTCTATTAGTATTGAAGCAACTGATATATCAAATCATGCATTAGAGAGAGCTAAGAAAGGAAATTATGATGGTATCGAAATTCAAAGAGGCTTACCGATTACAACTCTTATGAAGTATTTCTCTCAAGAAGAAAATGAAACTTGGACAATATGTAAAGAAGCTAGAGATAAGATACATTATTCGAAATTTAATTTATTAAGTGGCATATATCCTTCTCAAAAATACGATGTGATTTTTTGTAGGAATGTTTTGATATACCAAAATGAAGAAAATAGAAAAGATATATTAAAAAGACTTGTTACCTCTCTTAGGCCAAATGGATTTTTATTGTTAGGGAGTGGAGAAAGTTTAATAGGTATGGGAGTAAATCTCAAAAGTACAAATTTTAATGGTTCTTATGTTTATAAAAATGAGGTAAAGGAAGCTGCATGAGCAACAGTGATTTTATGATAGATGAATTTAGACATGAAGCAATGGATTTATTTGCTGATGCTGAAAATTCTCTTCTTGAAATTGATAAAGGTGGAGATTTCGAAGATAACTTTAATAAGATATTTAGATGTTTCCATAGCTTAAAAGGTGCGGCAGGTATGTTTGGTATCATCGACCTACAAAATCATATGCATAAACTTGAAAATCAATTTGAGGAGCTAAAATCCGATGGAAAATTATCTTCTGAAGGAATTGATTATTTTTTAAGTGGAATTGATGTTGCTAAAGGTTACCTTGATGGTGAACAGATCTCTTTTGAATACAGAAATTTCAAAGATAATACTGTCGAAATTGTGGAATCACCTAAAAGGAGTGAAGTTGAAAGTATAAAAAAATTAAATATTGGCCAAAGTGGGAATCCGGTTATTTATGCTGTCGATGATGAAACGGAAATCTTAGAAATATTAGAAGAAATTTTAACATCTGCTAATTATGAAGTTCATACTTTTACTAAGGCCCAAGACTTATTGGATAACTTAACAGAATCTAAACCTGAATTAGTTATTTCTGATATAAATATGCCTGAAATGAGTGGACTTGAAATGGTTCGAAGAATTTCTGAGCATGATAGTGATCTGCCAGTATGTTTTCTGAGTGGTTTTATAACTAAAGAAATTCTAATGGAAGCATTAAGTTATGGAGCTTATAGTTTTATAGAAAAGCCATTTAAAACTGAAAGAGTTTTGACTGTCGTGAAAAATGCTGTCGGTCGATACATGGCCTTTAAACTATTGAATAAAAGTATTAACTATATAATGTATCAATTTCCAGACTTAGATAATTTTTTAAAGAGTTCAGGTAAAGAAAATGTACGATCAATGTTAAAGGAAGATTTAGAGAAAATATTAGAAGCAAAAAAAGCATTATATGAGCACTCAAATAGGAAATCGTCATGATGAATTTTGAATTAGTTTTTATAGATGATGATGAAAATATTCTAGAAATTCTAGATGAAAACATAAATATCGAAGGGTTTGAAAATGTGTTGTTTTCGAATCCCACTGAGGCACTGTCTTATATAGCTGAAAACCATAAAAAGGTCTGTATGATCACTTGCGATTATCAAATGCCAGAGATGGATGGTTTTGAATTACGTGAAAAAATAAACGATAAATCTTGGGGGCTCCCCTTTATATTAGTAACAGGCTTTTTATCTGAAGAAATTGCATTGAAAGGTGTTGAACATAAAATCTGTGCTTTTATGGATAAGCCAATTGATTATGAGAAGCTTACTAATACTATTATTAAAGAAAGTGCAAATAGAAAAGCAATTCTAACAGATGAAATTGAAATGGTTGTTTCATTTGTTGATGAGTCTTATCCTATGATTGATGAAATCGAAGAGCTTATCTTGGAGCTTGAAGAAGATCCTCATAATATGAATGCAATCAATACCTACTTTAGATTACTGCATACGATTAAAGGTACTGCAGCTTGTGTTGGTTTAAATGATATCGCTGAATTTACTCATAAATATGAAGATCTTGTAGGTGAAGTTAAAGATAAAATCGTTGGAGTAAGTTCAAGTTTAATAACTGTTCTATTGAAAGGTTTAGATGTTTTAAAAAGATTATATGAACAAGTAAAAACGCAAGGGTGTACATATCTTGATTTAGAAGAAGAAGTAAAAATATTTGATGTATCGAGATTAGAAAAAGTTGATATCGCAAATCAAGAAGATACCTCAGTTGAAAAAGTTCAAACTACTCAAAAGAAAGAAGATAAGTTAAGTGTTTCAATCGCAAATTTAGATAAATTTATGGGACTGAGTGGTGAGTTGACAGTTGCTAGAAATTCAATTCTTAAAATTAGTCAAAGCTTAGAAAGAAAGTATATACAGGATCCAGAAGTTATTTTATTACAAGATTCTTTGTCTGAAATGCATAAGATTAGTTCTCTTTTACAGTCTGAACTTACTGAAATGAGAAAAGTTTCTTTAGAGTCTATCTATAGACCTATCAAAAGAGTTGTAAGAGATACAAGCTCTCAATTAGGTAAAAACATAGAATTAAAGTTAAAAGGAGAGGACTTAAAAGTTGATACTTCTCTAGCAAAGGCATTAAATGGAACACTTGTTCATTTGATTAGAAATAGTATTGATCACGGAATTGAATCAAAAGAAGTTCGTAAGCAACGAAATAAGCCAGAGGTTGGAACAGTTGAATTATCAACCTATTATAAAGAAGAAAATGTAGTCGTAGAGATTTCTGATGATGGGAATGGTTTAAACAAAGAAGTTTTAATTAAAAAAGCACTAGAGAAAGAGCTTTTTACAGAAGAACAGTTAAATGCCATGTCTGATCAAAAAATATTCTCATTAATATTTCACTCTGGTTTTAGTACGGCCCAGGCAGTAACAGATATTTCTGGTCGCGGCGTTGGAATGGATATGGTAAGAAGTACTATCGAGGCAATAGGTGGAAAAATAATTATAGATTCAACCTATGGAGTAGGTTCAAAATTTATTTTGGTTATGCCTATACCAAAGTCTGTTACTATAATAGAATCTTTGTTTGTTAAAGTTGGTAGTGAAAGATTTGCAGTTCCTGTAAATAATATTGTAGAAGTTATTCTAATGAATAGCTCAAATCAACCCAAAATTTATGAAGTAAATGATACCTTGAGTGTAGATCTTCATGGCGATTTAGTTCCACTAGTGGATATGAATAAAACTTTAGGCTCTTCATCTGTTAGTGCAGAATCGATGATTGTCGTAGTTAGAGAAGAAGCTTTTAAATTTGGTTTAATTGTTGATGGCATTTTTGATATTGAAGAGATCGTTGTAAAAAGTTTCAGTCCTTTTTTAAGTGACTCAAATGTTTTTAAGGGATCATGTCTGGCCGGTAATGACGGTGTTGCGCTTTTATTTGATATTGGAAAAATTGCTGAACATTCAGGACTTGAAGAAAATTACGAAGATGATCTTAACGACAGTTTTCTTAAAGATTCCCATACAATAATTAATACTGAATCAAGGGATGACTTCATTCAAGTTAATCTTTTGAAAAAAGGAAATTATTCAATTTCATTAGACTTTGTGTACAGGCTTGAAGAGATTGAAATTTCAAAGTTTGAATACGTTGGAGACTCAGTATTACTGAGATATAGAGATGAGACATTAAAAATTTTAATTCTAGATAATGAATGTTTTGGAACGAAGTATAAAATACAAGACTATGATAATAGTAATGAGAGAGTTCAATTAGTCATTGTTAAAATAAAAGGTAATACATTAGGTTTAGTTGTCGATTCGATTGGTGATTTAGTAGGTGGCAACGAGCCAATTCAGCCTGATAATCAACATAA
Organism: uncultured Oligoflexia bacterium; assembly: GCA_964015265.1. Classification (GTDB taxonomy): domain Bacteria; phylum Bdellovibrionota; class Bacteriovoracia; order Bacteriovoracales; family Bacteriovoracaceae; genus CAXHCD01. The sequence continues at coordinate 10,554 of CAXHCD010000012.1, forward strand.
GGCCTTTATAGGTAAAGTATATTATAATGAACGGCTATATACTATTTTAAATATTTTTAAATTATTTGATGAGTATTCTGAAGAAAAAAATATCGATACTCCTAAGGAAGTAAGTATTAAAGCCGTTGTATAAGATTTAAGTACTAAGCAGCTATTTTAAATTGTTTTGCTCCTGTAATATCGCATTCAAATTCATTATCACCATTGAGAAGGTCACTTTGCATGGCCTTAATAAACTTTTTAGTAAGGTATGGATCAAACTGGCTACCAGAGAATTCTTCGAGTTCGTCATATGCAACTTGTTCAGGCAGTCCTTTTCTATATGGTCTCGTTGAAGTCATAGCATCAAATGTATCTCCAATAAGAATAATTCTAGAATATAGTGGTATGTCTTCACCCTTTAGTCCCGATGGATATCCTCTTCCATCAAATCTTTCATGGTGGTGTTTTGCAAACTTACTTATATCTTTAAATTCATTATAATCTTCAAGAATTTTAGCTGAGATTTCTGGGTGCTCTTTCATAATATTAAATTCATTTTCATCTAGTCTTGTTGGTTTTTGAAGAACAGAATCTGGTACTCCAATCTTACCTATGTCATGAAACAAAGTACTAACTTTTAGAATATGCATTTCATCTTTGGTCAGTCCAATAGCTTCACCTATTAGCTTTGAATAATATGCGACACGAATACTATGACCATGTGTATAATCATCTTTACAGTACAGAGCGAACATTAAACACTTAATAATATATTCTTTTAGCTCTTGATTTTGATCAGTAAGAAGCTTAATTTTTTCCTCATATTTTAACAAGGCGATATTCTTAATGTAGTCATTAAATTTAATAATTTTCCCGCTCATAATTTTGGTCCCTTTTTTAATCTACCAAAAACCCCACTAAATCATTTTAGTATTTGTACATTCCAGGACCAACATTTAAGGTGTTTTAAAGACAAAGTTTAATAATATCAATGTGTTAAGGTTTCGCCTAAATAAAGAGTAATTAGCAAATATTTTTGGCAAAAGAGGTTTAAGTACTTGATATTTAGAAGTAAAATATTAATGAAAAGGAACTCAGTAAATATATGGAAATACTTATACATGCTCAAACTCAAGAGCTAATCAATTTATTAAACTCTAAACTAAGTGAATATAGTTTTAATTTTACAAAGTTTAGGTTTACATCAGAAGATGATTCACAAATTAAAATATATTCAAAAAATGACATAGAAAATAATAAGAACATAAATGGTAATTTTGTTGTTTATTATAAAAATGAAGATTTATCTGATGGAAGTTTTTTTGAAAATTTATTGGAACAAGACAATTGCAAATATGTATTTAATTTAGAAAATCTTACTAAGGCCGATGTGTTTAATTTAGTTAGCGTATGTTCAAATATTGAAAGACCTCGGTTAGATCGTCCTACTAATATAAATGATGAAGTTAGCAGGACTCTTTTAAATTCTGTGGATCAACTTCAGAGAGTAAAAAATATATATGATAAGTTAGTTCCTATAAGGACAATTGAAAATAAAGGTATTACTTTTACAAGTAAATATATTGCAGGTGATTCAAGTGGTGGTGAATACTTCGATATAATAAAAAAAACAAATCAGACAATTGTATTAATTAGCTCATCTACGTCTTATCTCTCTTCAAGTTTATTACTTGAAACGTTCGAAAGTTTTAGAAAACTTGAAAATGTAAAAGAAGAAAATATTGAACAAATATTAAATATTTTAGGTAAGCGTCTAGAAGAAATTGCATCTGACTTTTCTAATATTGCCTTGATGGTGATTACGATTGACCATTTAACAATGGAAATGAATACTTACTACCTTGGTGGGTTTAAGTTTCTTGGAGATGATGATCAATTTCATAACATTACGAATGTATTTGGTGATTTTTCAGGAAGAAAAATGCAACATTTTAGTTGCGTATTAAATCGTAAAACTAAAGTTGGAATTCTCAGTCCAGGAATTGAAAAAAACCTTGAAGAATTTAATACTAAAAAAGATATGGTTGATTTATCGAGTAGATTTTTAGAACTTGAAACAAAAGAATTTTTAGATGAATCATTTTATATACAGAAGAAAAATTCAGACTCTTCTTTTGTGAAATATGATGCAACAATTGTTCTTTTGGAGGTTAAAAATAATGTTATTAGTAAAGTTTAATTTAATTTTCTTATTACTTATTTCAACTTCATACGCTTCAAAAAGCAAATTCTTAAAAGAGTGTATTAATTTTGATTTTAAAACAAAGGTTTCACATAGTTCTCTTCCATTTGGATTGATGAAAAAAGAACTAATAGTAGATAAGAAAAAGTGTGAAGTTTCCATTATGTTAAATAGATTTTTTGTTTGGAAAAAGAAATGGCTGGTTGATGTTTGTAGACAGCCCGTACATATAAAAGAGGGGATTGCTGGCGTTGATGTCATAAAAAAAACAACTCCGTGTTATGATTCTCAGCTAAAGAAAAATGAGTTTTGTAGTATGAAGTCTAATTTAGAACTTTTTATATTAGATGAAGGTCTAATTTTCGCAAAAGGTGAAAAGGAAGATTTAGATTCTGATCATGGAAAAGTATATTGCGCTTTTTCTTTAATTAAAGACTATTTAAATGAAGGCACAATATTTAGTCGTTATTTTGAAGCTGATGAAAATAATAAAAAAGTAGAAAGCATTTTAAAAGAAGAGAACAAAAAAGTTGAAGTTAAGTCTGAATCGAAAATTAAAGATCCTCCTCAGTCAATTAATACAACGGAAAGAGAAATCAAATTGCAGGGTGGGGGACCTAAGCTTTAAGCTTAGGCCTTTTTAAGTGCTTCTTTTAAATCATTAATTAAATCGTCGCAGTCTTCAATTCCTACAGACAATCTGATTAAATTATCAGTTATTCCGAGCTTCATTCTGGTTTCTTTAGGAATTGAAGCATGTGTCATAATTGCAGGATGATCTACTAGAGATTCAACGCCACCAAGACTTTCAGCAAGAGCAAAAACATTAACCGTTTGCAAGAATTTTCTAGATTCTTTAATTCCACCTTTAATAAAAAAGGTAATCATCCCTCCAAAGCCACTCATTTGAGACTTTGCTAATTTGTGTTGAGGGTGAGATTTTAGACCTGGATAAATAACTTTTTCTACTTTTGGATGCGTTTCTAAAAACTTGGCCACTTTTATAGCATTTTTTTCATGTTCTTTCATTCTGATCGCAAGGGTTTTAATTCCTCTTAATACGAGCCAAGAATCAAATGGGGATTGTGAAGGCCCAATATTATTCTGAAGAGTCCAATACTTTTTATGTAAAGGAGAATTGCTTGTAACAAGACATCCCCCAACCACATCACTGTGACCATTTATGTATTTTGTCATAGAGTGAAGAACTACATCTGCACCCAATTCGAGTGGTCTTTGAAAATATGGACTCATAAAAGTATTATCAACTATTGTAATTGTTTTATGTTTTTTTGCCATCTTACTTGCTTTCGCAATATCTGTAATTTTAAGAGTCGGATTGGTTGGAGATTCAAGCCAAAGTACTTTTGGTTTCTCTTCTTTTAGAGTTTTTTCTAAAAGTTTTAAATCAGTTGTATCAATAAATACAAATTTATGAAGAGAGTTAAAAGTAGTTGTAAATAGTCTGTATGTTCCCCCGTAAACGTCATCGCCACATACAATTGTTGAGCCAGCGGGAAGAGCATGCATTGCTAACATTACAGCTGATAGGCCACTAGAAGTTACAACCGCGTGTTTTCCAGACTCAATACTTGCTAAACACTCTTCAAGTCTAGTTCTTGTTGGGTTATGACTCCTTGAATATTCATATCCTTGATGAACTCCTGGAGATTTCTGTACATAAGTTGATGTTTGAAAAATTGGAGGAATAATCGCTCCAGTTTCTTTGTCAGGATGATTTCCTGAATGAATAACTTTTGTTGCAATATCTATATTGTTTATTTTTTTTCTCATTTTTATAAACTTTCCTTTTCAGAGATAAATCTTAAAATATCAATATCAGTTAGAATATGTTTGATAACGTCGCCTTCTTTAACAAGTGCCACTTCTTTATTTAATAAAGAATCAGCAACATTAGAAAGTAATTCATTACAATCAATTACTTTATATTGGTTGTGATATGCTAGCGAGATATTTTCATTTAAACTTAGCTTCCCATCAAATACTGGCTTCATAAGAGATCTTTCAGATACAACACCTTTTAGTGTATCTTTTTGAAAAACTGGTAGCTGTGAAATACCATTCTTTTCCATTACTTTTACAGCTTCTTCTATCGTTGCAGTATCTTGTATTGTAATCATTTCATTGTTTGATTTTTTAAGACTAGAGATTACATCTTTAACCAGTACATTAAATGACGAATCGTTATATCCATTTTCTCTCATCCAGTTATCGTTGTAAATTTTAGAAGTATATCTATTTCCTGAATCTGGAAGTACAACGAGAATTTTCTTTGGCTCTTTTAAAGTTTTTGCATACTTGATAGCGCCAACAACTGCTCCACCAGAACTACCTCCAGCATAAATTCCCTCTTGGGTTAATAGGGCCCTAGTCATTAGAAAACTTTCCTTGTCACCAATAACTATAAAGTCATCAATTGAATCAAAGTCATAGTTACCTGGGATGAAATCCTCTCCAAGTCCTTCTAAAACATATGGCTTTGCTTCAATCATTTCACCAGTTTTGAAATAATGAGCAACAATTGAGCCTTCACAATCTATTCCAATAACTTTAATTTCTGGTTTTACAGATTTTAAATATCTTCCTATTCCTGAGATTGTTCCACCTGTTCCAACACCGGCCATAAATACATCAAATTCACCACCTGTTTGTTCAATAATCTCTGGTCCTGTTGTATTTTCATGTGTCTCTCTATTCAAAAGGTTTTCGTATTGATTAACATAGTATGAGTTTGGGATTGTTTCAGATAATCTTTTTGAAACACTATAATAAGATCTAGGGTCTTGCGGCTCAACATTTGTAGGGCATACTATAACCTTTGCACCAAATGATCTTAAATTATCAATTTTTTCTTGTGATTGTTTGTCTGCTAAAACAAATATACATTTGTAGTTATTAACTGCAGCCCACATTGCAAGTCCAACTCCAGTATTTCCCGAAGTTCCTTCAATAATTGTTCCACCAGGCTTTAAGTCTCCTCTTTTTGCAGCTTGTTCTAGTATATAACATCCAATCCTATCTTTTATTGATCCACCTGGATTTGTATATTCTAACTTTACATAAATTTCAGATTCAATATCTTTAGTAACTTTGTTTAATTTAACGATTGGTGTGTTTCCAACTGCCTTAGTAATATCGGCCTTTGCTCCCTTCATCATTGTTAATCTCCTTCAAATATAATTATAAAATTTCTTTAATTTCGTAAGCACTTGCAAGTGTCGCGAGTCTAGCAACTAAGGTGTATAGTGCTTCTTTACACTTATGTTCTTGGTTTTCTTTAATTTCACTAATACAAAACTTTTGAAATACCATACCTCTACTGTTTAAGTTTGCATTTGTGGATTTTTGAGAATTGGCCCTCATAAAACCTCCAACGCTTTTACCATCAATTAAATAAATAGAAACTTCGGCCGGCATTTCATCATACTTAAGAATTGTTTCGATACCTTCTTGAATGAGAACACTTGTAAATTTAATTTTGTTTTTACCAACGTCCATTTTATTTCTTGTTTTTCTATTCATATTTAAAAGTTCTTCACCAGAACTAACAACAGAAATTCCCATTCCGTATGTTCCTTGAGAAGCTTTAATGAAAACTTTTGAGTTTTCAGGAAGATCGGCCAGTAATTCATCTGTAGATTTAGCTAAGTTTTCTAATCCTTCTTTCGTTGAGTAGTCTACACCTTCAACTGTTTTAAATTTTGCCTGTAAAATTTCTGGATTAATTGAAAACTCTTCACAAAACTGATCGGCTACCATTTTATAGTGAGCAAAGTGCTTATTTTTTTGGCGCTTAAACCAACCTATTAGAGGTGTAGGAGCAATTGGAGTTTTTACGCTATTCCAATCAACTTTTAATGGAGTTGATTGATCATTATTTAATACAGCAAAGTCAATTTTTTCACCGTTTGCATATAGCTCATTCGCTTCGAAAGTTCCTCTTAAAATAGTTAGATCAAATTTCGAAGCACTAATTAGCTCAATAGAGTTTTGATTTGCAGAAAATAGTTCTTCATCTAGTGAAATAATTTTAACCTCAAATCCAGCATCTCTAATTAAACGAGATAAATAGGCCAGATGATCAAGGTAAAAAGTATTTTTAGTATTCGACTCTGGAATAATTCCTATTACTTTTGCATTTGCTTGATATTTATTAATCGTTTTTGTCATTATATCGATTGCTGCATCAAGATCTGCACTACAGACATTATTAAATCCTGCGGGGTACATATTGTGATCTACTGGTGCAACTTTAGATGATGATTCTCTAATATCAACACTAGAATAAAATGGAGTTGGTAAGCTTTCCATCTGTTGATCTATATATTTATTGATTTCGTTCCAGTTTGAGCAGCAAAACGCTTCAAGTTCTAATTTACTATTTATTTGTGTCATAAATTCCTCTTTTTTATCTACCAATTGTTCAATAACTTAGTTACATGAACACTTGGATCGTTAGACAAAATTTCGGGGAATTCTAACACATCATCGAAAGCATCAGAAAGTAATTGTTTTATTAGGTTTTCTCTTTCTAATAAATTATTTCTCAGGTCAAATAATTGATCATTGTGCGGCGTCCAATCTTGAAGAAATTGAGAACATATTTTATTAATTACTAAGGTTCCGTTTCTATTTTGCTCTTTTAATGCAGAATTTGAAAGTTGGTCTGCTTCCTTAATTTTAGTTTGATCAGCACTCGTTACAAGATAATAATGAGTTGTGTCAGGGTTATTTAATTCTTTTTCAACTGCCAAAGAGTTTAAGAATACATCTTTAAGTGAGTAAATCACTATTATTGAATCAATAAAGTTTTCAGTAAAGTCAGGGCCAGTAACAAACTCTAAATACTTCATTAATTTTCCAATTCCTGAAGAAACAATTTTTGAAAATAAACCCTTCTTTTTGTTATTACCTTTGATGGCCTTAAAAATTTCAGGAAAACTACTATCGAAAAAATTATTTATTGATCTAGCAGTATTTAAAAAATCTAAAAAATGTTTTCCTGGAGGAGTATCTAAAATGATGACATCGTAAATAGAATCTTCTTTTAATAAATATAATTCAACTAAGGACATTATTTCATTCATTCCACCAAAAGGTTTGAATAGGAGAGGAAGTAAATAGTTGGCGTTATCAATATCAATATTTTGTTTTTCAGAAATTTTTCTTAAGGTACTTAAAGGGTCCATAAGGAGGACATCAAATTTAGTATTTTCAAAATCACATTCAACAACTTCACCTGGAGTTGCATCAGAAAGCTTAAGAACTTGTTTTAATCGCTTAGAAGGATCAATTGTAATGAGTAAAACGTTTTGATTTTTTGCCAAATGAATTGCTCTAGAAGAAGCTATTGTTGTTTTTCCAACTCCTCCTGTTCCACAAAATATCTCAATTGGCCTAATCTTATCCATTTCTAGCATCCGTGAAAAAATCTGCCATTTTTAAAACGATTTCTTTTTTATATTTATAAGTAAATGTTGGAACTGATCCGCCTTCTATCGAGTATTTGCTTAAGGCTTTTTTTTCATCATCAATTTTACTTTTTAAATACTCGGGTAGGTCTTCACTTTCAAAACTTTTTAAAGAATTATTTATAACAATTTGGGTTGTAGAAATACCAAGGTCATTTATATACCCTTTTGCTTCAATGGCCTCTTCAATTGATAATTCACTCGGTAAAGAAAGTAAGATCACTTGACCCTGTTCTTCACTTGTTAGAATTTTCATTGTTCTATCAATATCTTCAACCATCATTCCGGTTTTAAACATTTTCTTAAAATTTAATGGTGACTCAAGCATGGTTAGAGCATGTCCTGTTGCCGGTGAGTCTAAGATGACAACAAGATCTTCGTCTTTGTCTAGTCTATCAAGTATATGACCAAAAATAATTAAGTTCCAAAGTCCTGGCACCATAAAGAATATGGCCCTAAAAAATGGTATTTTAATTATCCAGCTAGCTATAGTTTCAGATTTAAGTTTTCTGGCCATATAGAGTTCAGTACTTTTTTCTAACTCAAATATCTCTACTGGGATGTCTTGATCAGTAAACTCTGAAACAGTAACGTTATTTTCAAAATTAATATAAACTGCTTTCTTACCCTGAGAATGTAGGTGTTTAGTTAAGGCCAGTGAAAAAGTTGTTTTTCCAACACCACCCTTACCAGTAATTACATACAATCTTTTATTAGAATGTATACATTCCTGTAAGAAGGAGTTTTGAGTATGATCCTTCAACTTCTGGTCCTTCTTCTTGTTTTACGTCAAATGGGTTGTGGTAGTGTGCGATTACTCCAACAGTAAAACGGTCATTTAATTTTAAATCTGCACCAACACCAATGTGATTACCAAATGTAATTTTAGCTTCAGCATTTACTATGGAATTACCAAGTAGCCTTCTCACTTCTGGTCTATAAAAACCAAAACCAGCTGTTACAAATGGAGAAAAGTTATCAAACTGAAATGCTTTCGCTTTAATTCCCAAAGCGAGACCACTTAATTTAACTTTTCTGTTTTTATATTTATGTGAAGTATGATGCGCATTAATTAGAAGGTCAAAAGAGTAACTAGCACTATATGAGTAATACATATCAAAAGTGATTTTATCGTCACCATTATCTTCCATATCACCAGAAAGAAATGTTTGGCCTAATCCTATACCAACTGAATGTCTATTAATTGGACTTTTTACTACCAAACTTCTTTGATCAGAACTTAAAGAAGCGAGAGCTTCTTTCTTTTTATTTGGATTAGTTTTTGCGTTTGATAAAAGAGAAAAACTAATGGCCATAATTACGACCATTAGTTTCATATTTTTGTTTCTAATTAAACTATTTTTCATTCTCTAAACTTAGTTCAGAGTTGTTGGATTTTCAAGTCCTGTGTTTAAGTTAGATGCACTCATGTAAGGGTTAGTTTCAGTAGTTTGCTCTTCGCTTTGTAATGGTGTTCCATTAATTTCAGCTTCAAGTCCTCTAATGTAACCAGTAAAAGTCCCTTCTTCACCTCTAATTACTCTTTTAAGCAATTCAGTGTCACCAGCTCTTGTTGATTTCTTCTCTTGATCAAAAAGAAGCTGGATTTGAGTTGTGTAAGTGATGTCATTTTTTGTCTTATTATCAATCACTTGGATTTCGTGACCTTCTCTAATAATCTGAGCGATTTCTTCAAGTGTCACATAACAGCTTTGATGTGTGTCATAAAGCTTTCTGTTTTGATACCTTTTGATTGTTCTAACTTCTTTCATTTCCTTTCCCCTAGTAAATGCAATTTTCCTGTTGCTTTATTCAAAAAGTTGACGATTTATAACACCGTAAACTTTTTAATGTAACGACCCGTGTAACATTTTCTCGCTACGCTTCAGGAACTATAGAAAGCCTTTTAGAATCAACTGTTTGCGTGAACTTACAGTCGTCCTGCTTTGCCTCTAATGCTTTGCCTTAAACACGGTTGCCCATGAAATAACAATACCTGATGTTGCTTGTCAATATAGAATTGACGAATTTTGTCCAAATAAGAACTATTCAGGGCAATATCGATGACTTATCAGGCTAAAAAAGTCTGACATCTAGGTTTTATTTGCCCAAAACCATTTTAATCATTCAGATCCTCAACATTTTTTTAAGAATTTCGACAAGTATCCAAGGGCCGATCTAGGCATTTAAGGATATTTTTTAGATGAGTAGAGCATTTTCAATTTTAATCGTATTTTTAACTCTAGCAGGATGTGCAACCCAAAAAAAGGGAAGTGAATTACCAAATAAGGTTTCTCCTTCAAGAGAAAACTATTCAAAGAGAGCTGAAAATAAAATTATTCCATTAAAGCAAATGGTTGAAATTGCTAAGCAGAAAGGGCCAAAAGCTGTACAGTTCTTAGCTACGGATTTATTTTTAAAGGGTAATGATGCTTCAATGAGAGGCGACAATAAAATGGCCGCATTCGTATTTGAGCATCTATATAGCTTAAAGCCAGAAGATAATTTTATTAAAAGAAAATACGCAATTGAACTAATCAAACTTGGAAAAGTTGAAAAGTCTTTAGTTCTATTCGAAGAACTTTTTAAAAGTGAGTCTGATGATCCAAGAATTGGACTTATACTTGGCGGCATATACGTTGCCTTAGAGCAGAAAGAAAAAGCGAGAGGTATATATAAAAAAGTAATAAAAGATTTTCCTCACTTTTCTGAAGCATGTATTTTTCTAGCAAAGTCTTATGCTAAAGACGAAGAATACAAAAATTCTTTCAAATATCTAAATCGATGTGAAAAAGGTGATACTAAAAACGCAATTTATTCTTTTTATAAAGGTAAGATTACTTACGAAAGAGGAAATATAAAGAGAGCAACAAATTATTTTAATAAAAGTTTAAGTATTGATCCTAGTTATTATCAGGCGGCATTAGCACTAGGTATGATTTATGAAGAAAAGGGCAATTTTAAATCTGCTATTAATGTATATAAAGATTTTTTAGAAAATAACCCTGGAAGTTTTGCTATTTTATCTAGAGTAGTAAAATTATTATTTGCAGAAGAGCGATTTCAAGAAGTGATTCCCTATGCTGAGTCTCTTGTATCCTTAGATCCTAGTGATTTAAATCTAAAAGTTCGGTTAGGTATTTTATATACAGATGCGAAGAAGTATACTGATGCAATTGGTGTCTTTAGTGAGATTTTAAAAGAAATTCCAGATTCGGATAAAATTTTGTTTTATATTGGTTCCTTGTATCAACAAATTGAAGATTATGAACAGGCCATTAAATATTTTTCAAAAATTAATCCAAAAAGTAATTTATATTTGGATGGAAACATTCAAATATCTCAAATTCTAGGTGTTTTAGCATATGATGCTTTCATTAAAGGTGATGAATCAAAAACAGAAGAGTTTGTAGCATTCGTCGATGATAATTCATCTAATTTTCCAGATTCTCAATTTGATTTCAGAATACATTTAGTTGAGTTTTATGAAAAAATAAAAAGATTTAATTTGGCTATTGAGTTAATTGAAGATGAAAAAGAATCTAAAGAGCTTTCAGAAAATATGAACTATTATTTAGCTTCCTTATATGAAAAAAATAACCAATATAAAGAGTCTAGAGTGATTATTAGAAAAATTTTGGACAAAAACCCTAAGAATGCTCAAGCATGGAACTTTCTTGGTTATTCATTAATTGAATCAGGTGAAAACTTAGATCTAGCTTATGATTATATTAATAAGGCAATAAAACTGAGACCAACAGACGGTTATATAAGAGATTCACTTGGTTGGTATTATTATAAAACTGGGAACTTACAAAAGGCCTTAAAAGAAATTAAAACTGCAAGAAAATTGATTCAAGACTCGGATGCAAATTTAGATATGGTAATTTCTAAGCACTTGGCCATAATATATAAAGACCTAAAAAAATATGATGAAGCTAAGAAGTTTTATAACGAGGCCCTTAGAAATTGTACAGCTCAAGAAGAGAAAAATTTATTAATGAACGAAATAGATGCTCTAGAGAAGTTGCGTTTACCTGCTTCAAAATAATTCTGTGTTTTTTAATTTTTATATCATGTACTACACCTCCAAAGAAAAAATCTGAGTTAGAAGATGTTCCTAGAATTGGAAATTTTGAATCTAATCTTAATAGAACATGTTTTTCAGGAATAGGAAGGGGAAGAATAAATATTTTAAATCAAAATTATGTTTTTGATTTTGAATCTTTGATGAATGCAAATGATAGAGTTTGGTCTCTTGCTTTACAAGCGCCCGTGTTTGGTGAAGAGTTATTTCATTTGAATTGGGGAAGGGCCGACAAAGGTAAGGTAAGGCCATTTGGGCCATTTTATTTAAGAATAAATTATGAATTAAGGGCCCGTAAAAAAGAGGGTGAGTTTTATAAAAAAATGCTTCAAAAAATGCTGTTAAGATCTTCTGTATTTTTTCAAATGCTAAATGACTTTAGAAATTCAAAAAATAAGTACGTATGTAAAGCATTAAAAGCGCAAGGTCAATTTGATCAAGGTGTTTGTTACTTATCAAATAATAAACGGCTAAAATTTATGTGGAGATCAGCAAGTACATTAAGTGAGTACATTTTTCCAATAGATAAGAGATATAGTGTGAGTATTAAAACCTCTAGGCCAGACGATGACTTGTTAACATTTAATGAGTTTGTTCTTAATGATGCTAGGCATCCAGAACGTCGACCATTGTATATCGCGTTAACGAATAAGAGTTGTGAGCGTAAACCTTGACGCTATGAATTCTTCCAAATCAGTGTCATATTGATTCCATAAAATCAAAATTTAATCTAAAAATAACTGTTTCTTCTAAAATTTCTGCTCTTTAGTGGAAAAACAATGACTTTTTATATATAAAACCATAGCTTTATAGTTGGTTTATAACACGATGCTTAAACAAAACAAGGATAGAAAAATGGTTAAATTATTAACAATTTTATTTAGTGCTCTACTCGTTTTTTCATGTACGAAAAAAGTAGTAAAGACAGACGAAAAGGTATTGAATCTTGCAATTCCTCAAAAAGTAAAAGGAATGGATCCAATTTATGCTAGTGATCTTTATTCTGGAACAGAAATAGCAAGAGTTTATGAAGGTTTATTAGAATATCATTATTTAAAGAGACCTTTTACTTTAGTTCCAAACCTAGCAGAGTCTATGCCTACTGTTTCAAAAGACGGACTTGTTTATACTTTTAAAATTAAAAAAGGTGTTTTATTTCACGACGATGCGGCTTTTCCAAATGGTAAAGGAAGAGAACTCCTAGCATCTGATTTTGTGTATTCATTTAAAAGACTTGCTGATCCAAAATTACAATCAACTGGATGGTGGGTTGTTGACGGAAAAATTAAAGGTTTAAATGAGTGGAGAGAGAAAAACTCTTCAAGAGAAAAAGTAGACTATAGTGAAGAAATTGAAGGACTAAAGGCCGTTGATTCTCACACATTACAGTTCACTTTAGCTAAGCCATTTCCACAATTCTTATACGCTCTTGTAATGCCATTTACATATGTTGTTGCAAAAGAAGTTGTTGAGAAATATGGAAAAGAATTTTTAAATCACCCAGTTGGAACAGGGCCATTTGTTCTAAATAGATTCGATCAATCGAATAAGATTGTTTATAAAAGAAATAAGACGTTTAGAAAGAAACTTTTTCCAAATGATCCTTCTGAAGAATTTAATAAGCCAGAGTTTTTAGAAGATGCTGGAAAGCCTCTTCCATTCGTAGATAAAGTTGTTGTTAATGTGATGGTTGAATCTCAGCCAAGATGGTTAAATTTCAAGGCCGGAAAAATAGATTATATGTCTATTCCAAAAGATAATTTTGACTCAGCGGTTACTCCAGATAATAAGGTAACTGATGATCTATCAAAAAGGGGAATGATGCTTGAAATAGCTCCTTCTTTAGATGTTACTTATACTGCCTTTAATCATGATCTAGATTTATTTCAAAATAAAAAATTAAGAAGAGCAATGTCTTTAGCATTTGATGTAAATGAATCAAATAAATTATTTTTCAATGGAACTGCAATGCCAGCTCAGTCAGTTGTTCCTCCTGGGATTGCTGGTTATATGAAAGATTATAAAAATCCATACAGAGGACCAGATGTTGAAGCTGCAAAAAAATTACTTGCAGAAGCAGGTTACCCAAATGGAAAAGGTCTTCCGGAAATTACTTACGATTGTCCAACGTCAACTACTTCAAGACAGATTGGAGAGTATTTCAAAAAGCAAATGGCACAAATTGGAATTAAAGTAATTGTTCAACAAAACCCGTGGCCAGAACTGCAAAAGAAAATAACAAATAGAACTGTTATGATGTACGGGATTGCATGGGGTGCTGATTATCCAGACGCAGAAAACTTTTTACAACTTTTATACGGACCAAATAAATCACCTGGAGCAAATGGTTCAGGTTATACAAATCCAGAATTTGATAAATTATTTAAAACAGCTTCTGTAATGCAAGACACTCCAGAGAGAACTGCTCTTTACGAAAAACTTGCTAGAATTGCTGCTGAAGAAGTTCCTTGGATTTTTGGTGTGCACAGACAGTCATATGTACTTAAACATGGATGGTTGAAAAACCATATTGTGTCTGATTTTGATTGGGGAAGTGTTCAGTATTTAAATGTTGATGTTAATAAGAAAGTTGAGCTTTCTAAAAAACTATAGAAATTAGTAAGTTAAAATGAGGCACTTATATTTTTATGGGAGTTTTTATAAACTCCCATTCTCATATAAGGGCAAGCGGAAGGGATTTTAGTGAATTTATACATTTATACACTTAGAAGATTGTTGTACGTCATTCCAGTATTGCTGGGTGTATGTTTATTAATTTTTGTTTTATTTAATTTGGTTGCGCCAGATCCAGCATTAGTCCTCTTAGGAAAACATGCTTCTGCCAAGCAAATTGTTGAATTAAGAACAGAGCTTGGATTAGAGAGAGCTTGGTATTTACAATATTTTGATGTTGTTAAATCTGCTTTCACTTTTGAGTTCGGTCGATCTTGGTCAACAAAACAAGAAATTTTTGAAATGATAAAACAAGGAGCAGGACCTTCTTTATCTGTTTCAGTTCCAGCATTTACTATTGCTACGGTGATATCGATTTTAATCTCCTTACTAATATCTTTTTTTAGAGGGACTAAACTAGATAAGTCGATTGTCTTTATTTGTGTTGCCATGATGAGTATTACATCTCTTGCTTATATTTTATTTGGACAGTGGGCCCTCGCTTATAAACTCGGTTGGTTTGAGATTTCTGGATTTGAAAGTGGATTTCCCGATTTCATACCTTATGTAATATTACCCGTTATTATCTGGGTCGCCTTATCAATTGGACCTGATGTTCGTTTTTATAGGACAGTTATTTTAGACGAGGTTTATCAAGACTATGTAAGAACAGCGAGATCAAAGGGTCTTTCGGAAAAGAAAATTTTCTTAAAGCACGTTTTAAAAAATGCAATGATTTCAATTATTACATTTGTTGTTTTAAGAATTCCGTTTTTAATCACTGGAGCATTACTTCTTGAAAGTTTCTTCAGTATCCCAGGTTTAGGTGGAATGACATTAGCTGCTGTTAATGCGTCGGACTTTCCAGTTATTAGAGCGATGACAGTACTAAGTGCTGTTGCATATATATTATTTAGTGTGATCACAGATATTTTATATACAGTAGTTGATCCAAGAATTAGGTTACAGTAGGTGAGTATGGAAAATGTTAGTACAGTAAGTGAAGTAAGTAGTGCTAAGGACACATCGAAAAAGTCTAAATCCCTTTGGGATCACGCTTGGGAAACACTAAAGAAAGATAAAGTTGCAGTAATCTCTTTAACGGTTGTTGCAATATATGCATTAGTGGCGATATTTTCAGCCCTAGATCTAGTTGCCGCAGATTGGGCAAAGGAAGTAGGAGCATCATATGAGGCTCCAAGTTGGAACCACTTTTTTGGAACAGATATATTTGGAAGAAGTGTTTTAGCTAAAACTATTAAGGGTACACAATCGGCCATGTCGATTGGATTATTTGTGGCCACAATATCTGTTATTTTAGGATTAACAATTGGGGCCATTGCTGGTTATTACGGTGGAAAAGTTGATGAATTCATCGTTTGGTTTTATACCGTTTTTAGTTCAATTCCATACTTAATGTTATTAATCTCAATTACTTATATTTTAGGTAAGGGAAGGCTTGCAATGTATTTGGCCTTAGGCCTAACTAGTTGGGTTGAGTTATGTCGATTAATTCGAGGTGAAGTTATTCGGCACAAAAATAGAGAATATGTTCAAGCAGCATCAGCCATTGGAGCTTCAAATTTTAGAAAATTATTTAAGCATATAGTTCCAAACGTATTTCACTTAGTAATTATTACTTTCTCATTACAGTTTCAAAATGCAATCAAAGTAGAAGTTATTTTATCTTTTATTGGTCTTGGCTCTAGTGACGGAATTCCATCCTGGGGAACAATGATCGATGATGCCAAGTTGGAGTTAGCAAGAGATGTTTGGTGGCAATTAGCTGGAGCAACAATAGCTATGTTCTTTGTTGTACTTGCTCTTAACCTTTTAGGAGACGCCTTAAGAGATGCACTTGATCCTAAACTGAAAGGGAAGAAATAAATATGAGTGAAAAAATATTAGAAGTTAAGAATTTACAAGTCGAGTTTAACACTGACTCTGGCCCGGTTAGGGCCGTTAATGGCGTGAACTTTGATGTTTATAAGGGAAAATCAATTGGAATTGTTGGAGAGTCTGGATCTGGAAAATCTGTAACTGCTCTTTCAATAATGGGATTGATTCCTAATCCTCCAGGAAGAATTGCGGGTGGAGAAATACTTTATAAAGGCAATAATTTGGTGAACTATTCAGTTGATCGAATGAGAAAAATTCGTGGAAATAATATAGCCATGATCTTTCAAGAGCCAATGACTGCTCTTAACCCCGTTTTTACAGTTGGAAATCAAATTGATGAAGTTTTAGCTCTTCACCAAACTAATCTAACTAAACAAGATAGAATTGCAAAAGGTATTGAAATGCTCAAACTAGTTGGCATTCCAAGTCCTGAAAAAAGATATCGTGAGTATCCTCACCAATTATCTGGTGGTATGAGACAAAGAGTTATGATTGCAATTGCTCTTTGTTGTGAGCCTGATATATTAATTGCTGATGAACCAACAACTGCACTGGATGTTACCATTCAGGCTCAAATCTTAGAGTTGATGAATAAGCTTCAAGATGAAATGGGAATGGGAATTATCATGATTACTCATGATCTTGGTGTTGTTGCAGAAACTTGTCATGACGTAGCTGTAATGTACTGCGGACAAATTGTTGAAAGTGCTGATGTAAAAACATTATTTAATAATCCAAAGCATCCTTATACAAAAGGTTTGATGGAGTCTATTCCAGGTTTTGATTCTACATCAGGAGAAACAAAAGAAAGATTAAAGACTATTGAAGGAATGGTGCCTTCTTTGTTTGATTTACCGGCTGGTTGTAACTTTCAAAATAGATGTGAATATGCAAGTGAGCATTGTAGAGGAAGTAGAGGTGAACCTAAGTTAGATAAAATTGCTCAAGGTCACGAAGTTAGTTGTTTTAGTCCATTAAGTTAAAAAATTTTTAGGAAAAAATATGAGTGAAGTATTATTAGAAGTTAAAAATTTAAAGAAAAGATTTCCAATCACTGGTGGACTTTTGGGAAGAGAAGTTGCCGCAGTAAACGCTGTTAATAACGTAAGCTTTTCTATTAATAAGGGGGAAACACTAGGACTTGTTGGAGAGTCAGGGTGTGGAAAGACAACTTTAGGAAGATCAATTCTGAGATTAATTGAACCAACTAGTGGGGAAATAAATTTTAGAGGCGAAAATATAATGACTTATGACGCTCTTAAAATGAGAGAATTGAGAAGAAAGATGCAGATTATCTTTCAAGATCCGTTTGCTTCTCTTAACCCAAGGATGACTGTAGGTAGTATTCTTGCTGAGCCAATGGACATTCATAAATTATTTTTAGGAAAAGAAGAAAGAAGAAAAAGACTTGTTCAATTAATGGATCAAGTTCAGCTTCCTACAGATGCATTAAATAAATATCCACACGAGTTTTCAGGTGGTCAAAGACAAAGAATTTGTATTGCTAGAGCACTAGCTGTAGAACCTGAGTTTATTGTCTGTGATGAACCAGTTTCAGCTCTTGATGTTTCAGTTCAAGCTCAGGTTGTTAATTTATTAATGGATTTACAAAAAGATTTAAACTTAACCTACCTTTTTATTGCTCACGATTTAAAAGTTGTTGAATATATCTCTGATAGAGTTGCAGTTATGTATTTAGGTAATATGGTTGAAGTTGCAAAATCATCTGAGATCTACTCACACGCTAAACATCCATATACTCAAGCTTTATTCTCGGCCATTCCGAATCCAAATCCGAATGTAAAAAAAGATAGAATAATTTTACAAGGGGATATTCCAAGTCCAATGTCTCCACCATCAGGATGTCACTTTCATCCAAGGTGCTCAAAAGCGACTGAAATTTGTAAAAATAGCTATCCTCAAATAACTGACTTTTCTAATACACATCAATTTAAGTGTTATAACCCAGTAAACTAGTCAGTATAATTAGGCCTTTATATCTTGCTATTGATGCCGATAAGTAAATGAGAATTACTTAGTTGGTGTCGTGTAAATGGATATAAATAAATTAGATAAAATCTCTTTTGAGAAAATTTCTGAATTCAGATTTTCTCCTGGTGATATTTATTGGCCTAGAAAGTCTGGAAAACTTACAAAGCTTGTAAGTTGCGGTGAGATTATTCAAAGCGACTTCATTTTAAAGTTTCAAAAAACATGTGATGAACTACTTATTGATAACACGACTAAAAGTATCGTTACTAATATTGTTATAGATGAATTAAAAAAATTAAAAGAACTAAGTTTTGAACCAGACGTTAAAAAAATTAGAGAAAAGACTATGAAATGGTTGGCCAATGGACTTTGGTTTCAAAATACTCCATTTCATTTAATTGATTTAGTTAAAGTTGGAGATCAAGTTTTTATGAACTTTGATATCGAACAAAGAAAAAAACTACAAGAAAGAAGTGTGATGTTTTATAGCAGAGGGGCCTTAATTGGTGGGCTTTTTTCTCTTTTAGCTTTTTCATTGGGTTATATAGATTATAAATTCTTACAAGACTTATACCATGTTGCTTTCTTACTAGATTACGACTTCGGTGGCGAAACTTCAACTTTCAATATAAATAATGCATTGGAAGAAGAGAGGGTAATTGCAGGTACAGGAAGTACTTTCTTGAAAAGTGCAGGATGTACAAAAGAACTTAGTTCATTTATTTCTCACACTACAACTAGCTTTAATATTACTCAAAAAGAATTTGAAAAAACATTTCATAATAAAAATGTTTTAAAACTAATAAAATATCATCATGAAAAAATTAACGGAAAGGGATTTCCTAAAGAAGTAATAGGTTTGCAAATGAATGATTTGCTAGAACTTTTAATTTTCTCTTGTAATTTCTTTCAATTTGAATTTCACAAATTTGAATATAATGATGGGAAAGGTTTATTACAAGTTAAAGGAAAAGATGACGTTCAGTATGGTGAAAATATTTCTAGAAATTTATATCATCAACTAGAGTCAGTTTTTAGTATGTTTGATCAAGATAGGGAAGATGTTGCATAATGAAGTTTTGTATTTTAGATGAAAATCTAGAGACATATTTTAATCAAGACTTTCTCGACAAAGTTTCTGTAGAAGAATTATCTTCTCTCGAAAATGTATATATTGTTTTCGATCCTTTTGAAAAAAATTATTTTGATATATCCAAAGAATATAATGTTCATGAGAAAAAACACAAACTTTTGGCCATTGGAGACATAAAAGATAAAAAAGATTTTTTTGTTTGCTCGGGTTGTGCAATTTGGTCTAAGGACTTTGTAGAAAATGATAATTTCTCTAGAGACTTAGAGGAATTTTTATTTGGTAGAAATGGAGAATCAGGAGAAGTTCAAAAGTTTAAAATAACAGATTTTTATAACTATGGTTATTATTCTGATCATATGATTAAATTTGCTTTTGATAATAAAGTGGATTTTTTATCTGTTAGAAGCTCATTTTATTATTTAATCAATTATATCTATTTTTTAAATAAAGGTGGGATTTCATATCTTCCTACTGATATTGATTATTATCTTCTTAATAAAAAAATGTATGTAGATGTATATGTTAGTGTCGAAAATTTTTATATAGACTACATTTCAAAATCATACGATAAGTCTAACGAACCATTTTTATCATCACTACACACCATGGATCAGTTTACCAACTATGTTGAATATGATTTTTATGAAAGCACTTCTATATTAAAAATATCCCTTTCTTGGCCATTAGATAATAAGAATTATAGTAGGGGAAATACTACTATTAGAAATATCACAAAATACAATGGTTCAAAGGCCAAAATGTATAGTGCAAAAATGTCTATCGATCGAGAAATTAATGAATTGAAAGGAATTATGGTTAAAGAAGATCTTCCTGGATCTTTTATAAGAGCAACTTTCGAAGATGGGCCATGGTTATCAAATTATCCCGTTCATTTATCTAATGTTGTACGTTACTTAAATAATATTATTGAATATGACTATCCGAATAGACCAAAAGAATCTTTTTTACCATTCGATATAAAATCACTCATGCTAGATTATCCTGACCAAACAGTTGTCGATAGTTTAAATAAGTTTGATTATGAAATGCTTGTTGATTTTATCTGTGAAGATCAAGATTTTCATAAAATCCAAGGTGTAACGAATGTTTTTGTCGATGATATTATAAAGGTAAAAGGGAAAACTGAAATAGATAACTTTATTACTAGAATTTCAGGAATGGATTTTAATGAAGCATCAGATGTATTCAGAGTAACTGGGAAATACGAGGTAGATGGAGATAAAATTATTGTCAAAGGTTCAAATGAAGAAGTTTGTAGTAAAGATGTTTGGCAAGTTAAAAGATTAGAGATTGAAAAAAAGCTAAAAGAAGCTTCTGAAGATATAAACTCTGTTGATGAATTAAAAGAAAAATTAGACTCAGTTTTATCAAGCGAACTAGGAATTGAAGATATGGGGCAAGTTTTTATAAACAATAAACTTGCTGATAATATAAGTGAACAAATTTCTGAAAAAACTAAAGAGCAATTACAAAAAATTAGCCAACATTACGCTGATAAATTAAATGGTCTTACTTCTATTTCTAGATTAGAAGAAAAAGATAAAAAGATTCATAAACTTTCTGATTATATCTCAATGTTAAAATCAGAGTTACAATCTTTAAAAAAACAAGCAGAAATTACTCATAGCTCAGAAGGGAGTTCAATAGATGATGTTGAACGAATAAAAGAGTTGATGAAAGAATCCGAGAAAAAAGATTTAATTATTCAAAAATTGAAATTAATTAACTCAGATAATAATGCAAAGGCACAAGAGCAAATAGTTGATCTAAGACAAAGACTTAATGAAAGTTTTATAGCAACAGCCTCTGGTCGTGAGCTAGAACAAAAAGATCAAGACATTCAAAAATTATCAATTCAAATTGAATCGTATGAAGAAAAAATGGTTGCCGTACAGGCTAAATATGATCAAATTGCTAAAAAAATTCATGAAGAAGGTAAGTTAACAAAAGAAGAAGTTGATAAAAGAATTAATGAGAGTGTTGAGCAATATGTAAAAGAAAATAATGAATTAAAGAAAGAACTAGAGCGATTAAATATTGAATATAAAAAAGCAGATAAGTCAGCAAGAGAAAATGAAAATATAGCCATAAACGAAGATACTATAAAAAAACAATTAGCAGATAAGTATGAGGATCAAATCGCACAACTTAAAAAAGAAGCTATTGAATATAAAACTAAAACTGCTTCAGAATTAGATGAAGCAAAAGTGGCAAAGTTAAAAGTAAAAGAGCTTGAGCAAAAAATAAAATTTTTAACAGTTCAACTAGAAACCGCCCAAAAGCAGTTAAATAAAAAAGGTGGATCTAACGGAAGTTTTAATAACTCTTCAAATGATGCCCAAGCAAATCATAAAATTAAGCAATTTGAGAAACTAAATGAAAAATTAAAAGCTGAAGCCAATAAGGCACAAAAATCAACGAAGGAAAAATCAAAAGAATTAGTCCAATTTAAGCAAGAAAACACCGCCCTTAAGAATGAATTAGATAATTTAAAGCGAAAATTATCCAAATATGAGCGCGGAAGCGCCGCATAATTTAAGATTTAAGCTTGTCATTCTCTTATTTAGAACTTATAAATATCACCTACAAAAAAGTTTTCATTACGATTAATGCCCAGGTGGTGAAATTGGTAGACACGCTAGACTTAGGATCTAGTGCCTTCGGCGTGGAGGTTCAAGTCCTCTCCTGGGCACCATCTCTTGGACGATTCATTTAAATTTCTACGTTAAACTCTCGATTCAAGCTCAGTCACTTATTTCTGTATAAGCTCCCTCGCTTTCACTCGGTTTGCCTTGAAATTTAAATGACTTGTCTCGAGAGATATTGTTAAAGAGAGGACTTGAAGGGGTAAACGACCGAAGTCAGATGTGAGAGTTCGAACATCTGATGAGGGAATCAATTCTGGATGAATTGATTAGTGAGACCACAGGGTTTCAAAACATGAGCGTGATGCGAATGTTGAAGAAACAAGTCCTCTCCTAGGCACCATTCATTTAAACATTCAAACTTATTCAACTTTACGAAAAAATCACTTTTTAGGGTTTCCTGTATCATCTTGATTTTCTTCAGCTTTTTGGTTCAAGCTCTTTTCGTTTTTCTCAAGAATGACGTGGTGATAAAAAATCTCGGCCATAACTTTTATAGAGTGATCATATTCTGATTTAGAGATAAAGTGTGGAATCAGTTCAACCTCTTCTGGATTCCAGAAGTTTGGTTTTGCTCGTTTTGCCATATCGATATTTAATTGAAATCCCAACTTCTTGATTGATGATATTATTCACTGGTACTTTTGTGTTGTAGCCTATGACTCGGGAGTATGAGATGAGTATTACTACCCAACCCATACGATTGCTCCAAAGGTGTTTTGTAGCTAGACTTATTGACAAAAATTATTGTAAGTCAATTACTCCTATTACTTCAGCTTTAATAAGAATACCATTTATCATTTGGTTCTTTGGTAAAGAGCTCATGAACTTTTTCATTGATAGTTTATCTTCAAAATATACATGAATACAATTTTTAGCTAAGCCACAACTTTTAGATTCAATAGACCCAAATCCAGCAATGCCTTTTATTTGTGAAAATATTATTTCAAAGTTTCTATTTTCTTTTGCCCATTGTAATTCTTGTAAGCTCTCCTCAATTTGTACATTATAGTCTTCATCGTCAGTCAGATATATTGGTTCAACGCCTACTTTCGTTTTAGTGTTTAAATTAATATAAATTGCTGATAAAGAACGATATCCTCCCACAACTGCTACATACTTTCCATCTTTTGAAAAAGATGCTTGATTAATAGGGTACCCATAGTCATTAATCTTTTGGTTTTCTTTATAAATAACTCTTCTCTTTCCTTTAATTACTTCTATGATGGCCCAGCGAGAGAACTGGTAATTACTTATTTGAATAACAGATAAATTATCAAAAGATGACAGTTTCTCAACGTAAAATTTTCCATCTGTCATCTCTATTCTTTGCATTTTAAAAACGTCATCAATTAACCATCTTTCTAAATTTGATTCCGATGCTTGTACATTTAGTAGAGAGATAAGTATAACAAATATAATTTTAAATGGTGTTGTCTTCATTTCTTAATTCCTTGTTTTTGTTTGATAAGTTGATAATTAGAGCGCACCTCTTCTTCTAAGCTCTTTTTTTAGTGCTTTGGTCCAGATTTGATATTTTCTAAACATTGATCTAGAGAGAAAGTCGTTTTCAAGCGCGTGAGTATAGAAATTATATTTACTCAAGATTTTTCCCATCGTCCAGCTCGTATAATTTGGAGACTTTTTACGTTTTCCTAAAACAATACAATATTCGATTTCTATTGAGTTGGAGACACATTTTTCCATCTTAATATCATGAGTTCTCTTATCATGTGTCTCTAAAAGTCTTGTGTAAGTTCCACGAGCTATTTGTTCGTTACTAATTCCAGTAAGGATTTTATACTTATAAGCAGGATCAAGTAAATCTTCACGAACGACACACATATCAAGCTTATTTCCCCAGTTAATCATTTTAAGTCCATATCTTTCATATGTTCTACCAGGAAGAAAGCACTCTGATTGAGTATAATGGGCATACGGGATTTTTAATTTGTCAGTCGCATAATTAATTCTATTTCTTATTTTATAGAATATTAATCCTGCTCTTTTTTGGTAACCAAAAGCTATTGGTGTGTATGAATTCTTACTAAAAGGGATCTTTTCTTTTACTAAAGTAGAAAAATCTACAGCAGTTGTGACAAACTTCCCTATGATATTCTCTTCGTCTTTAAACCCATAGTGATGAGCATGTTCATGAACAGCTAAACCTATTAAAGAAGATCGCGTTGCCCCTTGCTTAAATAATAGCTCGGGATCAAAGCAAATATCACCACTTAACTCATTTTTTTCACTTGTAGCCCCTCTTTCTATATTATCCGAGTCAAGGCATTTAACTTGGCTCATTTCGTTAGCAAATTTATATTTTGATTGTTTGATGTCATTGCTCACATTAAATTCAACCATTTTTTGTAAAATACTTTTTACTTCATTATCTTCTAGCTTGTTAAGATCAAGCTCTAAAAAGAAGCTTTGAACAGCTGATTTAAGATCTTTTTTTATAAAGGACTTAATTTGTGCAATTGAAGCACCTTTAATGTTTCCTCCGTCTCTTTCTTTTGTGGCAAGAGCTTGTGATGTACAAAATACTATCGCTAATAGCAGGGTTTTCTTAAATAACACTTTCTTTCTCCTTTTTTTCATCAAGAACAGAGAAAAGAGATATTGATAATGCATAAACATCGTCTCTTTTATTATTCTTTCCTTTTAATATTTCATCCATTTTTCTTCTAAATCTTTTTATCTCGACTTTTGCTTCTTCAAGTTGGCTTTTGTCTATGGCCAATATTAAAGAAGAATGACTTCGCTTAATTTTTGGGATCCTTTCAATGGCATCAATTGATTTCTTTAGTAACCCAATTTGGTAATTTTTTTGTGAGTAAGTAGATATATTTGCGGATGTATATGAATTGTCCTGACTCATATCTAACCACTTTGACTTTTCTTTTTTTAGCATCCCTACTTTTTCTAAACTTTTAACCATTTCGCTACATGTGGATTCGTTTATATTTAGCTTGTTTGCGATAGTTTTAACTTTTGGTTTAAAATCATCTAAATGAAGCATTTCAAGCAAGGCATCATATTCCCAACTGGAAATGACTTTAAACACTTCAGCAGGGACCTTTTTGAACTTTATATCTTCAAGCTGCTGGCATACATCTTGTAGATGTGTGCCTAAAAAGCTTTTTATTTTTCTTTGATATTCATCACCAATAGCTTTTTCGCCTTTTAATATTTTTCTCAAATTTGCAGGATCTATACTAAGGAGTTTGGCATAGGCCCTTAAAGAAAATCGAGGGTTTCTTTGCCTTCTTTGGTCATAGTCTTCGTTAAGCACTTTTGAAATAATGTCTGAGCTGTAACTTTCTTGTCTTTTCATGATTAATAACTACCAAAGAAGTTTACATATTGCTATCAATTGAGACCTTTTTTTGAGGTCTATATAGACCTCGTGTAGAAATTTCATACCTAATTCTCTAAGCTTAGACAGCTTTAAAATATCTCGAAAAGTATGACCTAAAAGAATACTTAGGTGATCGAAGAGTTTATATCAATGATAATTTCGCCATGCTGAAAAATGAAATTTGTTATGGAGTTTTGCCAAAGCCAATGGTTGAAGAATTTAGAAGTAAAAAATACATCTAGCAAATAAAAAGCATGTCTATAAAATACCTTTAACTTTAGTCTGGTACAAAAGAGAACCTATTCCACCTTACTTAAAAGACATGATTAATTTAATAAATTAGATTTATCACCGTAAACTCTTTGATCATTTAGATTAAGAGTAGTTCCAGTTAAACTTTGAGTGAAGCCAGTAAGTTTTTTACTACCTTCTTGTGTTTTTTAGCAGCTACAAGTTTAATTTCAGCGGCAAGTACTAAAACTCCACTTTTCTTTGATTTGAACAGCTTCATTCTCTGTTAATTCTAATTTAGAAAGCTTATTAGAACTTTTCAAACGTCTTAAATGCTGGCCTATAGTAAGTGGTGTTAGATCGTATCTCATGAATGGGCTTGAACCGACAGTATGGACCTGGCCGAAAAAATGATCAACAGATCGTTTTTACTCATTAAAACTATAAGATGAGAAAAACTAATAGAAATAGAGGTCGGCCAGGCAAGTCCTCTTGAGTCACTTGTTACGATTCTTGTTATTAGTTCTGTTTTTGAGGTTGTAATGGGAGAAAGAATCTTAAGACCAATTAATTTCTAAGAAAAGATAAGAGTATTTTTATAAAGTCAGAGATACTGATTTTTAAACTTCACTAATTATAAGTACATATGTGGATGAGGTGTTTTTAGAATATTAGCTAGTACTGAAATTATTTCATAGCTCACAAGCTGTCACAATCCCCATTATCATAATTTGATATTTCTCTTTTAGCAAATTTCTATTAGGAGGAAATAATGAAAAAAACAAGATCAATTTTAATTTTAACAAGTGTTGTATTTTTTACAGTAAGTGCAAGTGCTAACAATCAATTAAGTAATGCCTTTAAATCATGTGTTAACCAGGCTACTGAAAAACAAAGGTTTGTTATAAAAAAAACAAAGGTAGATGGAACAAATGATACATACTTAACTATTTCTTGTTCAGGAGAAACTGCGGAAAAGCTTTATATTTCGAGTGAAGGATACGGTGTAGAACATGAAAAATATTGGTCAGACGGTGACCTTGTTCGAAGCAGATATATGGGGAGAGGGTCTGGTTGTTACAGACGAATTGAAAATGCAAATAGAGAGCCGGTAAATCATTATTGGTGTCACATTAAAATATCTATCTATAATTCAATAATAAAAGCTTTAAATTTATAAAAAATAGGAAGTCGATATGAGAATATTCATTTTATTAAACTTTATAATTTGTGCCACTTTATCTTATGCCAAGGATACGACTGTACCTCTCGTCCACGTTACGGATGAGAGGCTTAAAATAACTAAAATTCAATTGAAAGAGATTGAGCCTAGTATTGATATTTTCAATCCAGCTCGAATCATAATTGATATTGAGTTTCAGACTTATTCTAGTGATAGAATTAAAGCAGCAAGAATGGATACGGAAAACGGAATCTCTCTTTTTTTGATTCTACCTGATATGGAAATTTTAACTGGTGTCTCTTATAAGCAATTAGATATTTCTTGGAGCCCTGAACCAAGGGAAGTACTTGAACGTGGTCATTCAAAAAGATTGAGAACTAAGCTATTTTACAATAAGCCCAATGGTGAACTTGCTTATTATACTTTAGGTGTCACTGTAAAAAATGATACAAGTTCAGAGGATTGGTACATAAAATACAATTATTCTGATTTTGAGATATTGTATTAAATTTTAACAGTGTGTGACTTTTATAGTGCGACTACTAAATTTGTTGAATTTGAATATATAATTTATGGATATTATGGAACAGTTTCACAAAATTTTAGCATTTGACGATATTCTTGCCAAGGCAGGAGAAAAAATGAAAACTCTTGAATCAAACAGCCATGAGCAAAGAGTTAGGGGAGGGGACCTCATAAAAGCAGAGGGGCAAGCATATATCGAAAATGATTCTTCTCAACTCATAAGAAGTCTTATCGCTAGAGGTGCCTATCATCAAGCACGACAAATCTTAAAAAACGATAATGATATTGAAAGAAAATTCGAAATCGCAAGGATTCAGTGCTATGAAGGAGATTTTGCTAAAGCGTTAACAAATCTAGATATAATTTTGGACGCAGAAGACGTTCACCTACTCACAAAAATGACAGCTCATCAGATGAGATCATTATGTTATTATGAGTTAAACGAATTAGATAAAGCAATTTCTGAGGTCGAAAGAGT
The DNA here is from genome assembly GCA_964015265.1 of uncultured Oligoflexia bacterium. GTDB lineage: Bacteria > Bdellovibrionota > Bacteriovoracia > Bacteriovoracales > Bacteriovoracaceae > CAXHCD01. The sequence goes on from CAXHCD010000012.1 coordinate 38,419, forward strand.
ACAAGCGCTCGAAAGTATTTATCCAAAATCAGAAGCAGCATTATTTTCTTACTGTATTTATATAAGATCACTCGAATTAAAGGGAGCAAACGTGCTCGCTAAGTTAGAGGTCAAAAAACTTTTTTCAAAAATTATCTCTAATGCTTACAGTGTTTCATTTTACTTTCAACTTATAATGTATTTAAGAACAAAGGTTTTTCTCGCTCAAAATAATAATAAAAAGTTTGCAGCTCTTTGTATTGCAGGATATTGGCTTGCTGAAAAACTCCACTCCCCAATCCATCAAGGTTTATTTATTTTGGACCTTTCTAGACTTCAGAATAACCAATTAGGATTTCTAGCAAGAAATGAACTCAGATACTATGCTCAGAAATTTAAGTACATAGAAAAACAAATACAAAAAGACAGAAAATATTTAGTTATAGAAGATGAGATTAACGATGATTTCTTATTGGAGAATAAACCTTATGCCATTCTCTTTTTAGATGAATCAGTTTTATTTCATTTTCAAGACAAAAACTTTAAACCTATAAAGTTATCTGAACTTCATCTAAAAATTCTTAGATTTATTGGTCATAATAAAGTATCCGCTGAGAATTTATATAAGAATGTATGGGGAGCAAATGAGTATCATTCACTTGAGAATAATGCTGCTATCCGAACAGCTCTTAAAAGATTGAGAAAAGTCTCAAATCTAGATGTTAACTATAAACAAGATTTTATTAGTATTCCCAAGGTCGTTATTATATGAAATATTTCATTTTATATTTGTCAGTTCTTTCATTCTCACTACAGGCAAGGATATATGACTTTGGCTTTACCTATGAAAAGAATTTCAATCCGCCAAATTCTTCTCGAGTGGAAAGGCAAAAAAATAAGGTTAAATTATCAGTTGAATTATCAGAGAATTGTATTAAAGAAGCGGCCAAAATCAGTCAATTACAACGTGATTATATAAATTCTCATTTTAGTATACATAGCCCTACAGAAAGTTATGAAAGCTCTAATCTACAACTCGAGATACAAGATCTTCTTCAGAGTAGGTGTTCCAGTGAGGTATTTTCAAGTATTACAGCAAAGTCTGCTCTATATACATCCATTTATGGAAATTTTAAACAATCTCAAAGCATTGCAAACCTACTAAGCTATCTACAAATCAATGGAATAATACGTCCATTAACTCAGAAGGTACGAGAACAATTTCCTGAAATTACTTTAAAGAATCCCTTAGGAATTTTTTCATGTATTGAAAATCAGATTTGGATTTCCCACGAATTATCACCTTTTAATTTAGGTGCCGTTTTATTACATGAGGTAGACCATTGGAGTAGATCTCTTGTTTTTTCAATAATTAAAAAAGGTTTGAAACAACATCAAGACTTTACTCATAAAGAATATAATCTTTTGGATGAGAGCTTAAGTGCTTTTACTTCCCTTGCCAAGCAGGCTCTATTAAGGATGAATCATAATCGTGAAAAAGCTAATCAAGTTAGGACAAGTCGTTATAAATTTTTATATCGTGGTAATATTTTTGATTCAATAGTCATAAAAAGAAGGCGTTCTCTTCAAACAGAGTATGACTTAAATTTATACAAAAAAAATGGTCCAATTCAACAAATTCTAAAACAAGAAATAAGAGAAAATGGAATAGAAAAGGATGCAGATTTTAACGATATCATTCTTAGACTATTTAAAAACAAATCTCACCAGAAATTAGTAGCTAAGGTTTTAAAAATTGTTCAAGAAACCTATTATCCAGGAGAGTCAGAACTCGCAAAAAAGGCAGAGATTTTATTACAGTATATTATAAAAAATGATGAACTTACCGCCCTTATTACACCAACAGAGTACATCTCTGAGCTTTTAAGCGAAAAAGGACCTTCATACATAAATGATCTACTTTTAACTAGATCTTGTCTTGAAAATCCAGGTGGACAACCTGGAGGAGAAGGAGTGGGCTTACATGATAATGACTTGAAAATGAATCATCATCATACAAAAGCATGCTTTAACTTTCATAAAAAACTGTAATCAGGGGCAATGTATTATTTAATAGTTAAGAAATTGTATGTTATATGATCCGCTTAGAAATAACTTCACTTTAATCAATACTATTCTCTAAAGCTAAAATAACTAATATCGTGAAAAAATTACAGAAAGACCAATAAGTATGGTGATTCTGGCAATTTTGGCCAAATAAAAATCGGTAATATCTACACAAATGTTGTACTCAATTTTGAGATCTTGTATGGTGGCGCATCATTTTTTAAAAATGGGGTAGAGGGTGAGGCATTCTCCGAGTAAGGAAGAAATTGAAAAGTTTATAGCAAATACCTATAAGGATATTGATGGGCAGACTTATATTACTTCTGATTATTGGAATGATTTTGTAGCAGAAATTAAAGAAATTGATCAAAAGAGAAAATCAGATACTAAAAAAGATTTTAAGCACTTTAAAACAATGAAACTCTGGGGACGAATTGTCTCAATTCTTGGATATGCTACGGCCTGGATTATACCTAATCCGATATCTGCAGCTCTTATTGGTTTTGGAAATTATGCTAGGTGGTCACTAGTTTTTCACCCTGTATCACATGGTGCTTTAAATCATATGAAAGAAATTCCAAAAAGATATAAAAGTAACCATTTTGCTTATGGATGGAGAAGGTGTGTTGATTGGTTAGATTGGATAGGTCCAAAGAATTGGAATGTTGAACACAATATCTTACATCACCATTATTTAGGAACATCTGAAGATCCAGATATCGTAAGTAGAAACACTTCTCCTGTTCGTGAATTTAATATTTCAAATATTGGAAAAGTACTCTTTTTGATTTTTTTGGCGAGTACATGGAAGTTTACTTATTACGCCCCAAATACACTAATTGAATTTAGAAATTATCATAAAATTAGTTTAACAAATAAGATAACACTTAATCTTTGGAATCCATTTGTTAAAGAAGGAAGAGAGATTTGGCTAAGATCTATGATCCCTTATTTTATGTTTCGATTTGTTTTCATACCGTCAATGTTTTTAGCAATTAGTTCTCAAGCAGCATTATATGTTTTAATAAATTCTATATTTGCAGAAATTTTAACAAATATTTATAGCTTTTGTACGATTGCAACTAATCATACCGGTGATGATATTTTAACGTTTGAAGGTCGTGCCGTTAACAGTGCTGATTATTATCTTCGTCAAATTTTAGGAACTGTAAATTATCCAAGTAGGAGTAATTTTGAAGACTTCATGTATGGAGGCATGAACTTTCAGATTGAGCATCATATTTGGTCAAATGCATCAGTTTATCAATGCAAAAAGTTTAGACCTAAATTGATCAAAATCTGTGAAAAGTATGGAATTCCATATAGAGAAGAACCTTTATCGAAAAGAATTATTAAGCTGGTTAGGGCCATAGTTGTTCCAGAAGGGTCTGAGATGGAAGTTCTTAATAGTGGGGAGTTAAAATGTTCGTCTTAATTGGAGTGATGTTAGGATATTTGTCGGCCACTATATCTGAATCATATTTTCATATGTTTTTTGGACATCCATATGAAGCAATGAGAAAACTATATTTTAAAAACACACGATTTTTTAAAGCTTGTTTAAAACCTTATTATCAGCATTATGTTATTCATCACCATAAAACATTTTTGAATCATTTTTTTAATCAATTTGATAATAAAAAGCAAAAAAAGAAAGTAGATAAATGGATTGATCATAATTTTGATAAAGATTTTAAAAATCTCATTTGGATTGAAAGATATAATTTAACATTAAAGGGACTTTCGGGAACGCTTCCATTTGCTGGGCCGTTTTGTATTGGACCAATCATAATTTATAACTTCCTGGGATTAGAAGCATTTTTAGGTTGTTTAATCACTGCTTATATACCTGTTTGGATGAGTAAGTACATTCATCCACTTTTACATGCCCCAGAGGAAACTTATAAGCATTCAACATTTATTCAATGGTTTATGAAAACCAAATATATGGAAAAGGTTTTATTAAATCATTTTTTACACCATCATGATGGCAGTAAGAACTTTAATCTCCTTCTTGGGGGAGATCAATTGATTGGGCTATATAGAAGAGGCTCTGATGAAGAGCTGACTGAATATAAAGAATTACTTAAAGAGTTTAAGTATAAAATTAACTTAAAAGAAGAGATTAAAACTTATTCAAACGAATCTATCGATAACTTTATAAACAGAGATCTTATAAATAAGTATTGCCAAAATAAAAACCCATCTACAGAAATCAGATATGCTTTTCAAAAAGAAAATTTTGAAAATGCAGAAAAAGTATTTGATTCTCATTGGGATTTTGAAAGTTTTGGAATGTCTCTTTACGATAAGAATATAGATTTTAAAGAATGGAGCAATAGGGATGAGTTTTGCCTGAGTGCTTATGACTTTAAAGATGGAGTAATAAGCTATAGGGATAATAACTTCAAGGTAGGTGATGTTCTTTTAAGCAATCAAAACTCTGATGCTGATGGCTTATTTTCAACATTATTAGAAAGAGAAATTAACTTCGCTCATGCGGCACTTTTTTGTATGCTAGAATGGAGATCAAGACTTCTACCTAGTGTTATAGAAATTAATGAACATGGCACTAGAGCTGTTCCACTAAAAGTTTTTTTATCAAATAAATTTAATTCATATATTGAAATATATAGACTTGAAATGCCATTGAGTGAAAATTTTGAAAAGCAAATTAATGAGAAGGCACTACATTTTTTAAGTGAAACCCATGCATTTGATATTTATCAGGATCGAGAACAAAGTAATTACTTGAATTGTGCGAGAACAGTTGAATTGATTTATCATAGAGCTGGAATTAATTTAAATATTGGTAATTCCAGATACCATAAAGCAACATATACAAATTTACATACGCTAGGAATTGAAGACTCTATTGGTAAAAACTTATTAATGCCAGATGACTACGCATTAGATGAAGCATTTTCATTAAAGGGAGTAGTCATAAATAATCAATTCTTAGATATGTTATCAAGAAATTTAGTAAGAAATTATATTCAATATATTTGGAGAACGAAAAAACTTACTAAGGATCTTTTTCCAGCTTTTGAGAGATTTCAATATTTTATGATCAGTCAAATTCAAAAGAATAATATGCTTTCAAAAATAATATTAATAAAGTTAGGAATGAAATTTGAAGATTTTCCTTATGGACCTCCTGTATTTTTATCATTGATTTCATTTGGTGATAATAAAATGATTGAAGCTGTTCAAATAATTAGAAAGGAATTAGAGCTTAATTGGGATAAAAAATATAAAGACTTAACTTGGAATGAGTTATTAAATAATTCACACTTAAGAGCACAGTTAGAATTATCGACTAAGAGTTTTTCAAAGATTTTTATAAGCGATTTAGATTATGTGAATAATAAATCTCTGTCTTGCGATATTATTGGATCTCAAAATGTTATTCAATAAACTAAGAGCTAATCCTCAGTATTTTATTTTTTGTGTAGTAATTAAACTATTTATCTTAATGACTACATATGTTGTCTTAAACATGACTCTAGGAAATGCTGAAAATGTTCTAATTTACTCGTTAATTAGTTTTTTCATGATTTCACCTAATCCTAGAGTACAATTAATTGTTCTTTTATTATGCTCATTAGTTACGGTTTTCTTATATAAAGTAACTTTGTTAAATATAGTATTAATGATACTTCTAGGTGCTTACTGGGGTGGATTAATGACTGTATTAATTCACAATACGTCTCATGAAATTATCAAGCCACGATGGCTAAATAGAGTGTTCGGAGAAATTGCTAGTTTTTTTCTTACTATAGGTTTTATAAATTTTCTTTATATTCATATTCTTCATCATGTACATAGTGATGAAGAGAAAGACCCTCATCCAAACATTGAAGGATTAAATTTGATTGATTATTTAGCGTCAATGGGAAGAAACGTGAGTAAGGTTTTTAAGAACTATCTACCAAACCAAGTTTGTAAAGGCCCGTTACAATATAAGTTATTAGTATTAAGTGTTTTGTTAAATAAATTACTGATTTTTCAAATATTTTTATTGATATTTGGACCTAAGGTTTTCACCTTTTTTAATTTAACTTGTATCATTAGCTCTCAATTTTTATTTGCATATATTAATTTTTATACTCACCCGAACAAAGACCATGGTAGAAATGAATTAATTAATTTAGATGAATCATATTTAGATAAATCTTTAAACAGATTGTTTTTTGGAATCTTATATCATGATAATCATCATAAATATCCAAAAGCAGCAAACCCAATGAAGTATGCTCAGTCAAATCAGAAAACAACTAATCTTGATTTATCTAGTTTAAGCTCTCATGCATTTAAGGAGTTAAAATGAATTCTGAATCTAAGAATAGTTTAGATTTAAAAGAAGTAGTTTCAGAATTTCATAATATTGATATTCGCTATATTTGGTTTGATTTTTTTGTTAATGTATTACTGTCTTGGCCCTTATTTATTTATACTTGTTTTAAACCAAATTTAATTATTTTTTGTATTTCAATATTTTTCCTATATAGAGGAACAATGTTGATTCATGAAGTTTCTCATTTATCAAAAAAAATAAAAGGATATAAACTTGCTTATAATTTATTCTTTGGTTGGTTTTCTAGTTATCCAGCTTATATATTTGATAAACACCTCTATCATCATGGTAAGGCTACATATGCCACTAAAAAAGACCCAGAATACAAGTTTATAGAAGAGTATAATCTTATTACTTTTGTGAGACCAATACTAGCTTCTCTTTTATTACCTGTGTTTCAAGTGATTCGGTTCGGAATTATGCCTTTTATAATTCCTTTTTTATCTATAGAAAAACAGAGTTTTATATTTGAAAAAATGTCGACTCTTGTTTTTGATACAAGTTATAAGAGAAAGTTTAAAAATCAATCTAAAGAACTATCCGAAATGAAATTTAATGATTTAATGAGTGCTCTCTATAAAGTAATAGTATTAATACTTGTAATTAATGAAATTCTACCTTGGGAATTTATTTATTACTATTATTTTGGATTTGTCATTGGATCAATATTGAATATGTATAGGGCCATATTCAATCACTTATATTCAAATTATACACTTCGTCCAATGGATACGGATTCACATATATTAGATACGACTACAATTGAATCTAGCATTCTAACTAATATTATTTTTGTCAATGGTTTGAATTATCATGCTCTTCATCATTTATTTCCTGAAATTCCTTATTATAATTTAAAAGCTGCTCATAATAAGGCCATGAAATGTTTAAATACAGACCATGTATATAGAAAAACGGTTTTTAAGAATGTGTTTGATCTTTTATCGCACTGTATTTCTATTCGAAATTCTAAGGTTAGATTAGCTATTCATAGAACTATATAAATAAAGGAGTTGTTGTGAAAAAAAAATATGACAATTCGTATAATAGAGTTAATGATGCTAAGTTTTTTGACTATGAAAATTATCTTAAATACAAAAATGATATTTGGAATCCAAAGTATCAAGAGGGCCTTTATTTTTCAGCTTTAGAAGAAATTGGTCAGAGTCTAAATATCAATATTGGATTAAAGAAAAAAAGTGACAATAATATTCAATGGTTTAAAACCCCACATGCTTTACATGATGGTCACTCTGCTTTAAAAACTCTAGCAAAAGAGCAAGATTTTGATTTATCTCTTCCTGTATTTAAGAAGACTCCAGTATTAAATCCATTAAAATCTATAATGGCCGCGTTTAAGTCAACGCCTAGTCAGAAGCATAGCTTTTTAGAACAAAGTGAAAAAGATAACTCTACAAACTTTCATTATATTCGATTAAGTTTTTCCAGTATTGATTCAAAGTATTCGCAGACGGCCATAATTGCTAAAATTGTATGTCAAACTTTAATGAAACAGATCACAAATAATACAATTTCTAGATGGATGATTCCTGTTAGGCTGGAAGAGGCATCAAGTATTCAAGCTAGTTATATTGGCCTGCAAATAGAAGAAAATCAATCAATACAAGAAGTTCATAAAAACCTAGTAGAAAAACTAAAAAAACAAGAGTATTGGGGATATCATTTAATTTCAAAACTTGGTCTTAAGCTTGGACGAAGAGCAATTCAATTTCTAACTGAAAAGAATGTATTAAAGGATGAAACTATTTGGATGGGATTAGTTTCAAATCTGGGTGATTTAGGTTTATCAAAAGAACTCGATGAATTAACTGTTCTCGTCCCGGTTAGATGGCACAGACCACTTGGAGTAGTTACATATAAACATAATGGACAACAAATTATTACTATTACTTTTCACGATAGTCTTAAGAAGGTTAATGTAAATGAAATTTCTAGAGAAATTACCGAGTTGCGATCAGCACTCTAGTAATTTAAAACATATTATTTCAGAGGATATTGATTTTCATATAGCTAGAAACGACGAATATTCTAATATTCATGACTTTTTAGAAGAAGAAGCTATGGAGCTAGGTAATTTTATTAACTTGCGTTACTCTAGAAGACCAAATCTTACAGAATCTTATTTAGAATCATTACAAATTCCTGGTTTAATAACTGACAAGAAAAATAATTTTTTTGGTGTTGTAAGTGTGATGTCAGTTTATAGGAATGGAGAAGAAAGAAAAATTTATTACACAAGTGATTTAAGAATATCTAAAAGAGCAGGTATTAGAGTTAGAATAAATTTCAGAAAAATGTATTTAAATATTTTAAGACAAATAGACGCTGATTGCTTCACTGTGGTTCTAAAAGAAAATCAGAAAGCTATTAATGCTTTAACTAAAAATAAGAATGACTTATTTTATCACCCTGTACATGAATATGTATCTAATTCTATTTTAGTGTTACCAATATTAAGATTTGTAGGAAATTCTTTGAATAACATTGTTATAAAGCAAAAAAGAGATTTTGATTATGAAATAGCTAAAAAGTCTAATTCATCTTTTTCTCATGGAACTTCAGATTCAGATACTTATTTTGTACTAGAAAGGGATGGGGAAACAGTAGGTTCATTTTCTATAAGTCGACCTAAAAATAGAAGTCTCAAAGTAGAGGCTAAAAGTAAATCAATGCAAATGTGGATAAAGCTAGCAAATATTATTTTTTCACATAATTATGATAAAAAAATTCCTTGGGTCTATCTAACATCATTTATAATTAGCGATGATTTAGATAAATCTGAATGTATGGAAGCGATACTTAGTTTTCTTCTAAAAAGTGGATTTATAAATTCAGGAGAAATCTTTTTATTTTGTCATGATAAAAAGATTGAAATAAAGCCTAAAACTTTTGGACCTAATTTTTTAACAGAGGGAATCTTTTATAAAGTATCCTTAAATAAACACTGTGAAAAATTTGAAAATTCAGTTTATTTAAATCCAATATGTCTTTAAATTGTTGATATTATTACTGTTGTTCTAAAATTAACTTGATAAAAATGGTCAATATTCCGAATCGGATATTATGGATGGACAATATTTATATAAAGATGCCAGTAAATATCAGATAAATGGATTAAAACTACCTGTATATATTTCTAGCACACAAGGTAGAGTTAGCTGGTTTTTTAGAATGCTACCTTCAATTGTATTACCAGCATTAGGAATAACATTTCTCCTGACATTAGATAGAAATAACGAAACATATTTTCATATAAGGGCAGCTTCTCTTATTTTATCAATAGGGGTTTTATTTTGCTGGTCTACGGTTGTTTTTTTTACTGAAAAATTAAGATTAACTGGTTCTAGGCATATTTCTAAAGCAATTCTTTTGACCGTGAATGAACTTCTAAATCAAATGCTTGTTTTAAAAACTGATGTATTTAGAAATACTCCTAAGTGGGACTTAATATTATTAAGAATGTTTATCCCTGTTTCATCATGTGTAGCAATTTTTATGTCATCAAATATCGTAGAAATTAGTTTATTAACTAATTTGTCAGTAATGGGTGGAGCTTTAGTTATTTGGCTAGGATTAGTCTATCATTTTTATAATATCAAAAGTAGTCAGTACATGCTTTGTCATAAGGACATATCTAAATATTTAGAAGAACTAATAAAGGTGAATAAGAATCAAGATAAAAGAGTATTGGATTTAAATGCTTCTTCACTTCTAATTGATCTATATCATATGGATTTATGGGCCCATAAGACCTTTCGAGAGTTTTTTGGATTTCATTTAGGCAAGGCAATTGATTATGCCTTTGATAATTATTTTGAATGTTTAAATGATCTGGATAGAAACGAAGTTCTGGAAAATTGGAGGTCATTGCTAGATTTTTTAGATAAATATATTGAGCCAAATAGTAGTATTAAAGAGAGTAAGGCTCGCTTCATAAGAAGTATAAATGAAGATAGTATTTCTCAAAGTGATTGTAGAAATTTATTAAATTTTTATTATCAGTATTCACTTAATAAAGGAATAAATTCTGTTGAAAATAAATTACAAGATCAAATAAATGAAGAGAACAAGAAAACTAAAGCTTATTTAAAGCAGTTACAGGCTAAGTTCTCAGCAAAAACTAAGATTAGAAAGGGAATAAAAGTTAAAAAGAAGTTTAAAGAAAAAAAGACGGCCTAATTAATTAGAAGTAGGTTTGAAGATTGTAGGTGGGCAATAGTTTAGCTCCTTTTTAAGACCTCGGTATATATAACTATCAATGAATTTACATTCAAAAATTTCTTGATAATTTTTATAATTATATAAGCTACTTTCTAGTTTATCAAAACAGTTTGATAGTGATGGGGTTGTGTTTTGTGATCCATATTTAAATTCATTAGCTTTTTGTATAAAGTATTTTAGTGATCTCATGGAAATTAGTTGATGAATCTTCTTCAATGTTATGGCATGTTTTCTTGATAGAGGAAGTGGATGATATGTAAAGAGCATTTCATCCTTTCTATTATTTAACGGAAAATTTGTATTTAGTTCTTTAAAACATAATTTCATATCTGAAATCTCTTTATTAAACTTATTATCAATTGAAGAGAATTCAGAGATGGCTTCTATATTTAGAAAAAAGTTATTTCTATATCTTGGAGTTGACATTAATTTATCATGATCTTCTTTTTGTAAACTATCTTTAAAGTTATCAAAAGCTTCTAAAAAAGATTGAGTTGAAAACCAAGGTGTGGCTTCAAATTTAGAAATATGTCCACCTTCTTTTGATGAAAGTTTTTTTATCGCATTTCTAATTACTGATTTTAATTTAAAAAAAGAATTAGGTTTTATGTTTTCTGTGTTATCCGTTGCTAAAGAGGGGTGACCAAAATATTTATAATTAGCGAGTAGTTGACGATTTACAATTTCTTTCTTGATTTGTTTTTTTATTTCTTCATCTAATTCTTTTAGTTCAAAAAATGAAAGTAACAGGTTTTTTATCATTATTCTAAAAGCTGTATCGTTTGCTTGATTGACTCTTTTATATTTAATGATTCCCCAGAGAGCAGATTGTTTAACTAGATTTGAAATTATATTAGTTCCACAGTTTGAGAAAAATTCACTTAGTTGACCTTTTGATACTCTTTCATAATAATAATTACTTAATTCGATATTATTCGAATCTTTAAGTTGATTAACTTCATATTTATTTACCGAAAAAAATATATAGTCTACCTCTCGTTGAGAATTACTAGTTTCTTTTTGAAAAAATTTTTTTTGTTCATTTTCAACCCAGTTAGATGTACGCATATTTTGACTGTTTGGATTTTCAATGAATTGAAAATCTAGATCAAAATATGTTCGGAAATTAGTTTTTGTTTTTTGACAGTTTCCAAATACCTCATTTGAGCGAATTGAATATCCTCTACTTAGTTTAAGTTTTAACAAATTTTTTTTTATCCTACTGTCTGAAAAAACTCTTGAGTGAGAGACTGACTCAAGAAATTTCTCAGAGGAAGAGTAAGTTTCCCCTAATGAAATAGAGGAAACCGTAAAAATAAAAAATATAGAGAAGATAATTTTTAGCATAATTTAAAATTAACTAAAAAATTCCATCAGTGTTAACTACTCTTGAAAGCTCTGGCATACAATAATTATCTAGCACAGGTGCTATGGGAACGTTAATTGCTCTTGCGGCAACACACTCTGGGATTGTTCTAAAGTGGACTTTATCAATTCCAGCTTCATTAATTGCATTCATGCAAGCAATTGCACCAGATTCAGGATCATTTGTTGGTTCATCTGAACCGTAGTTAAATTGATTATTAGCTGTGAGGTATTGTTGAACTCTTGACTCTGAAAGCAGCTCATCAAATGTTGCAAGAGTGATTTCTTTTGTTCTCTCTCCTGGGGATGTTAAATCTCTAAAGAATGTATTATCAGGATCATAACTAAAGTCTCCAGTTAATGAAAGATATTCTTCACTTAAAATTCTTCTACAACTTAAGGCTTTATAGTATTGATCAACTTGTGCTCTGTCTATTCTGTCAAGCTCTGATAAAAGCTCAGAGTTTGCTTCTAGAATTTTTTTCTTTTGAAAGAGTTTTCTTCCTTCTTCATCTGAAGTTAACTCAAGAAGTTGCTGAAATTGAGTGTTTTCTACCCACGGGACAACTTCCATTGTTGTTACTCGTCCAGCGTCGGGATCTTGCATTGTTTTAATTGCGTCTTGCACTGAATTTTTGAAAGAATCAATATCAGTGGGAATTAAATTTGCAAGTCCATCTTTTCCTAGACCATAGGCCCAAATATTAATGCTAAGCCTTTTTTCTTGAGTCTCTGTTCTGAATTCAGTTTCAATTGTTGTATCATTTCCTCCTCCACTAAAGAATCCTCTCATCTTTGATTTTAGTTGAAGTTCAAAGTTTACATCTCTTTCAGAAGTAATAGTTCGATACCTGAGTAATGCCATAAATGTTGAATGTCTACCAATTGATCGAACATAATATGGCCCGCAAGAGTCAAAAAATCCAACAACATCACCTTTCTTGACTAAGTCTTGAGCACTATCACTCATTTGAGCAGTACCCTCATTTATTGAATGATAATAACTATCTACATCAATATTAGCAAAAATATAGTGATAGTGATAAGTTGTGTTACCACTGACTTCCGTAAACACATTTACATTTGTTTTTAAAAATAAATAATTAAAATTACTTTTTGAATCGACACTTGTTCTAAATTCATTTTCCCAGTCTCTTTCTATGTCTAGGTAACGATACTTTAAATCATATGAAGGTTTAGTCGTTTCGAATTCAGACATACAAGTACTTTGATAAGTATTTGTGGCTATTGAATATCCTCTTCCAAGTGATGGTGATACTCCTAGGTCTCTAATACGATTGTCTCTGATTACTCTTGATCCTGAATTTGCCTCTAAAGCGCAAAACAACATAAAAGAAAAAGCTATTATCTTTTTCATACACGTCTCCTTTATAAAAATTAAAAATTCTAAGTTACGAATAGTGTAGATAATAGTAAAGACTGGCAAGACTAGATTATAATCTTGATTAAATCTTAAAAGTCAACTTGAAGGAATATTGTGTTGACAAATCTTTTGTGGTTTTTGTTTTACAATTTCATTGTTTTACTTTTTCTAATGATTTTTGTATGTCTTCAGACAATCTATTTAATTCCTCAGACACTTTAAGCATATTTTCTGTACCTTTCGAGTTTTTATCTGATGAAGTTGCCACATTTCTAATAGAATTTGCGATTTCATCAACACCTTTATTAGACTCAATTAAAATTCTAGCTACTTCACGTGTTGTAGCAGATTGTTCTTCTACAGCAGAAGCGGTTTTACTAGCAATTAAGTTAAGTTCATCAATAATATGTGTTACTTCTTGAATTGAATTAACAGCTGATTTTGATTGCTCTTGAATTCCAATTATTTGATTTGAAATACTTTCTGTTGCATTCGCAGTTTGCTTAGCTAGTTCTTTCACTTCATTAGCAACAACAGCAAAGCCTTTTCCACTTTCTCCTGCTCTTGCTGCTTCAATTGTTGCATTAAGGGCAAGTAAATTGGTTTGTTGAGCGATTGAATTAATTACTTTAATGACACTTCCAATGCTTTCAGATGCTTCACCAAGTTTTAATATTGTATCATTAGCAACTGAAGATTTTTCTTTAGCACTATCAGAGATTTGAGAAGCTTGAATTGAAGACTGAGAGATTTCAGAAATTGAAGCGGACATTTCTTCCGTGCTGGTACTTACATTTTGAACCCCTTGAGCAACTTCTTCCGAAGAAGCTGCAACATTATTAGCTTGCATTAAAATATTATTTGCATTTTCTGAAAGTTCAGAAGATGTAGTATTTAAAATTTCTATTTTAGATTTAAGGTCATCTGAAGCATGGGAGAAAGTTTCTACAAGTTTAAAATATTCTATTTTTTTTGCAGTTAAGTCCGTTGCATATTTTACTACTTTATAAACATTTCCTTTCTGATCTTTTATAGGATTATATGATGCTTGAATCCATATTTCTTTTCCGTTGTTACCAACTCTTTTATATTCACCAGATTGAAAATTTCCTTGATTTAAATTATTCCAAAACATTCGATATTCATTACTATTGGCAAATTCTGGTTCACAAAACATTCGATGATGTTTTCCGACTATGTCTGAAGAATTATAATCCATAGTTTTAAGAAAGTTGTCATTTGCTTGTAGAATAATTCCATTATTATCAAACTCGATAACGGCCATTGATTTATCAATCGCTTTTAATTGCCATTCAAAATCAGATGTTTTCTTGATATTCTCGGTAATATTACTAGCAAATTTTATTACTTTAATTACTTTTCCATTAATATCTAAAATAGGGTTATATGTAGCGTGTATCCAAACGTCATTTCCATCTTTATCTAAACGTTTGAAGTTACCTGATTGGAATTTACCAGATTTCAAATTCATCCAGAATTCTTTATATTCAGTCGTATTGGTATAATCCGTTTCACAAAACATTCTATGATGTTTGTTTTTAATCTCATCTAACCTATAACCTAATGTTTGTAAAAAATTGTCGTTTGCAGTTTCTATATTTCCTTCTACATCAAACTCTATGACCGCTAATGATTTATTTATTGCTTCAATTTTAAATTCATTAATTAAGCTATCAAGCTTTTCAGAAGTAATATCTTGAGCAAGTTTAATGATACTTATGACTTCACCTTGTTCATCTAAAACGGGACTATAAGAAGCCCGTATCCACACTTTATGACCAGACTTTGAATATCTTATAAATTCACCAGATTTTTGTTTTCCAATAGATAAGTCTCTCCAGAATTGTTTATACTCTAAACTTCTTGTATAAGTATTTTCACAAAAAATTTTATGATGACATCCAATTACTTCGAAGTCCTGATATTCCATTAAATCTAGAAAGTTTTTATTTGCATTAGTTATGAACCCATCAATTGAAAACTCAATGATTGCAAAAGCACTTTCCAATGCATTGAATTTAAATTTCAAGTTTTTATCTTTTTTGTGATGTCCTTCTTTTCTTTTTTTTGCAGTACTCATTTTTTGAATATCCTTATAAAGTTTTGTCGTCTTACTATCGGAAGTGAATATTCTTTTTTAATTATAATAATTCTTAAGTTGAAGATCTTGCCTATAAAAGATCCCTAAATATTAAATTAATTTTTGTTAATTTAAAGTACGAAATACTAAGTACTTGGAAATAAAATAATGAAAAGTTAAAACTAATTAAGTCTGATAAAAATAAATTTTTTTTAACTAACATTTTTTACTAAAACGCCAATAATAAAAAAGAATATAACGTAGATTTATTTTACCAATTAATGAGGGTTTTTTATGAGTACAATTCCATTTCAAATGTTAGACGATCTTGTCACAAATGTATTTTTTGCAGATAAGGATTTTAAATTGCAGTATATTAATAAGACGGCCAAAAGAACATTAGATGAGATTCAAGATGTTATAAAAGATGAATTTGGCGTTGATGTAAAAAAGATAATTGGAATTAACATAGATAAATTTCACGGAGATAGAATAAAAGAAATTAGGAGTATACTAAATAAGCCTTCAAATTTTCCTTATAGTGCAGAAATTAATGTCGGGGAATTAGTATTAGATCTAAACATCAATGCTCATTATGATAAGGAAGGAGAACATTTAGGATTTGTTGTTAATTGGGAAGAAATATCTGAAAAGAAAAAAATAGAAGATGCAGCAACTCGCTCTCAACAAATGGTAGATAAGTCTCCAATAAATATTTTATTTTCGACACCTGATGGAACTTTAACTTATATGAATGAAAACTCTTTAAATACTTTAAAGTCTTTAGAGCAGTATTTGCCAGAAAAGGCCGAAAAATTAGTTGGGCATTCAATTGATTGGTTTCACAAAGATCCATCACATCAAAGAAAAATTATTAGTAATCCTAGCAACCTTCCCTATAAGGCGATGATAGATGTTGGCCCAGAGAAACTTGATTTGCTCGTGTCAGCAGTTAAGGATAAAAACGGAAACTATGTTGGTGCTATGGTTTGTTGGGAAGTTGTAACAAAAAAGTTAAAATTGGAAGAAGAAGCTGCTAGAGCTCAACAAATGGTTGATAAATCGCCAATTAATACATTGATGTCTACCCCGGATGGAGAACTTTTATATATGAATGAAAATTCATTTAAAACTCTAAAGACTTTAGAGCAATTACTGCCTGATAGAGTAGAAAACCTTGTTGGAAAGTCAATTGATTGGTTTCACAAAGACCCAGAAAGACAAAGACAAATAATTGGAAATCCAAAAAACCTACCGCATAAAGCAATCATATCACTTGGAGATGAAAAGCTTGATTTATCTGTTAGTGCTGTAAGTGATAAAAATGGTGAGTATATGGGGGCTATGGTTAATTGGGCAGTTGTGACGGATAAGTTCGCTCTTATTGATAGCTTAACTCAAAGTTCTGAGCAATTACATGGGGCTTCAGAAAATCTAGCAAGTGTTTCAACTTCTCTATCTTCTAGTATTGAAGAAACTACATCTCAGGCATCTTCAGCATCATCAGCCTCTGAAGAAGTAAATGCTGGTGTTCAAACAGTTAAAGAGAATATGGATCAACTAATGGAAGCTGTTCAAGAAATTAAAAAAGCTACTACTACTGCCACTCAAACATCAGGTCAGGCGATGGACCTTGCTAAGCAAACGAATGACGTCATCGATCAACTAAGTGAAAGTAGTATGAATATTGGAAATGTTATTAAAGTTATTAGCTCAATTGCACAACAAACAAACTTGCTTGCACTTAACGCAACAATTGAAGCTGCAAGAGCAGGAGAGGCCGGAAAAGGTTTCGCTGTTGTTGCAAATGAAGTTAAGGAACTGGCCAAGCAGACAGCAAAAGCAACTGAAGATATAACTTCAAGAATTAATAATATTCAAGATGATTCGAAAGGAGCAGTAACTGCGATTGAAGAAATTACAAAGTCGATCGAGAGTTTAAATAGTATGGCCACAAGTATTTCAACAGCTGTTGAAGAACAAGCAGCAACAACAAATGAAGTTAAAAGAGTTGTTAATGAGTCAGCGGATGGGGTTGCTCAAATTACAGAAAATATTCTTCAAGTTTCTAAAGCATCTCAGAATACTCAAAAAGATGCATTTGAAACGCAGAATGCTACTAAGGTTTTAAACTCTATTACAGATTCACTGGGTGGATATATTGAAAAACTTAAAGGAGAGGCTTCTTAGCTATTCAATCCAAACTTTATAGTTTTTAGATTCTTTATCTAATGTAAATAATTCTTGAGGGCGACAACCATTTTTAGTCGCCCTTTTTATTATTCGGTTAAGGTCTAATCCGTTCTTATTTAAAGTATCTAATACTTCTTTACTAATTATCGTTTCAAGTTCCATCATCGCAGAAATAGGAAGAGTGATATTGACTTTTTCTTTCTCATTTTCTTTGACTAATACTCTAAGTGATTTAGCTATTGATGAAAATTTTGTGAAACTATTATAAACTTCATCGATTTTTATTGATCTTGCTTCATTTAATTTATCTTTACATTGATCGTTTAAGATAAATTTCCAACTAATAGTTGTGTCTAATTTTTTTAATGTATTTAAGACATAGAAAAAAGATCTAATAATATTAAAAAAATATGTAGGTCCACTTGATCGAAACCACATTTTATCTTTGCCCAGAACTTTTTCAAAATTTCCT
Organism: uncultured Oligoflexia bacterium; assembly: GCA_964015265.1. Classification (GTDB taxonomy): domain Bacteria; phylum Bdellovibrionota; class Bacteriovoracia; order Bacteriovoracales; family Bacteriovoracaceae; genus CAXHCD01. The sequence continues at coordinate 56,579 of CAXHCD010000012.1, forward strand.
TTTAAGTCCCAATCCTTTATATTTACAGCATAATCACATGTAAATGGGTAGAAAAGTTGTTTACATAAAAATGGAAGACATTCAGCAATATGAGATAGCTTATCTTTATCAAACCCTAAGGCTATAAAGCTTGAAAAGAAATCAATATCTTTTTCATTAATAGTTGCATCTATAATATAAAGAAGAATATCTGTTTGAATTTTTTCAAGCTCAATAACGCTTCCAAAATCCAATAAAGTAATATTTATCCCATTGTAAAGGAAATTACCTTGGTTAGGATCAGTTTGAATATAATAATGATTAAAAAGCATATCAAGATAGAGTCTTAATATTCTTTTTGCTAATTCTTTTCTTTGATCAGAATTTAATCGTTTTAAATTTTCGTCAAAGTAATCTCCATCCATCCATTTCATTACTAAAAAATCATTGGTGGATAAGTCTGAAAAATAATTTGGAATAGACACAAATGGAAGATGAATTTTATCCTTTATTTTTTCTGCTATTTCAATTTCTCTTATATAATCTAGTTCATTTGTAACTGTATTAGAAAGATTGGATATATGATCATTTAAATTAAGAAAAGCATCTGATATAAAACTTGCTCCTTTAGAGGCTAATTTCAATGCTCTAAATTGAGAATTTAGCTGTTCATTTATATCAGGGTATTTGATCTTTATTGCAATTGTTCCTAGCTTTTCTGATTCTACTTTATGTACTTGTGACAAAGAAGCCGTTATTCCTTCGCTTGATATATGAAAATCATTATTTGGATAAAGCTCATTAATTAACTGCTCAATTTTATCGTTAGGAATTGGGCTAACTTTTTGTAGTTCATTAATATCAAGAGATTGATCTTTTAATTCTAGAGTCTGTACTATTTTGGTATATAGTCCTCTTTCTTTTCCCAAGAGATTATAAATATGTGACAAACTTTTATTTTGCACCTCTTGATCATTTCCAAGGTTTTTGAGAAGTTTTGCTGCACTAGCTGCATTTAACATTTGTTTAATGGTATTTGTTCCCATAAGGAATTTTAATTATCTAGAATAGTAGTTGTAAAGAAAAGAAAGGGCCTAAAAAATTAGGCCCTGATATTTTAAAGGTGTGTAGCTTCTCTATTAATCCATTCGAGTACTTTATCTCTATAGTAGAACTTTAATGTTTCAAAGTCTGGGTTGTCTGGTCCACTATTATCAATAATAATTGGTCCCCAATCACTTCCTCTTTGTGGGTCAAAGTCACTTAGAGGTAGAGTTGAATTATTATAGCTTCCAATATTTAAAACATTATAAAGGTTTGTTCCATTACCTGGATAGTTATCAGGAATTGGAGCAGGGTTACCCATTCCATCAACAGCATTAGGATCACCATCAACGTCATCACTTGTTCTAATTTCACCAAATACATCAAATGCTAGAGGATTATTATGTCTTACATATACAGCTCTTTTATACTCACCAACGAATTGTCTTCTATAAGCTTCGGCCGTTGTATCGTCACCTGAAGTTGAGTCTAAGCTTAAATCTGCTCTAGAGTATGTTGCAAATTTAGTTGGAAGCCAGTCAGAGGCCATACCTGTAGCTTTATTACTATCAGTATTAAACATTCTAGAACCAGAGTTATAATAATTTCTAGCATCTTCTATGAAATGAAGTTTTGGGTGATCATCTGATCCATAGATCCCCCTAACAATTAGAGATCTTTTAGGATTCGAGAAGTCAACTCTACTTAATGCTTCTTTACATAGAATTTTATCTCTATCAGCAGCATTACTATTAGGATCAAAGAATGTTGTCATCTTAAAGTATGGGTGATCTTCGTTGTGACATGTTGTACAGTTAAAGAATTGAGGACTATTAGCTCCTTGCCTTCTTCTTCCTGGAAAGTCACCTAAGTACTCTTCATAACCCATATCATCTTTATAAACTAATCTAAACTTATTCAAGATTGGCTTAACAACATTAGAAAAGAATGTAAGTTCTTGACACTCTCTCATAACATCACCTGCTACAACAGGATCGTCTTCAACTTTATCTGCCGTATCACCAGTTAACTCCACAGAATTAAAACTGAAAGAGAAAGTATCAACCGCAGGCCCTGCTACCTGAAGAGCTGTAAGAGGAGCATAAGTTAAAATCGTATCATTTGTATTAAGCGAGGTATTATACCTTTCACCAATGACTTTATTTAAGTTATTAAATGTTGCGTTTGAGGCAGTATAAGCTTCATTGATTAGCGCTTTAATTCCATTAACTCTTAAGTTTGTGTTACCAATTCTAAATCTTGGATTTCTAAACGTATAGTTTTGATAAGATCCTTCTTGAAGTAAATCTTCCTTAACTTCAATACTAAATGAAACTGGTTCACCAACGATTGAACTTAAATCATAAGTTAAAACATTAGGACTTAAGTCTGAAATATAGTTTTCACCAATTGCATAGTTATATGGATCAAATTCTATATTAGAACTTATTGCAACTAAGTCAATCTTAGCTTGAGCTTCATTTTCAATGATCTCAAGAGTATAGTCGCCAGCAGACAACTGCCAGAATGTTCTTTGGTTATCATCTTCATTATCTCTATTAGGCGTATACCAAGTCCAAGTTGGAGCAGCATATGTATATGTCTGACAGTTTGTGTTACCGGCAGACCTTCCTCTACCTGATCTTACGATAGAGCCATTATTGTCTAAAATTCTAATTCTAAAAGAGTCAGCATTATTAACATCTTCAAGAACTTTTATCCATACATTATAATAACCATCTTCAGTAATAGTAATTGGAAATTGTGCTCTACCAGGAGTTCTTTGTGCCGCTGTTAGGTTGCTATAAGTGTTTCCTGAATCAGCTGCGGCCAAATCATTATCATTATCAAGTTTCCATTGATTGATAGCAGATACAACCTCTGAGTGTAAATTTTCACAACCACTAGCGCAGTTGTGATACATATTTGCACTTGCATTTCCAACAGCTCTAAAAGAAGCTCTTGGTGTATCAAAATCTACATAATTATTTGCAGCAATAATACTATAGGCAGCACTATAGTCACTTGATAAAAATGCAGGTGCTCCACCATTTTGTCCAGCGTGACAAGTAGCACATACATAATTATTTAAAGTGGCCATAACTGTATCTCTATAGTTTTCTGCATATACAGTTCTAGGATCTGGTCTACTTGAGCCAGCAAATAAATAATCTCTATTAAGTGTAATATTTCCTTGCCCAATATTATAACTTTGAGAAGATTCAACAGATCCATCAGAAGCTCTTAAGCTTACAGTGAAATCATTAAAATTTCTTGAAGTCGTATCTACATAATAGTGAACATAAGTATCAATTCTATGAACTTGTCTACTATTTGTTCCATCAGACACTGTAATTAGATCATCAGCATTATCATAAGTAAGATTTACTGCTCCACCATCAATATTAATTGCTGGACTAGTAGGAGTTGCATCTGAGTGAGTAATACTAAGAGAGTCACTTAGTACATCTCCATAAGATATCAATCTTAATAAAGGAGTGTTAATTCTATTAAGGGCCCTTAAAGAGCCATTTCCTTCATAATATTGATTATAGAAAAATTGACTTACTTGTCTAAATAGAACTTTTTGCTTATAAGTCGCACTTAATCTATTTCTTAAGTCAGATTGAGTTGTTGTGAAGTACTCAGTATTAGTTGCACCAAATCTAGGAGCAAAGAAATCATATAAAGCTGCATTTTGAATAAAATTATTTCCGCTAAAAATATCAGAGTGATCAGCTAAGTCTGGAAGAACTCTCATCATAGATGTTGTTCTTCTATTACCATCTAAGCCTGAAGTATTTCTTTGAGCTGCTGTCGCTGAGTTAGTCCAAGACCCATCTTTTAATAAAAAGTTTTCAACTTCACTTATGTCATTAATTCCTCTTGCCAATGCAGCAGCATATTCTTTTCTCTTATCTGGTCTAACAATTCTAACTCTAACTTCCATAGAATATGGTCTATAACCATCTTGAAAGTTTGATTCTGTTGCAGATAAATTACTATTGATATGTCTTACAGATTCTGAATATCTAACTTGTCCACCTGTTTTACTTGAAAGTTCACTAGCAGAAGGAGGATTACAAGATCCATTATTTGCAATCGTTACAGTTCTTGGTGTGTTCTCAATTGGGTTGTTTGGTGCAGCTGGTCCTGAAATATATTTACCACCTGAAGCACCAGCTGATTGACCAATTTCAAATCTACCAGAAAGAATTCCAGACTCAGCTTGAAGCATCAAAATTCCATTCTCTGTCTGAGCTCTTCTTGTTACTGCATCAGTAAATCTTAAAGTACCTGTTGAAATTCCTACTGGTCCAGCAGAACTAATACTTGAAGCTAGTCTTTCAACAGCATCTAGCATTTGGGTAGAGTTTTCTCCACAATCAGACCAACAATTATGGTTATCTGTTCCCAGCCTTTGTACTACACGTGAAAGTGCTGGATTAGAAAGATCGATTTTAAATGCTCTTGAAATATTATCCCACGCTGACCCTGGGTCACTTACTGCAAAAAACGGAGCATATAATTTAGCATCACCGTGACATGCTACACAGTTGGCCCTAACAATTGGGTAAACTGTGTTTGTATAAGCCCTGACCATTTCTTCACGAGAAACGGCTCCATTTGTACTAGATGATCCTAGCTTTTTGATCTCAAGTTCCGACTCACTCGTTGGAGTTAAAGATGGAACACAAGATACCAAAAAGAAAATAGCAAATAGGGGTACGATCTTTGTTACTTTCATGTAATACCTTCTTAATTAATTTATGCTACTAATGACTTAAATCTAATAAAGTCAGAAGCTCCGTTAGGGGCACTTCCCCTTCCGAAAATACTTTCAAATTTATTAATTATTGCAGCTTTATCACCTGTGGTATCCATGGTTGCTAAGTAGTTAAGGATAATTGCCTTCCATAAATTATCCATGTTATTTGATGCTGAAGTTGCAGCTAAGTCAGCTCCACCACCCTTAATATAATTTCCAATTTGTCTTGTTTCATTATCTCTAATTAAAGAACTTCCATCAGAGTCATGCTTATAAATAATTAGAACAGCTGCAGAACGAGTTCCACTATCAGATGTCCAAACTACTTTTCCTTTTCCTTCAGGAGTATCATCAGTAAGACCACCAGAGTCTCCAGTAACACCACCATCAGTATATAAGTGTAGGAATAAGTTTTGTCCTTTTAGAGAAGCAAGTCTAATTAATTTACCTATATATCTTCCGATCTCTTCATCTTTTCTTTCACCTGTTGCTGCAGATCCATTATGATAATCACATCCACCAACTGTAACTGAACCAGCTCCTGCAATTCTATTTAAAACTAAGTTACCAACTGAAGCAACTCTTTGATCATCAACGTTGTTTCCTGTTCCACCAAAAGCCTGTTGAAGGATAGCAAGATCTCCAGAATTGTTTGCCGCGTTTGCGGGATTTAGTGCAACTGGAGAGAATTTATTAAATAAATTTGAAGTTCCATCTAGTGCACCTTCAAGTCCTACTGCCATTTGAACTGAAGCTGGTTGTCTTTTGAACTCTTCAAGTCTTGACTTACTCATTCCAGAAACACGTTTTAAAAATTCTTGCATTCTTGCGGTTCCGGCGTCTCCTGCACTAGCATTTAATGAACCATTACCCATAATGGCATCACCAATACTTAGTAGACCTTCAGAGTCTGTAAAACTTCTAATTTGTGATGGTCTTTTAGTTAAATCAATTTGACTTGATGGAGCAGCAGATCTAGCACCTGAATCAGTATTAGAATCACCAATTAGCTGAACTAATTGTCCTTCAGCACCACATTTTTGCGCCATATACACAGTATTTGTTGGGTTACTATTTGTATCATCACCAGTTCTAGTACAAATGATTAGACCATCAATCATTGTTTTAATATCTTTTCCATTTACTAAAACACCATTTAGAACAGAGTTCATACCTGCTAGAATCCCAGAGTTTCTATGGAAAACCAGACCATATGAATTATCCATCATTTGTGATGCTGTCTTAGAAGGGTGTTGAGAAGCAGGAATTCCTAATCTTATAAAATCACCTGCAGTTGTTCCCGGTCCATCGACATCTGTTTGATCTCCGCCTCTTTCGAAGCCGACCATAACGTTACCACCGGCAATATTCATACCTCCGGCACCTTCGATACAGATATAAGGAACACCACAAGAACTTGCAAGTTCTGAGCATCCCATTGATTGAGCATAAGCTGGACTTTGCATCATCATCGTAGTCAAACTTGGAAGGAATACAGAAGTACTCAATCCTATCATTCCCGATGCTAAAAAATCCCTTCTATTACTAGGAAGCTTATGATCGTTGTATAGTAAAAAATCACCTTTGTTCGTTTTCTTTGGCCTTCTCATATTTGTCTCCGATTAAATCATCGTTATATATCCAGAGGATAAAATGGCCACACAAGCTAATTTGGCCAAGTTTTGTTTGCTTGCTCCTGGAGCAAGAGAAGATACACTTCTACCTTCGTCATAAGAAAATTGATCATTGTTTAAAATTGACATTAAGGTTGACTCAAATTGCCCACTTGGATCAAGTTGAGCAATTGGCGCATCTAAAAATTTTCCACTTAGAGCGTTTGCAATATCTTGATTACTAGCTGAACCAAAATTTATATTTAATGAGTTATCATCAATAAAAATATCGCAATATGCAGATGCTAATCTAACTGTCGCAATTTGTGAGAAAGCATTATATGCGGTTGGATCATTCTGAGCAGGTAGCTGAGTTTTAATTGCATTAAACTCATCTGATATATCTTCATGTCCAGTGCTTATTCCAGTTAAGTTAGAAAATGTTTTATTAACTTGGTTATAATTTTTAACAGCAGGTGACCTCGTAATAGAAACAGCAACAATAGATTGATCATTTCTTACAAGTTGTCCACTTGCTATCGCATCTTCAATATCATCTCCATTTGCGCCTTTAATTACACCAACAGGAATTGTAGCGGTATTATTTAAAAGTCCACCTAGATCTTTAGTTTCTTTCTCACCTTCAACAACACAGGAAGATGATATCAAACCAATTAGGATCATTGTTTTCATATTAAGTAACGTTTTCATATTATTCACCCACGCAAACAATTGCAGTTTCAATAAATAAATTCTTTAAGTTGTAATTGTCATTTCCGAAGTTTTCGCCAAGAGTATCAACAATACTTTTTTCAATTGTACTTGCAGGCTTTCTTAAACAAATTTTTTCAAAAACTTGTTCTGCCATACATGACTTAAAAGCATTTGTTTGAGAATACATTTGAGCGAGTGATCTAACACCATTACCCGAACTTGCGCTACCCCAGCCAAGTGAAGCATTTTGGCCTTGATTCCATAAATTCATCCAAGAATCTGATTGAGTAATAAACCCATCAGGGAAGATAGCGTTGTGATTCATTTTTGTCACAACTTGTCCGTGTTCATAAGAAATGGCACCATCTTTAAAGTCATAGTAAGCAAATGCACCGGCCATTGCATCCATACCAGCGTGACAACCAACACAAAGGGATTTATAGGTTGCGGAGTTACCACCTGGAGCACGGTCAACATCTCTTCTATTTCTAAAGTCTGGAACAGATGTATCATTTAATTGTTCCATAGATTTACACATGAAATTTTTCATAGAAAAAGCAACTGGAGCTCTATTTGTACCAGCGCTATAGTAGGCTTCACCCCAAGCTCTTAATGACATGATTCCTGAAACAGCAGTTGTGTCTCTATGAATACTTGGATTCTGCATTTTTCTCACAAGAATTAATGGGTCAGAAAGGTCAACACCAAGATCTTGTAGAGATTTGTAATGATTGTTTGAAGATTTAACTTCTTGAGTCTCAATAATTAAATCTTTATGAGGAATATAAAGAGCAGCTTTACCCTTATAAAAATTAATTTCACTATTACTGTAACGAGTACTTTGAGTTACCCATTGGTCGTTGTTGTCTCTAAATCTAATATTTCCACCAGATTGGTATGAGAAATTAGAGTCCATAACAAGACCATCACCTTGGTAAACTACGTTTCTCCAAAGAATCTCATTAAAAGGAAAGGCTTCATCTCTAACAACACCAATGACTGTAGCTGATACGTCATTAAGGTCGGCAAGGTTTGTTCCTTCCTCATTTGTCCAAGGTGTAGCAAAATCTTTTAAGGTTACATTGTAGAAGGCGCCATTTGTAGTAATTCCATTTCTAGAATCAATAATATCCCTGGCTGCGCTTCTAATGTTTCCAGATCGGATTTTACTTTCCACATTAGATAGTTGAGATGAATCTGGCGATGTTCCCGTTAAAGAGATAAATAACCTCTTTGCTTGTTCACGAGGTCCTGCCTGCGAATTCATCGATAAAGTTAATAAACTAGTTAAAAGTGCTAAGTTCCAATTAAAAGACATAATAAGTCTCCAAAAAAATCCCTTACGTTTACACGTACATTTCGGCTTCTCAATTATTGTACTTGAGTTCCTGAGTTGGATATTAGACGAAATGGAAGTAGATTCTTAAAGATGTCTTTAAATTCAATTGTTTACATATTAAAAAAACTTTGAAATTTTTTTATTTTTGCCTCCAACTTGTGGCGATAATTATTGGCTACTTTAAGAGAAGTATCTAATTTTATTGAGGTATTAATTAAATCTATTTACAAAAAGTATTAACAAATTAGAAATGGCCGGTTATCCTAGTATTTCAATTGTTTAATTATTAGGGCACAAATGAAAAAGAATCTTAAAAAACAAAAGAAAGAACTGAAGAGAAAGGAAAAGAAGAAGCAAATGTCATCAAAGGGTGGAAAGACTCGTAATGAAGAAGGTATTAGCGAGAAATTGTCTCTTTATCTTTTTATTGGATTAATTATAGCTGCTTCGGCATTCGTTGTTATTAAAGCTTCATAAGCATTCTTTAAGAGCTCTTAGTGTAAGATCTTCTATTGCATGACCCTTCAAGTCTAGAGAATGTATTTCTATATTATTATTATTTGCTAATATTTTTTTATTCGAATTGTAAACGTTTTCAAAATCAACGAGTGGATCATGTTTGTGACATATATTTATTAGTTTAAAACTCATTTTCTCAGGTAAAAGAGCATGTTTGAATTCAGAGTTGATACCAATTACTTTTTCAACTTTACTTAGTTCTACTCCTAAAAACGGAGCAAGATATCCTCCTTGAGAATAACCAATTATAGTCTTAGGTAAGTTGTCTATTTCTAAGTGTGAGATTAATTGTTTTGTAGAATCAACAGCTACAGCTTGATCGATGTAATACTTCTTATTTTTTGAATCGAAAAAGTACCATGAAAATGTATAGTTAATTCCAGTTTCTGTTCTATAAGGGAGAGGAAAATTTCCATTAGGGGATAAAATGGCACAGTTCTCAGGCAGTGTCGATTTTATGGTGTTTAATATTTTTTCACCACTCTCTTTGAAGCCATGAAGTAAAATATATAGATGTTTAACTTCTCCTAATTCCAAATACTTGTAGTCGATAACTTGTTTAGATCTTAAATATATTCTTTGCAATTCACTGCTCCAATTTACGGTCTTTAAGTCATTATATAATGGGTGTAGGGAAGTTGAAATGTATAAGAAAAGTATTTGTTTAGTAGATGATGAAAGAAATATGAGGGACTTAATCAAGTCTTGTATCTTTTCTAATTTCATTGACATCAATGTAGTAGAAGCTAGAAGTGGTCAAGAAGCTGCTGCTATGGCCCAACTGCAAAAATTTGACCTTCTTATAACAGATTTAAAAATGCCTGGTATGTCAGGTCAAAGCTTAATAAAGCATTTATATAGGTTGGGACGTTCTTATCGGCCAAATAATATATTAATAGTATCAAGTTATGCAGAAGAGTTTTTTAAAAAGGATAATGACTCAGAAGGAGCAATGGAAGTTAAGTTTCTCCCGAAACCTTTTGGGTTAAAAGAATTAATTGGAAGTATTTCTACAATACTTTCAGTTTCACCATCTAATGTTAAACAAACTAAAATTGATATTCCTGTAACTAACATTATAACTAGGTCAGTAAATAATACTTTTAAAATCTTAATGAATGTGAAAATGGAAAAAGAGAAGGCTTGGGTTTATGACGGCATTGATATTAATATTGATACAAATGAAACGAAAATTGAGACATGTGGGCTCATAGTAAATAATAAATTTAAATGTCACCTATGTGTTAAATATTCAGAAGAATTTTATATTAATGCTAATAAGTACTTCTTTAAGGATAGAAGCTCTGATGGGTTTATGAAATCAACTGAAATTGGACAATACTTATTTAAAGAAATTATGGAAACATTAGAATTTGAATTAAAATCACTAGGTTATAAAGCAATTCAATCTGGAGTTTATAGAACAACCTATATTGATCCTTTAATGAGCTATAGTCTAGGGGAGAATGATATACATATAAAATACAACTCTAGCTTTGGCCCTTTCCATCTATCAATGAGAATTAAAAGACCTTAAGCACTCTTTGTTTTGGATTTATCTTTATAATAAGGATAAATCTGTTCGTAATTGAGAATTTTTGTTTCATCAATTCTTCGCCATATATGAGATCTGTTAAGTTGCTTAGTTGATTCTAACCCTGTTGCTGCAAGTATTTCTGCAACCGACTCTAATGTAGCATGATGAAAATTATGAACTCTATTTCCTTTATCTGTAATATCTATTCCGCTATATAACATTTTATTTTGTGTAGCTACTCCAGTTGGGCAGTTGTTAGTATTACATTCCAATGCTTGAATACAACCAAGTGCTAACATCATTCCTCGGGCCGAATAACAAGCATCTGCGCCCAGGGAGATTGCTTTTATGATATCAAAGCCTGAAATTATTTTTCCACTCGCAAAGATCTTAACTTCATCTCTAAGTCCAAATTTTCTCAAAGTGTCTGAACTAAGAACGATACCTTCTCTTAAGCTTGTTCCAATTGAATTCGTAAACTCTAAGGGGGCTGCACCTGTTCCTCCTTCCCCTCCATCAATCGCAATATAATCTGGAGCAACTCCAGTATTTACCATTTCTTGGCAAAGATTTTCAAAATCAAATAAATTTCCAAAACAAAGCTTTATACCAATTGGTTTTCCATTTGATAATGTCCTAAGTTTTTTAATAAAATTCATCATTTCTTTTGAGTCTTTAAAAGCACTATGACTAGAAGGCGAAAATATTGTAGTATGTGGCCTTACGCCTCTAATTTCAGCAATCTCTTCTGTATTTTTATCTGCGGGTAAAATCCCTCCATGTCCAGGTTTTGCTCCTTGAGATAATTTAACTTCAATCATTTTTACACTTTCTAAGTTAGCTGTTTGAGAAAACTTATCTTCATTAAAATTTCCTTCTTCATCTCTACAGCCAAAATACCCTGTTCCTATTTGCCAAATTAAGTCTCCTCCATTTTCTCTGTGATAAGGGCTTACTCCACCTTCTCCTGTATTGTGAGCAAATAAGCCTTTTTTTGCACCTTTATTTAATGAAAGTATTGCTGTTTTTGATAATGCTCCAAAGCTCATGGCAGAAATATTATAGATGCTGCATGAATATGGTTGAGTACAATCTTTACCTCCTATTTTTACTCTTAATGAATCAGTTGAAACAGCTTCAAGTGGAAGAGGAAAAAGAGAATGATTTATCCATTCATATCCAGATTGATATACGTCGACTTGAGTTCCAAATGGTGTCGTAGACCTATCCTTTTTTGCTCTTTGATAAACGACTGATCTTAGTATTCTATTAATTGGAGTTCCATCAGTATTTGACTCTATAAAATATTGATAAATCTTTGGCCTTAGAACTTCCATCCAGTATCTTGCTCGTCCAACAATGGGGTAGTTTCTCATTAATGTATGTTTTTTTTGAACGATTTCATAAAGACCTAGCAGAATAATTGGTAAAGTCAGAAATAGTGTCCATAACAGATCATTTTTAAAATATATAAACATTGTTTGAAAAATGACGGTCAGAAGTGAAGCTATTAAAAAATGTTTTCTCATATTTACCTCAATGTATGGATATTTGCTTATCGTAAGTTGAAAATTCCTTATTAGTAATTTCAAGGTATTGGGTATGGATTACCCATGAATTTTATTGATATTTATGAATAATTGAAAAAAATACGTGATTTCAAGTAATTAGTGACAAAGGTTGTTAGATAATCTAGAACTGCCACACTGGAGAAAAAATGAATAATTTTAAAGAGCTAGGCCTACGCTCAGAAATAGAATTGGCCATTACTGAAAAAGGGTTTGAAACGCCTACTGAAATACAAGCTAAGGCAATCCCTTTATTAATTGCTGATGATATTGATTTAGTTGGTCAAGCACAGACTGGAACTGGAAAGACTGCTGCTTTTGCTCTACCTTTATTACAAAAATTATTAGAAGTTGATAATTCATCTCGGTCTATTATGGCCTTAGTATTGGCACCAACTAGAGAGTTAGCATGCCAAATTGAAAAAGAAATTAGAGAGTTTTCTAAGCATACAAAGGGAATCATTCCACAGTTAGTTTATGGTGGTGTTTCAATTGAAGGGCAGATTAGAAATATTAAAAAGAAAAAGCCTAATATCATTATAGGAACTCCAGGAAGAACTCTAGATCTACTTGATAGAGGAGTACTGAAGTTAAATGATGCACAGTATGCAATCCTTGATGAAGCCGATGAAATGTTAAATATGGGATTTATTGATGATGTTATGGAGATATTATCTGAGTTCAATGACGATAAAAAAACATGGCTATTTAGTGCTACTATGCCTAAACCAATTTTAAAATTAGTTAAAGAGCATTTAACTGATCCTGAAGTTGTAAAAATTGAAAAGAAAACAATGACAAATGAAGACGTTGAACAATTGTATTCAATTGTTTTTAGAGAACATAAATTTGAAGCTCTTAAACGTTATTTTGATTTTCAAGATGATTATTATGCAATTGTTTTTTGTCAGACTAAAATTGAATCAAAAACATTGGCCGATGAATTTATAAGCAATGGGCTTAAGGCAGATTGTTTACATGGTGATATGTCTCAAGATCAAAGAAGTTTAGCGATGAAAAGATTTAAAGCTAAGAAAATTAATATATTAGTTTGTACAGATGTTGCAGCTAGAGGTATTGATATTGATTGTCTTACACATGTTGTGAACTTGGGTGCTCCTCAAGATAATGAAGCATACGTACATAGAATTGGAAGAACTGGTAGAGCTGGTAACAAAGGTGTAGCTTTAACAATTTTACAACCTAATGAAGTATTTAGAGTTAAACAAATTGAAAAGTTAACTAATACTAGTCTTAAACTTTTCAAAATTCCTTCTGGTAATGAAATAGTAAAGTCATTAATTGATAAATCAATTGACTCTGTTTTAGAAGAACAGGTTGGCGAAAGCGAACTTGTTGATTCAATTGTAGGTGAGTTACTTGCAAGTACTTCTATGGAAGATTTAATTTATAAGTTTGTGAGTAGACTTCAAAGAGATATAAGTAAGAAATATAGAAATAGTTCAGATATAAATGTAAAACCTAGAGAAAGCAGAGATAGGAAAGGTTCTGACAGAAGAGGTGGGGCAAGAGGAAATAGAGGTCGAGCTAGAACGAGAGATGGAGAAATTAGATTCTTTATGAACGTTGGGAAGCAAGATGGTTTAAATGTTAAAGGACTACTTGATAATATTTCTGATAATTCTGGAATAAATAAAAATAATATTCAAAATATTGTTTTAAGAGATAGATTTTCATTTTTTAACGTTCCCGTTAATAAAGAAAAGCAAATTCTTGGAATTAAAAATCTAAAAATTAAAAATAGATCAGTTAAGTTTGAGGTTTCAAATAGCTAGAGATGAAAGACTCCACTATTTATGACGTTATTATTATAGGTGGTGGAGCTGCAGGCTTGATGTGTGCTAAGTTATCTGGAGAGAAGGGACTTAAAGTTCTTCTTTTAGAACACAATTCAAGTCTTGGGCGAAAAATTTCAATCTCAGGTGGAGGAAAGTGTAATTTTACAAACTTATATACCTCTAATGAAAACTTCTCTTCTGAGAATATTCATTTTTATAAATCAGCACTTAGTAGATATTCACCTTATGACTTTATTGAACTTATAGAAAAACATAATATAAGCTTTTTTGAAAAGCATAAAGGACAGCTATTTTGTAATAACTCTGCAAAAGATATAATCGCAATGTTTCAAAAAGAACTAACGTTGAATGATGTAGAAGTAAAATACAAGCAGTCTCTGACTGATATTTCAAAGGAAGAAGATACTTTTGTTGTTAAAACTAAATCGGATGATTTTAGATGTACGTCGTGTGTGATA
>CAXHCD010000013.1:0-70768 GCA_964015265.1 uncultured Oligoflexia bacterium
CCCCCGAGCTCTATCGTCGGCAGCGTCAGATGTGTATAAGAGACAGGTATAAGGGTGAATGAAAATGAATTATTTGCCACTAGTAGTAAAAGTATGAAAATGATTTTTTTCATTTTGAGCCTAAATATTATTGGATATATAAGCTTATTATAGAAAAATTTGCTATTTTTGAGTGTTTTTTGAAATAAATTCTCTTGTGTTTAAGACTTAAACACAAATTTTGTACACTGTTTTTACAGGTTTGGAAAAGATTCAAATCGGTCAATCTACTTAATTACTTAGATATAATTATTGTGAAAATATTTAATTTGGAGATAAATATGAAAACTATATTGATGGCCTTGATATTTCCAGCAATAACCTTTGCTAGTATTTATGCGGATTTGGATGAAAATTCAATTACTTACAGAAAGCGAAACCCAGAGGATAATCAGGTCATAACGTTCTCAAAAACTAACGTCACAGTTAATGGAGTTAGTTATAGTTATAATAATCTCTGGCAGGAACGAATTCTAACAAAACGATTAAATAGGTCCTTTTAAGACAATGAGGACAAAGCTCACTTTTAATCTGAGATAAGAACTTTCTTAGTGCGTCTTTGTTATCAAAAAAAGTTTTCATAGTTGAATTCAATAAATTAAAAAATATTAGTTTAGTTAGATAACAGGTTTTAGATTCAACTTATAAATGATATTCTAAAGTATCGATAAAATTTATTCTTTTGAAAAAGTGACAAGAATAGTGTCGTTATTGGTATTATTATTTAAACCAATTAATTTATAATTTAGTTCTTTTAATTTATACAAAGCTTTTAATTGAAGTTGAACTTTTCCTTCTTCTTGGTCCACAAGAGAAAACTTTTTAGAGTGAGGGTCACATATAAGACTCATTGAACCACCCATGAAATATCCAATCTCGATAATGCAAATTCCTCCTAATTCTTGTTCAAGCTTACTGAAAAACACATCAACGTTTCTAGTTTGATTTGGTCCTAGGGGTAGTTTGGCAAAAGAACTATTATTAAAAAACAATGTAAAAAGAAGTAAATAAAAAAAATTTGCCATAATAAATTCCTAATAAGTTTAGAGAGATTATACATTATTCAAAAATTATCCTGTTTTGAAATGTAATAATTTCATAAGTGTTACATTTTTATTATTTTGTTTCAGATTCAATTCAACTAAGGGGCAAGGTGCTGATATTAGGTAATCTAAAAAAATCATGCGCTTAATAAAATTATCTGAAATTATGATGAATAATTTAGAAATATTAACCATAAGAAATAAAAAGGACGTGTAAAGTAGGGGTTAGAAGAGTTCATTGATTTATAATCTTATTAAAAACCTGAGGATATCTAATTAATGATAAAATTGTAGTAATTTACAACCTCATATCGCCAAAATTTTGTATAAAATCAATAAAATGAATCCTCTTACCTTTAAAAGGTGTGCCAAGGCAGCATTATTTTTTAATCTTGTACTTATGCAATATTATTTTCGAGTAAGTTTTTTTGTAAAACTACTAAGAGATGAAAGTCCTTTATGTATTTTTAAAAGTGAAACTCGCTTAAAATCATAAGTAATTTTATTTGTCATACTAGTAATGCAAAATATAAAGATTAGTGAAATTATAATATCTAAGATGTTTTTCATACTGACTTCTTCGTTGGCCATCATAAAGTAGAGTAGGCCGTTTTGAGGAGGGCCGTAATTATTCCAATGTAAAATTTATTATCTTCTATTAACCACACCATCTTATAGGTACTAGAGTTATAATCAACTAATGAAACGAAATAACTGTAAATTTGATTATTGTCAATTTTTTGCACAGGTATGTAAATTGTGAATCACAACCAGAGTAGACAGTATGAATTTGCTATACTTTTAGAATGAATATTAAAAAGAAAAACATCGCTCTTAAAATTATCGCAATTCTCTGTGTTATTTATTCAAATAATATATTTGCAATTTCAAATTGTGCTTCAAAGCTAGGTAATCTATTTAAGTATAAATCTATCACCCTTATGGATTACGGAGTTGAAAATAATGAAGCTAAAAAAATAATTAATGAAATTATGTATCGGCTACATCAAGAAAGGCTACTATATGCTGAAGGTAACGGCTCTCAAGAAGTATTTCCCATTTTTAAAAGAGTTTTAGATAGTAGGATAGAAGAAATGAGTGCTGCAGACTTTACTGATTTTTCGGTTATACTAACAAGGGAATATATGAGTGCGAGACCTGGTGTTCAAATTTCTTCTCGTTCAAGCCTACAAATAATAAATGAATTACAGCAAGCCTCTTTAAATTTTAATTTAACCGCTGAACAAACAGGTTTAATTAAAAGTAGTATTTATAATATCATTCATAATGAATCAAAAAAACGTCGAAGCTTTTTTAACCTAGTGGCTTATGAACAAGACAACTTCCTAAAAATCAAGAAAGAGATTGATCGAGTAGTTTTTAAATCTCCATTTGGAAAATCTCTATCTATTGGTCACTCCTATGGAATTAAAACATTTAATCTAAGTAGCTTTAAAGAAATCATAGAGAAAAACACACTTGGCTCTTGGAAGAATGAATTTCTCAATGTGGAGCTCGAAAGAATGCTGAAGCTATTCATCAAAAATGATGTTAGCAATAGTGAGCTTTTTAAAATTTTTAAATATGCTATCAATGATTTTAGTATTTGTGCTTATGGCACACTTGATATTCCAAAAGAAGCAGCAATGTTGAATTTGCTAGAGACTGTACGAAAATATATTCTTAACTCTAGCCTTAAAATAGAACAAAGAAATAAATTGAAAACTATCTTGGCCTTAAGACCCAACAGTGAAAGAGAGCAAAAAATCATTAAGAAAAAAATCGGACTCAATGCCATTGCTTATGATGAATATAAATGGAAAAAAGAATACCTTTTTACTGCAGATAAGACAGATCAAGTTGAATTTACACTAGAAGAGCTTCTTGATCGAGAGTTTTAAAAAGCTCACTAAAATACAAAAAATTTGCAGGCTACATGTTAAAATATAATTCCAATAAATATTTTAATAACAATGAGTTAGTATGAGTGTGGCCACTGCCTTAGATTTTTATAATAGTCATTATGATCCGCAGGTTGGGAAGTGGACTGCTAAAGATCCTATCTTGTTTGAAGCTAAGGACCCTAACCTATATGCCTATGTCTTAAACGATCCTATTAATAAAATAGATCCGAATAGTTATTATAAAGATAAGTAAACTTACTTTTTCATTAAATAATCCTTGCACATAAATCTAATAGTTTATATCTATGAACTAATAGTAAGTTATTAACATTTATGAGTACTTTTTGAAAAATCTTCAAGTCTGTATAACGAGTCGGCACATTATTTATTTAAAAAATTTTCAAATGTTACTGTAGAAAATGAGGTTTCATCTTGTAATATACTGATAGTTCTTATCTCAACCAATATTTTTATAATTTTAGAAACCTGTCTAAAAAATAACAGTATGAGTATTATTTATAAGTTAAAAATTATTAGTTGAGAAAAAAGAATATGTATGAGTAAAATTAAAAAATAAAATGCCTGACTAGAGTTATAGAAGTAAATTCTATTTTCGTGTTTTGTTAATAGACTGGAGATTAATATGAAAAAAACATTTAAAAAAATGGTTGTTTTAAGCCTTTTAATATTTTCAACTAATGCTTTTTCAGGAAGTGTAACAACTCTTGAACAGAAAAAAGTATATGTAACTGATACTCTTGTAGACCTAGCTTCAAATCACAACTTGGTACTTTTAAAAAAATCAATTGAAATAAAAAGTACTCTTATTGATAAAGTATATTTTCTGCAAGACTTTATCTCAGATGCTGACCTCGAGTTAGTGAAATTCATGTTTGTTGATAAAGAGAGTGGAGATCTTTTAAGAGGACAGGCATATCTAGTTTCTATTGAATGCAATATTATTGGGAGATGTAATCATAAAACCGCCTACAAGAATAATGTAACTAAAGTTCAAAGCAATAGTTTTCTTATGACATTATTTCCACTTTATGATGGACAACTAAACAATTTGTACCCAAGTGATATGCGTTCTAAAAGTGATTTACTCATTAAAAACATGGGAGTAAATCTGTATGAAACTTTAGGTGTTGAAATTTAAGATAATTCTCTTTTACATAAGGTATGTTTAAAATCAAGAGAAGAAACTTTGATAGTTATAAGTAGTAAAAAAGCTTGATTCTAAATATTTATGAAAAAATTTGATATTAAATCTGAAAATTATACTGTAAATGAAATCCTTTTATGTGAGGATATACACTTATCCGATTGGGTTAAAAAAGCTTTAAAAAGTTTTTCTAAAGAAAGAATCATTTCATTATTAGAAAATCCACAAATGAATCCTATTGAATATTTTTTTGATTCAAACTATTTAGATAAAGAAAAATATCCTTACTCTGAATCATCTGCGACAATAATTCAATTAATGGAAATCTTAATTGCATGTGGACATGTTGATTGGTTATGTAAAGAAATTCCAAATCGAGATAGTCGAATATCTATTTTAGCAGCTTTTTCTGGGCATAAAAAATTACTTGAAGCAGCAGGCCAATTTTTTAATATGCCTAACTTAAAAAAGTGCATCAAAGTATTAAGAAAAAAGAGGAACTCATTAGATGATATTTTATTCTTATCTACTGAAGCTCTTCGTAATGATAAGTTTCGATTCGCTCTTACAGATTCTATTTCAAAATACTGCCTAACTTGCGACGTTTCTAACTCTCTAATGGATCCTATTGGTTGGTTCGAAGGTTTTAATGATGCAAACCCTGGAAAATTGAGCTATTTTTATGCCTTATGTCCAGAAGATTACCCAATATTAAACCATCTATGGTTATACTGGACAGAGCGTTCTTCTCTTCCATGGGAAGATTTTTGTCACCCTCGAGGACATATGCTTTATACAAAATGTTATCATTATAGAACGGCCGTAGTTGGTGAAGCTAAACGAGTTTCTTCTAATTTGTCTAGTCTTGATAAAATTCAAGTGTTATTGAGAAATATGCCTAAATATATTCGATATTATCAAAGTGGTTCTTGTGAAGGCTTTATCAATGACACAACTAAAATGGCAATTAAACTTCTCTCAGATTAAATTTAAAAATTATTAACAAAAAACGCAGAGAAAACCAAAGACCTCGAGCGTAACTACATGATTATTAGGTATAGGTGTGAGTATAATACTAGTAAAACATATGTAATTAGCAGCATAAGTATAAAAATGACTTTGTTTACAGTTTTTACAGGCTTGAAAAGTCTTCAATTTCGACTAGTTAGCTAACTATTTTCGATATAATTATTGTGAAGAAATCTTTTTTGGAGACATATATGATTGTTATGTTAATTGCCTTATTGCTTCCATCAATATCGTTTGCAGAGATACTTGCAGAATTGGATGAAAATTCAATTACTTACAGAAAGCGAAACCCAGAGGATAATCAGGTCATAACGTTCTCAAAAACTAACGTCACAGTTAATGGAGTTAGTTATAGTTATAATAATCTCTGGCAGGAACGAATTCTAACAAAACGATTAAATTTGGCCTATGCTATCAAAGAAAATGAATCTCCTTGTTTAAAAATAATTCAAAAAGTTGAAGTAAAAGCAAGGCCCTTTGCTAGTTCAGAGCAATTTAGACAATTTCTTTTATGTGAAAATGTTGTCATTGAACAAGATAAGAACTTCGCTAAGACTTTAATAACTCCAGGATTCCATGGCAAAAGTAAAGGTTTAAAAGCATCTTATGTCACTTGGAATTCTCTTTTAAGTCTTGCTAGTACGGTTAGTCAATTTTCATACTTTCCAAGCTTAGATAAAGAAAAAGCGTTAAAGTTGGTTGAAGAGAAAATTGTACACTCAGATCATATAAATAATTATATTGATCTTATACGTAATGAACTTAGTAGCAATTTTGAAATTGAAGATAGAAATCAATCAGTTTTAAGTTCTAATGAGATCAATCATGCTATTGAAAGCTATACACTATTAGTTAAGCAAATTCAGGAGTCTCAACGTAGTAATAAAGAAAAAGAAAGGCTACAAAAAGAAATATTTATTGCAAAAGATCTTCTTCAAAAACTTGGAAAACATAAAGTTACTTTAGATAAAAAAGTAAGTAATTATGAATTAGGACGTCTTATAACAATTCCTGGACTTTATTTAGGCTATATTGGTGACACCAATAAAGGTCTTCTAGGATATAATTTTTTAGATGTAGAGTCCAAGTATCTTTTATATTGGGGAAAAGAAAGAATAGAATTTAAAAAACCTGTTAAACATGCAATGAGTAAAGGATATACTGAAGAATTAGTTGAAAAAAACTCAGAGCTTTTAAAGAGTTTATATTCTCTTGAAGAGAATGGACTAGATTTTAATGGATGTTATACAAATTATAGCTATTATGCTGATGTCTACTATAACTCACAAAAATATAAGACAAGAATAATAGATTGGATTTCAACGCCCTTTCAACAACGAGAGAAGCATTATTTTACTCCCTCAACATGGCATAGTAATAATTTAGCATGGAGACACGATTTAAAAGCAAAAGATCTAGATGAATTAAAAGAAAAATTAGAGAAAAAAGAAGACTCAAATTTATGTTATTTTGAAAAAGAGTCAATTGAAAGTGCGATTGATGCTATTATTAAAAACTTAAATGAGGCATCTATTGTTGATTCAAACTTATTAAATGAAGATATTTAATGTCATAATTACAAGCTTTAGTTTAAGTTTGTGCAGCTTTGCTGCCTATGGGGGAAGAAATTGTCAAGAGGCCCTATCAAATCTTTCATTTAGAAGTTATGCCATTTCAAAAATTCCAAGCAATGGGTATTTTTCTCATTGGGATGAATTAATCATAAAAGATGAGGTTGTTTCATTTTCAGTTCATACTTCCAAAAGTTTTGATCATAATAAGACAACTTATGAAGCAGTTACTTCTCTTAATCGCTATATAAGAAGTGAATTAGAAATAAAAAATATCTCAATAGTTGAAGAATTTAGATCAGGAAAACCTGTTAGTAATCACTATATTCCTATAGATGAAATTGATGTGCCCATTCGTAGTAAGCAAGGTAATCATAAAATGCAGTTTACTAATTTAAAGCGAGCTATTTTTTATGGAGGATATTTTGAGATTTGTTTAAATAATGCTCTTAGAGATATGTTTTTAGGTTTGAAACCTTCAGGAAAAGAAATAGATTTATATTTTGTTAAAGATGCTACTTATGTATCTGATACGTTTTCAGGTGTTAAAGCAAGTAACGAAATGAAAAAGAAATACGATGTTCATAAAAATAATAAATTAGCTCAATTTCCTTTGAGTGAAGTAATACCTTTGTTGTCCAAAAGTAAATTAGTAAATTATCTAAAGAAACATACTATTGATTCAAAGAATGAAAAAATTTATATCGGCGGAAGATCGATGGCCAATAAGAATATTTCTGAAGATGTGAAAATAAATTATTACAATGAGGATAAACTTCTTGGGTCAGTGGGGGATGGGAAACTTACTATAAATATAAGACTTACTCTGTCAACTTTAGTGCTATAATACTTCAAAATCACTTTACTCGGTTTTATCAAGTTAAATTATTTTAAATAACTTTATTTTGATTGCTACAGATACTCCTTAGGATTAACATTTAACTTATCTTTAAATTAAGTGGAGAGCTATATCAAATGTTCCTGCTGTTGGTTTCTTTAGTGGAGCAGGATTGTTAAGACCTGGAGCTGGTAATACTGTTAATTTTAGAGCGAGTTATGTTCAAGAAACTCAAAAAGTTATTATTGTGGCCTTAAAAAAAATAGGAGGACAAGATAAAATTGTCTCTCTATTAGAAAAAGTGAAAGGTATAGGGGGAGAGAATCCTAAAAGAAATCAAATAATAAGTGTTCACTGGTAGTAACAGTTGGAGCATATTCAAACATTGCTCAATTTGCAGCTAAGTTTAAAATTGGTGGTGTTGAAATAGATTTTACTAAAAATGGTCACCAAGGTTCTGATTTAGTTGTACCAACATATTTATCTAAAAAGGATATGGAGTTTGAATTAGCTACCGGGAGCGTCTGGGAAAGTCTAATTAAATCAGTAAAATAATTAAAGTAGAGACTGATTTCTTCATTTACAGAAAGAACATATTAGGTGTTTCAGCTCTTGAAGAAATCAGTCTAAATAATGAGTTCTTACAATTATTGCTATTAACAATTCTTTGATATCTTAAAAGAGTGATTCCCTTATAATTTCCCCACTTCAAAGCATCTGCCATATTATACCAAGCCTGTCTATTTTCAAGCTCATCACCAAGTGCGTTTTCACCTTTAATTATGATTCCTTGACTTTGAGCAGTTTGGGCCATCCAAAAAACTAATGACTTAGCTCTAGAAGCTACAGGAGGTCCACCTCTTCCATCATTCATTTCAAGAGCAGTAAAATGTAGAATTACTTTGGAATTTAAACCAGTGTCTTTATTTAAATCTTTAAAAAGTGAAAGTGTATCCTTATATCCATAACCACTATCAAATGAATACCAATCTTGATAGTCTGTATGAATTAAGCCCGCTGATAGTTCAGCTAATCTTGAACTTCCAGTTAGCCAATGAATTCCAGGAAGCTTTGCTCCAATCTCTACACCTTTAAATTTTGTACTCGTTGTATTTAAAATATTTTTGGCCACAGATAAAACTTTTCTTCCGTGATCAACTAATGAAGAGTTATACCACTTGAAAAAATCTTTTCCATAATTAGCAAAGTGATCACCTTTCTTATAAAAAACTGAATCTAGAAAAAATGGATCTGGTGGATAAATATCACTTACAGAACTTAGATTTGATCCCCAGTTTAAATTGATATTTTCAATACTTTTGTATTTGTTTAAAACAAAATTTCTAAAAGACTCTACTGAAATATCTGAATAGGCCTGTAAACTTCCACGAGTAGGATAACCAGCATTTTTATCATGCATATTATATGACGGATAACGAAGTTCTCCGGCAGGTCCTAAACTTATATTTACTTCATCAATTAAATGGGCCTTATGTTCAAAATGATTTCTAAAGGCCACCATAAAACGTTTATAGTCTTCTAAAACATAATCAGTTGCATGTGCACTTACATATTCTCTAGAAAAATTTCCTTGTTCACTTTTATACTTAAGAGAGTTTTCATCAACAACTCCAGGCTTCCCAATATGTTTAGTCCAGATATAATCAGGAATTGGAATAAACCCAACATCACCAACATTTCCACCGAGTTGATGAAATGAAAGTATAGGAATCCACCTAAGTCCATTTTTTTCAACTAGTGAAATAAATTTATCATAATAGGCCCAATTATAAATTCCTTCTTGTTTTTCAATAGCTCCCCACCACAAATCAGTTGTAATGGCATGGACCCCAATTCTTTTTAATTCTGCAAAACCTCTATCCAATTCATTCCAGGCCTTTTGAGATTCCAAAGAATTTATATTATTAATATCTCCAACTAATAAAGGGGCCATTACATTGGCCACAAAGTCAGCGGAATAAGATACTGATAAGTTCACGATTAAGATGTATGTTACTAATATTATTTTAAAAATTTTCATAAACTCACTATAGCGTGAGCTTAAAATTTATCTCTTGAAACACCTACATTTTCATACATGTTAAAACTTTTAACATCGAATACATTTTTCAATTTTTTGTAAACAATAAATTAATTTTTAGTTCGATCGAACCAAGACTTCCAAGTAGAATATCCACTACGATCAACGAGACTTTCATCCTTAAGACCAGTGTCCTTCCAAATTTTAGATAAATTGTCACTTCCAAGCGTATCTGTCCACAGGGTATCGTAGTCGTGTGAGCTAAACCAGATGATTGCTTCCATATTCATTGAGTTTGCTTCTTTGAACATCTTTGTAAGATAGGCATCTTGATAAGATTCATTACTCGTTACAGATAAGCTATAAGCTGGAACGCTAAGGTTTTGAGCAATCCAACCAGTTTCAACTATTGCGTAAGGCTTATTAGGTGCAATTGTTTGAATTTGAGATAACCAATTAGAAGGCAAGTTTGCTGGATTACCAGCATTAGCGTGTCCATAAAAAGCATACCCATAAGTACTAATCCCAACAACATCCACATAATCTTTAATATCAGCAAAACCAGTTGTTGCTGTAATCATTTTAGTTGAACCAGGAGCTTTTAGGGCAATAGAAACCATTAGTTTCAAATTTGGATAGTAGGCCTTTATATTTGTATAAACTTGCTGAGCAAAAGTTTTAAAAGCGTTAAACTTAGTTGCATCATTAACCATTAAATCACTAATCTCAGGTGCGTAGTTAAAGTATTCAGGATTAAATCTTGCGATTAACTCAAGAGCAAAATTTGTATATGAAGTAATAACATTACTATCATCAAAACTTCTTGTGTCCCAAGGTGAGGGTCTGCTCATATTGGCAGAAGTTCCCCAAAAATCAGTTAAATCATTTCTCGCTGTATTTAGTGAATCAACTGCTAAGTAAATAATTTTATCATTATTAGTTTTATTGATTCTATTATTCACTTCATTTTGAATATTAGTTTCGTAATTAGAAAAATTTGGAAATGTGGAAGCATCATTAAAAGGAATACCTTGTTGAAAATGATGGGCCACAAGATCACCCTGAGAATTTAAAAGATCATAAACGTCAGTTTCTGCTTGTACAGTCGCCGCATATAACCAAGGAGTAAATCCCATATAAAATGATCTAGTTTGAGTAGGGGTATCAGTCGCTACTGGAGTTGGATCAGACTCCTTTACCTGATTACAAGACACGGATAAAAAAAGAAGAAGAATATTAATAAACTTCATACCTTAAAAATACAATAGGGCGCTATTCAGATCAAGTGTCAGTTAAATGTGCTCAAAATTTAAACAGTATCAATTCTTTGGACATCTTTACTTTCTTAACTATTGAATTTTTCCAGTAGTTTATGGCATCAGTTTTGCTTATTTAGTACTAGCTGGAACAAAAATGGGAGAAAGTATGAAAAGCGTTGTCGTCTGTATCATGATGATGCTTAGGGTGGTGTGCCTTAATGCCTCAACAGATACCTTTACTGTACTTGAAAGTACATCAATTGAAGATAGGTTCATTTCAAGTTATTTAGAAAATAAGGAAGATATTCAGGTAAGAAGATTTCTTAATCAATTAGCACCTAGAACGAATAAAATTTTAAGGCTTCTAAATGAAATAGAAAGTAAGTCATATAAAGATTATCAAATTCAAAAACTTAAAAATAATACTCTTAAATTACTAGTAGATATTTCAGATAAAGCTGACCGAGTAAATCTGGATGTAAGTTTCTTGAGATATTTTATCTCTTATTTAGGGAGAGAAAAGTTATCAAAACACGATATTAAAAAAACACTCGTTCTAATAGAAAAAATGACAAAAAGGATTGATAAAAAATTGATTGAGATTGCAAGCAAGGGGACTAGATTATGAAACTGATAAAATTAATAGTTCTTCTTGCTTTTATTTTTAACAATAATATGGCCTATTCTGAATACAAAGTTTTTCAACGTATAGATGGAAGTGAGATTAAGTTAAAAATTAAAGGAAATGAGAGTTATAGCTGGAAAATTGATAAGGAAGAGTATTATATTTGTTTTAACAAATTGAGTAGTGAATATGAATATTGTATTTGTGATTCTAATGAATTTCCTAATAATAAAGGTTTAGTCGCGAATGGAGTGAGGGCCGAAGGGTCTTCAAATCGTTACTTGAGCTCAAAAAAAATTATAAATAAAGGGCTACATTCAAGCGACAGTTCATGTATAGATTCATACATTAGTCAGCAAAAAACTTTAGAAAAAGGAGAAGGTAATGAATAAAATTATTTTTCTTTTTTTTATTTTTTTTATTTCATCATGTAAACCAGGAAAGAACGATTCAAATAAAGAAATAGTAAATCCTCCAATTAATGCTATTAGTGCACTTACAGTTGTGCAATCTAATCCTTTAGGAGTAAGTTATGTTAGTTCAGACATTCAATTTATAGAAGTTGAATTCAATTTTCCAATAAATGAAAATACAATTATCATTGGTTCTGACAGAGATATTAATAGTATCAATATTTATCAAAATAATAGTAGTGAAGAATTAATCGAAATATATGATTATAGTCTATTTAATAATAAAAAGAGTATTAAACTCAGTTTGAATGAATATTTACTAGACGGGGAAAGTTATACATTAGAAATTACAAGGTATGTTGAAGGTATAAATGGAGAGAAATTATTAAAGACATTTAAAAACTCATTTAACGCAAAATATAGCTTTAAACAATTAACTCTTGATACTTATCACTCATCATCTGAGATTGTAGAACATTCAAATCTCTCATTAAGCTTTAATAAGTATTTTCAAATTTCGAAAATTTATCCAAATTTTATTAAGATTTTAGATGAAAATGGACAGAGAATGAGTTCATCTTTATTTAAATTTGAAGTGAAGGATCAAACATTGCAAATTCTTCCTGAAAATAATAATCTATTTTTAGCAAATTCATCAATGGGATCAAATTATTCAATAGAGTTTGAAGATGGTGCCTTAACAGATTTAGCTGGATATCCCATAGAGAAGTTTGTATATAATTTTAAAGTTATTAAAAAACCTGAAGTTAAACAAGAATATAGTATTCCTACCTTAGTATTACTACTTAGCTTTCAGAACCATGAGTTTAAAGTTCCTGAAAGATTAATCGCAAATAGGATATTTGGACACCAGGAGAAAAATCTTAACCACTTTGTTTATATGAATAGTCATGGAAAACATGATCTTATACCTGTTGAAGAAATAGACGGAAATATCAACGATGGAGTTATTTCTATTAACTTAGAGTTTGACCATCCACTAAATGAAAAGGATCAAAATCAAAAGGATATATTGATGGAGGCCCTCCACACTGCTAGGCTTAAAGGTGTCGATTTTCCAAAGTATGACAAAAATAATAATGGAATTATTGAACGACATGAAATGACAATATTTTTTATCTACGCTGGCGGAAACTTGGCGGTTGGAGATAGCGAAGCATTCTCTGTACATCCTCACTCATCTTGCATTAGTAAATACTATAATAATGATAAAATATTTAGAATTGATGGTGTTGAGTTAGTAAATTGTGAAAGTGATAATCGTTATTCTATTGTTTCTGAATTTGAAAATTCTATTCCAACAACTATTGGAGTAATGGCCCATGAACTGGGACATACATGGCTAAAGCTTAAAGATTATTATGATATAGATGATAGTTCTTATGGAACAGGATCTTATTCATTAATGAGTTATGGGATTTTTGCTAGAGAGTTTTATGGTGCTGATAGAGGAGATGTTCCAATAGGATTAGATGCTTATAGTAAAATTGCAGCAAAATTTCATGAAGATAATGATAATTTAACTTTAATTACAAATCCAAGAAATCAAAGTTTTTTAAGTCTTACTCCTTCATCACAACTTCAAACTAATATCTTAAAACTCTCATCAATTTATAATAATAATGAATCATTCTTTATTGAGAATAGATCTCCCATAAACTATGATAAAGGTTTTAAATATCTTTTGAGAAATAGTTCATTTAAAGGAGGTCTTTTGATTTGGCATGTAGACACTTCAATTGATTCAAATCGAAATGAGGATCACAAGTTCATAGATGTTGAAGAGGCTACAGGAGATGAATTAGATGAAAGATATTCATTACATGATATTGATGATTTTTTTGGAGAGTATTCAGGAAATCGAAGTTTTATGCCTCTAAGTCATTACCTTTATGAAGATAGAGGGGATAATCCTAGTAGTGATTTTTATGAAGATTACTATACTACAGGAGTAGGAGTATATAATATAGAAGATTATAATAGGCAAAATAAT
Source organism: uncultured Oligoflexia bacterium (assembly GCA_964015265.1). Lineage (GTDB taxonomy): Bacteria > Bdellovibrionota > Bacteriovoracia > Bacteriovoracales > Bacteriovoracaceae > CAXHCD01. The sequence goes on from CAXHCD010000013.1 coordinate 13,942, forward strand.
ACAATAAAGTTTCAGATTTTAAATGAAAGTTATTAGTTGCTCTTAACTAATATTTGATTTCGTTTGTGAAAACATTTATTTATGATTTGGTTTTTATAGTAATTAGCATATACTCTTAATCCATCAACCTGGAGTGCTTGCTCTGATGTTACTTCGATATCAGTTGATTGGAGATTTTCTAATGCATTCATTCTTTTGCCGTATTTACTTGCATAATCAAATATTAAATCCATTGCCTCTTCACATGTAAGGTTTTTGGAGTTTTTAAGATAAGCATTTTCTGATGCTAGCCCCAATAGAGAATATAACGATATTACTAATAAAATTATTCTTTTCACAAGATCTCCTTAAGCTTTTAATTTATTTTAATTTTAAGAGAAATATTTTTCAAATAATTGATGTTGACTTTATCAAAAAATGGATCGTTTTTGCACCACTCAATTAAGGATAAGTGATTGTAGTGAATCGTAGCAAGATTGAATAAGTCTTTGACGATCACCGTCTCTTCCACGGTTATTTTCTATCCATTCCGCATGATCTTTAATTTCAGAAATAGTATTCTTATCTGAGGACTTTGATAGTGAGCTAATTATATTTTGACAAGTTTTTGGATTTGAATATCCACAACCTGAATTGTAAATAAATAGTTTTGAAAACTTTTTCTTAAATTCATTTACTTCACTTTTAAGTCCATTAGAGATGGCCTTATCTAAAAATTGATCAATATCTGAGTCTGAAATATTGATAAGTCCAGAATTTAAATTATCTTCAACTTTATTAAAATAAGTAAGGATTGTTTTCATATTAGATATTTCATTAGTGTTTTGCATGAAATATATTAATGCTTCTCTGAAAAATCTAACTTGATCGCCATCATTACCTCGCTCAAACTCAAACCAACTGTCAAATAAAGCGGTAAAAGATTCTTTTGAAAAGTTATGGAGATTAAAATAATTTTTTGCAATATTCACAGAGCTTTTTGGATTGTGATAGCCAAAATTGTTCATTCTAAGTAAATAGTGTACATGCTCTGATCTAAGCTTGAGTATTGAGTCTTGATTGATTCCGTATTTATCAAATAAAGAGTACAACTCACTATCATGGTGAATGTATCTGAATAGAAGATTCTCATTGTTCATAAAATTAAAAAAAGCTTTGGCCTCTTCTTTATCATTAACACGTTTAATTAAACCTTTAAGTGTTTCTCTTAAATACTTCTCACGATCTTTATCAAAAGAATTATATTCTCCTTTAATCGCGCCATTTAATAAATTACTCAAGGTTTGCTCAGTAATGACATTATTTTTAGTATAATAATCACTTAGCAATACACAAGCATTTGGGTTTAAATATCCACACTGAAATTCAGCAATTTTATTAAGAGAAAATTGATTTTTAAATTTTACAAAATCACTTTTAGATAAGTGATCACTCAGGTTTTCTAAAACTTCAGACTCAGATCTTATATATCTTTGAGAGTTTGGGTTTTGAGAAATGAATTCACTGAATTGTTTAGCCTGTTCAGTGCTTTTAATATTTGCAGCATAATTTTCTAGAGCTGAAACTAAAAAAGCAAATCGATCCTTATCTTGCGAAATGTTTGCTGTATTGTTTAAGGCATCTTCTAATAAAGATTTGAGCGTTTCAATATCATAATTGGATTCTTTCATTAGGTTTATGAACGAATTAAGTGTGATTTGTGAATATTGATATCCAAAGCTAAAGTAGCGAATAATATTTTGATAATATTTCATTCTTACACTTTTAATCTCATTGCTTCCTAGATGTTTTTCTAAATTCTCAAAGATATTTCGATCAAAGTAAATAAATTGATAATAATTTTCATTTTGTTTAAGAAAACTTAGTACATTTGAGGCACGTGATGGAGAGTTAACATTTTCTATAGCATTAGATAATGTAGTTGAAAGATATTTTTTAATGTCATTATCATTAACTACTTTTTCGGAATTAATTTTTTCACTTAAAAGTTCTGTTAATACATTTAAGCTATAGTTCTCTTTTATTAGTAAGGAGTTTGCTATATTAATAGATGCTTGTAAATTTCTATAACCATAGTGTGAAATTTGTTGGATGACTTTTAATGGGATTTTTCTACCTTCTTCAATACTTGATTTATAGCAAAAAATTACGAGATTATCTGAAACACGTTCTAGGTTTATAACATCTGTAATGTCATCAAAACTTATAAGATGATTAATTATAGGATCAATATTTTCAGCACTTTTAAAATTAGCAATAATGTTTGAAATTAAAGTATTTTTAAAAGGAAAGTTTTCATCTTCTAGCCACTTTAGTAAAAACTTTGAATATCTAGAGTCAAGTAATTCATCAGGAATTGAAGTTAAAGAATAAATTCCTTTTTCAATGGCATTTTTATAATTATCTCCACCTTCTTTTTTATAAATATCAATATAAGTTTCTAGTTCATTTCCTAACTCTTCTAAATAACGAATAGACATCTTTTTTATTTGTTCAATATCTTCAGTAGAGTTATTTCTATTAAAGTAAATATCTCTAATTGATGGACCTTTGGAAAATAGGTCAAGATTATCGATATCTGAAATTTTAAATTCAAACATTGACTCTAATTCATCAAATTTATCCGCTGTAATTGGATTTTCAGCAGTAGCTTCTACTAAATACTTAGCTACCCTTATATTTTCTTGATCAACATTTAATAACTCTAATGTTTGAGAAGCATCTGATGAAAACTTACTATCAGTAGTTGCATTTATAGCAAGTAAAGATCTATTTAATAAATCTTGTTCTTCAAGGGACTCCGGCTTTATGTATCTTATAATTTTTTCTGTTTCAGAAAAGCTAATGAAATCATTTTGATCTATTTCAAGGTGAGCTAATTTAGCAGATTTTAAAGATTCAGATTTATAATAATTATCATAACCATTAGTGTTTCTATCTTGATATTGTTCTACTTCTTTCCATGCGGATGGGAATTCCACTTCAACATCTTTTGAATTTTTCACAGTTAAACCATCCCTAACAGCATTAGTGTTAACTACAAATTTATTCATACTAAAATTTGGAAGAATTACTTTATCAATCTTTTTTTCTCTAAGGTAAAGTTTGACTGCTTGTAATGTATCTAGAGTTGTAAGTCTCGTGCCATTAACGGTAACTACATAAGGAATTTTTTCTCCATCTAAGATTACATTTACTATTAGTATATACCCGTCTGGCATATGATTAGTTTTCAATGATTTTCTAATCCAAAATACTTCAGCGTCTTCAACAAGTCCGTAATAGGGAACACTTAAAATAGAACAATCGTTAGCAACACATCCACGAAATGGACTATAAACTTTTGGAATTTTTTCTAATGAAATTGAACGAAGCTCAGATACTTGACCTTCTCGAGAATATAACGTTAAGGCCGGCTTTAGTTCCTTATTTAAGAAATTACTTTCATGTGAAGCAATTGCTTCCTTAAGCATACCTTGTTTTTTCAGAGTTGATACTCTTTGAACTTCTTCCTTTAACCTTGTTTCATATAAGTCATTATAAAAATTGTCTAATTCTGATGAATCAATATTTTGAATAAGTTGTTTAATTTTTTCTTTAGCATCAGTATCAATTTGATTAAAAATAACATCTTGATTACTATCATATAAAAAAGGAATTAATTTTAAATACACCCCTAATTTTCTTTTATATTCTTTTCCAACATCCTTGGCCCCTGACTGACTTGCTATTGATTTTAAGGTGAAAATATCACTTTCAATACCATTCATATCCATCTCTGGAAGTTTATCAATTGAATTAATTAGAGTCTCTTTAAGGCTACTTATTTTGGTATTATCAATATAGGTATCGCCTGAGCTTGAATATGTCCCACCAAATATCTTATTAGAATCAATTTCAATATCTTCATCACTTAATTCTAACTGATCAACTATAGAATTAATTCCCGATACAGTATCGAGTGGATTTCTTTTAAAGCTTAAATTCTGCCTTGGCAGATTTGGATACTCTAAAAATAGACTTGATAAGAACTCAAGTCGACCTTGAAGAGTAGTAAAATCAGGAACCCAAGTATTATTTGAAAGAGCTGTAAAGCTCCAAAATAATTGAATTAAGATCATGATTTTAAATAGTGTCCTCATGAACCAATTATCTCACGCGGGACCTATAAAAACTGTTTATTATCCACAATTTACATATTGTATAATAAGCTGACACATCATTAGAAATTTAAGCTTTTATATTAACTTTTTACTTTGAATAGCTTTTCTAAAGTGATGTAAGTACTACTTCTTAAGTTATTTTGACTAACACCCCAGTGAGTTTGAAGAATTTCACTTTTATTTGTAGAAATAGTAATAAATCCATGAATTATACACCACATATTAATGGTCGCTTCTAAAAGAGTGTCAAAGGGGTTATGAAGTATATTTTGCTCTACTCCCTTAGATATAACTTTAGCAACAATTTCATTCACCATTTGAGTATCATTAATCAAAGTACTATTTGAGATTTTTAAGTCAAATTCAGGTCTAAGTAGGCATTCATAAAGACCAGTATTTTTTTGAGCGTAATCAAAAAAGGTATCAGCAACGATTTTTAGGTTTTTAAATGGATCATTTTTTAAATCTATATTTTGATTTAATAAGAAGGCTATTTCATTTAGTGTTTTTTTCTCGAGAGCTGCATGTAATTGGTTTTTATCATTATAATAAAAATTAACAAGTGTTCGACTCAGGCCGGCCTTCTTAGCAACTGCAGTCATAGTTGCTTTTTGAAACCCCAGCTCACTAAATACTTTAGAAGCGGCTTCCAAAATCATACTTTGTTTTTGTTGTTTTTCTTCTTCTGTTCGACTTCTAATGTTTCCCATTTTGTTATTTTGCAATTTAGTTGACGTGGTGTCAATTGTGCTACATAATTAACACTGTGTTAATTAAAAAAGAGGTAGTAATGAAAATATTCGTAATTTTGATAGTTTATATATCTTTTCTTTCAGTGAAGGCCGATATAATTGTTGGACCTGAGGTAGCAAATACTTTTGCACGATATATTGATAAGCAAGGCAATACTTCGAGAGTTTTAGTGACTTCTGCATCAGAAAAAATTGTTAGAGGATTTAAATTAGACTGTCTTGAAGAAGAGAACTATTTCGAACTAATAAGACGTTATGGAAAGAGTATTAATGAAGCAGCTCAAAAATGTGGAGAAGCTTCTATTGAGCGTAATAAACTTATAACTCCCAATGACTTTAAATCCAGACATATTGCAGCCGGAGGGAATTACTCTGAGCATGCTGATGAAACCAATCTAGACGAAGTATTTCTTTTTCCTAAATTTTCAAAAGTTACTAAGCCTATCAGCTCTGTTGGAACAGATGAGAACATTCTGTTAGATTATGAAGTCGAAATCTGTATTAGTTTTGATAGAGATATTAAAAGCATTCAAGATTATCAAGACTCTAGTAAGGGAATTTTTTTATGTGGCGACTATAGTGATCGTCAAAAACTACTAAAATTAATTAATGTAAATAATGTTGAAGGAGGAAGAGGGTTCACTGATGCTAAAAGTGGAAATGATAGAATGCCTATAGGTGAATTCTTTGTGATCCCATATGACTTTGAAGCTTTCTTTAAAACAATTACCTTCTCACTAAAGCTTAATGGAGAAGTTAAACAGTCTTCAAGTACTAAAAAACTGATTCTTAATACAAAAAAACTTATTGGAAAAGCTATAAATGGATATAGAGAAGGTGAATGGGAGTATAGAGGAGAAAGAATTGATCTTCTTGAAGAACCGATTGTCAAAAAAGGGCAAGTTCTCTTAACTGGTACTCCAGAAGGTGTAATTTATAATAAACCTACGACTAGCTTTAAAGTAATTAGTTCAATACAGTGGATTCTTACTCTTTCTTTTCTAAAAGAAAACCCTGTTCAATATTTACTTGAAAAGTATATTAGAAAAGCACATAAGAAAAAAATATTTTTACAGCCTGGTGACAAAGTTTTAATGCAAGCTAAATTTCTAGGAAGGTCGATTCAAATAATTCAAAAGAACTAGTAATGAAATTTTCTTTTATAATAATTTTATTTATTTTCTCTTTTGAGTCTTCTGCTGAAGGACTTTTTGGATTAGGTGCGGGGAAAGTTCCTACATATAGAGGAAGTGATAATAGAGATTTTATTCCAATTGGAGTGTTTCAATTAGATTCTCAATATCATGTTTTTGAAGTTGAAGGCCCTGAAATTTTTTATAATTTTAAAATTTTAAAAAATATTGGTTTTGGAATTTTAACATCTTTTGAATTTGGAAGAGATGCAATAAATGATGAAAGTGTCACTGATCCATCTGAAACTGAGCAGGGATTTTCTATGGATATTGGACCTGTTGCTCAAATAATCTTACCGAGCTTAGAGCTTAGTGATGAAGATTCATTTAATTTGAGAGTTTCAATTCAGAAGAATAATAAAGTTGATAATGATAATAATACTTATAGACTTAAATTAAGCTATTTTTTAAAGCTGCTTTTTCTTCTTCGTACAGAGATTGAAATGGAATATAGATATTCAGAATCAGGCTATTTAAATTATTTTTATGGCAATAGTTATCAAAAATCTCTAAAAAACGGACTTAGAGAATTTATGACTAATGGTTCTTCTAGCGAAAGTTTAAGTATTTCACAAAATTTAATTCTTTCATTTTCAGAGAATTATGGTGTTTTTTTCAGATGGCAAGTTGATAAATTTAGCTCGACACCTAAGAAAAGCCCTTACGTTGCAGATCTTGGAAGTGGTAAGTCTAGCTTTTATGGTATTTCTTTATTTTACAGATGGGATTAAGCTTGCCGTGTAATGATACTAGACGGAAGCATCTTTTATATTATAATAAAACAACTCATGGGAAAGCAGTTTAAAAGAATTTATTTAGAAATAACTAATTTATGTAATTTAAATTGCTCTTTTTGTCCTATAGATCAGAGAAGTGCTAAAGAGATGAGCTATGATAATTTTGTGAAAACAATTGATCAAGCGCGACCCATGGCGGATCAAATATGTCTTCATTTAATGGGTGAGCCTCTTGCTCATCCGAATATAGATCAAATTTTAAATTATTGTTCTGAAGTTGAAAGTAAAATTCAGCTTACAACTAATGGGCTACTTTTAGATAAGTTTAAAGAGTCTATTGTTAAAAATAATTGTGTCGCTCAAGTTAATATATCTCTTCAAAGTTATATGGATAATTTCCCTAAAGCTAATTTGAAAAAATATTTGGATAAAGTCTTCTCTTTTATTGAGTTCGCTCATGAAAAGAGATCTGATTTATATATTAATTTAAGATTGTGGAATTTAGACGATTCAGATGAAAATGAGTCAAACAACTTAGTCTTCGATTATTTAGATGATAAATTAAATATTGAAATAAATCGTCGAGTTGATGTCGGTGGAATTAAATCTAAAAAAATTAAAGATCATTTATATTTACACTTTGACTCTCGTTTTGAGTGGCCTCGAATGGATCTTCCTTATCAAGGAGAGCAGGGCAGATGTCGTGCCCTAATTGATCATATTGCTATACATGCAGACGGTACAGTTGTTCCTTGCTGTTTAGATGATCAAAAAATTATAAATTTAGGGAACTGCTTTGAATCAAATCTTGAATCTATTATTAACTCTAATAGAGCGAGTGAAATGAAACAAGGTTTTCTTAATGGAGTATTAAAAGAAGAGCTTTGTAAAAGATGTAGTTATATAAATAGGTTTAAAAAGTGAATTATCAAAAACGCTTTGAAAAGTGTATTGAGTTTTTAACACCATGGTTAGACTTATTAGAAGTAGAGGCCTTAAAAAATTATCCTAATCATATTTCTGACAATATTTCATCAAAAATTGAAGTATTTAAAAAATTAGCCCATAATGATTTATGGGCATTTCAAAACAATTTTTCTCTTCAAAATATAAAAGATCAAAATCTAATTAATTTTATGAATCAAATTAAAGAACTCACAGAGTTTAACAAATTAGATATAGAAGAATTAAAACTTCCAAATGAAATTTTTAAAAAAGTTAATCCTAAAAAAGAACATGAAATTTATAGTATTTTAAGCTTAGTAAATAAGATAGGAAAAGTTGATACTATCCTTGATATAGGTGGAGGAGTAGGACATTTAAGTTCGGCCCTAGTTTATGGAAAAGAAAGAACATCTTATTGTGTAGATTTTGATGAAACCCTTCAAAAAAGTGGAAAAGCTCGATTAAAAAAATGGGATAAACAAGGCCTAGAAAAAATATATTTTATCCACAGTAAAGTAGATAAGAATTTTAGCTTAAATGAATTTAATCAACTTTCAAATCGACTAGTTATTGGGCTTCACTCTTGTGGATGCTTAGGTAGTGATTTAATTAAAATTTATTCTCAAAATCAGTTTGAAAACCTCATTCTAGCAAGTTGTTGTTATCACAAACTTGAAGGAGCTTATAATCTATCTCCTGTGGCCAAAGAAAAGGGATTAATATTTAGTGAAAATACTCTTCACTTAGCATCAAGGTGTTATCGCTATGAAAGCTTTATGGATTTTCAAAATAAGTTAATGCTTAGAAGATTTAGATATGCTCTTCATATTTTAGAATATAATCATGGTCATAAGCAATTTAGAGCAATTGGAAATACAAGTCTTCAGGATTATAAAATGAGCTTTTATGAATACACTAAAAAATATTCAATAATCGATTCTCTTGATGAATCTAAAATTAATAGCTTTTATAAATCTAGCGAAATTCAAAATAGTGTGCGAGAGCTTATTCTTGTAGACATTTTTAGGGCCTTCTTAGGTCGAGTCGTAGAAACATATATCGTGCTCGATCGTCTGCTTTTTCTTCAAGAAAAATCTTATAATGTAGAAATCTTTGAAGCATTTGATCGAAAGATTAGTCCTAGAAACTTGGTAATTCTTTCTAGATAATTAACTTTTTTTATTATATGTAATTTTAGTAACAAAATTGCGTGCCAAGACACTTATAATCAGAATATTCGCTTCTCTTGACTAAATTTGTTTATCTTAGACCTTAGGTAAGATAAAATTTTGCGAGTATGCGTAAAGGAGTTTTGCATGCAAAAATTTTTGATTTTCTTGTTTTTCTTTTTATCTTTTAGTGCTCTTAGTAAAGAAAAAATTGTAATCACTGGATCTTCTACCATAGCACCAGTAATGTCCGATCTTGGAAAGCTATTTGAGAAAAATCACAAAAAATTACGTATTAATGTTCAAACAGGTGGATCATCTAGAGGAATTCTTGATGCAAGAAAAGGCTTATCTCAGATAGGCATGGTCTCTAGAGCTTTAAAAAGTAGTGAGAAAGATTTGTCAAACTTTACATTTGCTAAAGATGGACTGGCAATCATTACTCATAAATCTAATTCCATAAACGAGCTGACTGATTCTCAAATTCAAAAAATTTATAAAGGCGAAATTAAAAACTGGAAAGAGCTAGGTGGGCCAGATAAAAAGATTGTAGTTGTTAATAAGGCCGAGGGGCGATCAACCCTAGAACTATTTTTAAAATTCTTTGAATTAAAAAACTCTCAGATAAAGGCAAGTATAATAATTGGTGATAATGAGCAAGGTGTTAAAACTGTAAGTACGAATCCAAATGCCATCGGTTACGTGTCAATTGGCACTGCTGAATATAATGCTTCTGTTGGAGTACCTTTGAAACTTTTAAGCTATAAAGGAGTAAAGGCCAGTGTTGAAAATGTTGAGAATGGAAAATATCCTCTTACTCGTGAGTTAAATTTAGTTATAAAAGGAAAACAGACAAAACCAGTTAAAAAGTTTATCAATTTTGTTTTATCTAAAAATGCTCATGATATGATTAAGGAACATTATTTTGTTCCCATCAAATAGGTCTACTCAAGACACATATTTGAAATTATTTTTAAGGCTTAATGGACTTTTTTCAATACTATGTATTGTTTTAATTTTCCTTTTTGTTTTAAAAGAAAGCCTAATTGCCATAGCTGGACAGAACACTTCTTTTTTCTTTGATGACTCTTGGTTTCCCTTAGAAGGTAAATTTAATATGCTTCCCATGGTCGTTGGGAGTTTATTAATTACTTTAGGTTCAATTATTTTGGCCTTTCCTATAGGTCTATTTGCCGCACTTTTTGCCATGTTTTATATTCCAAAATCTTTGAGTAAGTATTTTTTGAAGATTGTTGAATTATACACTGGCATACCATCGGTTATTTTTGGTTTTTGGGGATTAATGAATTTAGTGCCTCTTATTAACTCTTATCACCCTCCAGGACAAAGTTTGTTAACTGGAATTTTAATTTTAACAATTATGATTTTTCCAATTATTACCCTAAACTTAACTTCGGCGATTGAACTTTCAAGTAAAAATTATTTTAAAATTTCAAATTCTCTAGGGCTTTCTAAATCAACTTATATATGGAAAGTTTTATTACCAAATTTAAAAGGGCAAATGATTTCTGCCAGTGTGTTATCAATTGGCCGTGCTATAGGAGAGACAATGGCCGTATTAATGGTTTGTGGCAATATAGTAAAAGTTCCAAGTTCTGTTTTTGATCCAGTTAGAACACTTACAGCTAATATTGCTTTAGAGATGGCCTATGCTATGGATTCACACCGTTCAGCCTTGTTTCTATCAGGCTTTGTTTTATTAGTTGTAATTGCTTTTTTATACTCAGTATCTAATTATTTTCAAAAGAGGTATTCTTGGAAGTCTTAACAAAAATACTGTCTTGGGTAACGGGATTGTTCTTAGTTTTACTAATGATATTTTTATTAAGTGATATTGTAATTATTTCTTTACCGGAACTGAGTTTAGATTACTTATTAGATGTTCCTCTCTCAGCGGGAAGAAAAGGTGGTATTTTTCCAATTATAGTTTCTACTATTTTAATTTTGTTAATTTGCCTGGCCTTTGTAATACCTATCGGCTTAGGTTCAGCACTTTTCTTATCTGAGTATACTCAAAGCAGTAATTCGAGTATTACGCTTATAAAAAAATCAATTGATGTATTAGCAGCAGTTCCTTCTATTGTTTTTGGTCTCTTTGGAAATGCTATTTTTTGTGTTTTTTTTAAGATGGGTTTTTCTATTTTGTCGGGAGGCCTTACTCTTGCTTTAATGGCCTTGCCCCTTTTTATTTCAACAGTTGAAAAAGGTTTTTCTTCTACACCATCAAATTATAGATTAGTTGGAAGATCTCTTGGAATAAGTAAGTTCACAATGATTAAATCAATCATTATTCCATATGCTCTCCCCTCAATATTTGTTGGAACTGTATTAAGTATTGGACGCGCCCTTGCTGAAACTGCTGCTCTTATTTTTACTTCTGGTTATGTCGATAGACTTCCAGAGTCTATTTTTGATTCTGGACGTGCTCTATCTATTCATATTTATGATCTGTCGATGAATGTTCCTGGCGGCGATATTAACGCTTATAAAAGTGCTTTTGTTTTAATCAGTTTAATTATTCTTTCAAATACAACTATAAATATTATTTTAAATAAATGGTATCGAAAGAGGATAGCTCTATGAGTGATTTTAATAAATACCCTTGGAAAGGATCTTTAAGTGGACAAAAATGTTGTGATTCTTCTTTAGTTTTAAGTACCCAAAACCTCAGCTTATATTATGATAATTTTTTGGCCTTCAAAGATGTGAACCTTGAAATTAATAAAGGTTGTGTTACTGGAATAATCGGGCCAAGTGGCTGTGGAAAAAGTAGTTTAATTCAGTGTTTAAATCGCATGATTGAGCATTACCCAAAAACAAAAGTAATTGGAGATATTCAATTTAATGGACAAAATATTTTTGATACCAGACTTGATTTAATAGATTTACGAAAGCGAATTGGAATTGTCTTTCAAGAACCAACACCTCTACCTTTAAGTATTTATGATAATATCGCTCTTCCCCTTAAAGAACATCATTTTGATTATATACCTGAGAGAGTTGAAAAGGCCTTATATGATGTGGGACTTTGGAATGAAGTTAAAGATGACTTAAATAGGCCTGCGAATAATTTATCTGGTGGGCAAAAGCAAAGACTATGTATCGCTAGAACAATTGCTCTGGGTCCTGAAGTAATTCTAATGGATGAACCTTGTTCAAGTTTAGATCCAATATCTACAGAGAAAATTGAAGAGCTCATTCATGAACTCAAAGGACAATATACTATTTTAATTGTAACTCACAATCTTGCTCAGGCCCGTAGAGTTTGTGATTATATTTATGCTTTTTGGTATGATGAAAATCAAAATTGTGGAACGATTTTAGAGTCTGGTACTTGTTCTCACGTTTTTGAAGACTCTAAAAATAAAGTTATTCAAGATTATATCGGCGGACTTAAGGGATAAACTGGTGTTCAAAATAAACGTCTTCTTTATGTGCTAACATTTCATAGATTTCATTTTTTGTTTCAGTTTGTGGTTTTAACCAATCATCAATGTATTCTTCTTTCAAAAATATTGGACAACGATCATGGCCCATTTCTTCTACTTCTGGATTTTGTCCATCTTCACCAACTTTTTTAAATTATAAAGTATTTGATTTATAACTTATGTACCTTGGTAACGTTCCTGTTATTGAAAAGCACTAACCTTTATTAATAAGCAAACTGTAGTCTTAAATCAAGACTACTCGGTTTATTGGAGACATAGTGTAGCTTCTCTTTTGAAATTTCAATTTGAGCGGAAACATTGGCGTGAATTTGGCCTACAGCTCCAAAGCGATAAGTTGAGTTTTTAAGCTCCCTTGATGTAGAGTAATCAACGTAAACTTTAGTTTTCTCTGTTATGTTAAATGTAAGCTCGGCAATGTGATATACGTCATCATTTACTGTTGAGTTAAATTCTTTATCAAGTGAAACATATTCAAAAGAAATCATAAAATATTTATGATTAAATTCTCCTCCAATAAAATAAATTGCTCTAGCCCCATGAATAGAGTTAATATATCTTTTCTCATAACCGGCTGCTAAATTTAATTTTTTAAAATCGATCAAGTAGAAACCATCCAAGCTTATGTCTGTTGTACGCAGAGTTAAAAAGAAATTGTCATCTAATGAAGTTCCTGAGTTACTATGTGTTGACTGTTGGTCAAAAGTTCCAAATGAAATATTTAAATCTTTTCTTTTATATGAAAGAATTGCAGAAGTACCATCCTGCTGAGAAACATTAAATACATTTGTTGCACCAAATTCGATTGAACTTTGAAGACTTCTATCTCCAGGATATCCGTTTGGCTTTAGTCCAAATAGAAAAGGTTGAGCACCAATTGAGAAATTAAAATCAGATCCAAAAATTTCACTCACATTAATAAAAGCGTCTTTAATTGAAATGTTTGGCCCGTTACCGTTTCCGTTACTTAAATTATCTCCAGCAACAACAGACACTAATTTAATGTTATCAGCTTTCGCCTCGGCACCAATTGCAAGTTGAGATACTCCAATTCGGTCTTTTCCAGATGTTCCACTATATCTTCCAACTGTGTCACTTAATCCTAGATCAGTATTAATCCAACCAAATATGCTCGATTCAATCTTTGATCGATCAGATGATATGTAAATCTTTGCATTTGTTTTAGATGAAAATAAAGTAATGATAAAAAACGTGATATAAAAGTATTTCACTTGGGTACTCTCTTGATAAATTAGTAATACCGAAATTATAGCTCTAATTATATTTTTTTTGAAGAGTATGCTCCTAGTATATTAAAAATTAAGATTTTTTTAAGGTTATAAATTAAGTTTGTAAACTCTTTTTTAATACATTGAAGATTAAATATTTTTCTAAAAGCTCCGAAAAGTAAATGGTATTAAAGTAAGGGGAAGTATTGAATTTTTTTAGAAAATTTAAAATTAAATATTTATTTTTATTGAGTTATGCAATACTCCTTGGGTTATTTGTAATTATGGGAAGCTATTTTTATAAATCGGCTTCAAGAATAAATAGAATTACTGAAATTATTTATGATGATGTTTTAATGGCATCTAATTTCACTATAAGATCAAAAGAAAATTTTGAACTAATTAAGTTTAGCGTTGATAAAGTTGTGAATGAAACAGACGCTGAATTAATTGAGGAACTTTCTGAAGAAATAGAGGATAAACTAATTGCTTTTGATGAAAATTTAGAAGTTGCTTTATTAAAAGCTAAGAAAATAGAAGTTGACTTAAGTGATCAAGATACACTCATTGAAAATATAGAAAAAATAAAATTAGAGATTAAGAAAGTAATAGAAGCACAATCTAGTGGGACTCCTCAAGAAAAAAAAATAATAATTGAAAAATGGAAATCTAGTGAAGTATCACTTGAAATTGTAGAATATTTTGAAAGTTTCACAGAAAGAGTTAATGTAAAGGGTTATGAATTTAGACAAGACTCAATTAAAAACTTCAAAGGCTTTTTAAAAAATACAATTTACATTGGGGTTGCCATTTTTCTTATGATAGTTCTTATTTTTACAATAAATCATCACTCAATTATGAAGCCGATCTCTTACATATCAAAAAAATGTGATGAAATAAGAGATGGTAATATTCAAGTTAGATTTAGCTGCCAGCTTTCAAACGAGCTTAGTGGCTTATGTAGAAGTATAGATATGATGCTAGATAAGATTGAAGATAGTGATAAAAGTATTTTAAATAACATATTTACACTTTCAGATACAAAAGAAGATGTCTTCATTATAGTTGATAAGCTTAAAGCATTAGGGCAAAGTTTCACGCTTAACTCTCAGGGGCAAAATGAAAATATAAAAGTTATCAAAAACCATATTGAAGAGGTTAGTAATATATCAGATTTGCAAGTAGAAAACAGTCTGAGTTTAGATAAATTCTGTAAACACTCAAGTCAAACACTAGATGCAGCAGAAAGTAAAGTTTATCAGCTTAAAGAATCGATGGAAGAAATGGAAAAGACAAACAACGAGCTTGAGGAGGTTACATCTCTTTTGAATTCAATATGCTCTGAAACCAAAATTATTAATGATATTGTGACAAAAACTGAACTTCTTTCAATTAACGCAAGTATAGAGGCTGCTAGGGCTGGGGAATTTGGAAAAGGTTTTTCTGTTGTAGCTGACGAGGTTAGTCAACTTTCAAAAATAAGCGGTGAAGCATCTGAAAAGATTTCAGCTATTTTAGGAAAAGGTTTAAATCAGGTTAAAGATATTCTTTCTAAAAATCATATTTGTGTTGAAGTTGCAAAAGAAAATACACGTTTAACAGCATCTCAATTCCATGAAATTTTAAAAGGTAATGGTTTACTTAATGAAATTTCTAAATCAATTAGCTCTAACTCTAATAATCAATCTAATGAAATAAAAAAAATTAAAACCAATATTGATAATATTTCAATTGCTTCATCTCATAATTTAGGATTAGTAGAAGAAAACTCCAGTAATATTAATATTCTCAATGAACGAGGTAAAAAACTTGAGAATGTGGTTATTACTTTAAGTGAAAATATTAACACTTATTTACATGAAAGTAATAAGAAAGAGGATGCTGATTCTAATCAGCAAGAAAGTTTAAATAATATTAACCATAAAAAAGTTTCCTAGACTCTTATTTTAGGTATAATTATTTTATATCAATAATTAATTGGAGTTAATATGTGTAGGATTTCATTAATCCCTCTTTTAATTTTTCTTTTTTCATTCTGGAGTTGTTCTTCCATTGATAGGTCATCGAAGTATTACGAAACAAAGATCGATCTCTCTACAAATGGTGATGATATCGCTTTTGATAAATCCGCTATTCAAGTTCCTTTTGGGAAAACGATTCTTCTTTCATTCATAAATAGAGCGACACATGACTCTGAAATTACCCATAATGTAGCAATTATCGACTTGGGCAAAGAAAAGGAAGTATTAGATCTCATGAATGATAATGATTATGAATTTGATGAAGCAAATAATCCATTTAAGGATAAAAAGTATATTTTAGCAACGAGTAAGGTATTAGCTCCTGGAAAAGCCACAGTTGTAGAGTTTACACCCAAAAAACCAGGACTCTATACTTATATTTGTTTAATGCCTGGGCATGGAAATATGATGAATATGAAAGGAGTTATAAATGTTAAATAAAATCTTATTGATTTCTCTTATCCCAATAGCGAGTTTTAAAGCTTTCACAATGACTAAGGAAGAAATAAATGAGTTAAAAGAAGAATATATACGCCCGGCTAAAGTGCCTCATCCATTAACTAATAAATGGAGCAAAGATAAAGAAAAGTTAGGAAAATTTTTATTTTTTGACCCTCGAATTTCTGGCAGTCAATGGATTTCCTGTGCAACCTGCCACAATCCAGGGTTAGGTTTTGAAGATGGATTACAGCTTGGTACTGGACATGGAATGAAAAAACTTGGAAGACATACTCCAACAATAATTAATCTTGCTTGGGGAGGTCCATTTTTTTGGGATGGACGAGCTGAAACTCTTGAAGATCAAGCTCTGGGGCCAATTGAATCAGGTGCTGAAATGAATATGAATTTAGATGACGCTGTTAATAGACTTAAAAAAATTTCAGGTTATGTAAAGATGTTTAATAAGGTTTTTCCTGAGTCTGGTATTTCGAAGAAAAATATTGGTAAGGCAATTGCTACATTTGAAAGAGAAGTCGTTTCGAATGATGCTCCTTTTGATAAATGGATAAAAGGTGATGAAAAGGCTATATCAGAAGAGGCAAAGAGAGGTTTTGCTCTTTTTAATGACAAAGCAAAGTGTGTTGAGTGTCACTCAGGGTGGAACTTCACCGATCATAGCTTTCATGATATTGGATTAAAAAGTAACGATATTGGAAGAGGAAAATTTTTACCAAAGTTAATTAAGATGCAGCATGCATTTAAAACTCCTGGGCTAAGAGAGATTCAGAGTCGAGCACCATATATGCACGATGGATCTAAACAATCATTAAGAGAAGTGGTGGATTTCTATAACAGAGGGGGCGACAAAAGAAGAAAAAGTTTATCTGATACAATAAAGCCATTAAAACTTACAAGGAAAGAACGAGATGATCTAATTGCTTTTTTAAAGACTCTTGATAGTGAGCCTTTAAAAATATCGTTCCCAACTTTACCGCAATAAGGATTTAAAATGAAGTTAACTACGATTCTATTTTCAATTTTCTATTTTTCAAATGTTCTAGCGACAGATCACATAATGGTTCAAGCTGGAAAGAATTTTATTGGAAATGTTAGTGACGGTGAACTTAATAACTTAAAAAATAAAAGAGGAAAGTTTCGGACTGCTAAAGTTAAAGAAAAAGTTGTTAAGACAATTTCAATTAAGCAAGGTGACTCAATTATATTTTTAAATAAAGATGATACAGATCACAATGTTTTTGGAAAAGGATTTAACTTGACTCAACAGAAAAATATTGCAAAAGATAAAATTACATTTAAAGAAAAAGGAAAACAAGTTGTACGTTGTGCAATTCATCCAAAAATGAAGCTGGAAGTTAATGTTGAATAAGTATAATATTTTAAAAGCCTTAATAGTGTTATGTAAAAAACTCTCTAATCTTCCTGTTTGAGATCATAGCAGTATTAAGGCTTATAATTAAAGTCTAGTTTAAGCTAGTTACCAGATTTGAACATTTTTTAAATCTCCTCGCTACACAACAAGTTGGAGCGAGCTTCCCAAGGTTTAGGCTTCCTAAAAAGGAAGCCCGGCCGTTAGGAATACACTTTCCCCTTCATTACCTGTCGCAGCTTCAAGTCGTAGAGGAATATCTTTAACAAAGGCCCTTAGACCAAGGCCAGCACTATAAACAGACTTTTTATATAATTGTGAAAGTTGATCATTAGCATGCCCAAGCTCAAAAAAACTGACTGCTTGTAGGGGAAGGTGATAATTAAAATTATATCTCAGTTCTGCTGAGCTAAGGGCATTGTTTGCACTTCTAAATCTGAACTCTCTATATGATCTAAGTCCAGTACTACCTCCTAAAGGAGTAGCTGTTCCGTATTTATTACTTTGATCAATAAACTCAGTGACATCTTCTTGAAGCTCTAAACACTGAGAATAAATATAGGGATTATTTATATTTTGAGAACAATTACCATTTACCGCAGCTGAGTTTGAAGCTTTAGTAATTGAAACATGATTTAAGTGAGTATAAAGGGCCACATCAATAGAGGGGCTAAGAGATCTTTTATACTTTGCTTGATAGTGATAATTTCTAATGTCACTTTGAGCAAGTCGACCTTTAGTAGAAGTTATAGAACCTTTTAGATCGATTTGGTTGTGATCATCCTTAAAGGCCGTAGTCGAAATTGAAAATGAAGAAATATCAGAATTGATATCGTGTAAGGCCGCTTTAGAAAAAGGAATAAGATCACCATCTTTTGTTCTATAGTCGACGAACTCAACGTGAGAATTTATTAATGTATAATTTAGATTCAATTTTTTATTAAAAAGAGCGTAATTAAGAGAGAATAAGTTTCCTTCTCCTTTTAATTCTTGTTTAAAAATAGTCGACTCATTTAAAGCTCTAGCGTAATTTGTTTCAAGCTCAAATTTATCCGCTTTAGCATAACCAACGTTTAAGCTGAGACCATTAATTCCTAAAGGTATATCACTAATTAAGAAACCATAAACATCGACATCTTCAAATGTTTTAAATGCTGTTAAATTACCTTGCTCTCCGGTTAAATTACTTAAGCCTGCCCCAACTCCATAAATCGGGCCAATGCCTTTTAAATATAAACCTGCTGGAACTGCCCAAGGATTAACAGAGTTCGCTTTTGCTGATAAAGGAATTGATATTAAAAGAAAAGAGAAAATAAGGCCCTTAAAAGTTTTCATAATTGTGCTCCAAATCCAATATATAGTGAGCGAGGTTTTACAGAATAAGGAGATGAATCTTTTGCTTCACTAATTAAATTAAACATAGATGTAATATTTAAATAAAAGTTTTGTGTAATTGATTTTTTTACGGATAAGAATAAATTTAGATTATAACCTTCTATATCTGCTCTATTATTTGTTTCAAACTTGAAGCTTTCAACAGTTAGGCCCGTTTCAATAAAATCTTTGAAGTGATAACTACCACCTAGGCCAATCGCTTGATATTTTCCAGTATCAAAACTTGAATCCAGATCATAGTCAGTATCTAACTGATTTAGATAAGGGAAAATGGAGTAATTAGCTTTCTTTAGTCCAATTCTAGCTAAATATCCACTGCCAAAAAAGCTTCGAACGGATTCAGTATTTGAGTTTTCTTCCTTAACTACACTAAAGGTGGGGTCAAAAGAAAAATCTCCAAATACAGAAATATTGCTCTGAGCAAAAGATTGAGAGGTTAATAAAATAGACAGGTACAATATAATATTTTTTGTTTTCATATCCATGAGTGGATCTAGGAAAACAAATGTTACAAAAAAACTTAAAAAAAGTTAGGGAGTGAATCTCCCCAACCTTTTAAGCGGACTTAATTATATTATTCGGTGATAACTTATATTCAAGAGAAGCACTAAAGCGAGTTCTTTTCCAATCTAGAAGTTGATTATTAATATCATCTTCTAAAAGTGTGAAAACTAGAATAGGTATATTGCCAATCTTTCTAGATTTAAATTCTCTAGAAAGAGTTTTAATGGTTAAGACTCCGACTACTGATGAACGTCTTTTTTCGAATTGAAGTTGAATAGAGCTATGAGGGGGACATTTTTCCCTAAGTCGCTCGAGTTTTTGCTGTATTTTTGTTTCTTGAGTTATGTCCATCTTTATACCAAAGTCTCCAGTACCTAACATACAACCTCCTTTTAAAAATGATGCATAAGTTTCTGAAAACACGTAGTCTTCAATGTCTAATATAAATTTAATATCAAAAAAAAAATCGTCAATAATTAGGAAAAAATTTTACAAAATTTTGACATTTTTTTATCAAAATCCAAATAGATTTTAGATAATATTGGGTATATTTCCTATTGGTTTAGTCGATTGTTTAAATGATGGAGGATACCAATGAACTTTTTTAAAAATCAAATTTTCGCAAGTATTATTTCGTTTATTTTAGGTGGCATTAGCACCTATTTTGTAACTGATTATATAAATCTCAAACAACAAAAAAAAAATGTTAGTAAAGAGATAGTTAAAGAAAAAAACAATGATATAGATCCTTTCAATCAAATGGATCAAATGCATGATGAAATGTTAAAAAGAGCAAATAGGATTTTTAATAGTAGTTTGATGGGAGATAGTTTTTTTGGAAACTTTTCTAATGGAGATATTAATGTTTCAGAAGAAGAAGATAAGGAAAACAAATATATCATTGTAGATGCTGAAGGTATAGATAAAGAGTCGCTGAAAATAAATATTAAAAACTCTATGGTTTCAATAAGTGGAGAAATTAAAAAAACAAACTTTGTTTCAAAATTCAGCAGGAGCTTTAATATTCCTTACGGAGTAAGTGAAGAAAATGTTAAAATTACATCTGAGGAAGGAAAAGTCATTATTAAGTTTCCTAAAATCAAAACATAAATATTTATTTTTTATTTTGTAAAATAGAGTTCATTTGAACACCTAAAGAATAGGCCCGATTATAAACTAACTCCCAGAAGAGCTCTTTTTCTTTGGGATTATTAGGTCTTTCACCAAAACGGCCAACATCGTCAAAATAACCTTGAGGTCTTGGAGCAGGTTTGTAGTATCCAGGATTGTCGGGATCTTCCTGAGCTAAAGCACCTCTTTTTAAGGCAAGGGCCTGTAAGGTAATGATAGCATCTTCTATATGACTCTTATTAAGTCCAATTCTTTGATTAAAAACATGCTTTGATAATTTACAATCTATCGTATTAATATCTTCAAGAATTTCTTTCTTTTGAGGACTAAGTTCAGAGTCTTTGATGAAATCATCCCATGTTTGACAAGAAAATATGTGAACACTTCTTTGGCATTGATTTGTATTTTCATCACGATTTAGAGGAATTCGTTCACATTCTTTTTTTATATCATAACCTTTATCACTGTATAAACTTTTTTGAGTATCAAAATAATAATGTCCGTTCGTGCTATTTCCATTTTTTGAAAAAATAAGATTTTCAGAAATATGAACCATTCCATGATAAAACTGACCATTATCTTTTATAGCAATAATATCTCCTGGAGAAATTTCTTCACTTAAATCTTTTTCTCTACAAAGAGGAGAATTCATCCAAAAATTCATTTCAACCCGCGAAGTATAATTAGCATGAGGTAAAATTCCAGCAGTGACTAAAGCAGAGTTATAACAATTAGGGCCCATAAATTCGTTTAGCTTTCCTTGTTGGGCCTGAGTAAATTTAGTCGTTGTTTTTTTTATATCAATTGAGCATATGTTTGCCTCACAAACACAACTTGGCATAGGATGGGAATTTATTTTTCCTTCGACTCTTGTTACCCATTGTGAAATAGCTTTGTATTCTATTTCTAAATTATTACAAGAATTTGAAATGAGGTTTAATTTTTCATCAGAGCTATCAATCACTATTTGGCTACTTCCGAATACAAGAATCGGGTTTAAAAGTAGGCTAAACAAAATGAGTTTTAAAAAACTAAACATATCTACTTTTCGGTTATGTCTAAGGATATATTACTTAGAATAAGCTAATAATTTCAATGTTTTAGTTGTTTAAGAAAGTGAAACTTCCTTAAAACAGAGTCGTATTATAGTACACACCAAAGACTTGCAGTCTTATATCGCTAGAACAAACTATATGTGCTCAAACTTGAATACGAATAAAAAAGGATGTTCATCTCTGCTAGGGAGAGGATGTATGCTATACTCAATTATCGCAAGGGTGAGAGCTTAGAGCTCTTTACTTTTGGTATTAGATAATAATGCGAAAATTGATATTTATCAATTTTAAAACTTTAGCTTTGTGTTAAATTATAAACTTAACAAAAGGTAGTTTAATGCAAATTGATGAAAAAAGTAGAATCTTTGATTCGTTTAGAAAGCACGTCGAAACAATTCATGACATTAACGAAAGTGATTGGGAGTTCTTGAGAGAACACTTTAAATTGTGCTCCTTTAAAAAAGGTGAGTTAATTTTAGAACCGGGTAAAAGAGCAGATGTTTTTTATTATATTGGAAGTGGATTAGTAAAAAGATATTTTATAAGTCAGGAAGGTAAACACTTCATAACAAACTTTGATGGTGAAAATAGAATTATAAGTGATTTCGCATCATTCATATTAAAGAGAAGCTCTACGATTTATATTCAAGCATTAGAGGATACAACTTTATTGATGTCAGACTTTGATGTAGCTGAAGCCTTAAGACAAAAAAGCCCTATCTGGGAAAGAATTGGAAGATTGATAGCAGAAAGTCGATATATTGAAAAGTGTGAAAGAGAGTATAATCTTCTCTATTATAAGGCCAAAGAAAGACTTGAAATTTTTGAAAAAGAATTTGCCGACTATAAACATAAAATTTCTCAAAAAGATATTGCTAGTTATTTAGGTATTACTCCAGAGTCATTGAATAGATTAATTAAAAATTCAAAGCCTTAGAAATTTAATAATTCTTTATATTTTTGACCAAGTTGAGAGTCAATAATTTCAGAGTCTAAATTAAGCTCTACAATCCATTCTTCAACCTTCTGTGAATCAAATGAGTTATTTAAGATTGAGTTTTCAATGGCCACTTCTAATATTTCTATATTTTCGTCTCTTTGCAAGCTCTGGCTAAGTTCTTTGATTTCTTCAGTACTTTCTTCTGACATAGATATTAATATTTCGGCAGCTTGTTCAGATTTCTGTTCTTTGTTTAGTGACTCCCAGCTTTCATAACTTTCCATTGCTAAGTTATAGAAGGCATATCCCACATATAATAAATAGATATTTTTAGTAATATTATATGTCTTTAATAGTTTGTCTCTTAATTCATACTTTTTATAATTTACTTCTCTCCATCGTTTTATACCAAACTTTTCAATGAATATAATCTCTTCTTTAGGAAGATTTAATTGATAACTTCTAGTGGGAAGTATCATATTAAAATCAGTGTAGAATAAATAAGAAAAGAATAGATCTTCAGTAATTTTAAATGGAGAACTAGAATATATTTTCTTTAAATTTTCCCATGCACTATTGGGAATGGTACTCGTACTAAATTTTTTATCAGATTGAATAAGGAATTTATGATATTCCCTAACTAAAAGAAGCTCAATACTTTTATTTTTAGGAAAAAGAATAGAATAAAGGTAATCAATCTGCTGATTCATTTTATAAGTAGATAATTTATTATTTGAAATTTTATTTAATACTTTAACAAGTGCTTTATTCTTTGGTTGAGATAGTTTTAAAATATTATTTAGGTCAATTTTACCTAGATTTGATTCAGTTTTCTCAATTGATGTATTGATAATATTATTTATTTTTTCAATTTGATTAGTATTTAAACTTAAATTATATAAAGAGTTTAACTCTTCAATGCATGAATATGTTGGAAATGAAAGAGTACTTATGAAAAATAATAATAGAATTTTTATTAATATTTTCACAAGTACTCTTAGATCTAAATTATAAACTATTAAGTTCAGCTTCTATTTCTTCTTGATTCTTTTGAAGATTTTTTAAAGCCTTATTGTAATCTGATTGTGTCAAATACATTACTAATTGATCGGCCGTTAAACTAATAACTGTTGCAGAACCAAAGATTAAAGTAAAAAGTTCAGCATTTAATAAATGAGCTCCTCTTTCTCCAACATAAGAAAGAATTTGCTTATTGCCAATTTTAAGTCCGTCACCTAATAATTTGATTCTTCCTATTCTAGCAACGTTATAAGCAGTTATTGCACCTAATAATGCAGAAGTAATTTTAATTGACATACTTACTCCTGACCCAACGTTTTGAACGATGCTTTTATCAGCTCTTTCTAACTCATCTAATAAATCCTGTTGAGTTTGAACTAGTTCAATAATCTTATCTTTCTTTGATTGTCTTGAATTTTCAACTTGAGCTCTTGCACTATCTAGTTCTGATGAACTACTTGAATAAGCGCTAAAACTAGCAAATGTTGAAAGTATGCAAATGATTGCATTAAGCCTTTTAAGTTTCATAATATCTCCTTTGGGAAGTTCAAGCTTTTTTATAAGCATAAATGGAGAGTTCAAAATCGAGCTTGATCTTTGATAAGAAGAATAAAACTTATAGAGGGTGTTAAAAAACTAACACTTTAAATTATTCGTTAGACTGATCGTGACAAGGATTATCAACCGCTGGGGACGGAGATGGAGAAGGTGCTGGGGAAGGTAGTGGTCCTGGAGCTGGAACAGGAGCAGGTGCCGGCATTGGAGCTGGAGCTGGTGCAGGCATAGGAGTTGGAGGCACTGGAGCTGGCATTTCATCTTCCGGAGGTGTGTTTCCTGCAACGATTTTTATATCTGCACACGAATAGTAATTTCTTGGATTGTTAGGATTTTCGGTCATAACTTGTATCATTTGTAACGTACAAGCATCACAAACAACATTTGGAATATCTAATGTCGTTGAGTACTGATGAGGAAGATCATTTCCATTGTCTTGCGTATCAGGAACAACTTTTAATCTGACAAAGTTTTGATCATTAGCTAGTGATATAGAGAATTCGTAAGATCCTGGGTGCTGGACAACTTCTTCCCAGGTTAGTGTAATAGTTGAACCTGCCGTCAATGTTACTGAAGAGTTTGTTCTTGCAACTCCACCACAAGGTCCAGTTTTTAATCCGGCATTATTATTTCTAGGAGGAGTTATCCCATCTGCTCTAAGTCTTGCATGTGAAAAAGCATTCGATGAAAATAAAATAGATAGTATAATTAAAATCTTCATAGCTTATCCACCTTACTTTCACATGAAGCAATTGCTCTGTCTATTGCATCCCTGAGATCTTCAGAGTTTCCTTCAATTGAATTATTGCTTTTATGCCAACATCTAGTTTCCTGGTAATTATATTGTCCGCCACTTGCAAAATCTTCTGCTGTTGAAAACTCATCAATTGCAGACATGTCAGAAGTATTAAAAATAAAATGATTATAATTCAGACAACCTGATCCGGTACAAAATTCTTGATTGAGATTTTTAGCATCAGATAACTCTGGAGAAAATTGTCTTATATCACACATATAATCATCAATTTTAGAGCAATTGATTTTTATTATTGATGAAGAAATCATTTGAGACTTTACAAGGCCATTACTTTCTGAATTATCGCAATTGTCTTTTTTGCTCGACAAATTTTTAATATCAACTTTTGCTTCTGGAACAAAGTTGCAGCTAACTAAAAATAGCGATAATAGTAGAAATCTCATATATACCTTTTCGATAGTATATTCTGAAACCTTACTTTCATTAAATTAATTCATGAATTAAAGCTAACCTTCTGAATTTGCAGGGGAGAAAGAAAAAAGCATTTGCCACTAAGAGTGGTCAAGTCAGACCTTTAAAAATTAAAAATTCACTAGTAGTATTAAAATGACAAAGGATTCAATATGGACTGGAAGGTATTTAGTGCTACTTTTATCACAATATTTATCGCTGAAATTGGAGATAAGACACAATTTGCTGCCTTAGCGGCTGCTTCTCAAACTAAGTCAATATTTTCTGTTTTATTGGCGACAATTTTGGCCCTAAGTTTAGCGGCAGTTATTGGTGTGATTGGTGGAGCACTGATAGGCAAGTATATTGATCCAGCAAAGATGAAAATTGTTTCAGGCTGTGCATTTATATTAATGGGCACTTGGATTCTTTTTAAATAGTTTAATTCTTGATTTTAATACACGGTTAAGCTTTGAATTTGAATATTTTAACTTATGTCACTAGTGAGAACTCCGAAAAGTAAGTAAGAAAAACTACAAGCTTGAGGAAGTAAATATTAAAATCGCTAAAAAACCAGACAATGAACTAGAGCGTTTAAGGGCCTTAGAAGATTTAGGTATTTTAGATACTTTGGAAGAGCAGGCTTATGATGATATTACATCTCTAGCTGCAAATATCTGTCATGTTCCCATTTCATTAGTTAGTTTAGTTGATAAGGATAGGCAGTGGTTTAAGTCAAATTTCGGATTAAATGCAAAAGAAACTCCAAGAGACTTAGCTTTTTGTGCTCATGCAATTTTAAATGACGAAATCTTATATGTTCCAGATGCTAGTAAAGATGAGAGATTTAGTGATAACCCTCTTGTGACAGGAGAGCCTTTCGTAAAGTTTTATGCAGGAGTACCTTTAACTGTGAATAACGATTATAGAATTGGAACTTTATGTGTTATCGATCATAAAGCAAAAACTCTCAATCAAAATCAACTTGAAAGTTTAAAGGCTTTAGGAAGACAAGTTGAAAACCTTTTAGAACTTAGGTTTCAATTAAATAGAATTGAAAATTTAGAAAATGAAAAAAAGAGTGAAATTGTTAAGGCCATAAAGTTTGAAAAAAAACAATATCAAACGTTAATTCAGGTAGCTTCCGATGGTATACATATTTTGGATGAAGAGGGTAATGTTTTAGAATGTAGTCAGTCTTTTGCAGACCTTTTAGGGTATTCTTATGAAGACGCACTTAAATTAAATGTTAAGGACTGGGATGATAAGTTCCCAAAAGATCAATTAACAAGTATTATCAAAGATTTGATGTTAAGCCCTAAGACATTTGAAACTATTCATAAGAAAAAAACTGGGGATACCTTTGATGCGCAAATTAATGCTAAGGGTATTAAGTTGGATGGAAGAATGTGCTTATATGCGTCTACTAGAGATATTAGTGCTCAAAAAAAGTTACAGCATGATTTAACATTAGAAAAATTAAAAGCTGAGCACGCCTTAAATACAAAAAGTCGATTTTTAGCGAATATGAGTCATGAAATTAGAACACCCTTAAATGGTATTTTGGGTTTAACAAATTTAGTTCTTGATCAAAAATTAGATGAAGAGACGAAAGAGTTTGTAACTGGAATTAAAAATAGTGGTAACTCTCTTCTTACAATAATTAATGACATTTTAGATTTATCTAAAATGGAAGCTGAAAAGTTAAAAATTGAAGAAATCTCTCTAGATTTACATCAGCTTTTAAAAACATCAATGTATCCATTTGATAGTATTGTAAAAGAAAAAGGTGTTAAGTTAAAACTTTATATTGATGAATCAGTACCTCGATATATTCAAGGTGATCCTGTTAGAATTCAGCAAATTCTAACTAATCTCA
The DNA here is from genome assembly GCA_964015265.1 of uncultured Oligoflexia bacterium. Lineage (GTDB taxonomy): Bacteria > Bdellovibrionota > Bacteriovoracia > Bacteriovoracales > Bacteriovoracaceae > CAXHCD01. The sequence goes on from CAXHCD010000013.1 coordinate 41,132, forward strand.
TAAATAATGCAATTAAATTTACAAGCAAAGGTTCTATTTGTGTCAGTATTGATTGTACTAATCAAACGAATGATTATGCTAAATTAGAGTTCAAAGTTAAAGATACTGGAATTGGTATATCTAAAAAAAATATTGATAAGCTATTTAATACATTTGAACAACTTGATTCGAGTATCACAAGAGAATTTGGAGGAACAGGTTTAGGTTTATCTATTTGTCAAAACCTAGTTCAAATGATGGGTGGAGAAATTAGTGTAGAGAGTACTTTAAATCGAGGTTCTTGTTTTATATTTACACTTAATCTGCCACTATCTAGTGAAGAGTCAATAAATAGCAGTCAAAGAAATATTAAGTCGTTTAAGAAATTTAGAAAAAACCTTGGACTTAACATATTATTAGTAGAAGACAATAAAACAAATCAAGTTATTGCCCAAAAATTTCTTGAAAAGTTGGGTATGAATAAAATTGATATTGCTAATAATGGCCAGGAAGCAATTGATTTAGCCACAAAAAATCACTATGAATTAATTTTTATGGATGTACAAATGCCTGTAATGGGTGGATATGAAGCTACATGGAAACTCAAAAAAGAATACAATATAGATAGTTATATTATAGGTCTGTCAGCTAACGCTTTTGAAGAAGACAAATCAAAGGCCAAAGAAGTTGGTATGGATGATTACCTTGAAAAACCTGTTAAGCTTGAAAAACTTCAAGAAAAAATAGATAATGCCATTAAGTCCAAATTAAAAAAGGCCAGCTAGTTTTTGTCAAAGTATATTTTAGATTTAATCTTTTACTCTCTAGGTTTAACAATTCTTATATTAGGTTCACATTTAAATAATATTGATCCCATCTTTTTATCGAGCTCATCTACAATTATATGTTCAGTTGTACTAGGAAATAAAAAACTTGATCCATTAGCAGCGTATTATTCTGGTACGTTTGCAGGAATGATCTCTCCAAGCGTATTTTCAAGTTTTATTTATTTCATTCCAATCTCACTTATTGGAGTCATACTTCTTCATTTGAGTAAAATTTATTTTCCCAAAGTCGGAGGGCGATTGGGTTGTGTTTCTTTTATAACATGTTTAATCGTTTTTATTTTTAAATGATATTTGATTTTTTTGTAACTATATTCTTAAGTTTTATCTCGATTTATTTAACTCATAAATTGGGTTCAAAACTAAAAGGTAATTCTTGTTTGTCATCAAGTTTGGTTACAGTTTTGTTTTATATTTGTTTCTATATTTTAGGTGCCAAATATTTGATTTATTCAAAAATTGTTTTTGGAGCGTCCTTTGTCGGAATGGTAAAAAAAATTAAATTAAGTAAAAGTTTTCTTATGCTCTCAACAATTCTTTTTTCTTTAATTTATATATTCTTATATAGGTATTTTAGTCAATTTGGAGGAGCACTTGGTTTTAGTGCGTTTGTAGCCTGTTTAGCATCTCTTTTGATAATTGACTTGAGTCCTTGTCTATTAAGTCAACGAAAGTAATAGCTTTTATCTATTAAAGAATAGCTATTACCTATTATCTATAAATTTAATTTTCCCTTAAGCTATCTCTATGAAAGTAAACTTAAAAAGGAGAGACGAATGAAGTCTAAATTTATTATTTTCGTTGCAGCACTAGCAATTATTGGTTGCTCAACGAACTCATCTCATCACGATACAAATGGTTTTGAAAAAGGTCAGGCAAAACCTAATACTTTTTGGTGGCCTAAATTAGTGGATCTGTCTCCACTGAGACAACATGCTGCTGAATCAAGTCCTATGGGAAAAAGGTTTGATTATGCAAAAGAGTTCAAAAAATTAAACTTAAAGTCTGTTAAAAAAGACATTTCTAAAGTTATGAAAACATCACAAGAGTGGTGGCCTGCGGATTATGGTCACTACGGTCCATTTTTTATAAGAATGGCATGGCATAGTGCTGGAACATATCGAATTTTTGATGGTAGAGGTGGAGCTGCCGGTGGGCAAATGAGATTTGAGCCATTAAATAGCTGGCCAGATAATGGAAACCTAGACAAAGCAAGAAGACTATTATGGCCTATTAAAAAGAAATACGGAAAAAGATTATCTTGGGCAGATCTTATGATTTTAGCTGGAAATGTTGCCTTAGAAGATATGGGATTTAATACTTTCGGTTTTGCTGGTGGACGTACAGATGATTGGGAAGCAGATCTAGTTTACTGGGGACCTGAAAGAAAGTTCTTAGAAAGAAAACGTCATACAAAAAGTGGAAAATTAAAAAGACCTTTTGGTGCAACTCAAATGGGACTAATTTATGTTAACCCTGAAGGCCCAGGTGGAAAACCAGATTTTTCTTTAGCTGCTAATGCTATCAGAGAGGCCTTTGGAAGAATGGCCATGAATGATGAAGAAACAGTGGCCCTAATTGCAGGTGGGCATACTTTTGGAAAGGCCCATGGTGCTCGAAAGGCCAGTGAGTGTCTTGGTTCTGAACCAGCTGCTGCTAAAATTGAAGAACAAGGTCTAGGATGGAAAAATAAATGTGGAAGTGGAAAAGGTGTTGACGCGACTACTAGTGGGTTAGAAGGAGCTTGGACTTCAACTCCTACTCAATGGAGTATGCAATATCTTCAATTTCTTTATAATTTTGAATGGAAGAAAACGCAAAGTCCTAACGGAGCGATTCAATGGATTCCAACTGATGAAAGTGCTAAGAGTTTAGTTCCAGATGCACATGATTCATCAAAAAGACATGCACCTATAATGTTTACTACTGATTTAGCTTTAAGATATGATCCAGCATATGGAAAAATTACGAAAAGATTCTTAAATAATCCTAAAGAGTTTGAAGACGCTTTTGCTAGAGCATGGTTTAAACTTACTCACAGAGATATGGGGCCAAGAGCAAGATATGTTGGTAAAGAAGTTCCAAAAGAAATTCTTTCATGGCAAGATCCTGTTCCTTCAGTAAGACACCAGTTAATTAATTCTTCAGACATCGCTAATTTAAAATCTGAAATTTTAAACTCTGGTTTATCTGTATCTGAACTTGTAAGAACAGCATGGGCATCGGCCGCTAGTTTCAGAGGGACTGATATGAGAGGTGGTGCAAATGGTGCAAGAGTTAGATTAGCTCCACAAAAAAACTGGGAAGTAAATAATCCAAAAGAGCTTTCAAAAGTAATTGCAAAATTAGAAAGTATTCAGAAAAGATTTAATAGTTCTTTATCTGGTGGTAAAAAAGTATCACTTGCTGACGTAATTGTTTTAGCTGGTTCTGCTGCGATTGAGCAGGCTGCTAGAAAAGCAGGTGTGAGAGTTAAAGTTAAGTTTGTACCAGGAAGAACTGATGCTTCTCAGAAAAATACTGATATTGAATCTTTTTCAGCTCTAGAGCCTAATGCTGATGGATTTAGAAACTTTTACTCAAGTGAAAGTCAATACAGTCCAATTGTATCTCTAATTGATAGAGCAAATATGCTTACTCTTACGGTACCAGAAATGACTGTTTTAGTAGGTGGTCTTAGAGCATTGAATGCTAACTCTGGTAATTCTACTCATGGTGTTTTAACAAAGAGACCAGGTGTTTTAAGCACTGACTTCTTTGTTAATTTATATGATATGTCTACAGAATGGGTTAAATCTTCTGAGCAAGGTCTGTATGAAGGACGAGATAGAAAAAGTGGTCAAGTAAAATGGACTGCGACTCCAATTGATTTAGTTTTTGGATCTAGCTCTGAACTAAGAGCAATTGGTGAAGTTTATGCTGCAAATGATGGAAAAGTTAAATTTGTTTCAGATTTTGTTAAGGCGTGGACTAAAGTTATGAGACTCGATCGATTTGATCTTAAATAAATAAGTAATTATGCCTTGCAGATTTAGGTCTGCAAGGTCCTTTTTTAAGAGGGCTTTATGAAAAAACTAATTCTTTTATTTTTTCTTATTTATAGTGCTACTTCTTTTTCAAAAACATACGAAATATATATGATGAATTCTAGCAATGGGCAGTCGATGGTTTTTGAACCAATGTTTTTGAAAGTTGAACTTGGCGATGTAGTAAAATTTATTCCAAAAAATAAGGGACACAACTCTCAATCTGCTTTTACTCCTAATGGAGCAAGTTCTTGGAAAGGTGAAACAAGTAAAGAAGTTACAATTAAGATTGAAAAAGAGGGGATTTATATTTTTGAGTGTAAAAACCACAGAGTTATGGGGATGAGCGGAGTTATCCAAGTAGCTAAACCAGTTAATCTAAATGAAGCTAAAAAATTTGTTGAGAAGTATCAAACAAAGGTTGTTATCAATAAAAATAGACTGACTGATATTATTAACAAGATAAAGCAATAGTTTCACATATTCCTGTTTGTCTCTAAAAATTGACTATGTTATTTTAGATTATGAACAAAAAAAATTATCTCATTTATGGCCTATGGCTAATTGCTTTAATCTCCACATTAGGAAGTTTATTTTTTAGTGAAATTATGGAATTTCCTCCATGTGTTCTTTGTTGGTATCAAAGAATTGCAATGTATCCTCTCGTTTTTATTTTCTTTGTGGGCGCTATAAAAGAGATTGATTCAGTATTATATTTTTCAGCTCCTTTGGTTGTTTGTGGTTGGATACTTTCTGTTTATCATAATTTATTACACTACGATATAATTCCAGAAAGCGCTTCTCCTTGTTTGCAAGGAGTATCCTGTTCAACTGTTTATATAAATTGGTTTAATTTTATTACAATTCCCATATTATCTTTTATTGCATTTACCATTTTAGCAGTACTATTGGGATTATTAAAAAGAGAGATGAAAAGTGAAAAATAAAAATGTAATTTATATAATTACTGCTGTTTTAATATTGGGCCTATTTTTTGTGGGTGCCAAGATTTATCAAGACTCTAGAGCAAAAGAATTTAGTTTTCTTGCCAAAGAAAAGAGTGAACTTTTTGTAAGAGATCATTCTCCACGTTTTGGAAGTGAAAAAGCTAGAGTTTATCTAGTTGAGTTTTTAGACCCAGAATGTGAGAGTTGCAGAGCATTTTATCCTGAGTTAAAAAATTTGTTAGAAGAATTTGGAGATAAAGTTCAATTAATAATTAGATATGCTCCTTTTCATGGGAACTCTAAAATTGCAATTAGAGCTATTGAAGCTGCAAGAATTCAAGGTAAATATTGGGAAGCGTTGGAAATACTTTTTTATTATCAACCTCATTGGGGAGATCATCATCACCCTAGACCTGAGTTAATTTTTGAATACCTTTCAAAAATTGGATTGGATATGGAAAAGCTTCGAGCTGATATGAGTTTAGATAAAATTACAAAAATTATTGAACAAGATTCAAAAGATTTAGAAGCTTTAAATGTTAGACGTACACCAACATTTTTTGCCAATGGGAAAAGATTAGAAAATTTTGGAATTCAATATTTACGAGACTTATTAAATGAACAGGTTAAATTAGTTTATTAATATGTTTAAAGATCAAAGATTTTATCATTTTAGAATAACTATAATATTACTCATATTATTTTTAATTTCGTTTGTGTTAGCTCATCTCATTCAAGATAGTCATCTTTTTGGTTTTACAAATAGCGATGGAGTAAAAGAAAATTTAAGCTTTAACTCCTCAAACGTTCTTGGATTATTTGGCCTTACGTTATTTACTAGCTTTTTTATTCACTTTAACTTGTCGCACTTTTTACAGAATATAATATTTTTTGGATGGTTTGGAGTACTTACAGAAAAAAAATTGGGACGAGTTAATTTCTTATTATTAATTTTATCAACTCACGTAATTACTTTGCTTTTGATGGCCGTCTTTATTAAAGGGAATCATTACTTTCTGGGTTCAAGCTTGGGAGCAGTTTCTTTATTTTCTTATTATACTTATATAAATAAGAAGTGGGGCCTTTTAGCAGCTGGTATAAGTGTATTGATCTTATATCCATTACTAATTGGCAGTGACAAGTTCTCAATTTACTCCCATGGAGTATCTATACTCATTGGCCTTTTAATTAGCTTTAGCACTCAAAAATTCAGAAGGTTTAAGAAGTCTTAGATTTCCCTTCATATCTACAATATACCAGCCTTCTTTAGCAACTAGAGGGCTAGCATAAGTTTGATGCCAATCTTTTTCAGGTAACCAGTGACTGAGAATTTTTCCCGTCTCTGGATGTAAAATATAAAATCCATTTAACTGAGAGCTATAAGTTAATACATTTCTATAGGGATCATAACTTACTGGTGAAAAATTCTTTTTTTCAGAATCATGTGTAGCTTGACACCATTTAATTGATCTTAATTGAGTATCAATTCTACAAATATTACCTTGGTTATCAGCAAATACAATATCATCATTTAAGGACAGAGGAATCGATGCTACAGGCGAGGGCCTTGAATAAGATTGTGTATGCGTACCTGTTTTTTGGTTAAAACACTGAATCCCGCCTACTTCAGATTTAAAATATATTTCACCATAAACAAAACAAACATCACTTTTTGTTAATGTTGGTTTCATCCAAGAAGAGGCCGGTAATTCTTTTTTCCATAAAGTCTTACCTGTTAAGAAATCATAGCTGATGGCATATGTTTTATACTGTTTAGCATAGCCTTTTTCTCTACCTGTTCCTACAAAGACTTGATTATTACTAACAATTACAGAGGCATCATTATGTCCATCAATATTGTGCCACTTTACTTCTAAAGTATTAGGATCAAGTGAATAAACTCCATCATTACCAGCTACGATAAAAAGTCTTTCATGCATTTTGCCATCAACTGAAATGCTTGCAAATGTACCTTGCCCTTCTGTATGTCCATTACTAGAAAAATGTTTTTCAAGTTTTCCACTTTTAAGATCAAAAAAGTATACTCTTGCCTTATGTGTATGATGAACACCTTCACCAAATACTAATTTATTTTTCCAAATGAGAGGAGCTGGAGTTACAAATGTTCCAGTATAAAACTTTCTTTTTGTTTTTAATGTGTCCCTTTCAATTTCGTATACATAGCCTTTTGAAGTTCCAATGAATAATGAGTTTTGTGTTAAGGCAGCCGCTCTGAAAACTCCACCCTCAAGCTTAATTTGGTTTTTAACTTCTACTGTATAAGTTTTAGGGATAATATTAGTTTGTTTAAAAATATTACTTCTTTCAAATACATTATCAAAGTTCGTCTGCGATGATGGTGTAATAAGCTTTGCATTCATTCGTTCAATATTAAACATGAACTTTGGCAAATTACTCACATACTTATAGGCCCACATGCCAGCAAATACTGTTATATTAAAAATTGCAGCACTTACTAAAACTTTTGGTTTTAACAGTATCTCCATAAGTCTTCTGGGACCTTCTGTTTTAAGTTTTATCCCGAACAAACCTGCTATAAAGGTTGCTACAACACTTATTCCCATACTGACCATTGTAAGTGGGATTAAAACAGTAGGTATTATCAATAAGTGAAAATTATTGTAAGTTAATTCTTCCATGGTTTCCATCCAGCCAGACTTTTTGTCCATTTTTAAGTTTTTTATTACATTGATGTATTCCACTGACAGCAGGAATTTTCATTTCTCTAGCAACAATTGCACAGTGAGATAATACTCCACCTTTTTCAGTTATGATTCCTTTTACTTTCATAAATAATGGTGTCCACCCAGGATCAGTTGCTTCAGCAACTAAAATTGCATTTTCAGGAATAGTATTCATATCGATATTTTCAATATCTTCAACAACTAAAACTTCTCCTTCAACAAGGCCAGGAGATAAGGCCATCCCTTTATATGTATCAGTATTTTGATCATCATCATTATTACTTAAAATCTTTTCTATTGATTCAAGTGAAATAATTTGTGGAAAAGAAAAATATTTAAAATTTTCTTTATCTATTTTTCTTTTATTAATCTTTTCGATGAATTTTCGTGGTAAAGAGTCTACTTGGAGAGTGTTTAGAGTATCATAATCATCACAGTCTAACCAAAAGGCGTCTTTTCCTATGCCCAATCTTTTACCGATTTCTAATGTTAAAAATCTAATGTGAGCATATGGCCTTAAAAGTTCCATTTTCCATTGTTCTCTTAGTTCTAACATTTCTTTTAATAATTTCCACTCTTGTGAAATGATAGATCTTTTAAATGTATTCATAGCTTCAATTTCGTTCTCAACAGTATGTTCTATAAATTGATTGTCTTCTTTGTGAGCTTCATACTCTTGAACGCTTAATTTATAAAAGGCTTTTCCACCGAGCTCAATCCAACGTTTGTGAGATAGATCAAGCTCTCCTGCTGCTCTATGGCCATATCTCGATATAAAAAATGGTCTAGTTTCTGGATAAGCACATGCTTTTCTAAAATAACGATTCATTTCCATGGTGGCCGTTTCGAGACCAACACTCATCCATTGCTTTAATTTAGTTTGGGCCTCTTCTTCACCTAAAACTGATTTTAGTATGGCCGTAAGTGAATTTATGGTAGACTCAGTTAATATAATTAAAATAAAAGGCCATAATAAAGTATGAGTTGAAAAATTTTGATATTCTTTATTAAACCTTTTAAGAATCCTTTCATCACTCCAATTGGAAAATAGAGTGGGGTCCATAGGACGATCCATTTTACTTCTAAATTTGACTAATTCCTTCCTACAAATTCTGAGCCATTCTTTTCTTCTTGTACTTAAATCCCAACCCACTTTTAACATTTTATAAATAGAAATAGGAATTCTAATAATTGTTGTTAAATCAATTTTTTTGAAATCAAATTTTAAGTGAGGTCTTGGGTAAGGATCAATTGAGTAGGGAATAGGTCCAAAAAATAATGTACCTAATTTTTCAAGGTTCACATAAGCGTGACCAAAAACTAAATCTAATATTGAAGATTTTGGACTGAATTCATTTTTAGTAAAACTTAAATAACCCAATCTTTCTAGAGCATTTCCAAACGCGTGCTTAGGAGAGAATGCTTTTCTCCAAAGGTCATATGTAAGTGGAGTGGGATATCCTGTCCATTCTGCAAAGGTTTGTCCATCCCAAACAGTATTTTTGGAAAAATTTTCCTTAAGGCGAGTAAATTCTTTAAGTGCAATTTCATCAGTGTTTTCGCCTTTATTTTTTTTAAGAGTTGTAATTGGTCTTGCTTGTAGAAGGTAGAGTTTATCATCATCTCCAATCGCCCATTCCATGTCTACTTCATAATTAAAATAGTTTTGTACCTTACTTCCTAAATTGGAAACTTCTTCAACTCGACTAGACCCTAAAGTCATGTTTTGCCAATGAGTTTTATTTTCTGGATAAAAAAGCTCAGGCGTTCTTTTTCCTGAAACTAAGTCTTCTCCTAATCCATCTATAGCTTCTAGAATCCATTGATTAGATGTTCCCCTAGGATCTTTACTAAAAAATACTCCTGAGTATTTTGCATGAACCATTTGTTGAATTAAGACATTCATTGATTGGTCACGAGCTGCTCCAAGAAAGTGTTCTCCATAGGCCTGAGAAGATGACCTATTAATTGATTCAAAGCAACTAACGATGGCCAGTTGTAACTCCTCTTTCGTTTTTACTTCTAAAAATGTTGAGTTTTGTCCTGCAAAGCTAAAGTTTCCCGAATCTTCTCCTCGCGCGGAACTTCTTACAGCTAATTGAGGGTTTCCAATTTCATCCCACCACGAAAATATCTTCTTGTATTCCTGTTCGTTTTGCGGAAGAGAATCCAAAATAATCCCGGCCGGTACCTGAAAACCCTGTTGTGCTAACATTGCTAATGCATACGCTTTACCGCCAAACTGCTTATCACTAGATTTTACTTCATTAAATGTAATGACCATGGACCCTCCGTAGGTTTTCACCTATATTTATATGTAGCGGCGACGACAATAAACATGATTTATATCAGTTTGACCATTGATGCTATTATTAAATTTCGCATTAATAATTATTTTTGGAGTTTAAATGAAAATTGATCCTCAAGTATTTGATTTATATGATGAATATTGCCACTCTTCAATGAGTAGAAGGGAGTTTTTAGACCGAGCTGCTTGCCTCGTTGTCGTGGGCGGAAGTGCAGTTGCTATGGCAAAGTCATTACTTCCAAATTATGCCAAGGCTCAAATGATTTCATTTACCGATGAAAGAATTAAGGCAAAGTATATTAGTTATGATTCACCCGGAGGAAATGCTGACAAAATTAAAGGGTATTTAGTAACTCCAAAAGGTTCAGGGCCATTTCCGGCAGTTTTAATTGTTCACGAAAATAGAGGGCTCAATCCTCACATTGAAGATGTTGCCAGAAGAGCAGCGACAGAAGGTTTTTTAGCTTTTGCTCCAGATGCATTAAGTCCGTTAGGTGGATATCCTGGAAATGATGAAGACGGAAAAGTTATGCAAAAGAAACTGGATAGGCAGAAAATTTTTATCGACATGAAAAATGCTGCTTTGTTTTTAAAGAATCATAAACTCTCAAATGGAAAACTGGGTGTAACTGGATTTTGCTTTGGCGGTGCCGTTTCAAATTTTCTAGCGACTGAACTTGGAGATAAACTTAAAGCATGTGCTCCATTTTATGGAAGCGCAGCTAAGTTAGAAGATGTTTCAAAAATAAAAGCAAAAATGATTATTCACTATGCAGAAAATGATCCACGAGTAAATGCAATGAAAGATCCTTATGAAAAGGCATTAAAAGAAAGTAAAATTGATTATAAAATGTATGTTTATCCAAATACAAAACATGGATTTCATAATAACTCGACACCTCGTTATGATAAAGATTCCGCTAAGTTAGCTTGGAAAAGAACAATTGATTTATTCAAAGAAAATTTAAAATAAACAGAGAGTATTAATGAGAATTATAAGTTTATATACAGTAATAATATTAATCAATAGTTGTAGCACTTTAAGCAAAGAAGATTGTTTAAATATGAATTGATACAAGCAAGGAAAAAAGGATGCTCTTCATCGAGTTTTGAAGCCTAAAACTGACGAGTATAGAAGTGAGTGTTCTGAGCATGGTCATAAAATAGAAAGTTTAAAATACTTAAAAGGCTTTGAAGTGGGACTTAAAAAATATTGTACCTTTGGAAATGGTTTACTTGATGGTGGAAATGGAGAAGAAAGACATATCATTTGTGAAGAGACAAATGATCATTATAGAACTGGTTACCTTAGTGGACATAGAGAATTTCTTAAAGAAAAAGTTAAAGAAGATTTAGAAAGTGAATATTCTAAAACTTGCTCTTTTAATTCTGACTGTATGAAAGAAGGTAGTTGTGTCGATAATAAATGTGAAAAGTCAGGAAACAAATGTACTTTTGATTCAGATTGCTCCTATGAAGGTGAATGTGGTTCAGTTTCTAGAACAACTGATTATGGAGATTACATCTCAATAAACGTTTGTAAGAATTGAAAGGTTTCAATAGTTTACGTTAAATTTGTAGAGGTTAAGTCTAGTGATAAAAAATTGGTTTAGTAGTAGAATTAAATCTATGGAAAAAAAACTATTAAGCTTTCTAAGTATTACGACTCTATTAACCGCCTGTAGTGGAACTCAGTATTTAAAAACTGTACAAAATTTAGATATCAATCGATTTATGGGAGATTGGTATGTCATCGCATCTAGGGCAACATTTTTGGAAAAGGGTGCTCATAATGGTGTTGAATCTTATACATGGAATGATAAAGAAAAAAGAATTGATATTAATTTTACATATAAAAAAGATTCTTTTGATGGAGAAGTCAAAAGTATTCCTCAGAAGGCTTGGATATATAATAAAGAAACTAATGCTCATTGGAAGGTTCAACCATTTTGGCCCCTTAAATTAGATTATTTAGTAATAGATTTAGATGAGAATTATGAGTGGGTTGTTGTTGGTGTTCCTAATCAAAATTATGTTTGGATAATGGCCAGGGATTGGAAAATTGATGAACAAACCTATAATGAAATTATAGATCGATTAAATAAACTAAGCTATCGAACTGATGAAATAAAACGAGTGCCACAAAAATGGTAATGAATTAGTGATTATAATTAAGGCCATCTTTTTACAAATCTTTTGGTATATTTGCGTTTATTTTGGTCCTGTTTATCAATTGCCAATTACTGGGCTTACAATATTTCTTATAATTATAAATTACCGAGTTTATAAACCTAAAATTAGTCTTAGAAATTATATTTTTTTAGTAATCTTTTTTTGCATTTATGGTGTTGTTGAAACTTTATTATTTTCAAAACTATCCCTGATAAAATATGAATATTTTCCACTTTGGTTAATCAGTCTTTATGTCATATTTATTTGTTATTATGGAGATATTTTTAATTATCTAGAAAAACAAGCTATATGGTTATTGTCCTTAATTGGTGGTGTTGGCGGAGCTTTTGCCTTTTGGGGAGGAGTTAAAATTTCAGGTTTAGAAATACTTAACAATAAATATTATTTCGGCGTTTTTATATCATGGTCTTTATTTTTCCCTATAAGTATTATTTTGTTTAAAAAGCTCAAAAAGGAGAGTAAAAATATTGTATCCATGGAGTGATTATAAAGACGGATACAGAAAATAAATTATTTGTTCCTTTAATGGCCTTTTTAATGTCGCTGATCGCCTTAGCTATCGATGCCATGTTACCTGCTCTTAATCAAATCAAAGAAAGTTTAAATATTGAAAATGCAAATGATGTTCAACTTGTCATTTCTTCTGTATTTTTTGGAATGTCATTTGGACTATTATTATTTGGCCCATTATCTGATGCTTATGGGAGAAAAAAGCCTCTTTATTTTGGAATACTTATATTTATTATTGGTAGCTTTGTTTCTCTATTAAGTAAGGATCTTGATATCATGCTTTTTGGCCGCTTTCTTCAAGGATTTGGAGCATCTTCTTGTCGTGTTATTTCAACGGCAATGATAAGAGATAAATTTAGTGGACAAGAAATGGGTAAAGTTATGTCTCTGATTATGATGATATTTATTATTGTTCCGGCCCTAGCTCCATCTCTAGGACAATTAATTCTGTTTTACTCAACTTGGCATAGCATATTTTTAACATTCATAATTTTAGCTTTTATTGCTCTTTTAATTCTTTGGATTAGACAAGAGGAAACGTTAAAGCTTGATAAAAGAATACCAATCTCATTTAAAGAAATAATTAGAGGAAGCAAAGAGACACTTACAACAACTGCTACAAGAGGTTATATTTTATCTTCAGGTTTAATTTTTGGAGCTTTTGTTGGATACCTAAGTAGCTCCCAACAAATACTTCAAAATTTATATAATGCAGGGGATAAATTCTCATTACTTTTTGGGTGTTTAGCAATTTGTATTGGCATATCTTCTTTTATAAACTCTAGGTTAGTTGATAGTTATGGAATGAGAGAGTTATCAATATTTTCTTTAATTGCGCTATGTATATTATCGAGTGTTTTTTTGATTTATTTATTTTTAAGTGGAGGAAGTACTGGACTACTTCAAACAATGATTTATTTAGGAACTTCATTTTTATTTATAGGCATTTTATTTGGTAACTTAAATACATTGGCCATTGAGCCTTTAGGTCATATTGCTGGAATGGCAAATTCTGTAATCAGTGCGGTTCAAACAATTATTTCAGTCGGAATTGGTGGATATATTGGTCGTCTATATAATGGAACATTGTATCCTCTTGCTGGGGGATTTCTAATACTTGGGATCTTATCAATTATTTGTATAGTATTACATTCTCAAAAAACTCTAGAAAAAGTATAAATTGATCTTTAAAATAAATAATATTTAAAAATTGGAGATTGGTATGAGCTTTGAAGAATATGGGCCATTAAAGTTTTTGATCGGTAAATGGAAAAGTGACGGATGGACTGGTGAAAATCAAGCTCCGGATCCAGAACGTTCTGTCGAGAATACTAAGTTCAGACAAGAGACAACTTTTGAACCAATTCCTGAAGTAAGTAATCATGAACAAGTTTTATATGCATTAAGATATTTTACTCAAGCCTGGGAAGAAGGCGATGATGAAGACCCTTTCCATGAAGAAGTGGGATATTGGATTTGGGATAAAGATAGAAAACAAATTATGAAATCATTTATAGTTCCTAGAGGCATAAGTGTGAATGCTGGTGGAAGTGCTAGCGCAAACGCTAGTTCATTTACTGTTACTGCAACTCTAGGAAGTGAAACTTATGGAATATGTTCAAATAAGTTTTTAGACGAAGAGTTTCAAACAATCCAGTATGATGTCACAATTGAAAGAATGGATGATAATACATTTTCATATGACGAAGATTCACAAATAAAGATTAAAGGACAGAATGAAATCTTTCATCATACAGAAAAAAATATAATGAAAAGATCTTAAGCTTTTTTAATTTTATTTTTCATTTGTTTAGCGGCCATTGAATAACCACCATCATTACCATCAATAAAATGGATATGTCCACCATCACTTAGGTTTTTTACAAGACAAGTCATTAATGCACTTTCTGATTTATGTGAACCAAATATTAATTTTGTATTTTCTTCTAAATATGAAATGATGGATTGAGACTGTTCTTTAGTACAATCAATAACCATTCTTAAAGTATCATCAAACTTCCTATAATCGCTATACCTTTCCATTGAAAGTGTATAATCAGCGATAAATGAGGGAGAAAATTTTCTAAACAGATTAAATAAAAAATAGGCCAATATAATCTCTAGACCTCTTTTTAGAAAATTAAGTGAAAAAAAGTTAGGGTCAAATTTTGATTCATCTTTAAACATAGATCTTAAGTTTTTGTAGTTCATATACTTAGTTTTAATAGGATTTAAAGATGTTGAATTATTTCCTGTTATATTATTTATTGTGCTTAATACTTCCGAATAGGTTTTAAAATTATCTGCTTGAATTAATAAGGTTAGAATGACTCCTTTTGAATTTTTAACCGGTTCCCATCTACAGGATAAATTATTAAATGATACTACACTATGTTTCTTATTTGATTCAATTTGATATTTAATATTTTCTTTAATCAATTTATCCGCAAGGCTTAGACCTCCACCTGTGAATTTTGCTAAATATTTCTTTGATGAAAGTTCATATTTAGCAACTTTAATAATTCCTCCTAATGATTTTAAGTCTTCGATTAATATGGAGCCAATTCTTAAGTCAATATTGAATCTAGACCTTGCAGCTACTTGAACGTCTAAAAATTTGTCCAAAATTAAATCTTTATCTTGAGGTGGAATTAGAAAACTTGAGCCGTCTCCTCCAAAAACAAAAGGAAAATCTCCAATTTCTTCGCATGCTCCAATACAAGCAGCGCCTATGATATTAACGTCCTTATAACGTCCTTGTTCAACAAGTGAAGTAGAGTTTTTTATGTCAGTTATAACAACCCACCAATCTTCTGGAACGTCACTATAATGTTTTTCATCAAATATATGATTGAAATCTTTAAAACTACTTAGGTCTTTATAAAAATTTGACATTAGTAATTATACACGTTGATAGTGAAAAATGTCTAGGTTACTTAATATAGACCGATTTTTTGCCCCCAAGATGGATCGTTTAAAATTGATCTTCCAACTGCCGCTAGTGAAAACTTTTTTTCATTCAAAGACTTATTAATATATTCAGCAGTTTTTATTCCACCAACACCAATAACAGGTAGGTTTACATTTTGTTGGATTAGATATGCATCTTCAACAAGGTATCCTTCTCCATAACGATTTCGAGGTCTTCTCCAACCTCCAATCCCGGAAGACACATTTATCAGTTCAACTCCTGCATCCTTTAATAAATTTGATATTATAATTGTTTCATCACTTGTAAGACCATTTTCCAAGTGATCCATACCAGGAATTCGGACTGATAAAACTAATGATGGTAGTTCTTTTTTTATTGATGTAATAATTTCTAAAAGGATTCTCGATCTATTTTGAATACTTCCTCCATACTCATCATTTCTTTGATTCGTAATAGGAGATAACCATTGATTAATTCCATAGCCATGAGCAGAGTGTATTTCGATGATTTTAAATCCCGCTTTATTGGCCCTTATTGCTGCATCCAAAAAGCTATTTTTAATCAACTCTATATCATCAATTGTCGAGATATCTGGTTTTTCTAACTCAGCTCCCTTAGTTGGAACAGCTATTCCACTAGGTGAGAGTAAGCGCCCATCAGTAGATGATCGCTCACTTTTTGCTCCGGAGTGTGTAAGCTGAATAGCCGCGAGCGCGCCAGTATTTTCTATGGTTTTGGCCAAAAGTGATAACCCCTCGATTTTTTCATTAGAATCTATACCGAGCTGATTTGGTTCACTTTTTCCAGATAAATGAACATATGTGTACTCAATCATAATCATTGATGCATTTGACTGTGATAATCTCTTATAATGATTATGTGTTTTTTGAGTTACATGGCCTTTTTTATCAGCAGTTTGCGATGCCATTGGCGGTACTATAACTCGGTTTTTAAGTATTAAATTTGGGTTTATAATTATTTTAGAGTTTATATCTAACATAAAATTCTCCTTGAATTGATCAAACTTATACTGTAATTTTTGTTTGAGAATAAGAAATAAAAAAGAAATATGTGTTTCGATTATGGAAATAAATGAGCTTAAGTATTTTTTAACAGTTGCAAAACATGAAAATATGCATCGTGCCTCTGAAGAAATTGGAGTATCTGTCGGATCTTTAAGTAAAGCGATCTCAAAGATAGAAAATGAACTTAAAGTAAAGCTATTTAAAAGAGAGGGCCGAAATATTAAACTTAGCGATTATGGTAAGTTTTTAAAAATCAAAGGGCATGAGCTAATACAGCTAGAAACTTCTATAAGGTCTGATATTTTGGGAGAAGATACTAGTTTCAAAATTGTTATTGGGGCAAGTGAGATTCTTTTATCACATTATGGAGTGCAATTGGCGAAATCGATTAGATCTTCATACCCAAACGCAAAAATTGAATTGGAAGTAAGTGATGAAAATTCATTGATAAGTAAAGTAAACGATGGAGAAGTTGATTTAGGAATAACAACTTATGATATAGCAAATAATTTTGATAAAAAATGTATAGATACAATAAAATTTAATACTTATTCATCTACTAATCATCCATTATATAAGCTTTCAAAAAAGACCGATTTATCAATTCATGATGTTTTAAAACATGGTTTTATAATTCCAAATAATCAACTTTTGGGGAAAGTGACTAAATCAGACTCTAAAGATGGGTGGCGAGATGATAAATTCCCCAGATTGGTGAGTTTGGAAAGCTCTAGCCTAAAGACCATTGAGAATTTAGTACAAAGTGGCGAAGGGTTAGCATATTTGCCAGAGTATTACGCAGAGAGTCTAGGGCTTAAGCTTTTAAATATACAAGGCTGCTCTTTTAATTGTAAGCAAAAGGTCAAAGTTTTCACCAAAGATAAAGGCCGATTTGGTTGGATAAATAATTTATTTTAAAAGAATAAAAATAAGACTTTAGCTATTGTGCTGAATATATTTAAGTGCTAGAGTGCACTCGTTTATGGGTTTTGTTTCGTTTTTGTTATCTTTCTTAAGTATCTCACAAAACATTCAGACTTGGATATTAACACTCAAATTCAGGAGAATAGAATGAGTAATAAAATTTATGTTGGAAATTTATCTTTTAACACAGCGGAAGAAAATCTTTCTAGTGCATTTGGACAATTTGGAAGTGTAACTTCTTGTAAAATTATTACAGATAGAGACACTGGAAGAAGCAAAGGTTTTGGTTTTGTAGAAATGTCTTCATCTGATGAAGCTCAAGATGCTATTGCGAACTTAGACGGAAAAGACTTAGATGGAAGAAACATCAGAGTTAATGAAGCTAAGCCACAAGAAAAGAAAAGAAGATACTAGTTCTAAATAAAAGAAGGGGAAGCTAAGCTTCCCTTTTTTTACGCTATTCTAAATTTATATCGTAATAAAGAGTTCAGTTCTAAAGCAATTATTCCACCAACAAAAGCACCTAAAAACCAATACAGTGCAAGATTAAAGTATACTTTAGCCCCCAATGAAATAAACATCGCAAGAGCAATAGAAGATATTGAAAAATAGTACAATATCTTAGACTGTTTAATTTTTAAAACTTCACTTGCTTTTAAAATATAGGCCGCAAAGATAGCGCCACTTCCAATGAAAATAAAGCCACAAATTACCATGCAAATATTTTCACCAAATAATCTATGGAAATAGTGAAAGCTATCTGCATTATTTGTTAAGCTTAATTCGAATTGAGGACAGAATAATAGTGTTATTATTCCAATAAAAGCTTGAACTAATAATAGTTTAAAGAAAACTATTTTATGAGAAGGATTCATATCACTTCTTATAGTATTTAATATATTAGCATTTAAGGACTTAGGTGGAGAAGTCTTAGAGTTATCTAGAAAATCATTAAAGTCATTATTAATACTCATGACTTTTCTCCTAAGTACTTCATACGTAACTTTTGAATTCCTCTCGAAATAATTTTTCTAGAATTTGCTTCACTTGTGCCTAATCTCTGAGAAATTTCCTTGAAATCTTCTTCGGAAAAATATCTTAGTTTAAGAGCATCTCTTTCTTTTTGAGTAAGTGATTTTTCACTATCTAAATCAAGTATATCTTGAGATTCGTTGTTCGTAGTAAGATTTTCATTTATAATTGCTTCATTTAATTCAACAAGAGTGACTTTTTTCTTTTTAAAGGAATCTAAAAGTTCGCTTCGGCAAATAGTATATAGCCACTTTAAAACAGGGTACTTTGGATCATATAAATTTCGAGATTTATGAAATTTTACAAAAGTATTTTGAAAAATATCGTCAACGAGGTTTTTCTCAAAAATACGCTTGCTTAGGTAAGAATATACCTTATCTTTATGACGTAAATATAATACTTCGAAGGCCATCGATTCACCATTTATGTAAAGCTCCATGAGCTTTTCATCTTCTAAATTTGAAAATGGATTATCCACTCTCTACCTACTCTTACGAAGTATCTATTGGTTTTGTGACAAAAATATGTAACTCTTTAAAAATACTATAGAATCATAAAAAAGATAAGTTTTTTGTCTCAAATAACAAAGTATTTTCGTAATACAGGGGGAAGCGGTTCTTGGAGAATTTAATGAGGTTTATATTCCTGTTCTTTATATCAGTTAATGTTTATGCATTGAGTTTTGATGAAGCAGCAAAATCTATAAGCAAACATGACACTATCTTATATCTTGATGCACAGTCTAAAATGTTAAAAGAGGATGCTTCAATAAATGGATCATGGGGAGACTCCGTTTTAAAGTTAAGCGCTAAAAACTTTCCTAAAAAAACATTAAAAGATAATGAAACTCCAATGACTGGTGTTGAATTAGGAGTTTCTCAAAAGATCTCTCTTACCACTAAGTATTTAAATAAGAAGAGATCATCTTTATCTATGTCAAAATCTGTAGAATTAAGTAGGGATGATCAAGTAAATAAGATGTTAACTTATTTATGGGAAATTTTAATTTTAGATAGAAAAGTTAATGAAGAAATTGAATTGTTGAATGAAAATCTTAGCTGGATAAACAAAAACCTTAAAGTAACTAAAAAATTGTATGCAAATGGTAAAACTTCACAACAAGCGTTGCTGGAGATACAAATTAGAAAATCAGAAATAGAAAGTGAGATTAGTAATAAAAACTTTGAAAAGTCTCAAATCAAAGATAGATTAAATTTTTTAATTTCTAAAGATCAACAAGCGGACATAGAGAAAGAAACCATTCCTTGGAAACTATTGTCAAATCTTAATATTGATAAAATTAATTTAAAACACTTGGCCTTAAAAGAAAAAGTGAAGGCGTCTGAGTACAATTTAACTGCCTCTAAATTAAATTATGTTCCAGATTTAACTTTTTCAGTTGGTTATACAAAACGTTCTAATATAGATGGAAGAGGAGACTTTGTAGGAGCACAAATTCAAATACCTCTACCAACAAGCTCTGTTAAATACTCAACTCATAGCAAGGCCATACAACAAAAATATATGTCATTAAAAGAGCTAACATTATATGAAAAAGAAAAATTAAGAGATACTTCAATACTTCAAAAAGAAATTAGAAAATTAAAAGAAGAATTAAAAATTCTAAAAGATAAAACTATTAGTTTTGCTAGAAATTCAAGAGCAATAACGGCAAAGTCCTATGGAATTGGAAATGCAAACTATATTGAATTATTGCAAAGCGAATTTAAATTGCAAAATATATTAAAACATAAAATCATGCTTGAAGCGCAAAGAGATATAAAAGCTGTGTCATTAATTTATATATTAGGTGGTAAATTACATGAATAAATTAGTTCTATTTAAAATATTTATATTAATGAGTTTATTTGGCTGTTTGTCTAATAAAGAAGAAGGTCATCATGTAGATAAAGTCCATGAACATGAGACAGTGGAGTCATACTATACTTGCTCAATGCACCCTAGTGTTAAAGAAAAAGAACCGGGAAAATGTCCAATTTGTCATATGAATCTTACTAAAGTTGAAGTAGAAAAAAATGATGATTCAGTAAAAAAAGTAGAAACAAAACATGAGCATAAGACTGTAGAATCATATTACACTTGCTCAATGCACCCAAGTATCAAAGAAAAAGAACCTGGGAAATGTCCAATTTGTCATATGAATCTCACTAAAGTTGAAGTGGATAACGAATTTTCGAGTTCGGAATCTAATGATAGTTCATCACATCAGAATGCTTCAGAAGTAGTCGCAAAAGTAAAACTAAGAAAATCACAGTTAAAACATTTTACAGCGGAAGTTTTTCCCGTAACGAATATGAAAATGAATAAAAAGATTCGTTTATTAGGAACAGTTTTACAATCTGAAGAAAAAGAAAGCAGTATTCCTGCAAGAGTGAGTGGTAGAGTTGAAAAGGTATTTGTAAAGTCAACAGGAAGCTTAATCAAAGTAGGTGATCCAGTCATTCAATTATATAGCCCTCGATTAATAACTGCTGGTGAAGAATACTTAATAGCGAAGCAAAGTTTTTTAAAATCAAAAACCAGTGAATATGAAGAATTATTAAAGCAAAGTGAAGAAAGATTAAAGTTGTGGGGGATTCGTAAATTTCAATATGAAAAATGGTTTAAACTTAAAAAGGTTCCAAAGAAAATTACCATCTACTCAAATACAACAGGTATTGTTAGAAAGAGAAATGCAACTGTCGGGAAATATTTTAAAGAAGGACAGAACTTCTTCGAATTATCAGATTTAGCAGATGTCTGGATTGAAATGGATGTTTATGAACAAGATTCATCATTAATAAAATTAGGTCAAGTCGTTAAACTAGAATTTTCAGCAATTCCTGGTGAGCATATTGATGGAGAAATTGATTTTATTAATCCTGTCTTAGATCAGAAATCAAGAACATTAAAAGTTCGAGCAACAATTAAAAATACTTCGGGTAAATTAAAACCAGGCATGATTGCAAATGCTGTTTTAAATATTGAGTTTGATGGCGAACCATTAGTTGTTCCTAGATCAGCTGTAATAGATACAGGAAAAAGAAAAGTCGTTTGGATTAAAGATAGTGAAAAACAATATAAAGCGAGAACTATTATTACTGGCAACGAATCAGAAGGTTATATTGAAATTAAGGATGGTCTTGCCGATGGAGATAAAGTTGTTATAGAAGGCAATTTTTTATTAGATGCCCAGGCACAATTATTTGGTGGATATGAAGATATGAAGGAAACTCCATGATTCAAAATATTATTGAATTATCTATTCGTAAAAGATCATATGTTGTTTTCTTTTTTGTGGTTGTTTCACTATTTTCAGTTTTTAGTTTAAAGACAGCTCGAATAGATGCCATTCCCGATATTGGAGAGAACCAACAAATCGTTTTTACAAAATGGGCAGGAAGATCTCCAAAAGATGTAGAAGAGCAAATTACATACCCTTTAAGTATAAAGCTGCAAGGGATACCAGGCGTAAAAAACATAAGAGGAACATCAGCTTTTGGATTTTCAATCATATATGTAATATTTAAAGATGATATTGATTTTTATTGGAGTCGAAGTAGAGTACTAGAAAAGTTATCAACAGCAAAAAGTTATTTACCAGATGAAGTTAACCCCAGCTTAGGGCCAGATGCTACAGGCCTTGGACAAGTATTTTGGTATACTGTTGAAAATGAAAAAGATTCATTAAAACCCAAATCTCTATCTGAATTAAGATCAATTCAAGATTTTTATATTAGTTATCTTCTTCAAGGAGTTGAAGGTGTAAGTGAAGTTGCCTCTATCGGTGGTTTCGTTAAAGAATACCAGATAGATGTGGATCCCAATAAATTATTTGCTTTTGATGTTCATTTTTCAAAATTAATTTCTTCAATTCAAAATAGTAATATTGATGTTGGTGCAGAAGTCGTTGAAGATGGAGATAGAGAGTTTGTTATTAGAGGAAAAGGATTTTTTAAATCAATAGAAGATATAGAAAATGTCGTCGTCGCAGTTAAAAATAATACACCTATCAGAGTAAAAGATCTTGCCAGTGTTGGAACGGGAGCCGGGTTTAGAAGAGGGGCGCTTGATAAAAATGGAATTGAGTCAGTTGGAGGTGTCGTAACAATGCGTTTTGGAGAAAATCCAAAGCTAGTTATTGATAATATTAAAAAAAGATTAGAAATTGTAAAAAAAGGATTACCTAAAGGGGTCAAGTTAGTTCCATTTTATGATCGAACTGAGGTTATTGAAAAAACTATTGGTACTGTTTATTCAGCTTTATTTCAAGAAATTATTATTACAATAATTGTAATCTTGCTTTTTTTACTTCACTTTCAATCTTCCTTTTTAGTTTCTTTAACTCTTCCTTTTGGTGTCGGTATCAGTTTTATTTTAATGAAAATTATAGGAATTGAATCAAATGTAATGAGTTTGTCTGGTTTAGTAATTGCTATAGGTTCAATGGTTGATATGGGAATAATTATGACTGAAAATATTTATTCTCATTTAGCAGAATCAAATAACTTAACAAAAAAAGATAGAATAAGTGTAATAATTAAATCAGCAAGAGAAGTGGGGCCTGCAATTCTTACAGCTGTTGCGACAACTATAGTAACTTTTTTACCTGTATTTGGATTAAGTGGTAGCGAAGGTAAATTATTTGGTCCTCTTGCATGGGCAAAAACATTAGCTATGTTTGGCTCAGTTTTTGTTGCTATTATATTGGTACCAGCATTAAGTGTCTTTATGCTTAAAGGCAATTTAAAACCAATTGAAAAAAATTTTGTAAGTAAAAAAATTGTCGATTTTTATAGACCTCTATTGAATTGGACTTTAGAAAATAGAAAACATTTTTTTATTTTACCTTTAATATTATTAATTCTGGGAGCTTTTTCATTAAATAATATTGGAAAAGAATTTATGCCTTCATTAAATGAAGGTGAAATTTTATATATGCCAGTAACTACTCCAGACGTGAGTATGACAAAGGCTCGAGAATTACTTTCTTACACAGATAAAAAAATAAAAGAACATCCTTTGGTTAAGGATGTTATCGGAAAACTTGGAAGAGCAGATACTGCAATTGATCCTGCTCCAGTTGCCATGTTTGAAACGATAATAAAGCTTGTTCCTCAAGAAGAGTGGCCTTCTGGTACATCAATTTATGACATTATGGATGAGCTCGATGAACAGATACAAATCCCTGGTTTAGTAAATGCTTGGCTATTTCCAATTGAAAATAGAATATCTATGATTTCAACAGGTATTAAAACTCAAATTGGGATTAAAATTTTTGGAGATGATTTAAAAACTTTAGAAAAGAAGGCTTCAGAAATTGGAAAAATTGTTCAAGAGGTTAGTGGCGCTTATGGAGTTTATGCTGAACAAATAACGGGAAAACCATATATAGAATTTGATATTGATAGAATAGCAGCAAGTCGGTTTGGTATTAATACGGGAACCATTAATAAAATATTACAAACTGCTGTTGGAGGAATGACTATTGGACAATTTTATGAAGGTCGTGAACGTTATCCTATTAGAGTTCGTTATAAAAAAGAGTTACGAGATAGAATTGATGAATTAAAAAAAGTATTAGTCCCCAGCCCTCTAGGACAACATATACCTATTGATCAGCTTGCAAAAATAAATGTTGTGACAGGGCCAGCTGCTATTCAATCTGAAAATGGAATGCTTAGGTCTCTTGTATTACTTAATGTAAAAGGTCGTGATTTAATTGGATTTGTTGAAGAGGCCAAGAAAAAAGTTGAAGAAAAGATAGAACTTCCAAAATCTTATTCAATTGTTTGGGCCGGACAATATGAAAATCAAATTAGATCAAACAAAAGATTGGCCTTATTAATTCCAATAGCACTTTTAATTAATTTATTTTTAATCTTTATTGGAATTAAAAATCTAAGAAATGCAGCAATTGTTTTTAGTGCTGTTCCCATCGCTTTTTCAGGAGGATTAATTTTACTTTGGGTAGGTGGATTTAATACTTCAGTTGCTGTTTGGGTTGGCTTTATAGCTTTATTTGGAATTGCAGTGGACGATGGTGTCGTTATGATGACTTATCTTCAAGAATCTATAAAAAACAATTCTCCAACTAATTGGAATGAATTAAAAAGTTGTATACTTGAGGCTGGTACCAGAAGAATAAGACCATTAGTTATGACTACAACTACAACTGTGGTAGCTTTATTACCTATTATATGGTCTACGAGTACTGGAAGCGAAGTAATGAAACCCATGGCCATTCCTACATTGGGGGGAATGTTAGTTGAGTCAGTTACCTTATTTATAGTACCAGTAGTATTTTCATATTTTGAATTTAACAAGATAAAAAAACTCAAGAATTCATAAAATTTCAATTTTAGAAATTGCTCTCATTTTACTTCTTCTAATTTACGATAAGTAAAAATACTAAAATTAGGAGATTTATGAAGTTAATTATTACTTTTTGTAGTTTATTCTATTTTTATAATCTTTATGCTGGACCCATTTTTGAAACGCCTTCAAATTATGCACCAGCAAGTCGTTTTCAAGAAACTTCTATTGGACCTGGCAATCCAATATTTCTTCCCGTTCGCCTTGAAGTTATAAATTGGGTAGAAAGTACAAGTTTAGCAGGTTATGTCGCTTATAATAATGGATCTACTACAGAGTTATTACCTATCACTTATATATTTAAAGATTTGCCAAGTAATTCTGGAGTTTATTTAGATACGGCCCAACTAGATTCATCCCATCCATATTATAATCAAAACTTAACTGGAAAATTTGTTGTCGTTACTGATGCTCTTTTAGATGAAACTATTCCTACAGGTTTTAATCAGTCTTTAAATTCTGGTAGAGGTGGATATGATCCCTTAGGAGAAGATCCAATTGGTCAAATTACATACTCTGATCAATTTGATGTGATTTATATGAATCAAGATAATATTTTTGATCAAACTTCTAGTATCTATACCTATAATAATACAGACTACGCTTTGTTTACTGATCCTAATCAATTGGTTCCTGAATTTGAAAAATGGATTGGAGAAAACTTTTCTTTGTATGGAGTCGATAGACTTGCTCAAATGAAATTTGCAGATGAAGTTATTAGAAGGACTGGTTTTCCTGTCGTTCATAGAAAAATACACTCATGGTTTAATGGAGGAGCATATTATCCACATCAAAATGCACCAATATTTCAAGTGATGCATCATTGGCTTACAATTAGAGAGGAAAACTCCGTGATGCTTAATGATGATCCAAACCTTGCAAGTTTTATTTTTGGCCCTAATTGGAAATGGCTTGATGAGCAGCAAAGAGCTCAAGAACCTCATTTTGCTTTTTATGAAAATTTTTATGATATTAATATGAATATTTTTATAAAGGATGGATTAGATTATATCGAAGCAATGGGGAACGTTTTTGATAACTATTCAGGAAAAACTTCAGTTGCAATTTTTTCTGAAGGTGGATGTTCAATGGGTTGTCGAAATTTACACATATCTTATAAAAAGAATCTACCATGGCTTATGCAGCAAGCTCATTGGGTTACAGGGGCAGATATCTATAACTTAGTAGCTCAAGGTGACTCTAGAGGTGGGGCAGGTGTATTAAATGCACTTGGAAATGAATACAATTATGATTCTAATGGAAATAATGCTTGGTATAGGATTAAATACGCAATGGCAATTAATCCTCCTGTTAAGTTAGGTGATCTTGTCCATGATTTTGCACGACCTCCTTACTTAGGAATTTCAATTGCAATGTTTGAAGATACTGGTTATAAATTTGCTCATGTCCCGGGGTGGAGTGAGCCTAATACCGGAAAGTCTGGATCACAATTAACTGCAGAGTCGCTAGCAGGTAGTTATGATCGAACAGTGTTAAATAACTTATCACCTGGTTCAAACTTAAATTATATTCAGGATACAGATACGCAATTATATATAACTACTGGAACTCATGATGGATGGTTTTCACAAGCTGTGACAAATAAGTTTTTTCAGGAGTTATTGGATTTCAATCAGGCCCAAACACAACCAGAAGATAAAATTTCATTTGAATACTTAATTAGTTATAGAGGTGGTCATAATATAATTGAAAACCTCGCAGACAAACTTACTGAGTTCGCTGGATACGTGATTAATGGAGGACACAGCTTTCAAAATAATAAAAGACATTTTAAAAGAGATTTAACAATCCCAAGCAATTTATACTTTCCGGCCTCTGATGATCTTGTCGAATATAGTCCAAGTAAAGAACCTGTATGTTTAGAGGCATCACCATTATTAGTAAAAGGGCAATCGTATCCAATTACTTTCAGTGGAGGAAGTGCTAAGTTTTATGGGCTATCATTAGTAAAAATATATGATAGCTGGCAAAGTGATGGTTATATTGCTCAAGATACATCAATTAATCCTATAACAATAACTAGTGGAATTTTTGGAACAAATTATAGTAGAGAGACATTTTATCTAGATTATAATGTTGATCAATCACTTCAAGATGGATGGTATATTTACTATCCTGTTGAAAGTGATGATGCCATAACTTGGAATCCTTTTAATTTACAACAGACATCCCTTCCTCTTAGTAGTGGAGTTCATACTGATGTGAACTCTTTTCCAGTTGTCGAAGTGATTAGCTCAGGAAGTAGTCGATACAATGAGATTTTTTCTCTTACGGGAAAAGATTTTCCTCATTTTAAAAATGGTGGAGCTCATTATTTTTCTCACAACCGATCCTTTGGAGTGTGCAATGAATAGAGGAATTTAAGAAAAGTTTTAATTTTTACAATTACTAAGTAGCCGTAATTGCATATTTGTTAAGATATGCTGAAAGTATTTTAATAAAGTAAATTCTTAAGTGGTCCGAATAACTTTTATCAAATATTTCTATATTTGATACTCGTTAGACCACTTCACTTGGGCTTAAGTATTAGAAGTGGCAATTGGCCAGGGCATGATTGTTCTGGCCACCCTCTTAAATAAAGACTTTAAGTATTCATTAATATAAAATTTAGAATATGAAGTATTTAGTTAAGGTTTTTTTTATTTTATTTCCTTTAATATCTTATGCATCAACGTTAGTGGATAAAGATCTAAAAATTTATGATTTAAAAATAAAAGAAATGAATTCAAGTTTTGATCAAATACCTAGTGAACCTAAAAATAAAGAATGGGTAAAAAAGAAACTAGATCATATGGTAAAGGTTGATCAGTTTATGAGAAACTTTATGGATATTAAATATGAGAAAAATTATTCTGAAGACGAAGTGAAATATTTTGAGACAAAATTTGAGCATCGTTGGGAAAATATTGATCTCAAACATACAGAAGATCTTAAACAGCTAATAAAAATTTATAATTGGTTTAATATAAGTGCCTTTGGCAAAAAGGCAGATAATGATGCATGGTTAATTGTACAGCACGCTGATCATGACATAGTTTTTCAAAGAAAAATTCTAAAAGTATTACAAAAGCTTCTTCTCAAAAAAGAAACTAATCCTTCAAATTATGCATACTTATTTGATCGTGTGGCAGCATCATGGCACGATCCTTCAAAGAGGACTCTTCAACGATATGGGACACAAGGAATGTGTGAATCTAAAGGTATTTGGAAACCAATTCCTATTGAAGATCCAAAAAATGTCGATGTAAGAAGATCGAAGGTTGGACTTGGGTCTCTAAAAGAATATATAAGTGGGTTTAAGAAAATTTGTAAATAACGCTTTTATAAGGATTTAATGTGACTGATGAAAATGTATGGAGACTTGATATTGCAAAATCTTTAGTTGATCAGCTAAGTGTCTATAATGAGCTTTCTGGTTTTTTTGTTGGTGGATCAGTTGGAAGAGGAATAGCGGATAAATTTTCTGATCTTGAAGTTTGCTGCATATGGAATGAACAATTATCTGATCAAAGAAGAAAGGAAATCATTGAAAAACTTGAAGGAAAACGATTTACAGAATTTACAACTTGGAAAAGTCAAAATGCTGTCGAAGATAATATACATATTCAAGATTTCCAAGTTGATATATGGCATTCAACGTCCGAAATTAATGATAAAGTTTTCTCTGATGTATTAAATGATTTTAATACAGATTTAAGTAAGCAAAACCTTTTATATACATTTTCTAATTGTATTTCTCTTTATGATAGAGATAGATTTATACAAAGATGGATTGAGAGATCCCAAGAATACTCAAATGAATATTCAAAAAAAATAGTCTTAGAACATTTGAGATTTTTTACAAATGGAAATGCAGCAATTCATATTAAAAGAAATGATCTGACAATATTATATGGACTTATATCTGGACTTCAAAAAAGGATGTATTTAGCCTTACTTGGATTAAATAAAATTTACTATCCCACATATAAAAGGATGGACTTAGTACTTGATTCTTTAAAAATTAAGCCAAGAGGGATTATTAAGTCATTTCAAAATGTATATAAACTATCTCCTCATGAAGCTTGGAATGAAACTGAGATTATGATGAAAGAAGTTATTCTTGTTGTTGAAAGTGTTTTTCCGGAAATAAAAGATCTTTCTTTTTTCGCTAAAATTGAAGATCAAAGAAAAGTATTTAAACCCAAAAGCTATAGATAGCTACTAGGTTTTACAAGGATTAATTTAGCGTGTCAGAGAGTTGGAAAAAAATAAGTCCTAATGATTTAAAGCAATTATTGGAGAAACTAGAGTCTCCTTGGTGGATAGCTGGTGGATATGGGATTGATCTTTGGTTAGGACAAAATACTCGTGAGCATGGCGACATTGACATAACTCTCTTTAGAGAAAATTTTGAAAAATTATTCTTTCTTTCATCCAAATTTGAATTCTATATTGCTAATAAAGATGGGCTGAGAAAATTAAATTTAATATCAGATTTAAAAACTAATGACTGGAATATTTGGGTAAAAAATACTGGAGAGCAAGAATGGCTTTTTCAGTGTTTAATTAGCGATGAAAAATTTGGCAAGTGGATTTATCGAAGAAATATCAATATTAATAGAGATAAAAAATTATTCGGTCTTACCCTTGAAAATGGAAACAATGTCATTGCTCCCGAAATTCAACTTCTTTTTAAATCAAGGACTCTAGAAGAAAAAGATGAAGCGGATTTTAAGAAATGTTTAAAATATTTAAATAATGATCAAAAAATATGGTTACGTGAAAGCTTATTAATTACTTCACCAGATCATCCTTGGATAAATCAGTTATAGA